>JAZJYT010000021.1:0-177419 GCA_040390235.1 Pseudomonadota bacterium | reverse complement strand
TCCGAAGACCGGTCCCTGAAGGTGCTGGTGTACCGGGCGCCGCCGCTGGAGCGGGCGGCCCAGGACCGCGGCACCGAACGGAATGCCTGGGCCTAATCGGGCTGGATCCCGAGCGAACGGATGAGGCCGCCCCAGCGGCTGCGTTCCGCTGCCAGGAAGTCGTCGAGCTGCGCCGGGTCGCCGGCCTCTTTTACCCCCTGGCCATTGAGCGCCCGCTGCTCGCGGATCCACCCGATCTCGTGCTGTACCGTGTTTACCGTCGTGTTGAGGTCGCGGATGACGTCGCGCGGCGTGGCCTTGGGCGCCACCAGCATGATCCAGGTGGTGGCGCCAAAGCCGGGCACCGCCTCGGCGATCGAGGGTACGCCCGGCAGGAAATCGACCCGCTTGCCGGTGACGCCGATGGCACGCAGGTCACCGTTGCGGATCGCCGCCAGCGCCAGGCTGGGCGAGATGAAGGCCAGCTGCGTCCGGCCCGCGATGGTGTCGATGAGCGCGGCAGAGGTGGCCGAATAGGGCACCTGCACCAGCTTCGTGCCCGCTATGCGGTTGAACGTCTCCCCGGTCAGTCCACCCAGGGTCCTCACCCCGTCGCTGGCGAAAGACAACTCGCCGGGGTTGGCCTTGTCGTAGGAGATCAGCTGGGCCAGGTTGGTGAAGGGCGCGTTGCGGTTTGCAACGACGAGGAAAGGCGAGGCGATGATGCTGGCGACCGCCGCGAAGTCATGCGCCGGGTCGTAGCGCAGGCTGTTGCGGAGGAAGGTGTTGAGCACCAGGGGCGCCAGGGTGCCCACGAGCAAGGTGTAGCCATCGGCCGGCGCGTGTGCCACGTATTCGGAGGCGATGGCGCCGGTCGCACCGGCCCGGTTGTCCACGATGAAGGGCTGGCCCAGCAGCGCGGACAGCCGCCCGGCCAGCCGGCGGGTGGTGATGTCCACCTCCGAGCCCGCCGCCTGCGGCACTACCAGGTGCACCGGCTTGCTGGGCCAGGCGTCCTGCGCGCGGGCCGCGGGCGGCCCCAGTACCAGCAGCAGCGCCGCCAGGGCACAGGAAATCAATCGCTTCATGGTGCTTACGGTCTCTAACGGACATGCCCGTGCCGCGCACCGTGACGGGTGTCGTCCCCGATGTGCGGCCTCCGCTGGACGTGCCGCGGAACCAGGCCCCCGAGAATACCGCCGTGGCGGTCCCCGTGCCAAGGCGCCGGCGCATCCTGGCCCTCTACCGGCCGCGCGGCATGGTCAAGCTGCGCCGGGGCTGGCAAGATGGCGCCACGCGGGACCGGTTTCGGCCCCGGATCAGCGGGCCCATTCTTTGCGCAATCCGCACCACAACCCCAGCCCCTGCAAGACCTGCCCCTGCTTGTTCGAGATGCCTACTTTCTTCATCATGGATAAATTCTTGCTGCAGCAGCAGGTGCTGGAACGGCTTGCCGAAGACCTGCTGCAGGCCGAACAGGCCATGCGGGCGGCCCATGAAACGGCGACCCACGAAGAAAACATCGCCGAAAACAAATACGACACATTGGGACTCGAAGCCGCCTACCTGGCCACCGGCCAGGCTCGGCGCGCCGAAGCCATCCGCCAGGCGATGGCCCATTGGCGCCAGTTCCGTCCGCATCCCTACGACGCCAGCAAAGGCATACAGCTCGGCGCGCTGGTCTGCCTGGTCGATTCCGACGACAAGCAGCAACAGCTCTTTCTCGGCCCGGACGGGGGCAGCATGAAGTTGGTCAGCGGCGCTCAGCTCGTTCAGGTCATCAGCAGCGAAGCCCCTTTGGGCAGGGCCATGCTGGGTAAATGCGAGGGTGATGAGGTGTCGATACAGGTCGCGCCCATCCGACAGCAGTTTGAGGTGCTGCGGGTTCATTAAGCCGCAAGCAAGTTCACGCCGAATTGGCCGAGATGTTTAACGCGTGTGTTGCATCGACCGGTTGAATGCGCAGCCCCATAGCGGACGTTCCCAATATCTGAGGATCCCAAATACGCTTGTCGCGCGAATGGTTCATCCCGAATATCAGAAAACGACCTACGAACCAATACCAGGTGGATTTTCGCTCCCATTGAAGACCGCAATCACCGTCGGATTTGGCCGATGGTATTGCCCTTGCACACTCGGTATGCCGAGCTACCTATTGGGAAGGTGCTCTGCAGCGATGAGACAAAAGTACCTTTGCGGGCGGAACAGGCTATCGCGCTACTGAAGCGCTTGCCGCATCGGCGCTTTCCTCATAACGTTGAGCTATAGTGGCATCAACAGTGAATGAACTCTGGCCAGCAAGGCTGCCCGCTCCTAAGAAGACGATCATGACTGATGCGCTGGATTTCACCGCCAAACCCATTATCCTGGTCGTCGACGACACGCCCGACAACCTGACCCTGGCCGCGGGCCTGCTCAAGGACCTGTACCGCGTGCGGGTGGCCAACAGCGGCGAGAAGGCCCTGAAGCTGGTGCACGACAGCCCACCAGACCTGATCCTGCTGGACATCATGATGCCCGGCCTCTCCGGCTACGACGTGTGCACCGCCTTGAAGACGGACAGCGCGACGCGGCACATCCCCATCATTTTCCTGACGGCCATGATCGCCAAGGAGGAAGAGAAAAAGGGCCTGGACCTGGGCGCTGCCGACTTCATCACCAAGCCGCTCAATCCGCCGGTGCTGCTGGCGCGGGTGGCCACGCAGCTCAAGGTCAAGGCGGCGGCGGATTTCCTGCGCGACCAGAACGAGTTCCTGGAAGCCGAAGTGCAGCGCCGGGGCAGGGAACTGTCCGCCATCCAGGACGTCACCATCCACGCCATGGCCTCGCTGGCCGAGACCCGCGACAACGAAACCGGCAACCACATCCGGCGCACCCAGCACTACGTGCGCCAGCTGGCGTTGCGCCTGAAGGACCACCCGCGCTTCGCCGGCTACCTGACCGATCGCAACATCGACATGCTGTTCAAGTCGGCACCCTTGCACGACATCGGCAAGGTCGGCATACCGGACCGCATCCTGCTCAAGCCGGGCCGCTTCGAACCGCATGAAATGGAGATCATGAAGACCCACTGCAAGTTGGGCCGCGATGCCATCCAGCATGCGGAAGACCAGCTCGGCCTGGAAGTGGACTTCCTGAAATGCGCCAAGGAAATCGCCTACGCGCACCAGGAGAAATGGGATGGCAGCGGCTACCCCGAGGGCCTGGCCGGCGACGCCATCCCCATCTCCGCCCGGCTCATGGCCGTGGCCGACGTGTACGACGCCCTCATCAGCCGCCGTGTCTACAAGGACGGCATGCCGCACGAAAAGGCCATGGACATCATCCTGGCCGGTCGCGGCTCGCATTTCGACCCCGACATGGTGGATGCGTTTGCCGACATCGCCGAGGAATTCCGGGAGATTGCCCGCCGCTTCTCCGACAGCGACCAGGACATGGCGGAAAAAGCCAGGCAACTGGCCCACGCCACCAAGGAGTGACCCGCATGGGTGCCTTGATGACCGTGCTGCAGCGGCAGACGCTGCTGGCCAAGCTGATGCTGGGTTTTGCGGTGACGCTGCTGTTCGGCCTCAGCTTGGGGGTCACCATGCTGGTGCGGCAGCAGACCGTCATCGACGGCATGGGCGCCCTCTACGAGAAGGAGCTGCTGGGCGTCTCCAACACCAAGGACATGCAGGTGCAGTACAGCACCATCGGCCGCGAGCTGCGGCAGATGGTGCTGGCCGGCGACGGACCCGAACGCGACCTGGCCCGCACCAACATCGCCCAGGCCGATGCCCGGTTGGCACGCGCGCTAGCCGAACTGCGCCCGCGTGTGTTCCGGCCTGACAACCTGCAGAGCCTGGCGACTTTCGAAATGCAGTACGCAGCCTACAAGAGCAACATGCAGCGTGTGCAGGAAATGCTGGCGCGCCGCGAGGAGGTGCAGGCCGCCGCCTATGTGACCTCGCTGCAGTACCGGGCGCCGGGCCTGGCCGTAGCCGCTGCGCTGGAAGAGCTGACCAATGGCAAGGAGGCCGGCGCCTACGACTCCCTGCAGCAATCTGTGGAACTGGTGAGAAACGCACGCACGCAGACCATCGTGTTCCTGCTGCTGGGCTTACTCATCAGCGGCGGGGTGGCTTGGCTGACCATGCATTCCATCCGCCGGCCCCACGAGCACCTGCGCACGGCCATCGAGCGCCTGGCCCGGGGCGAAGTGGATTTCACCGTGCCCCATACGAGCTACGACAACGAGGTGGGCGCCATGGCCCGCTCCCTGCGGGTGTTGCAGGAAGGCGCCGCGCAGATGCAGGACATAGGCTGGGTCAAGGGCCACCTAGCCACGCTCGCGCCTGAGTTCCAGGCTGCCGGCAGTTTCGACGGGCTCGCGCGCAGCCTGTTCAGCCGGCTGGCGCCGCTGGTGCAGCTAGGCCATGGCGCGCTGTATGCCATGGACGAGGAAGACGGCTGCGGCCTCCGACTGCTGACCAGCTATGCGCAGCAGGGCGGCAACACTGCGGCGCCGCAGCGTATCGAACCGGGACAGGGCCTGGTGGGCCAATGCGCGCTGGAGCATAGGGTCATCGTGCTGCGCCGGCCGCCGGCAGACTACCTGCCCGTCAGCTCCAGCCTGGGCCAGGCGGCGGCGGCGGCCGTGGCGGTGTACCCGGTGCTGCACGGCGAGCGGCTGCTGGGGGTTCTGGAGCTGGCGCTCGCGGAGCCGCTGCGCGAACGCGACAAAGCCTTGCTGGAAGGCCTGCTGCCCATGCTAGCCACGAACATGGAAATCCTGGAGCGCAACCTGCACACCCACACCCTGCTGGCAGAAACGCAACAGCAGGCGGTGGAACTGGAAGAGCAGGCGGTGGAACTGGAGGCGCAGAAAGAAACCATTCTCGCCACTGAGGCCTGGTACCGCGGCATCATCGAATCCGCGCCCGACGGCCTGCTGGTGGCCGATGCCCACGGCACCATCACGCTAGTCAACTCGCGCCTGCTCGCCATCTTTGGTTATACCGAAGGGGAGCTTGTGGGTCAGCCCATCGAGGTACTGGTACCCCAGCAGTGGCGAGGCGGCCATGTGGCCCTGCGCCAGGAGTTCTCGCAGAGCGGCGGCATACGGCAGATGGGCCTGCAGAACGCCCAGCTTGCCGGCGTGCGCAAGGACGGATCCGAGTTTCCGGTGGAGGTGGGCCTGTCGCGCCTGCCCGGTATGGACGGGCGTGGCGACTGCGTGTGCGCCTCTGTGCGCGATATCACCGTGCGCAGGCAGACCCAGATCGAATTGCAGCGCGCCAAGGAGCAGGCCGAGGAGGCCACCCGCGCCAAGAGCGAATTCCTGGCCAACATGAGCCACGAGATCCGCACGCCCATGAACGCCATCATCGGCATGAGCTATCTGGCGCTGCAGACCGGCCTGGACAAGAAGCAGCGCAACTACATCGAGAAGGTACACCGCTCCGGCGAGAACCTGCTGGGCATCATCAACGACATCCTCGACTTCTCCAAGATCGAAGCCGGCAAGATGGCCATGGAGGTCACCGACTTCCGCCTGGAAGACGTGCTGGACAACCTGGCCAACCTGCTCGGTCTGAAGGCGGAAGACAACGGGCTGGAACTGCTCTTCGACACGGCGCAAGACGTACCCACCGCCCTACGCGGCGACCCGTTGCGCCTGGGGCAGGTGCTCATCAATCTGGGCAATAACGCCGTCAAGTTCACCAGCCAGGGCGAGATCGTGGTGGGCGTGGAAAAGATGGCCGAAACCGCCGACGAGGTGGAGCTGCACTTCTGGGTACGCGACACCGGCATCGGCATGACACCGGAGCAACGCGCCCGGCTGTTCCAGAGCTTCAGCCAGGCCGACGCCTCGACCACCCGCAAGTACGGCGGCACAGGACTGGGCCTGGTCATTTCCATGAACATCGTGGAGATGATGGGCGGGCGCATCTGGGCGGAGAGTGAATCCGGCAAAGGCTCCATTTTTCATTTCCACGCCCGCTTCGGCCTGCAACCTGAGGACAGGGCCGAGCCCGAGGCGCGGCGCATGCCCAAGGCCGACGAGCTGCGCGGCCTGCGTACCTTGATCGTGGACGACAACGCCGCTGCGCGCGACATCCTGGGTGCCATGGGCCGCTCCTACGGATTGGAGGTGGAGGTCGCGCGCAGCGGGCAACAGGCCCTGGAGTTGCTGGAGGTGACGCGCAACGAGGGCCGGCCCTTCGGCCTGGTGCTGATGGACTGGAAGATGCCCGGCATGGACGGCATCGAGACCACGCGCCGCATGCAGGAACAGTTGCAGCGCGACATGCCCTCGGTCATCATGGTCACCGCCTATGGCCGCGAGGAGGCCGTGGGCGCCGCGCAGACCACCGGCGTGCGCATCGCCAGCGTGCTCACCAAGCCGGTCACCGCCTCCACCCTGCTGGAGGCCGTCGGCAGTGCCCTGGGCACGAGCCTGGTACCGCAAAGCCGCGCGCACCAGAAGGCCGGCCACCAGGGCGAAGCCATGGCACAGCTGGCCGGTTCGCGGCTGCTGCTGGTGGAAGACAACGAGCTGAACCAGGAACTCGCCCTGGAACTGCTGCGCAACGCCGGTGCCGAGGTGGTACTGGCGGCCGATGGCCAGCAGGCGCTGGACACCTTGGCGCGCGACAGCGCCTTCGACGCGGTGCTGATGGACTGCCAGATGCCGGTGATGGACGGCTACACCGCCACCCGCGAAATCCGCAGGCAGCCGGCCTTTGCCAAACTGCCCATCATCGCCATGACCGCCAACGCCATGGCCGGCGACCGCGAGAAGGTGCTGGAATGCGGCATGCAGGACCACATCGCCAAGCCGCTGGACGTGGGCGCCATGTTCGCCACGCTGGCGCAGTGGATGCGCCCCGCCGCCGCGCAGGCAGCACCCGCTGCATTGCCCGCTCCGGTCCCGATCCCGGCGGATGGCCTGCCGCCGCTGCCCGGCATCGACACCGCCGCCGGGCTGGCCACCACGCAGCACAACATGGGCCTATACAAGCGCCTGCTGCTGAAGTTCCGCGAAGGGCAGGCCGGCCTGCGCGAGCGCTTCGCCGCCGCCTGCCGCGATGCCGACACGCAGGCCCCGGCGCGGCTGGCACACACCCTCAAGGGCAATGCCGGCAACATCGGCGCCACCGGTGTGCAAGCCGCCGCCGCGGCGCTGGAACATGCCTGCCTGGCCGGCGGCGACGAGGCGCAGTGGCAGCCCCTGCTGGACGCAACTGACGCCATGCTGGCCCCCGTGCTGGCCGGCCTGCAGGCCCTGGACGCCGTGCCTGCCCCAAGCCCCACGGGCCCCGCAGCCGGGTCGGCAGCAACAGCACTCGCCGCCAACCCGGAAGCGCTCAACCAGGCCCTGCAGCGGCTGACCGACCTGCTGGCCCAGGGCGAGGTGGATGCGGGCGAGGTGCTGGAGCAGGCGCAGGACCTGGCGGCCGGCACGCCCTGGGCGGCGCGCCTGAAGCAGGCCGCCCACGCCATGGCCGACTACGACTTCGATGCCGCCCTGGCGGCCCTGCAACCTGCCACCGGAGCCTGACCCCATGGGTGTGTTCGACCAGAAAAGCCTACCCATGCTGAACGGCAAGACGGTGTTCCTGGTGGTGGATGACTTCGAGGTCATGCTCAAGCTCAACGCCAACCAGCTGCGCCAGTTGGGCGCGGAAACCGTGCTCACCGCCCGCGACGGCAGCGAGGCCCTGCGCGTGCTGCAGCGCAACCGGGTGGACGTGGTGCTGTCGGACTGGAACATGCCGGTAATGACCGGGCTGCAACTACTCCAGGCCGTTCGCGCCGACCCCAAGCTGCAGGCCCTGCCCTTCATCATGATCACCGCCGAGGCCGAGCGCGAACGGGTGGAAGAGGCCATCGCCAGCGGCGTGACCTCCCTGCTGCTAAAGCCCTATGCCCCCGGCCAGTTGCTGACGCGGGTGAACAAGGCACTGGCGTGGAAGCCGCGCCAGCAGCCCTCGCCGGAGGCCATGCTGCTGTCGCCCGAGCCCGCCACGCCGGCCATGACAAAACCAGCGCCGGCAGCCACCGCCACGCCACCCCGCCCCAGCATCCTGCTGGTGGACGACGCGCCCGAAAACCTGATGCTGCTGTCCGAACTGCTGAAGGACGAGTACCGCATCCGCCTGGCGCGCAGCGGCGACAAGGCGCTGGAGATCTGCGCTTCCGACGACGCGCCCGACCTGGTGCTGCTGGACGTGATGATGCCCGGCATGGACGGCTTCGAGGTGGCCCGGCGCATGCGCGAGCACCCGCAGTCCGAAACCATTCCGGTGATCTTCGTCACCGCCCTTACCTCAGCCGATGCGCGTATCCAGGGCCTGGACCTGGGGGCGGTGGACTTCATCACCAAGCCCATAGACCCCGGGCTGCTGAAGCCCCGCGTGCGCAACTTCATGCGCTATGTGCAATTGCACAAGAATCTGCAGGGCGACTACGACCGCATGGTGGAGCTGGCCCAGCTGCGCGAGGACATGGCCCAGGTCACCCGGCACGACCTTAAGGGCCCGCTGGCCGGGGTACTGGGCCTGCTGCAGGAACTGGCCGCCAGCGACGGCCTGGGCCGCCGGCAGACTGAGCAGTTGCGCCTGCTGGAGGAAACCACCTTGCAGGTGCTGGACATGGTGAACCTGTCCAACGAGCTGGTGAAGATCGAGACCGGGCGCTTCAAGCTCAATGCCCAACCGGTGGCACTGGCCGACATCCTGCGCCGCATCGTCGAGCTGGACCGCGTGGGCTTCGCCAGCAAGCGCCTGACCATCTCGGTGGACACCGATCAGCCCGTGGGCGAGGAAGTGCCCCAGGCGTTGGGTGATGCCATGCTGTGCTATTCGCTGTTCCACAACCTGCTGCGCAACGCCTGCGAGGCGGCGCCGCAGGGCAGCCGCGTCACCGTACGGCTGCACGACGAGAACCCGCTGCGCATCAGCCTGGCCAACCAGGGCGCGGTGCCGGCCGGGATACGCGAGCGTTTCTTCGACAAGTTCGTCACCAGCGGCAAGACCGGCGGCACCGGCCTGGGTACCTACTCGGCCCGGTTGCTGGCGCAGGCCCAGCACGGAGACATCCGGCTGCTGGTAGACGACGGCACCAACAGCACCACCCTGGAAGTTCTGCTGCCGAGGATGGGGACACGCTGACCTGGTAGTTCCTGCACTTTTGGGGCGATCTGTGTCGGCTGTCATGTCCAACACCACGGTCATAACCGTATTGGCGCGGCCATGAAGCTCATTGAAATAGTCGACTGCAAACCTGTGGTCCTGCGAGTCTTCGCGGAGCGCCACGCTTAAGGCTGCTGTCATGGCACTCGAAAAAGATTCGTAAGACATTCCCGCGTTGAAATTCGGAACCGATCAAAAGTCCCCGCCAGTTAGCGAGAGAATAATCAGGTGGTCGCCGTTTTTCTACAAAACAGATAATTTTCAAAAGCCGCTTCGGGCCTGCGCATTCAACCGGTCGATACTCAAACCCCCAAACCCACACCAGCCAACAAACAAACACCCAAAATCAAAATACAGTAACCGCACATCGCCCGACAGCAGCCTCCAACCTCCGGCAGAAAAGCGCCCCCGCCCCCTAGAGGTAACAGTGGTGGCAGGTAAAAATTTGTACTAGTACACTGCTTTACACCAAGGACAACCATGCTGCCCCCCTGGTACTGATTCACGTTGCTTGCCCTGCGGGTCGCGGAACAGCGTCTTTTTCCCACCCGACCTCACCCGGCTCCCCCCAAGGAAAAGCAATGCCCGTCACCGCAGACCAGTTGCTGTCGCTCTATCTCGCCTATTTTGGCCGTCCTCCTGACGTGGCCGGGGAGCGTTTCTACATCGCTGGCCAGTCCGAGCTGACCGATGTGTTGCACGGCTTCAGCGCGTCCGCCGAATCCCTGGCCTTGCGGGGCAGCGGCTTCGGCGCCGCGCAGGTCAACGCGATCTACCAGAACCTCTTCAACCGCGACGCCGAGCCCGCGGGGCAACAGTACTGGCAGGACGCGGTGGGTTCGGGCCGCATCTCCAGCGCGGAGGCCGCGCTGGCCATCCTGCAGGGCGCGCAGAACGCCGACAAGACCTCCGTGCAGAACAAGCTGGCCGTGTCGGGCGCCTTCTTCGCGCAGCTCGATACCGACCGCGAAATCGCCGGCTACACGGGCGACGCCGCGGCCGCGCTGGCGCGCAGTTTCCTCAAGGGCGTGGACGCCACCTCCGCCAGCCTGGGCACGGCGCTGGCGGCGCTGACGGCGCAGGTCGACCTGGTGACCGGGCTCACGGTGCCCGTGCCCCCGGGAGCACCGGCGCCGAGCTTCGCCGTCGCCAAGAGCGGCGGCGACATCGTTTCCTTCGTGGCTGCGGGCGCCCTGGTCACCGTCACCGAAGCCGGCGGCACCTTCACCTTCACCAGCAGCGGCGGCACGGCCGGCACCGGCACGGCCACAGCACCGGTGGCCGGTGTCGTCGTGCCGGGCAGCACCACGCTGAGCATCGCCAGCACGCTGGCCTCGGGCAAGGTCTTCACCGGCACCGGCACGGCCCTGGTGGTGGCCAACACGGCGGGTGAAGACCTCACCGCCTTCACCGCGACGGGGGTGGGAGGCTACCAGCTCACCAGCGGGCAGGGCAACACCCTGACCGCCGCGCAGGCGCTCATCAGCCGCATCGGCGCCAGCGGCACGGCTGGCGCGCTCACCGACGCGGGCACCACCGCCGTGCACGACACGCTGGCCGCGCTGGGCGGCGGCGTCGCGGCCACCCTCAAGGCCAATGGCGTCGACAACGTCGTGGCCACCGCCGCCACCGGTGCCGACCTGTCGGCCATCAGCGTGGGCGGCATCGACAGCATCACCCTGGCCAGCGGCCAGAACTACACCCTGACCGCCGCGCAGGCCGCGCTGGTGGCCACCGCGCCGGGCACACAAACCGTGACCCTGGCGACCGTGGCATCCGGGCCGCTGCTGCTGCCCGCCGCCGTTGAATCGTTCGTGCTGGGCAACTTCGCCAACAACGTCACGCTGGGCGCCGCCGCGCAGAACGTCTCCAGCCCCGCGGGCACGGCCACGACACTGGCCATCGGCGGCACCACCCCGACCGGCACCTGGGCGCTGGCCAACAGCGCCGACGTGCTGGTGGCGACCGATGGCGCCAACATCACGGGTGTCAACACCGGCAGCGCGACCACGGCGGAGAACCTCAGCCTCACCGGCGGCATCACCATGACCGCGGCGCAGTACAGCGCCTTCAACACGGGCAGCATCATCGCGGCAGGCACCACCGACAAGATCACGCTCACCACGGCGCTCAACACCGGTGCGATGCTGCATGCGGCGGTCGAAAACTTCACCCTGGCCGCGGGCAACAACAGCCTCGAGCTGGGCGCCACGGGACAGTCCATCGACGCGTCGGCGCTGGGTGCCGGCGAAGGGCTGTCGCTGGCGGGCAACTTCGCCGCGAGCGTGACCCTGACCGCGGGCAACCTGCTCGCCAGCGGTGCCGACGGCGGCCTCACGGTGACGGGTGGCACCGGCGCCAACACCCTCACGACGGGCGCCGGTGCGGACACCATCAACGCCGGGGATGGCGCCGACGTCATCACCGGCGGCGGCGGCATCGACACGCTCAACGGCGGCAACGGCGACGATACGTTCATTTTTGGATCGATGGCCGATTTCCTCAGCGGCAGCCAGGTGGTCGACCAGATCGACGGCGGCAGCGGTACCGACACGGTCCGGGTCGACGCGACTATCGCCATCACGGCGACCGATGACCTGGCGTCCCGCATGACAGGCGTCGAGCAGATCAATGCGCAGGTACAGTCGGCGTCGACGCGCGCGTACAGCCTGGTCGCCGGCGCCGGCATGCTCGGTGGGCTGGTCACGGTGGACCTGTCCGGCGACACGAAGGTGGCATCGACAGGCCTCCTGGACTTCTCGGCGGCGACCAGCGCGATGACCTTGAAGGGGGTGGCCCAGGGCACCAACACCATCACCGGCGGTGCCGGCGCCGATACCCTGGTGGGCGGTGCGAACAATGACCTGTTCATCTTCGGCAGCGCCGCCGCGGCCGCGCTCGATACCGTCATCGGTGGCGGCGGCAGCGACACCGTGCTGTTCCGGTCCACCGCGGGCGCCACGCTGGTGGTCGGCGACAAATTCTCGGCGGGCCTGTCCTACTTGGTCACCACGGGCAGCACGGCAGGTGCGTCCGTGGGCAGCACCGCCGAAAACATCGACGCCAGCACCCACACGCTGGGTGGCGTGACGCTGACCGGCAATGCCGGCAACAACACACTCACGGGCTCGGCGGGCGCCGACACCCTGGTGGGCGGCGGCGGCAACGACACCGTGCGCGGCGGCGGCGGCAACGACACCATCACCACCAGCACCTCCGGCGCCACGACCTATGTGTTCGAGGCTATAGCCAGCGGCAATGGCGTGGATGCCCTGGCGGGGGTGCGGTCCACCGGCACGTTCAATTTCTCGGCGTTTCTCGGCCACGCGGGCGCGGTGCAGAGTGCCGCCGTGGATGCCACGGTGCCCACCGTGGGCCTGGACCTGACCGGCGGCAGCAACATCGGTGTGCGTTTCGGGAGCACTGCACTCACCTCGTCCGACATCCTGCTGGCGACCGATAACGGGGTGGCCGGCGAGGTCGCGGTGGGTGACAACGGCAAGGCCGTGGTGTTCTCGTTCTCGCCTGCCAGTTCCACAGGTTCGGCCAACGGGTCGATCTACTACGTGGAGGACACCAATGCCGCAGTCGGCCAGCAGACCTTCACGGTGACGCTGGTGGGCACCATGACGGGCAGCGCCGCCTCGATAACGCAGATGGCGGCTAGCGTTACCTATCTCTGA
Organism: Pseudomonadota bacterium; assembly: GCA_040390235.1. Classification (GTDB taxonomy): domain Bacteria; phylum Pseudomonadota; class Gammaproteobacteria; order Burkholderiales; family Burkholderiaceae_C; genus Xylophilus. Next base: position 164,581 of record JAZJYT010000021.1, on the reverse strand, counting down.
CAGGTGCCAGGGTATGCCCGGCAAACGCGCCAACCCCTGCCGTCAGCCCACCCGGATCGCCGCATTGCCCCGCAGCCGCTCCACCGCCAGGTCGATGAAGGCCCGGGCCTTGGCCGACACGCGCCGGCCTTCGGCGTGCACCACGTGCACCGGCAGGGGCGGGCGCTCGTGGTCGGCCAGCACGATCTGCAGGCGGCCGGCCTCGACCTCACCGGCGATCTGGTAGGAGAGCACCCGGGTGATGCCGCCGCCGGCCACGGCTGCGGCGATGGCGGCTTCGTTGGTGTTGCAGAACAGGCGCGGGTGTACGTGCACGCCGGCCGTGCGGCCGTCCTTGCCTCCGCTGCCGAACTGCCATTCCAGCGAGGTCCATGAGCCCACCGACGCGATGACCTGGTGCCGCGCCAGATCGGCGGGGGCTTTCGGCCGGCCGGCCCGCTTGAGGTAGGCCGGCGCGGCGCACAGCACCTGGCGCACCGCGCCCACGGGAATGGCGTGGTAACCCGAATCGGGCAGGTGGCCGATGCGTACGGCCACGTCCACGCCCTCGTCCACGATGTTGATCACCCGGTCGATGAACAGCGTCTGCACACTCACCGCCGGGTACAGCGCCAGGTACGCGCTGACGATGGGCAGCACGTGCAGGGTGCCGAAGCGGGTGGACGCGGTGACGGTGAGCAAACCGCTGGGGGTGGTGTGGGAGCCGGCCGCGGCGGCATCGGCCTCGTCGATCTCGGCCAGGATGCGGCGGCAGTCTTCCAGGTAACGCACCCCCGCCTCGGTGGTCTTGACCGAGCGGGTGGTGCGCACCAGCAGGCGTGCGCCCACCGCCTCTTCCAGCGCGGCGATGGCGCGGGTGACGGCGGGCGGGCTCATCAGCAACTGGCGCGCGGCCTCGGCAAAACCCTCGGCTTCGGCGACCCTGACGAACACCTTCATGGCAAGCAGGCGGTCCATGGCGCTGGTCCTGGTGGCTATTCCTGTAAGTGGAATATTGAATTCAAATGGATGGAGATTCTATATTTTCACTGGAATTGAAAGAATACGCCCACCCCCACCGTACCGAGAACCTATTCCATGCAGCTCTACCACTTCCCCCTGTCCGGCCATGCCCACCGCGCCCGCCTGTTCCTCTCGCTGCTGGCGGTGCCGCACGAGGTCATCGACGTCGACCTGGCCGGCGGCGCGCAGAAGGCGCCGGAGTTCCTGGCGCTGAACCCCTTCGGCCAGGTGCCGGTGCTGTACGACGGCGGCACGGTGGTGAGTGATTCCAACGCCATCCTGGTGTACGTCGCCAAGAAGATGGGCCGCACCGACTGGCTGCCCGAGGACGCGGCCGGCGCCGCCCGCGTGCAGCGCTGGCTGTCGGTGGCCGCGGGTGAAATCGCCTACGGCCCGGCGGCGGCGCGGCTCATCACCGTGTTCGGTTCCTCGCACCGCGCCGAAGAGGTTATCGCCCGTGCCCATGGGGTGCTGGGCCGCATGGAAGCCGCGCTGGACGGCCGCGACTGGATCGCCGCGCCGCAGCCGACGATTGCCGACGTGGCCCTCTACAGCTACACCGCCCGGGCCCCCGAAGGCAATGTGGACCTGTCGGCCTACCCCCACGTGCGGGCCTGGCTGGCCCGCATCGAGGCGCTGCCGGGCTTTGTGGGCATGCCCGTCACCCGCGCCGGCCTGCTGGCGGCCTGAGGCGGAGCACGTCCATGGGCGCCACCCAGCCTGCCATGCGGCTGCTGCTGCCGCCGCCGCAAGCCACCGATGCCGCCTCGCCGTGGCACGCGGGCGAACTCGCCCTGCAGCGTAGCGTGGGGGTGGTGGCGCACATGGACAATGCCGGCCGCAACTTCGTGCGGCCTTGCATGCCGGAGCAGCATCGGCAGTTCTTCCCGCTGCTGCCCTTCGTGGTCATCGGCGCGGTGGACCGCGCGGGCGACGTATGGGCCACCATGCGCGCCGGCCGGCCGGGTTTTCTGCACTCGCCCGACCCGTTGCGGCTGGCCATCGCATCAGCCCGCGACGGCGCGGACCCGGCCGATGCCGGTATGGAGGAGGGCGACGCCATCGGCCTGCTGGGCATCGACCTGGCCACACGCCGGCGCAACCGGCTGAACGGCACGGTGCGGCGCCAGGGCCGCGGTGCTGCCGATGCAGAGGCAGATGCTGGTGGTTTCACGCTCGCCGTGGGCCAGAGCTTCGGCAACTGCCCGCGCTACATCTCTACCCGGGCCTACGCCTTCACCCGCGACCCGGCCCTGCAGTCGCCGCTGCCGCCGGAAAGTGGCGGCGCACTGGACGAACGTGCACGCCGCATCATCGCGGCGGCCGACAGTTTCTTCGTGGCCTCGTACATCGAGGGCCATGACAGCAAGAGCGGCACACGCCAGGTCGATGTGTCGCACCGCGGCGGGCTAGCCGGCTTCGTGCGGGTGGGCGACGACGGGGTGCTTACCGTGCCGGACTTTTCGGGCAACCTGTTCTTCAATACGCTGGGCAACTTCCTGCTCAACCCGCGCGCCGGCCTGCTGTTCGTGGACCATGCCACGGGCGACCTGCTGCAGATGGCGGGGGAGGCGGAAGTCGTCATCGACTCGCCCGAGATCGCCGCCTTCCAGGGCGCCGAGCGGCTGTGGCGCTTCACGCCGCGACGGGTGGTGTTCCGGCCGCAAGGCCTGCCGCTGCGCTGGAGCACCGATGCCGATGGCGCCGCGCCGAGTTCATTGATGACCGGCACCTGGGGCGAGGCCGAAGCCCGCCTGCAGGCGGCCGCGCGGGCCACGCAGTGGCGGCCCTTCCGCGTGGCCCGCACCGTGGAGGAAAGCGCGGTCATCCGTTCCCTGTGGCTGGAGCCGGCCGACGGCGCGGCGCGGGTGCCGCACCTCGCCGGCCAGCATGTGCCGCTGCGGGTTGTGCCGCACGCTGCGGACCAGAAGGCCCTGGTGCGCAGCTACACCCTGTCGGCCGCGCCGTCGGATGGCGCGTACCGCATCAGCGTCAAGCGCGAGGGCGCGGCATCGCAGCAGCTGCACACGCTGCGGGTCGGCGACACGGTGGAACTGCGCGGCCCCGCGGGCGGCTTCACCATCGATGCCGCGCAGCGCCGCCCGGCGGTGCTGCTGGCTGCGGGCGTGGGCATCACCCCGCTGCTGGCCATGCTGCGGCACATCGTGTTCGAGGGCCAGCGCACGCGGCATCTGCGGCCGACCTGGCTGTTCCAGTCGGCGCGCAGCGTGGTGGAACGTGCCTTCGGCGACGAGATCGACGCCCTGGTGGCCGCCGCGCGCGACCAGGTGCACCGGGTGCGAGTGCTGGGCACGGCGGACGGCGCGGAGCAGGGCGAGGACTACGAGGCGGAGGGCCGCATCGACATGGCCCTGCTGCAGGCCACGCTGCCCTTCGGCGACTACGACTTTTATCTGTGTGGCCCTGCCTCCTTCATGCAGGCGATGTACGACGGCCTGCGCGGACTGAACGTGGCCGACGCGCGTATCCATGCGGAGGCCTTCGGGCCGTCGGGGCTGCAACGCACACCGGCGCCCGGCGGCACGGCGAAGGCCGGAGGCGAGGTGGGTGGCAGGACCCATGGCGAAGCGCATGGTGCCCAGGGCGCCGCCGCGCCGGCCACCAACTCGGTGCCCATCGTCTTCGCCCGCTCCGGCAAGGAGGCCCGCTGGAACCCCGGCGACGGTTCGCTGCTGGAGGTGGCCGAGGCCCGCGGCCTGGCGCCCGCCTTCGGCTGCCGCGCCGGCCGTTGCGGTACCTGCAAGGCGAAGCTGCTGGAGGGGGCGGTGGCCTATACGGCGGAGCCCACCGCGGAACGGGACGAGGGCGAGGTACTGGTGTGCTGCGCGGTGCCGGCGGTGGCCAAGGAGGGCGAAAGCGCGCGGCTGGTGCTGGCGCTGTAGAGCGCCGGGCCGCCGGTACGGCTGCTACTGCACCGTGATCCCCGCCTCCTTGATCACCTTGGTCCACACGGTGGCCTCGCGGTGCAGCAGGGCCCGCAGCTCGTCGCTGCCGCCGTTCTGCGGGTCCGAGCCCATGCCGGCCAGCTTGGTCCGCATCTCGGGCGACGCCATCACGCCGGCCACGGCCTTGCGCAGGGCGGCCAGCACGGCCGGTGGTGTCTTGCCGGTGGCGAAGACGCCGAACCAGCCCATGGCCTCGAAGTCGGGCACGCCGCCCGACGCCACGGTGGGCAGTTCGGGCAGCAGTTGCGTGGGTTTGGCGCTGGTGACGGCGATGCCGCGCAGCTGGCCGCTCTTGATGTAGGGCGTGAGGATGGCCACGTTGTCGATGCCGGCCTGCAGGCGCCCGGCCAGCAGGTCGGGCATGAGCGCGCCGGTGCCCTTGTAGGGCACGTACTGGATGTCGGTGGCGGTCTTGCGTTTGAGCAGTTCCCAGCCCAGGTGCTGCGCGGTGCCGGGCGTGGAGCCGGCCACCGACAGCGTGCCCGGGTGGGCCTTGGCATAGGCCACGAGTTCGGGAAAGGTCTTCACCGGCAGCGAGGGGTGCACCACCATCACGTAGGGCGAGGTGGCGATGATGCCGACCGGCTCCAGGTCGCGCTCGGGGTCGAAGGTGGTGGTGGGGTACAGCGCGCGGTAGGTGGCCAGTTGCGACGAGGCCATGAGCAGGCTGTAGCCGTCGGCCGGTGCCTTGGCCACGCCCTCGGCGGCGATGAGGCCGCTGGCGCCGGGTTTGTTGTCGACGATGAAGGAGCCGCCGAGCAGCTCGCCCATCTTCACCGCCACCAGGCGGGCGATGACGTCGGTGGTGCCGCCCGCGGGCGTGCCCACGACGAGGCGGATGGGGGCGCTGGGGTAGGCGGCCTGGGCCCAGGCAGTGCCGGCACCGGTGGCGGCGCCGCACACGAGGAGCAGGGCCGCGGTGCGGCGCCGGGTGAGGCCGGCGGGGCGTGCGGAGCCGGCGGGCAGGGAGGGCGTGTTGGTCGGCATGGGTGGGTCCGTGGGTCTTGTGGGGAGGGGGGCTTGGGCAGGCCGGTGTTTCAGGGCAACGTGCCGCATTCGGCGGTTTCGCGGGTCCAGGCTTTCGACTGTTCGCTCAGGCTCAGGCCCAGGCCGGGCCGCGTGGGCACCAGCATGCGGCCGTCCTTGATTTCGAGCCGTTCGTTGAACAGCGGCTCCAGCCAGTCAAAGTGCTCGACCCAGGGCTCGGTCGGGTAGGCCGCGCCCAGGTGCACATGCAGCTCCATGGCGAAGTGCGGGCCCAGCATCAGGCCGGCATGGTCGGCCAGGGTGGCGATCTTCAGGAAGGGGGTGATGCCGCCGACCCGCGGGCCGTCGGGCATCAGGTAGTCGGCCGCGCGGTGGCGGATCAGCTCCTGGTGCTCGGCCGGGCTGGTCAGCATCTCGCCGGTGGCTATTGGGGTGTCGAAGGTGGCGGCCAGCGCGGCGTGGCCCTCGAAGTCGTAGGCGTCGAGCGGCTCCTCGATCCACACCAGGTTGAACTGCTCGAAGATGCGGCACATACGCTGGGCGGTGGGGCGGTCCCACTGCTGGTTGGCATCGACCATCAGCGGCGCGTCGTCGCCCAGGTGCTTGCGCACGGCTTCCACGCGCTGGATGTCGAGCTTGCCGTCGGGCTGGCCGACCTTGAGCTTGATGCCGCCGATGCCGCGTGCCCGCGAGGCCGCGGCATTGGTCATCAGCTGGTCGATGGGCGTGTGCAGGAAACCACCCGAGGTGTTGTAGCAGCGCACCGAGTCGCGGTGCGCGCCCAGCAGCTTGGCCAGCGACAGGCCGGCGCGCCGCGCCTTCAGGTCGTACAGCGCCACGTCGAAGGCGCCGATGGCCTGCACCGCCATGCCGTTGCGGCCCACCGAGGCGCCGGCCCAGCAGAGCTTGGTCCAGAGCTTGGCGATGTCGCTCGGGTCTTCGCCGAGCAGCGCCGGCGCGATCTCCTTGGCGTGCGCGAACTGGCCGGGGCCGCCGCCGCGCTTGGCGTAGCTGAAGCCCAGGCCTTCGTGCCCGTCCTTGGTGCGGATCTCGGCGAACAGCATGGCGATCTCGGTCATCGGCTTCTGCCGGCCGGTGAGCACCTTGGCGTCACTGATGGGGTTGGCCAGCGGCAGGTAGCAGGAGGACACGCGGACCCAGGCGATGCTGTCGCCGGCCGCGGAGAAGGTGCTGGTCACGGGGGTGGTTTCTTTCTCTGTCAGTCGATGGAAATGTGGCCGGTTTCGATCACCTTCTTCCAGCGGGCGTATTCCTTTTGCTGGAAGGCGGCGAACTGCGCCGGTGTGTTGGCCACCAGCTCGAAACCGATGGCGGTGAAGGGGTCCTTCACCGCGGGGTCGTTCAGGACCTCGACGAAGGCGGCCTGGGCCTTGGCGCGCAAGGCGGCCGGCAAGCCGCGCGGCGCCACGATGGCCTGCCAGGAGGTGACTTCGACGTTGGCGACGCCGGCTTCGGCCATGGTCGGCACCTCGGGCAGCACCGGCGAACGTTTGGCGCTGGTGACGGCCAGCGGGCGCATGCGGCCGGCCTTGATGTATCCGATGACGGCGTTGATGTTCTGGAACGAGGCATCGACCTGGCCGCCCATCAGGTCGGTCTGGGCCGGCGCGCCGCCCTTGTAGGGGATGTGCACGCCGGTGGTGCCGGTCTGCTGCCAGAACAGCTCGGCCGTCAGGTGGTCGCTGGAGCCGTTGCCGGCCGAGGCGAAGGACATCCTGCCGGGGTGGGCCTTTTCGTAGGCGATGACGTCGGCCACGCTCTTGTGCGGCGAGTTGGTGGGCACCACCAGCACGTTGGGCGAGGCCACCGCGACCGTCATCAGGTCGAAATCCTTCAGGGCGTCGTACTGCAGGCTCTTGACCAGGTGCGGCACGATGACCAGCGGGCCCAGCGAGGTGACCAGGAAGGTGTAGCCGTCGGGCGCGGCGCGCTTGACGTAGGTGGCGCCTATGGTGCCGGTGGCACCGGCCTTGTTGTCCACCAGGAAGGACTGCTTGAACTTGTCGCCGAGGCGGGGCGCCATGGCGCGTGCCACCTGGTCGGTCGAGCCGCCGGGCGGGAAGGGCACGACCAGGGTCACCGGCTTGTCGGGCCAGGTCTGGGCCTGTGCGCCCAGGCAGGCGAGGGCGGCCAGGCCCAGGGCGAAGGTGGCGAGGGTCTTTTTCATGCTGTCTCTTTCTGCGGAGGGAAGGGGAGGAATGGAGGGTCAGTCGAGCTTCAGGCCGGCCTTGGCGACGACGGCGGCCCAGGTCTTGCGCTCGGTCTCGAAGAAGCGGCCCATGTCGGCCGGTGCCATGGTGGACACCTCGGCGCCCTGGGCCACCAGCTGTTCGCGCACCGCGGGCAGGCGGATCACCCGCACCAGCTCGGCCGAGATGCGGGCCAGCAGCGGTGCGGGTATGCCGGCCGGGCCCAGCATGCCCTGCCAGGTGCCGGACTCGAAGTTGGGCACGGTCTCGGCGATGGTCGGCACATCGGCCAGCAGGGGCACCCGGGTCTTGCTGGAGACGGCGAGGATCTTCAGCCGCTTGGCCTGCACGAAGGGCAGGGTGGCCAGCATGCCGTTCATCAGCACATCGGTCTGCCCGGCGATGGTGTCGTTGATGGCCTGCGAGCCACCCTTGTAGGGCACGTAGTCCCATAACGCGCCGGTGCGCTCCTGCAGCTGCACGCCGGCCAGGTGCGGCGCGCTGGCCAGCGCCGTCACCGCGAAGGACAGGGGTTTGCGTTTGGACAGGGCCACCAGCTCGGCCAGGGTGCCGGCCGGCACGTCGGGGTGCACCACCAGCAGGTGGGGCGAATAGGCCAGCATGGCCACCGTCTGCAGGTTCCTGGACGGGTCGAAGGGCAGCTTGGTGTACAGCGACGGGCTGATGGCCAGCGCCCGCACGTCGCACATCAGCAGCGTGTGGCCGTCGGGCGGCGACTTGGCGACGAAGTCGGCCCCGATGTTGCCGTTGGCCCCCACCTTGTTGTCGACGATGACGGTGGTGCCCAGGGCCTCGCCCAGCGGCGTGGAGATGGCGCGGGCGATGATGTCCGACGAGCCGCCGGCGGTGAAGGGCACGATGATGCGCAGCGGCTTGTCGCCGAAGCCCGCGGGTCCCGCGGCCTGGCTGGCGGCGGCCCAGGCGGCCAGCGGCGCCAGTGCGGCGCCCTGGGCCAGGCGCCGGCGGCGCAGATCGATTGCATGCTTGGCCATAAAGTTGGTCTCCTGTCGTTGTGATAACGTTGTCATTTTTGCGGCCGAGGGCCCACGGAATACCCGCGAATGCCCGCAGAACTGCGTTGCATGCGCTGTCGGCACCTCAAAACCGGGCGAATGGTAACGTTGTCATATTTGGCCTGTCAACCGTAGAATCACCGGGTCGCCGTTCTCCTGCCTGTTGTCCGCCATGCCACCCGCGTCCCCCTACAAAGCCGCCACGCTGCACGATGTCGCCCGCGAGGCGGGTGTGTCGCTCATCACCGCCTCGCGGGCGCTGGGCAACCCGAGCCTGGTGTCGGACAAGACCATTGCCCGGGTGCAGCAGGCGGTGGAGGCCACCGGCTACATCCCCAACCTGCTGGCGGGCGGCCTCAAGTCGCGCCGCAGCATGACGGTGGCGGCGCTGGTGCCGGCCATTTCGGTGGCGCAGTTCCTGCCCACGGTGCAGGCGCTGACCGAGTCGCTGGACGCGGCCGGCTACCAGCTGATCCTGGGCCAGAGCGGCTACGACCATTCGCGGGAGGAGGCGCTGCTCAACACCATGATCAGCCGCCAGCCCGACGGCATCGTGGTGACCGGCCTGGTGCATTCACCGCAGGCCCAGGCGCGGCTGCGCAAGCTCGGCATTCCGGTGGTGGAGACCTGGGACCTGAGCGAGCGGCCGGTGGACATGCTGGTGGGTTTTTCGCACGCGCTGGTGGGCGGCGCCATCGCGCGGTTCTTCCAGCAGCGGGGCTGGTTGCGGGTGGGCATCGCCACCGGCGACGACCACCGCGCCGGGGTGCGGCGCCAGGGTTTCGTCGATGCCGCCGGCCGGCCGGTGCCCACCGCCGTGGTGCCGGCGCCCAGCAGCCTGGCGTTGGGGCGCCGGGCCCTGTCCGACCTGCTGCTGCAGGAGCCGCGGCTGCAGGCCGTGTACTGCAGTTCCGACCAGTTGGCGCAGGGGGTGGTGGTGGAGGCGCTGGCGCGCGGCCTGCGGGTGCCGCAGGACCTTGCGGTGTGCGGTTTCGGCGATGCCGAGTTCGCCGCCCACATGACCCCGGCGCTGACCACGGTGCACGTGGACGGCGCGGCCATCGGCCGCCATGCGGCGCGGCTGATCGTCAGCCGCTGCCGGGGCGAAGCGGTGGAGCAGCCGGTCATCGACATGGGTTTCCGTATCGTCGAGCGCGCATCGACCGGGTCGTGAGCCTCTGGCCGGGGCAGGTGATGTTGTCGTACAACTGAATTTGGCTTTGCCGGCCAGAAAAAAGCAGGTTTACCAATGAAAAATCAATCTTTATGTTTGACCGGTGTGATTGATAACGTTACCATGTCGTACGATGACTGAGACAATGCAACCCCAGGACCTCCCGGTGCCCCCACCCCCCATCCTCATCGCCATGGACGAGCGCGACAACGTCGCCATCGTCGCCAACGACGGCGGCCTGCCGGCCGGCACCGTGCTCGTGTCGGGCCTGGTGCTGCGCGACCAGGTGCCGCAGGGCCACAAGGTCGCCCTGGCCGACCTGCGCGCCGGCAGTGTGGTGCGGCGCTACAACGTGCCCATCGGTTATGCGCTGAAGGACATACCGGCCGGCAGCTGGGTGCACGAGCGCCTGCTGAAGATGCCCGATGCCCGCGGCCTGGACGACCTGCCCATCGCCACCGTCAAACCCGCAGCGCAGCCGGCGCTGGAGGGCTACAGCTTCGAGGGCTACCGCAACGCCGACGGTTCGGTCGGCACCCGCAACATCCTGGCCATCACGCAGACGGTGCAGTGCGTGGCGGGGGTGACCGACTTCGCGGTGCAGCGCATCAAGGCCGAACTGCTGCCGCGCTTTCCGCAGGTGGACGACGTGGTGGCGCTGGAGCACGGCTACGGCTGCGGTGTGGCCATCGACGCGCCGGACGCCATCATCCCCATCCGCACGCTGCGCAACATCAGCCTCAACCCCAACTTCGGCGGCGAGGTGATGGTGGTCAGCCTGGGCTGCGAAAAACTCCAGCCCGAGCGCCTGCTGCCGCCCGGCAGCATTCCCCTGGTGGACGAGCGCAACGTGGCCGACGTGGGCGACAACGCCGGGGCGAAGCTCGACGTGGTGTGCCTGCAGGACGATGCCCACGTGGGTTTCATGTCCATGGTCGACTCCATCATGCGGCAGGCCGAACAACACCTGGAGCGCCTGAACGCGCGCCGCCGCGAAACCGTGCCGGCCAGCGAACTGGTGGTGGGGGTGCAGTGCGGCGGCAGCGATGCCTTCTCGGGTGTCACCGCGAACCCGGCGGTGGGGTATTGCACCGACCTGCTGGTGCGCGCCGGCGCGAGTGTCATGTTCTCCGAGACCACCGAGGTGCGCGACGGCATCGACCAGCTCACCGCGCGTGCTTCCACACCGGAAGTGGCCGCCGCCATGGTGCGCGAGATGGCCTGGTACGACGCCTACCTGCAGCGCGGCAGCGTGGACCGCAGCGCCAACACCACCCCCGGCAACAAGAAGGGTGGGCTGTCGAACATCGTCGAGAAGGCCATGGGCTCTATCGTCAAGTCCGGCTCTGCGCCCATCACCGGCGTGCTGGCGCCCGGCGAAAAACTCAAGACCCGTGGCCTGACCTATGCCGCCACGCCGGCCAGCGACTTCATCTGCGGCACGCTGCAGCTGGCCGCGGGCATGAACCTGCACGTCTTCACCACCGGCCGCGGCACGCCCTACGGGCTGGCGCAGGTGCCGGTGATCAAGGTCGCCACGCGTGATGACCTGGCGCGGCGCTGGCACGACCTGATGGATGTCAACGCCGGCACCATCGCCACCGGCGAAAAAACCATCGCCGACGTGGGCTGGGAGTTGTTCCACCTGATGCTCGACGTGGCCAGCGGCCGCAAGAAGACCTGGGCCGAGCACTGGAAGCTGCACAACGCGCTGGTGCTGTTCAACCCGGCGCCGGTGACCTGAGGCGGCCGTTCTCCTTTCCCTTCTTTCCTTGCTTCTTCCTTTTCTTTTTTCGACTGAACCCCTGCGGAAACCACCATGAGCTTTAACCCCCAAGAACTCAAGACCATCATGGGCTCCGGCCTGCTGTCCTTCCCGGTCACCGACTTCGACAGCAACGGCGACTTCAACCAGGCGGGCTATACCAAGCGCCTCGAATGGCTGGCCCCCTATGGCGCCACCGCGCTGTTCGCAGCCGGCGGCACGGGCGAATTCTTCTCGCTGACGGGCGACGAGTACCCCGGCATCGTCAAGACCGCGGTCGACGTGTGCCGCGGTTCGGTGCCCATCATCGCCGGCGCGGGCGGCCCCACACGTTTTGCCATCGCGTGCGCGCAGGCCGCCGAGAAGGCCGGTGCCCACGGCATCCTGCTGATGCCGCACTACCTGACCGAAGCCGGCCAGGAAGGCCTGGCCGCCCACGTCGAGGCGGTGTGCAAAAGCGTGAAGTTCGGTGTGGTGGTCTACAACCGCGCCGCCAGCCGCTTCGCGCCCGATACCCTGGCCCGCCTGGCCGAACGCAACCCCAACCTGGTCGGCTACAAGGACGGTGTGGGCGACATCGAGGCGCAGGTGGCGGTCTACCAGAAGCTGGGCGACCGTTTTGCCTACCTGGGCGGCCTGCCCACGGCCGAGGTCTATGCGGCGGCCTACAAGGCGCTGGGCACCCCTGTGTATTCGTCGGCGGTGTTCAACTTCATCCCCAAGACGGCGATGCAGTTCTACGAAGCCGTGCGTACCGACGACATGGCCACCCAGCACCGGCTGCTGAAGGACTTCTTCATGCCCTACCTGGACATCCGCAACCGCATGCAGGGCTATGCGGTGAGCATCGTCAAGGCGGGCGCCACCATCGTCGGCCACGGCGCCGGCCCGGTGCGCCCCCCGCTGACCGACCTGAAGCCCGCCGAGGTGGAAGCGCTGAAGGCGCTGATCGACACCCTCGGCCCGCAGTAAGCAGCGCGCCCAAGGCACCCTCCATGACCGAATTCAACAACCTGATCGCTGGCGCCTGGACCCCGGGCAGCCGGCTCAGCGACAACCTCAACCCCTCCGACCTGTCCGACGTGGTGGGCCGCTACACCCAGGGCGATGCGGCCCAGGTCGACGCCGCGGTGCAGGCCGCGCTGACCGCCTTCCCGGCCTGGTCCACCTCGGGCATCCAGGCGCGCAGCGATGCGCTCGACAAGATCGGCACCGAGATCCTGGCGCGCAAGGAAGAGCTGGGCACGCTGCTGTCGCGTGAAGAGGGCAAGACCCGCCCCGAGGGCATCGGCGAAGCCGCGCGCGCCGGGCAGATCTTCAAGTTCTTCGCCGGCGAATGCCTGCGCCTGGCCGGCGAGGTGCTGCCCTCGGTGCGGCCCAACATCGGCGTGGAGATCACCCGCGAGCCGATCGGCGTGGTCGGCCTCATCACGCCGTGGAACTTTCCCATCGCCATTCCGGCCTGGAAGATCGCGCCGGCGCTGGCCTTCGGCAACTGCGTGGTGCTCAAGCCCGCCGACCTGGTGCCGGGCAGCGCCTGGGCGCTGGCCGACATCATCCACCGCAGTGGCATTCCCGCGGGTGTGTTCAACCTGGTGATGGGCCGCGGCAGTGTCATCGGCGACGCGCTGGTGCAGCACCCGGGCATCGCCGCCATCAGCTTCACCGGCTCCACCGGCGTGGGCCAGCGTATCGCCGAGGCCTGCGTGCAGACCCACAAGAAGGTGCAGCTGGAGATGGGCGGCAAGAATCCGCAGGTGGTGCTCGACGATGCCGACCTGGCGCAGGCGGTGGAGCTGAGTGTGCAGAGCGCCTTCTATTCCACCGGCCAGCGCTGCACCGCGTCGAGCCGCCTCATCGTCACGCAGGGCATCTACCCCAAGTTCATCGAGGCCATGGCCGCCCGCATGGCCAAGATCAAGGTCGGCGATGCGCTGGCCGCCGGCACCGACATGGGCCCGGTGTCGAGCCAGGCCCAGCTGGAGCAGGACCTGTCGTACGTGGAGATCGCCCGGGCCGAGGGCGCGCGCCTGGTGGCCGGCGGCGGCCGTGTGGCCTGCCACACCGGTAGCGGCCACGACGGTTTCTACATGGCGCCCACGCTGTTCGCCGACAGCACCCCCGCCATGCGTATCAACCGCGAAGAGGTGTTCGGCCCGGTGGCCAGCGTGATCCAGGTGAAGGACTACGAGGAAGCGCTGGCTGTCGCCAACGATACGGCCTTCGGCCTGTCGGCCGGCATCGCCACCACCAGCCTCAAGTACGCCACGCACTTCAAGCGCCACAGCCAGGCGGGCATGGTCATGGTCAACCTGCCGACCGCCGGGGTGGACTACCACGTGCCCTTCGGCGGCCGCAAGGCCAGCAGCTACGGCCCGCGTGAGCAGGGCCGCTACGCCCAGGAATTCTTCACCGTGGTGAAGACGGCCTACACGCTGGCCTGAGGGCGGCCCCCGCGGTGGAGCACCGCAGGACTGGCCGCACGGCTGGCTGGATTACCGGCCGCACTACCGGCCGTGGTTGCCGCCGCGGTGCTCGCCGCCACGCCCGTGGTCCCCGCCGCCACGGCCACCGCGGTCCCAGCCGCGCTGGTAGATGCCCGGCCGCGGGCCGCGCCAGCCGGGGGCGTAATAGATGGGGGCCGGCGCGTAGTAGGCGGGCGGTGCCGGGTAGTACTCGGCCTGCGGGTAGTACGCGGGCGCTGGCTGGCCGTAGAGGGGTTGGCCGTATGCGGGCTGGCCGTACGCAGGCTGCCCGTAGGCGGGTGCCGGCGCATAGCCGTTTCCGTACGCCGGGTTGTAGGGCTGGCCGTAGGCCTGGTTGCCCTGGTAGTCCTGGGGCTGGTACTCCTGGGCCTGGGCCGCGGTCGCGCCCAGCAGCAGGGCTGCCGCGGTGGCGCCGGCAGCGGCAAGCTTCAAGAAGGTCGAGCGGTCGAGTTGCATGGAGGGTCTCCGTATGGGGGCCACAAACGTCCCCCTGCCTCTACAACGCGCCGCGGGGCCGGCGGGGCTACGCCGCAGCCGCAAAGCTGGGGTAAACACACAATGCAGGATGCTTCGGTGCGGGGCGCACGGTCGAGCGTGCGTGTGCGCCCGCCCGCTGTGGGCCCGGGCTATTCCGCGTGCAGCTTGCGCTCCCGGATGAGTTGGGCCCATTTCTCGTTCTCGCCCTGCACGAAGCGGGTGAACTCGCCCGGCGCACGGTAGCGTGGCTCGCTGCCCGACGACAGGAATTTCGCACGCACGTCGGCGTCGTTGACCACCTTCTCGACCGCCTGGGCCAGCCGCTCCACCACCTCTTTGGGCATGCCGGCGGGGCCGACCAGGCCCTGGAAACCCACCGCCTCGATGCCGCCCAGGCCCAGTTCGCGCACCGTGGGCACCTCGGGCAGCAGCGGGTCGCGTTTCGGGCCGGTGACGGCCAGGGCCTTGAGCTTGCCGCTTTTCACCTGCGGGATGACGACCGTGCCGGCATCGACCAGCAGCTGCGTCTGTCCGCCCATCAGTTCCTGCACGGCGGGGGCGCTGCCCTTGTAAGGCACATGGGTCATGTCCAGCCCCGCCACCTGGTTCACCAGCTCGCCGTTGAGGTGGGTGGAGGTGCCGGTGCCGCCCGAGGCGAAATTCACCTTGCCCGGGTGGGCCTTGGCCCAGGCCACGAACTCCTTCAGGTCCTTGGCCGGATGGTCGGCGCGGGTGACCACCACGTAGCTGCCTTCGCTGACCTGCGCGATGTAGGTGAACTGCTTCACCGGGTCGTAGGGCGGCTTGGCCTGCAGGTGCGGCGCGATGGCGAAGGGGCCGGTGTTGGCCAGCAGCAGGGTGTAGCCGTCGGGCGCGGCGCGGGTCAGTTCGGTGGCGGCAATCATGCCGCTGGCGCCGGGTTTGTAGTCCACCACCACCTGCTGCTTGAGGGCGTCCTGCAGCGGCTGCTGGAGGGTGCGCGCGGCGAAGTCGATGCCGCCGCCGGGCGGGTAGCCCACGACCAGGCGGATGGGTTTGGCCGCCGGCCAGCCCTGGGCCGAGGCCAGGCCGGCGCAGCCGACGGCGCAGAGCGCCAGCAGGAGTTTTTTCATGGTGTGTGCCCTTGGGGTGGAGAAAAAGGAAGGAAACCGGAAAGACGCAGGACGCCCCCTTCAGGACGCCCAGACCGACTGCACCACCGAGGCCAGCGCCATCACCAGTGCGTCGCCGGCCCGCTCGGCCGAGTAGGCGAGGTAGAGCTGCGCATCGACATGCGCATGGCCCCAGACGATCCATTCGCGGCGCTCCACGCCGGCCACGGCCACGTCCTCGCGCAGCAGGGCGCAGCCGGTGCCGGCGCGCACGAAGGCCTCCAGGCTGGCCGTGTCCTGGCTGCGGAAGGCCACGCTGGGCGCCAGGCCCTGCTGCTCGAACAGGGCGCGCAGCATCTTGTGGATGTGCGAGGGCACCGGGCCGTCCACCCAGGGCAGGCCGGCCAGCACACGCCAGCCGCCGCGCTGCATGTCGGCGGCCAGGCGGTTGGGTATGGCGATGCGGTAGCACACCGAACGCAGCGCCAGCCACTGCAGGTCGCGCGGAGGGTGCATGCCGATGTAGTAGGTCAGGGCGATGTTGCCGGCGCGCGCCTCGTCGAGCAGGTCCATGGCGTTGGAGCCGGTGGTGTGCAGCTCCACCAGCGGCAGCGCCTGCTGCACGCCGGTGGCCAGCGCGCCCAGGCGCAGGAACTCCGAGGTTTCGCCGGGCACACCGAGCGCGATCTGCCCGGCCAGTTCGCCCTTCATGCGCTGGGCCGCGCCCAGCATCTCGCTGCTGGTGCGCAGCACGGCTTCCGCCTGCGGCAGCAGCAGCTCGCCGGCGCGGGTCAGCGAGAGTTTGCCGGCCACGCGGTCGAACAGGGCCACACCCAGGCTTTGCTCCAGGCCCTTGACCTGCGCGGTGACGGCCGGCTGGGTGACGTGCAGCGCCTCGGCCGCGCGGGTCACATTGCCCAGCCGCGCGACCGTGACGAAGGCGCGTACCTGGTAGATTTCCATCAGGCCAGGATCATGCCGCCAGCAGCCGCACCTGGCTGCGCTCCAGTCCCAGGCCGACCATGCTGCCTTCGGGGAACTTGGACAGGCCGGCGAAGTGCGGCTGGTCCACCGCCAGGCTCTGCGTGCCCACGCGCACCCGGTAGCGGGTGAACTCGCCGAGGAACTCGCTGGCCTCCACCGTGCCGGGCATCCAGATGTAGCGTGCGTCGCGCACCGCGTCGGCCACGTCCACCCGCAGCGAATGCGGGCGGAAACTCACCACCAGGTCGGCCGCCTCCGGTGTGGACGCATCGGCCGGGAAGGGCAGGTCGCCCACGCCGTCGATGCCCAGGGTCACGCTGGCGCCGTCGCGCCGCCGCACCGTGCCGCGCAGCAGGTTCATGGTGCCGACGAAGTTGGCCACGAAGGCATTCACCGGGTAGTCGTACAGGGTCGAGGGCGCGCCCACCTGCTGCACCACACCGCCGTCGAGCACCGCCATGCGGTCGGCGGTGGTCATGGCCTCTTCCTGGTCGTGGGTGACGAAGATGGTGGTGATGCCCAGGCGCCGCTGCAGCGCCAGCAGCTCCTGGCGCATCTGCACACGCAGGGTCTTGTCGAGGTTGGACAGGGGTTCGTCGAGCAGCAGCACCCGCGGCTCGATGACGATGGTGCGCGCCAGCGCCACCCGCTGCTGCTGGCCACCCGAGAGCTGGTTGGGCCGGCGCTGCGCGTAGGCCGACAGGCCCACCAGCTCCAGCGCCGCGCCGACCTTCTCCTTGATCAGTGCGCGCTCCAGGCGCCGCTCGACCAGGCCGAAGGCCACGTTGTCCCACACCGTCATGTGCGGCCACAGCGCGTAGCTCTGGAACACCATGCCGATGTTGCGTTCCCAGGGCGGTGTGCCGGTGACGTCCTGCCCGTCGATCAGCAGTTCGCCCTGCTGGTGCTGGTTGAAGCCGGCGATCAGCCGCAGCAGGGTGGACTTGCCCGAGCCCGAGGGGCCGAGCAGGGCGAAGAATTCGCCGGGCTCGATGTCGAGGTTCACGTCCTTGAGCACCTCGGTGCGGCCGTAGGAGAGCCGCAGCTTGCGGCACTGGACGCTGACTTTTTTCATGGGCGTTGCTCGGCGGGGGTGGCGGGGGCCGCGGGAATGGCGAGGGTGGTGGGCATAGTGGGAATGGCCAGCGGCGGCAGGGCGTCGTCGAGCGGCCGGGGGGTGAAGCGGCTGCCGGTGCGCTCGGCGATGAGGTGCGAGGCATAGGTGCCCAGCGCCACCACCACGATGGCAAGCACCCCCAGCGCGGCGCCCGGGCCACGGCCGGCCACGCTCTGCATGTAGAGGTAGATGCCGTAGCTCATGGGCGCCTGCGACTCGGCCGAGGTGAGCATGATGGTGGCCGACAGTTCCACCGCCGCGGTGATGAAGCTGGTGACGAAGCCGGCCAGGATGCCGCCGGCCATCAGCGGCACCACCACCCGGCGGATGGTGCGCAGCTTGGTGGCGCCCAGGCTTTCGGCGGCCTCTTCGAGCGACACGTGCACCTGCTGCAGCGCCGCCACGCAGGAGCGCAGGGCGTAGGGCAGGCGCCGCACCGCATAGGCCAGCATGACCATGACCCAGGTGCCGGTGATCAGCACACCGTCGCTGCCCGGCACGGTGACACCGCGGTAGAAACGCAGGTAGCCGATGGCCAGCACGATGCCCGGCACCGCCAGCGCGGCGGTGCTGAGCCAGTCGAGCCAGCGGCGCATCGGCAGCGTGGTGCGCAGCATGAGGTAGGCGATGGCCGTGCCCAGCACCACGTCGATGCCGGCCGACAGGCCGCAGTACAGCAGGGTGTTGTGGATCATGCCGGTGGAGTCGCTGAACACCGTGCCGTAGTGCGCCAGGGTGAAGGCGTCGGGCAGGGGCGAATAGCTCCATACCTTGGCGAAGGACAGCAGCAGCACACCGATGTGCGGCGACAGCACCAGCAGCAGCACCAGCGCGATCCAGCCGTAGGCCAGCACCGCGCCGAAGGGCGTGAGCCTGCGGCGGCGGATGCTGCCGCCGCCCTTCTGCGTGGTGGAGTAGTCGCGGCCGCGCAGCACCTGGGCCGACAGCGCCATGGCGGCGATCGAAAACACGATCATGATGACACTGATGACGTAGCCCAGCGGGTCTTCCAGCCCGACCTGGGTGATGCGCAGGTAGGCCTGCGGCGCCAGCATGTTGGTGGTGCCCAGCACCAGGGGCGTGCCCAGGTCGTCGAACACCTTGACGAACACCAGCGAGGCGCCGGCCACGAAACCCGGCATGGCCAGCGGGAAGATGACACGCCAGAACAGGCGCCAGCCGCGGCAGCCGAGGTTCATGGCGGCCTCTTCCATGGCGCCGTCGATGTTGCGCAGCGCCAGCACCAGGTTCATGAGGATGAACGGGAAGTAGTGGATGGCCTCGACGAAGACCACGCCGTTCAAGCCGTCCATGATGGGCAGGGTGAAGCCGAGGTACTCGCCCAACAGCAGGTTGACGGTGCCGGAGCGCCCGAAGATGAGCTGCATGGCCACCGCGCCGACGAAGGGCGGCATGATCAGCGGCAGCACGCCCAGCGTCTGGATCAGCACCGCGCCGCGGAACTCGAAACGCACGGTGAAGTAGGCCAGCGGCACCGCGATGAGCGCCGCAAAGAAGGTGGCCAGCACCGACACGCCCAGGCTGTTGAAGAAGGCCTCGCGCATCAGGGCCTGGCCGAAGAATGCGGCGAAGTGCCCGGTGGTGAGGCTGCCGTCGGCGTTGACGAAGGCGGTGTAGAACACCCAGGCCACCGGCAGCACCAGGAACAGCAGCAGGAAGGCCAGCACCAGCACGCCGGCGCCCCACACGCCGGGCCGTGCGGCGCGGAAGATCGAAGCGGTCATGCGCAGGGGGGTTATTTGGCCAGGGCGGCCGCTTTTTCGGCTAGCTGGCGGGCGCTGTTGTAGTGGGCCAGGGCCTTGCTGTTCCAGTCGCCTTCCAGGCCGGTGATCTGCTTGTTGGCCTCGGAGTTCTTCTTGTCGGCGCTGAAGGTGGCCAGGAAGGTCTTGTCGCCCACCATGGCGGGGCTGACCAGCGGGGTGTAGGCCAGGTCGCGTGCCTGCTTGAGCAGGGCCGTGCCTTCCGCGTTGGGTTTGGCCGCCAGCGCGGCGGCGGCGGCGTGGATGGCCTTGGTGGCGGCCTGCAGTTCCTTGTGGCGGAAGGTGATGGTCTGGTCGAACAGCGAGGACACCACGTTGTAGCGGTCGGACGCCAGGTCGGAGTTGAACTTCACCTTGGCGTGTTTGGCGATGTCGAGTGCGTTGGGGTAGCCCGCGGGCAGGGCCAGCTGGTCGGGCGGCAGGATCGGCAGGCGCGAGATGGCCGGCGTCAGCAGCAGCTGCTGGCCTTCCTTGGACACGCTGAAGGCGATGAACTTCTTCGCCTCGGCGCTGTTCTTGGCGCCGCTGATGAGGGCGATGTTGGCCGGCACGATGGCCGTCACCGACGGGTAGGCGAACTCCACCGGGAAACCCGAGTAGCGGCCGGCCAGCCCGAAGAAATCGATCACCAGGCCGATGCCGTACTGGCCGTTGTTGACGCCGTCAGGCACACCGAAGCTGCGCTCGGTGATGGCGCTGCTGTTGCCGGCGATCTGCAGCATCTGTGCCCAGCCCTTGTCCCAGCCTTCGCCCTGCAGGATGGTTTCCACCGTCAGGTGGGTGGTGCCCGAGCGCGAGGGCGAGCTCATCGCCACGTGGTTGAAGTACTGCGGCTTGACCAGGTCGGCCCATTCCTTCGGCGCCGGCAGCTTGTTGGCCGCCAGGTAGCGGGTGTTCCACATCAGGCCGTAGCCGCCCAGGGCCTGGCCCAGGTAGAAGCCCTTGGGGTCGTTGAGCGGGTAGCTGCCGATCACCTTGGGCGCGGCCGGGTTGGCCAGCGCACCGACGGGCTCCAGCAGCTTGGCCTTGGACAGCACCTCGAAGGCGTCGGGCGCCGAGGCCCAGAACACGTCGGGCCGCTGGCCGGCGGGCAGTTCACGCACGTAGGCGATGCCGCTGGCAGTGGCCTTGTTCAGGATCTCGACCTTGATGTCCGGGTTGGCCTTCTCGAACGCGCTCTTGTAGGCCTGCGTCAGCTCCTTCGGGAAGGAGGTGACGATGGACACCGTGCCGGCCTGCGCGGCGCCGGCCAGGCAGCCCGCGGCCAGCAGGGCGGCGGCGATGGGGCGCAGGGGGTTCCAGGAAGGGGTGCTCATGTTGTCTCCTCTTTGTTGGTAGGTGCGGCGGAAGCACCCGAGGATAGGCATGGATGGAGCCCCGTGCCAATCAGAGTTTCTGATCGGCGCTATCGGTGGAGGCCGCACTAGGGTAATTACGGACCGCGCGCCACCACGTCCACCGACTGCACGCCGGGCAGGGCGCCCAGCCGGCTGGTGAGGCTGGTGATGTCGGCCGACGACATGCGCGCCAGCACCACCGTGATGTCATCGACCGCGCCGCCTTCCTGCACCGCCACCAGGAAACGCCGGATCTGCGCCGGCCGCACCTTCAGGCTGCCTTCGAGGGTGTCGGGGTTGACCGCGCCGTGCGTCGCCAGCACATGCAGGCGGCAGCTCTGGCTGCGGCTGCGGTAGATCTCTTCCAGCGGCTTGACGCCGGCCAGGATGACCAGGATGACGATGGTGGCCGCCGCCGCCGGAAAAAACAGCCCGCCGCCCACCGCCAGGCCGATGGCCGCCACCGTCCAGATGCTGGCCGCGGTGGTCAGCCCGCGTACCACCTCCCCGCGCGCCAGGATGGCACCGGCCCCCAGGAAACCGATGCCCGACACCACCTGCGCGGCGGCGCGCGACGGGTCAAGCACCACGTGCTCACCGGCCAGGCTGTCGGCAAAACCGAAGGCCGACACGATCATGAACAGGCAGGCGCCCACACACACCAGCATGTGCGTGCGTATGCCCGCGGCCCACAGCAGGCGCTCGCGTTCGAAGCCGACGAGGCTGCCCAGCGCGGCAGCGGCCAGCAGGCGGATAAGGGTTTCGGAATGGGTCAGCATGGTGCGGAGCCGGCCTTCGCGGGGCCGTGTTTTTTTTGAAGGGCAACTATCTTCACACGGATTGCGGCCGGGCGTGTATCGCCAGGATTCAGCACGGGCGCACCCGTATCGCTCGACCGTATGTGATACGCCACGTTACCCACGGCCGGGTGCCGGAGGAAGACCGTATAGTCACTCGCCCCACCATCTGTACGCCATGCCAGATCCGACCTCCCCACCTCCTTCGTATTCCCTCCCGCACGCGCTCTTCGAGACCACCCGGTCCGATGGCGCGGAGCGCTTCGAGGAGTGGCGCAGCAGCATCTCGGTGATCTTCGACGTGGCGCCGGTCGCCGGGCAGAACCTGGACGGTTTCCAGGCTTCGGTCAGCGCCACGCACCTGGGCAATCTGCTGATCGGCGATATCGGCTTCGGCGCCCAGCATTTCTCGCGTTCGCAGCCGCGGGTGGCGCGCGACGGGGTCGACCATTTCCTGGTGCAGTGGTACCGCGAGGGCGGCTTCGTCGGCCGGGCCGACGACGAGGAGATCGAGGTCACGCCGGGCGACATCGTGGTGTTCGACCTGAACCGCACACAGGAGACCTGGGCGCGCCCGTCGCAGGTGCTGTCGCTGGTGCTGCCGCGCGAGCTGATGGAAGAAACCATGGGTGGCGCCGACGGCCTGCACGGCACGGTGCTGAAGTCCGGCGAGGTGTTCGCCGACCTGCTGTCGGACCACCTGGGCTCGCTGCTCAAGCGGCTGCCGGGCGTGCCGATGGCGAGCGGGGCCGCCGTGGCGCGGGCCACCACGCAGATGATCGCGGCCTGCGTGAAGCCCGGCTCCCGCACCCTGTCGGAGGCGCGCGCCGAGATGATGGGCGTGACGCTGGAGCGCATCCAGCGCCACATCGCCCGCAACCTGGGGGCGCCGCTCGACCCGAAGGCGCTGTGCCGGACCTTCGGCATCTCGCGCACCCTGCTCTACGAACTGTTCGAGCCGCTGGGCGGGGTGGCGCGCTACATCCTGCACCGGCGGCTGCAGCGCGCCTTCCACGCGCTGGCCAACCCGGCCAACCGGCGCCTGCGTATCGCCGAGATCGCCTCGCGCCTGGGGTTTTCCAGCGAGTCGCATTTCAGCCGCGCCTTCCGCAGCGCCTTCGGTTTGACACCGAGCGACATCCGCGGTGCCTCGTCCGGCCATGGTGCGCCGGCCTTCATGGTCGGTTCGCAGCTGGTGCCTTCGGCCCAGTACGCGGCCTGGGTGCTGGGGCTGCAGGGCGGCTAGGGCGGGTAGGGCGCAGGGCAGGCGGGCACGGTCCGGACGCCAGGACAAGAAGTGCCGGACGCATTGTCAAGTGGCAGCCGGTGCGCACACCTAGCATGGGCCGGTCTTCCTCCGAGGCCCGCCCATGCGCATCCTGTTCGCCCGCCGACCCGCCCCCCCACCGGACAGCGTTCCGCTGCGCCGCCCATGGAACTGACGATGTGCAACCCCTGGTCGGGCCTGGTGCGGCCCGGCGGTGGCGGCGGCGAGGGCGCCCCGGCAGACTTGCCCGCAGCGGCCTCGCCCGCGCACCTGCCGGCCGGTACCGAATGGCATGGCCTGCCGGTAACACGGGTGCCGCTGGAATGGAGCGGCACCGTCGCCGGCAACCCCCGGCCCATGGTGCTGACGCAGGGCCAGTACGACTGCCTGATGTCGCTGCGCTTGCGCTTTCCCATCACGGTCGTGCCGCCGACCCAGGCCAACGACGGGCCGGTGGGCGGGGTCTTCGGCTACACGCACCGCACCGTGTCGGCGCTGCTCAAGCACGGGCTCATCCGCAAGAGTGCGGGCGGCGGCTACAGCATCACCGACAACGGGCTGCATGCGGTGTACAGGTACAAGCCACGGGCCTGAACGTACCGGCCGGCCCCTCGGTTTGTACCGGCCATGCAATAGAATGTGAGTGTTGGTGCTCGCGGTCCGGTTCATGGACTGCAGTTCAACGGGAAGCAGGAGGGCGCACCGCGCGCCCGACCTGCGCTGCCCCCGCAACGGTCGGCGGAAGGGCCTCTTTCTTCAAAGAAGGGGTCCGGCATTCTTCACAAGCCACTGGGCGCCACCGGCGCCTGGGAAGGCGATGGATGCGTTTCCGCCCAGCCCGGATACCGGCCAACGAGGTGGCTGCCAAACACTGGTGCGACAAGCGTCGGTGTACGGCGGCCGTAACGTCCAGACCCGGCGGGGATGCCGGCCAGGACGCTTCACCGGTTTCCTGACGATGCATTCTTATTCGCACCGCCGCGTGCCTGGCCCTGCATGGCCCTGCACCTGCCTGCCGCGGCCATCCCGCGGCAAGTTCCCCCTGCCTTTCGCCCCCACGCCAGCGCCCGCGCTCCGCACGGCCGGCTGACACCCACCCCCTGACACCGGTTTTCCGCCTGCGCGGAAAGACCGCTGCGTGCGCCTGCCCGGCGCCGCGTGCCTGCGCCTGCCCCCGATTTTTTTGACACAAGGAAACCTCCCCATGCTCGAAGCAGGATTCACCCACATCGTCCAGGCCCTGTTGTGGCCGGTGCTGGCGCTGGTCGCCCTCGGATTCCTCTGGGCCCTGTGGATGGGTGGCGCCGCGCTGGTGGAGGCCTGGCAGCGCTGGCGCGACCCGCAGCACAGCGCCCTGGGCAGCACCGAGGGCGCCAGCCTGGACGACCTGGAAATGCGGGTGCTGCGCCAGATCGAGCCGGTGCGCCTGCTGAGCCGGCTGGCGCCGATGCTGGGCCTGATCGCCACCATGGTGCCGCTCGGCCCGGCCCTGCAGAGCGTGGCCGCGGGCGAGGGACAGAAGGCACTGTCGGTGTTCAGCGGGGCCTTCGCCGGCGTGGTGCTGGCGCTGGCCTCGGCCTCCATCGGCCTGGTGGTGTATTCGGTGCGGCGCCGCTGGCTGCTGGCCGAACTGCTGGCGGTGCGCAAGGCGCGTGGGGTGGCGCTGTGAGCGGCCGTGGCAGCCTGTCGGTGCTGCACGAGGACGACGACGACCCGATGCTGTCGGCCGTCAACCTGGTGGATGTGTTCCTGGTGCTGGTGGTGGCCCTGCTGACGGC
This sequence comes from Pseudomonadota bacterium, assembly GCA_040390235.1. GTDB lineage: Bacteria > Pseudomonadota > Gammaproteobacteria > Burkholderiales > Burkholderiaceae_C > Xylophilus. Next base: position 140,328 of record JAZJYT010000021.1, on the reverse strand, counting down.
GGTGGCCGCGCAGCGCCAGAGCCAGGTGCCCGAGGGCGCCACCGTGGTGCGCAACGCCGGCAAGCCCGACATGGAGATCGTGGTGCGCGAGAAGGGCCGCGACGTGCACTTCAAGGGCGCGGGCAGCGCCAGAGCGGGGCAGGGCACCCGTGCCGGCGTGGCCTACACGCTGGAGGACGGGACCATGGTCTACATGCCCGAGGCGCAGGCCCCTGCTGTCGCACCGCCCGCAGCCGTGGCGCCCGGAGCGGCCGCGCGATGAACGGGCGCGCCTTGCTGCGCCGGCTGCTGCTGGCGCTCGGCCTGCTGGTCGGGGCCCAGGCCGCTGCCGCGGCCGGCGGCCTGCTGTGGATCACCGCCGACGTGACCACCCAGGCCCGCACCGCCGTGGTCGAGCGCCTGGGCGCGCAGGCCGGCTTCGTGGTGCGGCACCTGCAGTACCCCATCGCCGGCAGCGCACGCCTGTCGGAGGCCGAAGGTGCGGCGCTGCATGAAGCCTGGGCCGCCGCGTCGCTGGTGTGGATCGACGCGCGCCACCCGGCCATCGAGGCCCGGCTGCGCGGCCTGCTGCAGGACGGCGCAGCGGGCCGGCCGGCGCGTCCGGTGGTGTGGGTGACGGCGGAGGCCGAAGCCCCGGCGGCAACACCCGGCATCGGCAACGGTGGGGACGAGGCCCTGCTGCGCATGGCGGCCTACCTGCGTGCCGGCGGCGAACGCAATATCGCCCCCGCCATGCTGCTGGCGCGCGCCACGGCCGATGGCGCGGCACCGCCCGCGCTGCCGCCGCCGGTGGCCTGGCCGGCGCAGGGCCTCTACCACCCCGATGCGCCAGCGCCCTTCGCCGATGCCGCCGCGCTCGCCGCCTGGCAGCAGGCGCAACCAGGCCTGCGCGGCCTGCCGGCGGTGGCGGTGCTGGTGCACCGCTACCACTTCGTCGACGGCACCACCGACTGGCTCGACACCTGGCTGCGCAGCTTCCGCGCGCAGGGCATGCTGGCCTATGCGGTGTTCACCTCCTCGACCAGCGCGCCGCAGTTGCAGGGCCTGCTCGAAGTGCCCGACACCACCGGCCCCGCCGGCGCCAGGCGCGCCCACCCGCGGGTGCTGGTGCTGCACCAGCTGCTGCCGCGCGGCGCCGAACTGCAGCCGCTGTTCGAGCGCTGGGGCACACCCCTGCTGGCGACCCAGCCCTACCGCAATGGCGATGCCGCGCAGTGGCAGGGTGATGCCACCGGCCTGGGCAGCGCCGACGTGCCCTTCTACCTGGCCCAGCCCGAGAACGCCGGCGCCATCGACCCGGTGCTGGTGGCTGCCCAGTCCGATGGCGGCGGGGGCACGGCGCTGATCGCGCGGCAAGCCGCCGCGGTGGTGGGCAAGGCGCGCCGCCTCATGGCACTCCAGACCAAGGCCGCGGCCGACAAGCAGTTGGTCGCCATGGTCTATAACTACCCGGCGGGCGGCACCAACTTCGGGGCCTCCTTCCTCAACGTGCCGCGCAGCCTGGAGCGGGTGTCCCAGGGCCTGGCCGATGCCGGCTACGACACGCATGTGGTGGCCGAGGCGGACTGGATCAGCGGCCTGCAGCCGCTGCTGGCCGCCTACTACCCTGGCAGCGATCCGCGTGCGCTGCTGGAACATGGCCAGGCCGCGGCGCTGCCGCTGGCGCAGTACCGTGCCTGGTTCGCCACGCTGCCGCCGGCGGTGCGTGCACGCATCACCGGGCAGTGGGGCCCGCCCGAGCGCAGCCGCTACGTGGTGGAGTGGCAGGGGCAGCCGGTGTTCGCCATCCCGCGCCTGCAGGTCGGCAAGCTGGCGGTGCTGCCGCAGCCGCCGCGCGAGGAAACGCTGCGCGCCGGCCAGAACCCCTTCATGCACCGCAGCAAGACGCCGCTGTCGCACCACTACCTGGCCACCTACCTGTGGGCCGGGCAGGCCGACGCCCTCATCCACTTCGGCACCCACGGCACGCAGGAGTGGGCGCCGGGCAAGGCGCGTGGCCTCGACGTGGACGACGACGCCCTGCTGCCGCTGACCGCCGCGGCTGGCAACGTGCCGGTGGTCTACCCCTACATCGTCGACAACCTGGGCGAGGCGCTGACCGCCAAGCGCCGCGGCCGCGCGCTGCTGGTGAGCCACAAGACGCCGGTGTTCTCGCCCGCCGGCTTCAACGCCCGCATGGCACGCATGCACGAGCTGATGCACGAGTGGGAGACGGTCGATGCCGGCCCCACCCGCGCGGCGCTGGAGCGCGAGCTGATCGCCCAGTTCGCCGAGCACCAGCTGCAGAACGACCTGGGCTGGACGGTGGAGCGCATCGCCGCGAATTTCGAGGCCTTCCTGGAGATCCTGCACCCCTACCTGGATCAGCTGGCGCAAAGCTCGCAGCCCAAGGGCCTGGCGGTGTTCGGCGTGGTGCCCGACGCGGCACTGCGCCGGCAGACCATCATGCAGACGCTGCGCAAGCCCCTCATCGCGGCGCTGGGCGAGGACATCGACGAGGCCTTCCTCATCGACTACACCAGCATGCCGAACGCCCGCGCCTCGCGCTGGCTGGAACTGGCGCTGCGCGACCCCGAGGCCGCCAGCGTGCTCGACCTGCGCAAGCAGGCCGTGCCGCCGAGCGTGCTGACGCCGGGCGCGAAGTTCGTGCCCAACCACGCGGCGCAAAAGCCCATCGACACCCCCGCGCTGCTGGCCCTGGCGCACCGCGCGCAGGAACTCGACCGGCTGCTGGCCACCGAGGGCGAGATGCCCGGCCTGCTGGCGGCGCTGGACGGGCGTTTCCTGCCCGCGGCCTACGGCGGCGACCCGGTGCGCAACCCCGACAGCCTGCCCACCGGCCGCAACCTCACCGGGCTGGACCCGGCGCGCCTGCCCACGCAGCAGGCCTATGCGGTGGCGCAGACCCTGTTCGACGGTTGGCTGAAGGACTGGCGCAAGGCCCATGGCGGTGCCATGCCCGAACGCCTGGCGCTGTCGCTGTGGGCCGGCGAAACCCTGCGCCAGCAGGGCGTGCTGGAGGCGCAGGCCTTCGTGGCGCTGGGGGTGCGCCCGGTATGGGACGCCTCGGGCCGGCCGCAGTCGGTGCAGGTGGTTCCGCTGGGCGAACTCAGGCGCCCGCGGGTGGACGTGCTGCTGAGTGTCACCGGCTCCTACCGCGACCAGTTTCCCAGCCTGATGGCGCTGCTCGACACGGCGGTGGCGGCCGCCGCCGCGGCACCCGACGATGCGGCACCGGGCGGGCAGGGCGGCGGCAACGCCATCGCCCGCAACACCCGCGCGGTCGAGGCCGAACTGCGCCAGCGTGGTGTGCCGCGCGAGCAGGCCGCGTTGCTGGCGCGGGCGCGCGCCTTCGGCAACGTGGCGGGCGACTACGGCACCGGCATCGCCAAGGCGGTGCAGGACAACGGCCTGCAGCGCGACGACGCGCGGCTGGGCCGCATGTTCCTGGACCGCATGAGCCAGCCCTATGTGGATGGCCGGCCGGTCGAGGGCCTGGCAGCCGGCGCCGCAGCGCAGGCCCTGGGCGCGCACCTGCGGCATACCGATGCGGCGGTGATGTCGCGCAGCTCCAACCTGTACGGCATGGTGAGTTCGGACGACCCGTTCCAGTACCTGGGCGGCCTGTCGGCCGCGGCACGTTCGGCCGGCCGCAAGCAAGGCCTGGACATGTACGTGAGCCAGGTGCAGGACAGCGGCGAGGCCGTCACCGAATCGGCCACCCGCAGCATCGCGCTGGAGATGCAGTCGCGCTACCTGCACCCGGGCTGGATCGCCGCGCAGAAGGAGGAGGGCTACGCCGGCACCCTGCAGGTGCTCAAGGCGGTGCAGTTCGCCTGGGGCTGGCAGGCGGTGGCGAAAGACACCATCCGCTCCGACCACTGGCAGAGCTTCTACGAGGTGCTGGTGCAGGACAAACACAAGCTCGGCATACCGCAGTGGATGCGCAGCCACCCGCAGGCCTACGCGCAGACGCTGGAGCGCCTGGTGCAGGCGCAGCGCCAGGGCTACTGGCAGGCCGATGCGGATGCGCAGCGGCAGCTGGCGCAGCTCTACCGCGCGCTCACCCGCAGCGCGCCGCTGGCGGCCGAACTGCCCGCCGTGCGCCAGTGGGCCGATGCCCACGACCCGGCCGCGCCGCCGCCTGTGGCCTTGGCCGCCGCCGGCATGGCGGTGGCCCAGGCCAACGCACCCGCGCTGCCGCCGCCGGCGGCACCCGAGCCGGCGCAGGCCGCACCCGTGCCCCCGGCGCAGGGCCTGCGGCTGGAACGCCAGCCCGACCCCGCGCCCCCCATCGCGCCGGTGGTGGAGCGCCTGCTGCAACTGCTCGCCTGGGCGCTGCTGCTGGTCGCCTTCGCCGGCGGCGCCGTGCGGCAACTGCGCCGCGGCCGGTCCGCGCCCATGCCTGCCTGAACGCCTGCACCGCTCCAGCCCTGGTTTTTTACTGCATCCGATCCCATGAACACCCTGCTGCAAAAACACACCTTCCGACGGTCCCCGGTGCCCTGCGCCATCCTGCTCCTGTGCGCCGGCGCCGCGCAGGCCCAGTCGGGCAACCCTGGCGGTTCCCCCGCCGGCAGCCTGCCCGCCGTCACCGTGCAGGGCAACAGCTTCATCGAGGCACCGCAGACTCTCACCACCATCACCTCCACCGGCAGCCGCCTGGGCCTGACCGCGCTGGAAACGCCGGCCTCGGTCGAGGTGCTGGAGGGCGAAACCATCCGCCAGCGCGGCGACCAGTCGATCGCCGACGCCGCCTCGCGTGCCACCGGCATCACCCAGACTGCATCGGCCGCCGGCGGCGCGCTGGTGGCGCGCGGCTTCGCCGGCAACACCTCGGTCATGCGGCTGTACGACGGCACACGGCAGTACGTGTCGGGCGGCACCGTCACCTTCCCGTTCGACCCATGGCTGGCCGAACGCATCGAGATCCTGCGCGGCCCGGCCTCCATCCTGTATGGCGAAGGCGCCATCGGCGGCGCCATCAACACCGTGCCCAAAAAACCCGGGCGCGACCCCATCAGCAGCGAGCTGCGGGTGGGCTACGGCTCGCAGAACACGCTGCGCACCGCCTTCGGCAGCGGTGGCGCGATCAACGAGCAGTGGGCCTACCGGGTCGACATCTCGCGCAACAGCAGCGACGGTTATGTGGACCGGGGCGGCTCGAAGTCGCTGGTGGCCTCCGGCGCGCTGCGTTTCGACGCCACGCGCGACCTGAAATTCACCCTCTCGCACGACTACGGCGACCAGCGGCCGGCGGCCTACTTCGGTATTCCGCTGGTCAACGGGCGCATCGACCCGGCACTGCGCAAGGCCAACTTCGACGTGGCCGACGGCTACCTCAAGTTCCGCGACCGCTGGACCCGGCTCGACACCGAGTGGACGCCGTCGGACGCGCTGACCCTGCGCAACTCGCTCTACCGCATCGCCTCGGACCGGCACTGGCAGAACGCCGAAGGCTACGCGTATGTGCCGGCCACCGGCAAGATCAGCCGTGGCAGCTTCATCGGCATCGACTACACGCTGGAGCAGGTGGGCAACCGCTTCGACGCCACCCTCAGGCAACCCGTCGCCGGCTTCGGCAACACCCTGACGGTGGGCTTCGACGTGAACCGCCTGACCTACCGCAAGACCCGCGGCGACGGCGCGGCCACGCAGACGCTGGACCCGTACAACTTCGCGCCCGGCAACTTCCCCACCACCGGCGTCACCGTGGGTGAACTTTTCACCGCGCAGACCGACACCCAGTCGGTGTTCGCCGAGGACCAGTTCAAGCTCACCCCGCAACTCTCGCTGGTGGGCGGGCTGCGCTGGGACCACATCGCCTATGGCAAACAAGACTCCAAGCGCATCGACCCGGATGTGCGCAAGACCTTCGTGCACACCTCGGGCCGCATCGGCGCGGTGTATGCCGTCACACCGGCCGCATCGGTGTACGCGCAGTACTCCACCGCCATCGATCCGCTGGGCGGCGTGGTCAACACCACCGCGCAGCAGAGCCAGTTCGACCTGTCGACCGGCGAGCAGGCCGAAGTCGGCTGGAAGCAGGTGTTCGACCAGGGCCGTGGCGAGTTCACCCTGGCCGGCTACTGGATCCGCAAGAAGAAGCTGCTGATCCGCGACGCGGTGGACCCCAACCTGTTCCAGCAGGTCGGCGCGCAGTCCTCGCGCGGCATCGAGGCCTCGCTGGGCTACGCACCCACGCCGCGCCTACGTTTCGACGTCAACGGCGCCCTGCTGGACGCCCGCTACGACGACTTCAACGAGGTGGTGGCCAACAAGGTGGTCTCGCGTGCCGGCAACACGCCGCCGGGTGTGCCCGAGCGCATGGCCAACGCCTGGGTCACCTGGGCCTTCCTGCCGGCCTGGGAGGCGGGCTTGGGCGTGCGCTACGTGGGCCCACGCCAGGTCGACAACACCAATGCCAGCCAGGCGGCCTCGTTCACCGTGGCCGACGGCAGCCTGCGCTGGGCGGTGCGGCCGGGCACCACCGTGTCGCTGCACCTGTACAACCTGTTCGACCGGGTCTATGCGCAGACGCTGTACAACGGCAACAACCAGTGGATCCTGGGCCGGCCGCGTTCGGCCGAGCTGTCGGCCCACGTGCGGTTCTAGGGTGGCGCCGGTGCGCCGCGCCTTGTACTTCACGCACCGCTGGCTGGGCATCGCGGGCTGCGTGCTGTTCGTGCTGTGGTTCGTGTCGGGGCTGGTGATGCTGCACGTGCGTTTTCCGGCGCTGACGCCGCAGGAGCGGCTCGACGGGCTCGGTGCGTTCGACCCGGCCGCGGCCACCGTGGCGCCGCAACAGGCCCTGGCCGCGCTGGGCGCAGCGGCAGCACCGGCCGCACCAGTTGCACCAGTCGCGCCGGGCATGGCCGGCCCGCGCCGCATGGTGCTGGAGCGCTTGGGCGGCGAGGCGGCCGGCGCGGTGCCGCGGCTGGTCTGGCGGGTGCTGGATGCGCGCGGCGGGCACCATGTGGTGGCCGCCTCCGGCGACCCATCGGCCGTCCCGTCCACCGATGTGCCGACCTCGCCCGGCGAGGCCGTGGCCATTGCCGCGGCCTTCGGCCAGGCCCCGGCGCATTTCGTGGAAACCCGCGAGGACGACCCGTGGACCCTGCCCAACGCCAACGGTTTCGAGCAGGCCCGCCCGCTGCACCGCGTGGCGCTGGACGACGGCGCCGGCACCGAGCTGTACCTGTCGGCCCGCACCGGCGAGGTGGTGCGCGACACCAGCGCCTTCGAGCGGCGCTGGACGGTGTTCGGCACGCTGCTGCACTACTACACCTATGCGCCCATCCGCCGGCATGCGGACTTGTGGCGCCAGCTGGTGCTGTGGACCTCGGGGCTGGCCATGCTGTCGGCGGCCTCGGGCCTGATCCTGGGCGTGCTGCGGGTACGGCTGCGCGGCCGCTACCGCAGCGGTGCCGTCACGCCCTACTGCGGCTGGATGGCCTGGCACCACCTGCTGGGGCTGGTGGGCGGCGTTGCCATCCTCGGCTGGGTGTTCAGCGGCTGGTTCTCCATGTCGCCCGGCGGGTGGCTGAGCCACCCCGCGCCGGCCAGCCGGCCGGCGCTTTTCGGCGGGGCGCAGGCACCGCTGCCGCACCGCCTGGAGGTGCTGCGGCAACTTCCCGCCTCGGCACGGCCGGTCAAGACGGTGGAGGTCGGCTGGTTCGCCGGCCGGCCCACCTGGACGCTGGTCGACGCGGCAGGGGAGCGCCGCGCGGTAGACGCGCTGGACGGCCGGCCGGTCGCCGTCACGCTGGCGCTGCTGCGGGGGGCAGTGCAGGCCGCCTATCCCGGTGTACCGGTGGCGGAGGTGGTGCTGCTCACCGTGCCGGACCGCTACTGGTACGGCCGCCATGTTTCCCCGGTGCTGCCGGTGTGGCGCATCCGGCTGGCCGACCCCGCGGGCACCTGGCTGCATGTGGATGCGGTGTCGGGCCAGCTGCTGGGCAGCAGCACGGCGGACGGCCGGCTCAAGCGCTGGCTGTTCAACGGCCTGCACAGCCTGGACCTGTTTCCGCAACTGCTCAAGACCCCGGTCTGGTACACCACCATGTGGCTGCTGTCGCTGGCGGGGCTTGCCGTGTCGGTGACGGGGGTGGTGCTGGGCTGGCGGCGGCTGCGGCCGGGGTGAACCCTCAGGCGGCCTGCGGGCGCTCCCGTGCATCGGCGCGCCACCCCAGCATGCGCACCCCCGCCGCGCACAGCAGCGCCACCACGCCGGCGGCGGCCAGCACCCAGGCGAAGGCCTGGGCCACCGCCTCGCGGCACAGCGGCTCCAGCACGCCGCGCAGGTCCGCCGGCAGCACCGACAGGGCGCCCGCCACGTCGCCGGCCACCACCCGCGGCACCAGGTGCCGGGCCAGGGCCACGGGCAGGCCGCGCTGGGCCAGCTGCTGCTCCAGCAGCGTGTCGGTGGCGAAGGCCAGCACACCCGCCAGCGCGCCGAAGGCCAGCAGCAGCCCCATGAAACGCGTGGTGGTACTGATGCCCGAGGCCATGCCTGCGTGTTCGTGCGGGATGCAGGCCATGACGTTGCGCTGGGTGGCGCCGTTCATCAGGCCCGCGCCGGCACCGATGAGGGTGATGGCCAGGCCGGCCGGTGCGTAGTGCATGCCGGGCGCGGCCCAGGCGGCCATCAGGTTGCCGGCCGCCGCCAGCAGCAGGCCCCAGAACAGCACGTCGTAGGCGCTGCTGCGGCGCGCGATCCAGTTGCCGGCCGAGGGCAGGGCGAACATGGCGAGGCCGAAGGGCAGCATGGCGAGGCCGGCCGATACCGCATCCAGGCCGAGGCCGGCCTGGAAGTACAGCGGCAGCAGCACCATCATCACCTGCGCGCAGCCGGCATAACCGGCCATGCCCAGCAAAGCGCCCTGCAGGCGCGGGGCGCGGAACAGCGCCGGGTCCACCATGGGCTGCTTCTGCAGTGTTTCGGCCTGCACGAACAGGCCCATGCACAGGCAGCCGGCCAGCGCACGCAGGCCGGTGTCGGGGTGCAGCCAGCCGATGCGGCCGGCCTCCAGCAGCGCCCAGGTGAAAAACAGCAGGCTGGCGCACAGCAGCGCCGCGCCGATGCCGTCCAGCCGCGGGGCGTTCGGGTTGCGCGACTCCTCGACGTACAGCAGCGCCCCGGCGGCCAGTGCGGCGGCCGCCGGCAGGTTGAGCCAGAAGATCCAGCGCCAGCCCAGCCACTGGCTGACCACGCCGCCCAGCGCCGGCGCCACCAGCATGGCGCCGCCCATGACACTGCCCCAGAAGGCCCAGGCGCGGGCCTGCTGGGCTTCGTCTCGCGCGGCATGGGCCACGGTGGCCAGCGCCGCGGTCAGCAGCAGGGCCGCGCCCACGCCCTTGGCGGCGCGCGCCAGGTTCAGCGCCAGCACGGTGGAGGCCGCGCCGCAGGCCAGCGAGGCCAGGCCGAACAGGGCCAGCCCCAGCAGCAGCAGGCGGCGCCGGCCGAAACGGTCGGCCAGGCTGCCGGCGGGCAGCAGGCCGGAGGCGAAAGTGAGCATGTAGGCGCCCACCGTCCATTCCATCTGGGCGAAGGTGGCGTGCAGGTCGCGCGCCATGCTGGGCAGCGCCACGGCGACGATGTTGGTGTCGAGCACGATCAGCGCGCTGGTGGCCGAGGCCACCAGCAGGGCGGCGCGGCCCGAGGCGCGGGCGGTAGTGGTGGTGGCAGGCGCGTGCGGCGCGGTTTGCGCAATAGCCATGGCGTAAAACCCTTCGAGTCCAGCCTGCCGAGCGTAGGGGAGGACAGGGTGTGGAGGGTGGTCCGCCTGGGCGGTATTGTTGTCTTGCAGCTAAAAAAGCGGGGGGCTGGCGGCACAATGGCGGCCATGGAACTGCGCCACTTCCGCTACTTCGTCGCCGCCGCCGAGGCGCTGCATTTCACCCGCGCCGCGGCGCAGCTGGGCATCGCCACGCCCACACTCACCCGCCAGGTGCAGGAGATGGAGGAGGCCCTGGGCGTGCGCCTGTTCGCCCGCACCCAGCGTTCGGTGGCGCTGACGCCGGCGGGCCGGGTACTGCTGCCCGAGGCGCGGGCGGTGCTGGCGCATTTCGATGCGGCGCAGGTGCGGGCGCGGCGCGAGGGGCGCGGCGAAACCGGCCAGGTGCAGGTCGGCCACGTGGCCTCGGCCATCTACAGCGGCGCGCTGCAGCGCCAGGTGGACGCCTTCCGCGAGCGCCACCCCGGCATCGCGGTGCTGTCGCGCGAGGTGTCCATGCCCGAGCTGCCGGGCCAGGTGCTCGACGGCCGGCTCGACGTGGCCTATGTGCGTGCGCCGGTGGAGTTGCCGCCCGGCCTCGACGCGGTGGCGCTGGCGCCCGAGCCCTTCGTGCTGGCGCTGCACGCCCAGTCGTGGCTGGCGCGCCTGCCGCAGGTGACGGCGGCGCACCTGCGCGACGAGACCTTCATCCCGCCCGAGCAGAACATCGGCACCCAGCGCACCGGCGAGCGCGGTGGCTTCGAACCACGCATGCTGGCGCCGCCCGGCGGGCTGCAGGCGGTGCTGGCCCTGGTGTCGCTGGGCCAGGGTGTGTCGGTGGTGCCCAGCCCGGCGCAGGACTGCATCCGCCTGCCCAGCCTGGTGTTCCGCCAATTGCCCGACTGCGATGCGACGTCGCACCTGGCCGTGCTGAGCCGCCGCCACGAGAAATCGCCCGCCACACGCAACTTCATGGCGCTGGCGCGCGAGCGGGCGCGGCTGGGTGGGTGAGGGAGCCCGTGGCGAAACTGCCGGAGGTTTGACTTATAAGGCTAGGCCTCATAATATGACTTGACCGCACGCGTATACGCACAGAGCACCGATCCCTGCGGAGGAATCGTCTCGGCCAAGGCCGCCCCTTTCAGGGGCGGCTTTTTTTGCGCGTGCGGTTTCTTTCCAACCACGGCACAAGAGGCTATTCCCATGGAGGAATCCACCACCGATCCCCGCACTCCCGGCGACAGCGAGCAGCCGTCGGGCTGGAACCGCGACGGTACTTTTACCGTGCGCGGCGACCGCGATACGCTGCTGCGTGAGCTGCCGGAATGGGGCGTCACCATGCTGGCGCCGGTCAACGGCGGCCTGATGGTCGGCACCAGCCAGGCGCACCGCATGCCGGATGTACTGGCGGGCTGGACCAACGCAATAAAGTACGCCGGTCAACCCGACGCGGAGGTGAAGCTGCCTTTTGCGCCGATGGCGCAGGCCAATGGGCCGGCAACAGCAGCGGTCTCTACTTTCTCAAACAAGGAGCAGGCGCCGCCGCCTCCACCATCCGCGGCATGGGGGCCCGATGCCGTGCGGGAGTTTTCGCGTTCCTATCCTGCGTTGGCAGGTGACATCAAGGCTCTGGATGGGTTGGTGCGTGACGGCTTTTTGACGCCGGAACAAGCCCAGCAGGAGCTCATGAAGTCGCCACGCGCCAAGGCGACATTGCGTAGCGACTACGAGAAAAGTCCGGGGTCAACGAATGGACCGTCCATGTCGTCGCCAAAAGGGGATGGACTATTCCCGGTACAACGATTTTTAAAGTCCTCTGAGCCGTTGTATGCCTCGCCTATCGGGTCTAGTATTTACGGCATTGCCAGGGGAATGATAGGTATGACCGAAGAGCAGGCGCGCGCCGCAGGAGCTGCCGGGACTCTTGCGGAAGGTCTAGGCAGTCTGGTGACCGCTGGAGGGTCGGCCCAGAAAAAGGGTCTTGAGCCTGTTGGCAGAGAAAAGAGAAGGCCTGAAATGGATTCAGAAATAAATCTTGGAAAACAAAAGAGACATCTCAAAGGAACGCCAGATAATGACAAGAAAGGCGGAGGGTACTTTCTGGATGCCGGTGATGCACAGGATGTCTTCAATGCTTATCAAAATAGAAAAGCCACCATTGTGGCTCGTCATAAGGACGGCGGCGATATCGTGCGCTACGATGGCGTCACTGGATATAATAACAATAGGGGCGCAGTCTATATTGACCAGCCCACAAATTTGTTTTGGATAAAAGGGAGGGAAGGGTTGAGCGTTGTTCCCTTATCCCCCAATAAGGACCGTTGAGAGTGGAATCAGCAATTAGCAAAGTTCTGGATATCAGGTACCTGGACGGCAAGCAGATCGTCCGCTGGCGGGCCGATGAAATGGCCCTGGGTGGCGGTGGTTCTTTCGCCGTGGCCGAGGATGAGTGGGAGCATGAGCCGGTGGTATGGGCGGATCCGGCGGTTCCTTTCCTGCAATGCACGTCCATCGACATCCACCTGCATGACGGGACGGCGGTCCGGATGTTGTCGGATCCTGACGTCGGCAACATGGACTGCGGTCTTTATCTGCGGACCTTTACGCCTGCCGCCGAGGAGCCGGGAAAGCCAGCGGAACCAGAAGACAAAACCGGCGCTCCCGCCATTTTTCGCACACGCGATCTGGACGAACTGCCCCTGGGCCTGGCGCAGGTGACCATCGTCCGGGAGGAGCGTCCGACTTGGGTGGTAGAGGCGGAACTGCGTATTGCGGGCCATGTGGTGCGCCTGCTCTCCGCGGAGGTCGAGGAGCGGTCGAACGGCGGCTTCCGCATCGTCGAACTGGACGAATCGATACTGCTGCAACTCGATGGCGCGAAGCCCGTGCGCAAGGGCGAGACGCAGGAGCGCGGTGCCGGGTCACCGGAGTCCGGCACCGCCGCAAAAGAGGGCCGCTTCGCGGGCGCGTTCCGGGCTGTCCGGCGGTGGTTTCAATAGGGTCGACCGGCCATGGCCGCGCCTACGAAACGCTGAACGCCACCGCCTTGCCGCGCGACAGCACCTTGCCGCCGCCGGTGTTGCCCACCAGTTCCACCTCGGCCTCGTAGGCGCCCTTGGGCGGGTTGAGCCAGACCTCGGTCTGGCCGCCGTCGAGGTCGATGACCTCGTCCCTGCCGCCGCGGCGCAGCGTCAGGCGGAAGTGCCCGGTGCCGGCCTTCTGGCTGGCGGCGTGCGAGATGTTGAAGCCGCTGGCGTGCATCTGCAGGCGGAAGGGGCCCGGCACGCTGGCGCCGGCGGCCGGGCCGATGATGGCGATGTTCGGCGTGCCCAGCAGGCTTTCAGGCGTCACGCCTTTGTTCTGCTTCGTCACGGTGATGGCCACCTGCTTGCTGTAGACGAAGTAGGGGATGTGGCCCTGGTCGGCCAGCACCAGGCGCAGGGTGTGCGGGCCGGGCGGCAGGTCGACCACGGCTTCCATCTGGCCGGCGCCGAAGTGGATGTAGTGGGGCGTGAAGGGCAGGGGCTTCTGGAAGTCCAGCGGCAGCGGCTGGTCGATCAGCAAATGGTGGTGGCCGGCGGTGCCGGCGGTGGCACCGGCCGGGATGATGCCGCGCCGCGACAGGCCGAAACGCGCCACGAAGGGCGACTCCACCTTGGCACCGTCGGCCAGGTTGGTGAAGTAGGCGGTCGGGTCGCGGTCGGGCGGCGGCACCACCCAGGGGTGGCGCGAGACCCGGTCTTCCGAGGGCGCGGCGCCGGCGGCCGAGGCTTCTGGCGTGGCCGCGCGTTCGTCCTTGGCCATGGCGCCCTGCGCGCCCAGCAGGGTCAGGGCCGCCAGCAGCAGCAACGGCGGGGCGGAAATGGCGGTGCGGTGGGCAAGAAAAGGCATGGCGGCTCCCGGGGCTCCCTGTACATGCACATTGTTACACCGGCCGCCGGTCGCTGTGATGGCAGCCGTGGCCTGTTGGCCCCGAACACGTGACCTTGTTGGCAATCTTGTCGGCTACGGAGCCGGTCCCCGCGGGGGCGCGATGCCCCGGACCATGTTTTCCGCCAGGGTCTCGTACAGCGGCCGGGTCATGAGGCGCGACAGCAGGCTCGCCAGCATGGCCGAGGCCATCAGGCTCAGCACCATGGAATGGCCGTCGACCATTTCCATGACGATGATGAAAGCGGTCAGCGGCGCCTGGGTGACGGCGGCCAGGAAGGCCGCCATGCCCATGGCGATCAGGGCTGGCGCCAGTGCCCCGCCGCCGCCGCCGGTCAGCGCGGCCACGTCGTAGCCCACGCCCGCGCCGATGGACAGCGCGGGCGCGAAGATGCCGCCCGGCACGCCGCACCAGGCGGTGAGCCAGGTGGCGACGAACTTCAGCAGCACGTACAGCGCCGGCACGTCGGCATGGCCGGCCAGCATGTGTTTGACGGTTTCCGAGCCCGCGCCGTAGGTGCTGCCGCCGCCCACGAAGCCGATGGCCGCGATGGCCAGGCCGCCCAGCGCGGCGAAGCGGATCGGGTGCTGGCGCCGGAAGTCGCCGATGCGTCCGGGCGTGCCGATGATGGACGCCGCCAGCAGCTTGGCGAACAGACCGCCCAGCAGCCCGCAGGCCAGTGTCACCAGCAGGCCGGGCAGCAGTGCCTCCCAGCCCAGGTGCGGCACGCGGATCACCCCGAAGTAACTCAGGTTGCCGAAGCTCGACACCGCCATCAGCCCGGCCAGCACGATGGCCGTGATGATCAGGCCGCTGCTGCGCGATTCGAGCTTGCGCGACAGCTCTTCGATGGCGAACACCACCCCCGCCAGCGGTGCGTTGAAGGCCGCCGCGATACCCGCCGCGCCGCCGGCCACCAGCAGGGCGCGGCCGTCGATGGACGATTGCGGGCCGAGCCAGCGCCGGGCATGCTGCATGACACCCGCGGCCACCTGTACCGACGGTCCTTCGCGGCCCACCGACAGGCCGGCCAGCAGCCCGGCGGTGGCCAGCACGATCTTGGCGGCCGACAGGCGCAGGGAGACAAAACGCGAGCGCTGTGCCGCCGGCACGACCGGGTCCAGCGCGGCCATGACCTGCGGAATGCCCGAGCCCGCGGCGGCCGGCGCCCAGCGGCGGGTGCAGTAGACGATGGCGGCGGTGCAGGCCGGCGCCCAGAGCAGGATGCTCCAGGCATGCCAGCCGCGCAGCAGCTCGAACAGCGCAAAGGCCCGGTCGGCCAGCAGGGTGAAGGCCACCACCGCCAGTCCGGCCACCATGGCATAGGCGAGCACCACGGCACGCTCGAACCACTGGCGGCCGTTGGCGAATTCGCGGCGCAGGTTCTGCAGGATGTCGGGTTCGTGTCGGCCGTGTTCCATGGGTGCCGATTGTGTCATGTCATGGTGTTTACCCTGAGGTCAGGCGCAACACCACCAGGTCGTGCAGGTGCTGGGCCGGCACCGACAGGCTGCCTTCGCGCCGCCGCACCAGGTACACCCGCCGGATCAGCGCGGGCAGGGGCAGCGGGCGTGTCACCAGGCTGCTGCGGCGGAACTGGTAGAGCGTGAGTTCGGGCACCACGCTGATGCCCAGGCCGGCCTCGACCATGCCGGTGACGGTGGCGAGCTGCTCGACCTCCAGCACGGTGTTCATCACCAGCGGGCGCAGGGCGGCTTCCAGCGCCTGGCGCACGCTGCTGTTGCGGGTCATGTGCACGAAGGGGTGGGGTGCGAGTTTTTTCAGGGTCAGGCGCGGCTCGGTGGCCAGCGGGTGGTCGGCGCGGCAGACCAGGTGGAAGCGGTCGTCGCGCAGCACCTGCATCCGCAGGCCCAGGGCTGCCGCGGCCGCCGCGGCGCGCGGTTCGCCCGCGGCAATGCCGAAATCGGCCTGGCCGCCGCGCACCAGGTCCATGCAGGCATCGGACAGCAGGTCCGACAGCGCCAGCTCCACCCCCGGCCGTTCGGCGCGGAACTGCGAGAACACCGCCGGCAGCCAGCCCGCCGCCAGCGAGGGCAGGGCGGCCACGTGCACCCGGCCGCGCCGGCCCTGCACCTGTTCGGCCAGCGCGCCCAGCGCCGCCCGCACGTCGCCCACCAGCTGCCGCGCCGAGGGTTCGAACAGGCGGCCTTCGGGGGTGAGCTGCACGTTGCGGGTGTCGCGGTCGAACAGGCGTGCGCCCACGGTCGATTCGAGTGCCCGCACCAGCGCGCTGAAGGCCGGCTGCGACAGGTGGCAGGCCTCGGCTGCGCGGGTGAAGCTGCGCAGGTCGGCCAGCGCGATGAAGGCGCGCAGTTCGCGGGTGGAGAGGTCGGGCAGGTTTTTCAATTGATCTGCTTTGCAACTGAATCGATTTGAACTTTCTATTTTACGGATGAACCGGGCCGGCCTACAGTGCGTCCACCCATGAATGCCGTCCCCCACGCTCCGCCGGACCTCTCCCTGCCCCTGCTCATCGGCTGCGCCGCGGGGTTTTCCGGCGACCGCACCGATGCGGCCGGGCCGGTGGTGGACACCCTCATCGCGCGGCTGGCCGCATCGGGCGGCCGGCAGCGCGCCTTCCTCATGTTCGAGACGCTGGCCGAACGCACGCTGGCGCTGGCGCAGCTGCGCCGCCGCGCCGACCCCGAGGCGGGCTACGAACCCCTGCTCGATGCCCTGCTGCGGCCGGTGCTGGCCCGCTGCCTGGCGCACGGCATCCGTATCGTCAGCAACTTCGGTGCGGCCAACCCGCGCGGCGCGGCGCGGCACATCGCCCGCATGGCGGCCGAGCTGGGCCTGCCGGTGCCGCGCACCGCGGTGGTGACGGGCGACGACCTGTCGGGCGAAGAACACCGGGCCCTGCTGCGTTCGCAGTTCGGCGCGCGCCTGGACGGGTTGCGGCTGGTCAGCGCCAACGCCTACATCGGTGCCGAGCCGATCGCCGCCGCGCTGGATGCGGGCGCGCAGATCGTGGTGTGCGGCCGGGTGTCCGACCCCTCGCTGGCGGTGGGGCCGGCGCTGTCGCATTTCGGCTGGGCGCCCGACGACTGGGCGCGGCTGGGCCGTGCCACCATGGCCGGGCATCTACTGGAATGCGGCGCCCAGGTGTGCGGCGGCTACTTCGCCGACCCGGGCCTGAAGGACGTACCGGACCTGGCGAACCTGGGGTTCCCCATCGCCGAGATCGGCCCCGACGGCCACTGCACCATCGGCAAGGCCGATGCCACCGGCGGCTGCGTGACCGCGGCCACGGTGACGGAACAACTGCTCTACGAGGTGCACGACCCCGCCGCCTACCTGACACCCGACGTGGTGGCCGACATCAGCGGCGCCACGGTGCGGGTGCTGGGGCCGAACCGGGTGGCCCTGGCCGGTGTGGCCGGCCATGCCCGGCCGGCGCAGCTCAAGGTCAACCTGTGCCACGAAGGCGGCTGGCTGGCCGAGGGCGAGATTTCTTATGCCGGCGCGCGGGCCGAAGCCCGTGCGCGGCTGGCCGCCGACGTGCTGCGCCAGCGGCTGGCCGGGCTGGCGCTGCGGGTGGACCTGATCGGCGCGCTCAGCATCTGGGCCGACGACGGCGGACGGGCCCTGGCGGCGCTGCCCGACAGCGGCGCGCGCGACGTGCGGCTGCGGGTGGCCGCGGCGCACACTGACCGGGCGCAGGCCGAGCGCCTGGGCCGCGAGGTGATGGCGCTCTATACCTGCGGCCCGGCTGGCGGCGGCGGTGTACGCACCACCCTCACGCCGCGGCTCAACACCTTGTCGTGCCTGGTGCCGCGCGAGGCGGTGACTACCGGCTTCGAGATGGTGGAGGGCGCGGCATGAACCAACCCACCGACACCGTGGCAGTGCCCCTGTGGCGCGCCGCGCATGGCCGCACCGGCGACAAGGGCGACCGCAGCAACATCAGTGTCATCGCCTGGCACCCGGAGCTGTTCCCCCTGCTGCTGGCGCAACTCACACCCGAGGTAGTGGCCGCGCAGTTCGCCTGCCGCCGCCCGTCGCAGGTGCAGCGCTATGTGGTGCCCGGCCTGTGTGCCATGAACTTCGTGCTCGACGGTGTGCTCGACGGCGGGGTGAACGACGCACTCAACCTCGACACCCATGGCAAGGCGCTGTCCTTCCTGCTGCTGGACCTGCCCCTCACCGTGCCTGCGGCGCTGCTGCCGCTGCTGGCCCCCCCGCTTTCTTTCGCCACTTCCACATAACGATTCTTCAGGAGACAAACACCATGCACCGCCGTTCCACTCTCGCCTTGGCCGCCTGCGCCGCCGCCCTTTCGCTGGCCCCTTCGTGGGCCTCGGCGCAGGCCTTCCCGCAGAAACCCATCACCTTCGTCGTGCCCTTCGCGGCCGGCAGCGCCACCGACCAGATCGCCCGCGCCATCGCCAACGGCATCACGCAGGAGACCAAACAGCCGGTGGTCATCGACAACAAACCCGGCGCCAGCGGTTTTATCGCCTCGGTGCAGGTGGCCAAGGCGGCGCCGGACGGCTACACGGTGCTGGTCACCACCAACACCACCCACGCGGCCAACGAACATCTGTTCAAGAAGCTGCCCTACGACCCGGTGAAGGATTTCGCGCCCATCACCGCCCTGGGCAAGGGCGGCCAGATCATGGTGGTGCGCCCGGACTTCCCGGCCCAGACGGTGGCCGAGTTCATCGCGCTGGCCAAGAAGGAACCGGGCAAACACAGCTTCGGCAGCGGCAGCAGTTCGTCGCGCATGGCCGGTGAGCTGCTGCAGCAGATGGCCGACATCAAGCTGCTGCACGTGCCGTACAAAAGCAACCCGCTGGCCATCACCGACCTGCTGGGCGGCCAGATCGACATGATGATCACCGACACCGCCACCGGCCTGCCGCAGACCAAGGCCGGCAAGCTGCGCGCCATCGGCATGTCGAGCAGCAAACGTTCGCCCCTGGCGCCCGAGGTGCCCACCATCGCCGAGGCCGGAGTGCCGGGCTACGAGATGGGTTACTGGTTCGCCGCCTACGCACCGGCGCACACACCGCCGGCCGTGGTGAAGAAACTCAACGAACTCATGGCCGCCGCCGCAAAAAGCAACGCGGCGCGCACCGGTTTCTACGAACCCACGGGCACCGAGCTGTTCCTGAATTCGCCGGAAGACATGGCGAAGTTCCAGGTGGCCGAGGCGCAGAAGTGGGGCCGCATCATCAAGGCGGCGGGTATCGAAGCCGAATGAATAGAGCCCCCCGGCTTTTCACAGCGCTGCGCGCTGTGTAATTCGCCACCCCCCGAGGGGGAGGCTGCCCCGGGCCTTGGGGCGGCCCGGCGGCCGGGGCTGGCGTCCACACTGTGCGCAAGGCCATTGTCCGTCGTAGCATGGCGGGCATGAATGCTTCCGACATGCAGGACCAGCTCGCCGGCAAGCCCGGCTTTATCGCGGCGCTCGACCAGAGCGGCGGCTCTACCCCCGGGGCATTGCGGCTCTACGGTATCCCGGAGAGCGCCTACGGCGACGAGGCCGCCATGTACCGCCTGGTGCACGAGATGCGGGTGCGCATCATGGGCGCACCGGCCTTCACCGGCGACAAGGTGGTCGCCGCCATCCTGTTCGAACGCACCATGGACGGCCAGGCCGGGGGCCAGCCGGTGCCGGTGTTCCTGCGTGAGCAGCGGGGGGTGGTGCCCTTGCTGAAGGTGGACAGCGGGCTGGAGGCGGAAAAGGCCGGTGTCTGCCTGATGAAACCCATGCCGCAACTCGAAGCGCTGCTGGTGCGGGCGGTGAAGCTCGGCATTGCCGGCACCAAGATGCGCTCGACCATCCAGCAGGCTTCGCCCGACGGTATCGCGGCGGTGGTGGCCCAGCAGTTCGAGGTGGCCGGCCGCATCGCCGGCCATGGCCTGCTGCCCATCGTCGAGCCCGAAGTGTCGATCAAGAGCCCCGACAAGGCCGGCGCCGAGGCGCTGCTGCTGGCCGCGCTGACCCGCCAGCTCGATGCCCTGCCGGGCCAGCGCCGGGTGGTGCTCAAGCTGACGCTTCCGGACGTGCCGGACCTCTACGCACCGCTGGCAGCGCACCCGGGTGTGGCCCGGGTGGTGGCGCTGTCGGGCGGCTACCCGCGGGCCGATGCCTGCGCCCGGCTGGCTCGCAACCACGGCATGGTGGCGAGCTTTTCGCGGGCGCTGGTGGAAGACCTGCGGTATGCCATGGACGACGCGGTGTTCGACGCCACGCTGGCGGCTGCCATCGACACGATCTACCGGGCGTCGACGGAAAAGGTCGCCGCCTAGGCTGCCGGACCGCTGGCCGCCATCAGCCGGCGCAGCACCGCAAAACTCTGCTTCGCCACCGCCGCGCAGGCGTCGCTGTCGGCTACCCAGCGCAGGAAGCCGTGCGGCATGCCCTGCGCAGGGACCAGGATGGTGCCCGGCGCGGTGGGGGCCAGCCGTTCCACCAGGATCTCGGCGTCGCTGCGCAGCGGGTCGAGTTCTGCGGCGATGGCCACGGCCGGCGGCAGGCCGGCCAGGTCCGGTGCCAGCAGCGGCGCCACGCGCCAGTCACCGGTTTGCAGGGCGCCGCCCCGGTAGTCGTGCAGGATGCGCTGGCAGCGCGCCCGGGTGAGCAGCGGCGCCTCGGCGTTCTCGGCGTAGGACGGGGTGTCGAAGTCGGCACCGATGATGGGGTAGGCCAGCCACAGGGCGCGCAAGGGCACGCTGCCGCGCAGTGCCAGCGCGGCGGCCAGGGCCAGGTTGGCGCCCGCGCTGTCACCGCCGGCGCCGAGCGCGGCGGGGGTTCCCTGTGCGCCGGGCGCGATGCCCAGCGCCGCGGCCCAGCCGGGCAGCCAGCGCAGCACGTCCACCGCGTCGTCGAAGGCGGCGGGGAAGATGTGCGCGGGCATCACCCGGTAGTCCACGCTGGCCACCGCGCAGCCGGTGCCCGCCGCCAGGGCACAGGCCACCGCGTCGTGGCTGTCGAGGTCGCCGTTGGTGAAGCCGCCGCCATGGAAGTAGGCCAGGGCGCCCGCCGGCACACCGTCTTGCGGGCGGTACAGGCGCAGCGGCAAGGGTGGGGCGCCGCCGCGCTCCAGGGCCGTGTCCTGGATATGCAGGCCCTCGTGCGGGCCGCCGGGCTGGCGGACCAGCGGCTTCTTGCCGGCGAGGTAGACGGCGCGCACTTCCGCCGGGCTCTGCAGGTGGGCCGGTGTGCCGGGCGCGGCCATGGCCTGGCGCACCTGGTGGGCGATGCCGGGGTGCAGGCGGGCGGCTAGATCGGCGGGGGAGGCTGCGGAGGCGGAGGCCGGGGGCATGGAGCGTGTCTCTGGGTGGTGGGGTATCGGCCGGGCAGGGCTTGCCGCATGGTAGCGGCGCGGCGCCGTGTTGCGCCCTGCTTTCGCCATGCCACTTGCAGCACCCCGCCATGCCGCGGCGAGATCGCGGCTGCTAGCATGGCGGCTCCCCACACGGCCGCGCCCATGGACCTCCGCCAGCTCAAGTACTTCGTCGCCATCGCCGAACACGAGAATTTTTCGCGTGCGGCGCAGCAGCTCTACGTGGCGCAGTCGGCGCTGAGCCGGCGTATGCGCGACCTGGAGGAGGAGCTGGGCGTGCGCCTGTTCGACCGCCACCTGCGCGGCGCCGCGCTGACACCCGAGGGCCGCACCCTGCTGGAGCGGGCGCGCTACCTGCTGCGCAGCTTCGACCAGATCCACAGCGACCTGGGCGAGCAGACGGCGCTGCCGCAGGGGCCGGTGTGTGTGGGCATGACACCCAACTTCGCCGCGGTGGTGGGCGCCGCCCTGGCGCACCGGGTGCGCCAGCGTTTCCCGGACGCGCACCTGCGTATCGTCGAAGCCTTCAGCCCGGAACTGCGCGACATGCTGCGTGCCGGCGCCATCGACATGGCGGTGGTCAGCGGCACCGCGCCGGCACCGGTGAACACGCTGGCGGTGGAGCCGCTGTTCGAAGACCGGCTGTGCCTGGTGGGCCTGGCGGCCGACCCGGTGATGCAGCGCAGCGGCATCGGCATCCACCAGATGAAGGGGCTGCCACTGATCCTCACCGGCATGTCGAGCGCCGGCGTGCGCAACGAGGTCGAGGCGCTGGCCAGCCGCCGCCGCGTGGCGCTGAACGTGGTGGTGGAGGCCGGCTCCATCGGCCTGGCCACGCAGATGATCCGCCTGGGCATGGGCTACACCGTGTACGTGGGCGCCGGCGTGGCGCAGGAGCGCGACCTGGCCGCCATTCCCATCAGCGGGCTGTGGCTGCAGCGCAGCCTGGCCTGGCCGCTGGAGCGGCCGATGTCGCGCCTGGGCGGCGAAGTGCTGGCGATGGTGCGCACGCACCTGGCCGGGCTGGTGGAGCGCGGCGAGTGGCGTGGCGCCCGCACCCTGCCCAGGGCGAGGGCGGTCAGGCCGCGCACGGCGCGGGTCTGATGCACCGGGTCTGACACCGGCACCATGCCGCGGCGGCATGGTGCATATCTCCAATCCATGTTGTACGGCATGGTGGCCGCTGGGCATCATCGGCTTTTCACCGCGCCCCATGCCCCACCAGGAGACACCATGCCCAGCGAACAGTTCCAGCAGATCGAAGCCACCCGCCTGGCGCGTTTCAAGCAGCTCAAGCCTTTCGGGCTGGCCTTCGTCGACTCGCTGCTGCCCGAGGGCCGCAAGAAGAACCTCAAGGTCATCGGCCGCGGGGTGGTCGAGAACGCGGCCATGCAGCCACCCATCGCCGAGGACCACGGTTTCACCGTCTCCTACATCCAGGTGCCGCCCGGCGGCGGCGCGGGGCTGCATGCGCACCGCACCTTCGAAGTATTCATCCCCATCAACGGTCCGCTGACGGTGCTGATCGGCGATGACAAGGAAGAGATGCGGCTGCAGCCGCTCGACGTGGTGTCGGTGCCGACCGGGGTGATGCGGGGTTTTCGCAACCACAACGATTTCGAGCTGACCATCCTGGCCATGGTCGGCGGCCACACCGGCGGCGGTGCGGTGACCTGGCACGACGAGGTGCTGAGCCGCGCCGCCAGCGAAACCGGCCTGGCGCTGGACGACAAGGGCAACCTGACCAGGCTGGCCAACTTCAGGATGCCCGAGAACATCGAAGGCTCGACGATCTGATCGGCTCACCACCAGGACGCGGCCGACGATGCCGCGCCGAGGAGACATGATGAAAAAATTTCCATTGCGTCTGCGTCTGCTTGCCCCGCTCGCCCTGGCGGCAGCGGCTCTGGGCGGTGGCCTGCTGGCGCCGCTGCCCGTGCAGGCCCAGGCCGCCTACCCCAGCCGCCCGGTGAAGGTGATCGTGCCGTTCCCGGCCGGCACCTCGCCCGACATCGTGGCGCGGCTGCTGTCGCAGAAGCTGCAGGACCAGCTCGGCCAGGCCTTCGTGGTCGACAACCGCGCGGGCGCCGGTGGCAGCATCGGCGCCGAGGCGGTGGCCCGTGCGGCACCCGATGGCTACACCCTGTTCTTCACCGTCAACTCCATCGTGGCGATGAACCAGTTCATCTACAAGAAGCTGCCCTACGACCCGGTGAAGGACTTCGCCCCGGTGGCCATGGTGGCGGCCGTGCCCTACGTGCTGCTGGCCCACAAGGACTTCCCGGCGAAGACGCTGAAGGACCTGATCGCGCTGGCCAAGAGCAAACCCCGGGGCATCGACTATGCCTCCATGGGTGTGGGGGGCGCGGGCCACATCATCATGGAGCTGATGGACACCGAGGCCGGCATCCAGATGACACACATCCCGTTCAAGGCCGACGGCCTGGCGGCGGTGATCGGCGGGCAGGTGCCGCTCATCTTCCAGCCGACCACCACCGCGGTGGCGCAGATCAAGACCGGTGGCGTGATCGGCCTGGGCACCACCAGCCCGCAGCGGCTGGCGGTGCTGCCCGACGTGCCCAGTATCGCCGAGGTGCTGCCGGGTTTCCTGGCCGACGGCTGGCAGGGCGTGATGGCGCCGGCCGGTGTGCCCGCAGCCATCGTCGACAAGCTCAACAAGGCGATTGCCGGCATACTGGCCGCGCCGGACACCACCGAGCGCTTCTCGGCCCTGGGCATCGTGGCCTGGCAGTCCACCCCGCAGCAGATGCAGGACACCGTGGCCGCCGACATCGCCAAGTGGGGCAAGGTAATCAAGGACGCCCGCATCGAGGCCCAATAGAACACACGACAGGAGACACCCCCAGCCATGAACACCCGCGACATACCACGCGACATACAAAGGGCTTCGCCCCCCAACGCCTATGCCTGGCCGGAGGTGCGCGAGCGGGTGGGCGAGGCCGAGTGGGCGCTGCGGGTGGACCTGGCCGCGGCCTACCGGCTGGTGGCCCACTACGGCATGGACGACCTGATCTACAACCACATCTCGGTGCGGGTGCCGGGCGAGGAGGAGTATTTCCTCATCAACCCCTACGGCCCGCTGTACCGGCAGATGACGGCGTCGAGCCTGGTGAAGATCGACCTCGACGGCCAGATGGTGGACGAGCCGCCGCACGGCTTCGGCATCAACCGCGCGGGCTTCGTCATCCACGCCGCCGTGCACCGCGCCCGGCCCGACGTGGCCTGCGTGCTGCACACCCACACGCCGGCCGGCATGGCGGTGTCGGCGCTGGAATGCGGGCTGCTGCCACTGACGCAGACGGCGATGTTTTTCTCCGAAGTGCCGATCCACGAATACGAAGGCGTGGCGGTGGACCTGGACGAGCAGGCCCGCATCGTGGCCGACCTGGGCATGCACCGCGCGCTGCTGCTGCGCAACCACGGCCTGCTGACGGTGGGCCCGAGCATCGCCGAGGCCTTCACCGCCATGTACTGGCTGGAGCGTGCCTGCCAGGCGCAGACCATGGCCATGGCCTGCAACACACCGCTGCACCTGCCGCCGAAGCCGGTGGTGGACAAGACCAACCACCTCTACAAACCCGCCACCCGCCGGCCCTTCGGGCTGATGGAGTGGCCGGCGCTGCGCAACATGCTGGACAGCATCGACCCGTCCTACCAGGACTGAACCGCGCAGCGACAATGCGGCCATGACCACGACCCCGCCCACCACTCCTTCGATCCCCACCACGACCCTGACCCCGACCGCCGCACTCGCCGCCTTCGCTGCCCAGCTGCGTTTCGAACACATCCCGCCCGCCGTCATCGGCAAAGCGGAAGACCTGCTGGTCGACTGGTTCGGTTCGGCGGTGGCGGGCCATGGTGCGCGGCCGGTGGCGAGCATCAGCCGTTTCGCCCAGGCCATGGGCGGCAACGGCCCGTCGGAGACGATTGCCGAGCGCGGTTTCACCACCCCTTATATGGCGGCCATGGCCAATGCGGCGGCCTCGCACGTGGCCGAGCAGGACGACCTGCACAACAGCTCGGTGCTGCACCCGGCCACGGTGGTGTTCCCGCCGGCGGTGGCGGTGGCGCAGGCCATCGGCGCCAGCGGGCAGCGGCTGCTGGCGGCGGCCGTGGCGGGTTACGAGGTGGGCATCCGCGTGGGGGAGTTCCTCGGCCGTTCGCACTACCGCACCTTTCACACCACCGGCACGGCCGGCACGCTGGCATCTGCTGCCGCCGTGGGCAACCTGCTGGGGCTGGACGCGGCGCAGATGGGCCATGCCTTCGGTTCGGCCGGCACCCAGGCAGCAGGGCTGTGGGAATTTTTGCGCACCGGCGCCGACTCCAAACAACTGCACACCGCGCACGCGGCCGGCGCGGGGCTGATGGCGGCCTACCTGGCGGCCGACGGTTTTACCGGCGCGCAGGACATCTTCTGCGGCAAGCAGGGCATGGCCGCGGGTATGTCCACCGACGCGGACGAGGCGAAACTTTCCGCCGGCCTGGGCACCCGCTGGGCGCTGCCGGAAACGTCCTTCAAGTTCCACGCCTCGTGCCGCCACACGCACCCGGCCGCCGATGCGCTGCTGCATGTGATGCAGCGCGAAGGGCTGGCGGTCGGCGACATCGCCGGCGTGAAGGCGCTGGTGCACCAGGGCGCGCTCGACGTGCTGGGCCCGGTGGTGGACCCGGCCACGGTGCACCAGAGCAAGTTTTCCATGGGCACGGTGCTGGCCATGATCGCCCGTTTCGGCCACGCCGGCATGGGCGAATTCGCCAACCATTTCCGCGACGAACCCACCCGGGCCTTTGCCGCCAGGGTCAGCATGGCGCTCGACGGCGAGGTGGATGCGGCCTACCCGGCGCGCTGGATCGGCAAGGTCGAGGTGGAGACCACCGACGGCCGGCATTTCTCCGGCCGGGTGGACGAACCCAAGGGCGACCCCGGCAATACGCTGGACCGCGCCGAGATCACCGCCAAGGCGCTGCGCCTGGCGGCGTTCACCGGCGGTGCCACGGCCGAGGAAATGCAGCGCTCCATCGATCGGCTGTGGGGTGTGGCCGGGTGGGCGCGGGTGGAGCGGCTGCTGGGCTAGAACTCTCCACCGCGCGCACGCCCGCGAGCGGGCGCGCTTGTGCCGGAACCTCGTTTATATGCAGGCCTGCAGCGCCGAGGTCAGCGGCGCCAGCGAAGCGGCCTGCGCCAGCGCGAGGATTTCGCGCAGCACAAGCGCGCGCGCGGCGAAGCTGCCGCTGCCCTCGCTCGCTTCCATGAACTTGGCTGAGATTTCACCGTTCGACAGGGGATCGCTCGGCCCGCCGCGATGGCCCCAGCTGAACTCTTCCATGGTGCGGCCGCCTCGCATGCGCACCCGCACGCCCCCCTGGATCTCGTCCTTGCGCGCGCGCTGGGGATCGATATCGACCAGTTCGTAGTCGACCCGCTGCGCCAGGGACAGGATCTGCGGATGCGTGATCCACTGCATGTCAAAGGCCGCCGGGCCCAACGCACCGTCGAGCGCGATCTTGCCCAGGCACCACGGCAAGCTGAAGCGACCCTGGTGCGCGCTGCCCGGCGCGCGCTTGACGCTGATCGGGTGCAGCATGAACTTCTCGCTGATCGGGGTGGCCAGGCAGGTGATGGCCTCCACATCCTTGAAGGGATCGATGCCCTCGGCGCGCATGCGCGTGAGCAGGGTGGTCCAGGTGCTGGCGAAGGGCACGACGCAGTGGCAGGCCGGGAACGGCTTGACGGACGTGAGCAGCACTTCCACCGTGTCCCACAGGTCGGCATCCATCGCCTCCCTCGGGAAATCCATGCGGGCGCGCTCCTTGAAGACCCCCAGAGGACCCTCGAAAATGGCTGCGGGGCCTTGCGCACCGCGCTCGGCCAGCAAGGCCGCTGTGATGGCGTTGCCGGCGGCGTGGCCGTGCTGGATCTGCTTGTTGTCGCCGCTGCCCGATGCGAAATACTCGGAGGTGCCGGCGACAAAACTGCCCCCCAGCCCGAAAGCATGGGCCGCCTGCGCAGCGGACAAGCCGAGCACGCGCGCGCAAGCCGCGACAGCGCCGAACAGCGCAGCAGCGGCGCTATGCGAGCCACCAAAGCTCTTGCGCGACAGCCGGCCGAGAAGCGCCGCCGTCTGATAGCCGCAGGCAACCGCCGCCAGGCATTCAGGCCCGGAAGTGCCGCGTGTCTGCGCGAGGGCGAGCACCGCGGGAACGACCACCGAACCGACGTGCACACCGCCGCCGTTGTTGGTGTCGTCATAGTCCAGCGCATGCGCCGCCACGCCGTTGGCGATGGCGGCGAGCGACGGCACCAGGCGCCGGCTGCGGCCCAACACCAGCGCGCCGTTGGCCGCATCTGCCGGGTATTGCTCCAGCAGCAAGTCGGCCATCCAGCGGCCGTCGCGCACCTGGCAGCCAGCCAGCGTCACGCCCACCGTGTCCACGATGCGCCAGGCGGCCGCTTCCAGTACCGCGCCGGTGAGGACGGCCGGGCCGGCCAGTACCACCTGCCCGGCCAGTACGCTTGAGAATGCCGAGGCCATCGTCTTAGTCCGGCTTTATGTTGTGCTTGACGATCCAGCCCTGGAACTTGGTCAACTGCCGGTCGATCAGTCCACCGAGCTCCTCAGGCTTTCCACCCTCGGGTGTCATTTCGATGGTGGCAAGCTTGGTGCGGACGTCGGGCATCTGCAGCGCCTCATTGGCAGCGGCATTCCACCTGTCAACGATCTCTTTGGGGGTGCCAGCCGGCGCCAGGATGCCCCACCAGCCGCCGCGCGTGTCGGCAAGTTCGGGAACGCCCAGTTCATAGATGGTCGGCACGTTGGGGAACTGCTTCATCCGCGTCTTTCCCGTGGTGGCCAGTGCCATGATGCGGCCGGTCGCGAGGATGGGAGCGATGCTGGCCGGCGGTCCCCAGGTGTACTGGATGTCGCCCGCGGCGAGCGATTGCAGCGCGGGCGCCATGCCCTTGAACGGGATCTGCGTGCCACTGAACCCCATCAGGGACTGGAACTCCTTGTCGTACACCAGCACGGTGCTGCTGGAAGTGCCGTAGTTGAGTTTGCCCGGATTGCGCCTGGCCTTGTCGATGAACTCCTTGAAGGAATGCACTCCCAGCGTGGTGCTCACGACAAACATGGAAGGCGCCGACGCCAGCTGAACCACCGGGGTGAAATCGGTTTTCTGGTTGTAGGGCAGGTTGGGGTAGAGCGCCTTGTTCACCGCGGCGAAGTTCACCGACACCATCAGCATGGTGTAGCCGTCAGGCGCGCTTTTGGCAACCATCTCCGTGGCGATGCGGGTGTCGCCGCCGGGCTTGTTCTCGATCAGGATAGGCTGGCCCAGCCTGATCGAGATCTTCTCCGCAATGATTCGCGCCATGCTGTCCGATTCACCGGCGGCCGCGAAGGGCACCATCAGCCGGATCGGACGGTCCGGATATGCCGCATGGGCAGCGGCCCCGGCAAGACTCAGCAATGCGGCCGCGACCGCGACGATGGTTTTCATGTATGTCTCCTGTGTTTATGGCTGCATGCTAGGCACGGACAAGTCTATGGGCGAGCGTTCCATCTTGCGGGACGCTGCCATGCCGCCGGGCAACCGAAGCAAACTCGCCGCAAACCAACCGGAGACACCCGATGAAAGCCTATCTGCTGAGCGCGGCGCACCAGCTACTCGTCCTGACCGACATGCCCGACGAGCCGCCCGGACCGGGCGACGCCACCGTCGATTTGCGCTGCGCGGCGCTTAACCACCGCGATGTGTGGATCCAAAAGGGCACCTACCACGTGATGCGCTATCCGGTCGTGCCCGGCGCCGATGGCGCCGGCGTCGTCAGTGCGATCGGCGCCGGCGTCGACAAGGCCTGGCTGGGCCGCGAGGTGATCATCAATCCCGGCCTGTCCTGGGGCGACAGCGAAGCCTGGGCGCGGCCCGACTTCTTTCCCCTTGGCATGCCGCGCAACGGCACCTTCGCGCAGCGCATCACCATCCCCGCGGTGCAACTGGTGGACAAGCCGGCGCACCTGAGCTGGGAAGAGGCCGCCGCGCTGCCGCTGTCCGGCGTCACCGCGTTCCGCGCGGTGTGCTCGCGCGCCATGATCGCGCGGGGCGAGCGGGTGCTCATCACCGGCATCGGTGGTGGCGTCGCGCTGTTCGCGATGCAGTTCGCACTGGCCGTCGGCGCTCGTGTGTTCGCCACCAGCAGCTCGCAGGAGAAGATGCGGCGAGTCAAGGAAATGGGCGTTGAAGGTACGGCCAATTACCGCGACGCGGATTGGCCGGAGCAACTCACGGCGCTGGCGCCCGAAGGCTTTGACGTAATCATGGACAGCGCGGTTGGCCCGAGCTTTCAACGCTTGATCGATCTGGCCAGCCCCGGTGGGCGCATCGTGTTTCCTGGCATCACGGCAGGAGGCGACACCACCCTGGACATGCGGCCCATCTACCGCCGCCAGCTCTCCATCCTGGGCACCAAGATGGGATCGCCGCGTGATTTCCAGGCCATGGTTGACCTGGTCGCCAGGCACCGCATCAAGCCCATCGTGGATCGCGTGATGCCGATCACCGACATCAACGAAGCCTACGCCCTGGTGGACCGCGGTGAGCAGTTCGGCAAGGTCGTGATGACGGTGGACTTCGCCAAGCCATGACACGTCTTTGACCGGAGCCACGGGATACCCCTAGTTGTGCAGGCCATCCCTCAGGGCCGCCGCGGCGCCGGCCCGGTGTAGCGGGCCCGGGGCCGGATCAGCTGGTCGGCCTCGATCTGCTCGAAGGCATGGGCGATCCAGCCGACCGCGCGTGCCAGCGCGAAGATAGCCAGCGGCGCTTGCGGCGGCAGGGCGAAGCGGTCGGCCAGCGCCGATACGGCGAAGTCGATATTGGGTTTTTCGCCGATCAGGGCCGCGACTTCGGCTGCCACCTCTGCGTACACCGCCGCCGGCTCGAAGCAGGCGAACAGGGCCGCGGCGCGCGGGTCACCGGCCGGGTAGAGCGGGTGGCCGAAGGCCGGCAGCGCATGGCCCTGGGCCAGCCAGGCGCGCACGCTGGTGGCGGCGCCATCGCGCCGCGCCGCGTCCAGCAGGGCCCGGGCGCCGACCGAGGCACCGCCGTGCAGCGGGCCGGCCAGCGTGGCCAGGCCCGCCAGCAGTCCGGCCGACAGCGGCGTGCCGGTGGAGACTGCCACCCGCACCGCGAAGGTGGAGGCGTTGAGTTCATGGTCGGCCAGCAGCACCAGCGCGCGGCGCAGCAGGTCTTCTGCCCCAGGCGCCTGCCAGGCGACCGCCATAC
The DNA here is from genome assembly GCA_040390235.1 of Pseudomonadota bacterium. Lineage (GTDB taxonomy): Bacteria > Pseudomonadota > Gammaproteobacteria > Burkholderiales > Burkholderiaceae_C > Xylophilus. The sequence continues at coordinate 110,056 of JAZJYT010000021.1, read as the reverse complement.
GCTGGTGCAGCGGCAGGCCGCGGGCCGGGGCCCGGCCGAGCATGGCGCAGGCGAGGTTTTCCAGCAGGCCCGCGGCCTCGGCGACCAGCACTGGCCGGGCGCGCCGGTGCGAGGGCGGGTCGCGTTCCACCCGTGCGGCCAGGGCAGCCAGGGCGGCAGTGAGGGGGGAGGAGGGGGCCGGAGTGCGTGCGGCAGTGCGTGCGGAAGTCCCGGCGGTGGCGGCCCGCGCGCGCGGCGCCGGCCGGCGCCCGCTGCCGTGTGGCAGGGCCTCGCCGGGTGTGCCCCACAGCAGGTCGGCGACCTGCTCCAGCGTGTGCGTGCCGGCGAGTTGTACCGCGTCCTGCCCGCGGTACCAGAGCCGGCCGTCCACCACGGTGGACAGGCCCGAGGGCAGCACCGGGTCGCCCCAGCCGATGGCGGCCGCCGCCACGGCCGCCACCGTGCGCCGGCCGGCCCGGCGGCTGGCCAGGCGCTGCACATCCTCGTGGTGGTACAGGCTGCGCTGCGGGTTCTGCGGGTCGGGCTGGGCGCGGATGCGGCCCCGGCTCACGTTGGCGTACAGCGTCTGCGGCCGCACGCCAAGCGCGGCCAGCGCCTGCGGCGCGGTGAGCCATGGACTTGGGGGTGAATTATTGGTCAACATTGATATTCATACATCAAGATTGACGTTGATTCTAGCCCCGGTATCGTCGTGGCCTGTTCCTTTCATCCATTTCCGGGGAGTCCATGAGCCCGTCGAGCCACACCCTGCTGCAGCCGCTGTGGGCGGCACTGGGCGGCGATGCCGCCGCCGCCGCCGCTGTCCGCTTCACCGGACCGGGCGCCTTGCCGTCGGCCTTCCACACCACCGACCTGGCCGCCGCGTCGATGGCGGCGGCCGGCCTGGCCGTGGCCGAGTTGCGGGCCCAGGCGGGCACGGGCGGCCCGGCCGCGGTGGCCGTGGACCGCCGGCTGGCGTCGGTCTGGTTCGGCACCTCGATCCGGCCGGTGGGCTGGCAGATGCCGTCGCCCTGGGACCCGATCGCCGGCGACTACGCGGTGCGGGACGGCTGGGTGCGGCTGCACACCAATGCACCGCACCACCGTGCCGCGGCCGAGCGGGTGCTGGGCCGCCACGCGGACCGCCAGGGCATGGCCGGCGCCACCGCCGGCTGGACCAAACTTGCACTGGAAACCGCCGTGGTGGGGGCCGGCGGTTGCGCCGCCGCCATGCACACGCAGGAGGAATGGGCGCGCCACCCGCAGGGCCAGGCGTTGGCGGCCGAGCCGCTGGTGCATTGGGCGGCGACCGATGCGGCGCGGTGCAGCGGCTGGGCACCGCGCGCCGACCGCCCGCTGGCCGGCCTGCGGGTGCTCGACCTGACCCGCGTGCTGGCCGGCCCGGTGGGCAGCCGTTTTCTGGCCGGCTACGGCGCCGAGGTGCTGCGCATCGACCCGCCGGACTGGGACGAACCCGGCGTGGTGCCGGAAGTCACCCTGGGCAAGCGCTGCGCACGGCTCGACCTGCGTTCGCCCGCGGGCCGCGCGGTGCTGGAGGAATTGCTGTCCAGCGCCGACGTGCTGCTGCACGGCTACCGCGGCGATGCGCTGGAGCGCCTCGGCCTGGGCACCGCCTGGCGGCGGCGGGTGGCGCCCGGGCTGGTGGACGTGTGCCACGACGCCTACGGCTGGTCGGGCCCCTGGGCGCTGCGCCGTGGTTTCGACAGTTTGGTGCAGATGAGCTGCGGTATCGCCCACGCCGGCATGGCCTGGCGCGGCGCCACCACCCCGGTGCAGGCGCCGGTGCCGCTACCGGTGCAGGCGCTGGACCAGGCCACCGGCTACCTGGTGGCCGCCGCCGCGGTGCGCGGGCTGACCCGGCGCCTGCAGGCGGGCACCGGCCAACAGGCGCGGCTGTCGCTGGCGCGCACGGCGGCCTTTCTGGTGGAGCAGGGCCGGGCCGACGCGGAGCCGGCCTTTGCGCCGGAGTCGGGCGCGGACCTCGCCCCAGGCATCGAGGCCACTGCCTGGGGCGATGCGCGGCGGGTGGCCTGGCCGGTGTCCGTGGTGGGTGCGCCGGCCCGGTGGGAGCTGCCGGCCGCTGCGCTGGGCTCGTCACCGGCGTGCTGGGCCTGAAGCCTGCGCCCGGCGCCCGGCGCCCGGTCTGAGGCACCCCGCAGCAGCGCCGCCCGCCTGCTGGCACACTGGCCGTCCTGCCGGGCAACCGGCGTACAACAACCCAAGAGGCAATCCAATGGTCATGGAATACAGGCGTGTGGTCACCGGCCACGACAGCCAGGGCAAGTCCACCGTCAGCATCGATGCGCTGATCGACACCACGATGTCGATGCGTGCCGGCCAGGAGGCGGCGGTGCTGTGGACCACCGAGGGTTTTCCGGTCGACATGGCGGGCGAGGCCGATCTGGCGCATGCGCCGGTGGCCACCAGCCACGATGGTGGCACGGTGTTCCGCGTGGTGCGTTTCGACCCCGGCGTGAGCCCGCGCAACCACCGCACCCTGAGCATCGACTACGCGGTGGTGATGTCCGGCGAGATCGACATGGAACTCGACACCACCACCGTGCGCCTGCGCGCCGGCGACACGCTGGTGCAGCGCGGCACCATCCACAACTGGGTGAACCCGGGCACCGAGCCCTGCGTGATGGCCTTTGTGCTGATCGCGGCCAAGGCGCCGCTGGTCGATGGCAAGCCGCTGACCGCGGCGGGCTGAGGCAGCAGCGCCTCAGCGCATGGTGAACGGGTTGGCGCTGCCGGCCCCGGTGTTGATCCACACACTTTTCACCTGCAGGTAGGCGCGGATGGCGTCGATGCCGTTCTCGCGGCCCAGGCCCGAGTCCTTGTAGCCGCCGAAGGGCGACATATAACTCACCGCGCGGTAGGTGTTGACCCAGACCGTGCCGGCCTGCAGCGCTTCGGACATACGGAAGGCGCGGCCGATGTCGGTGGTCCACACCCCCGCGCCCAGGCCGTAGCAGGTGTCGTTGGCGATACGCAGGGCATCGGCCTCGTCCTTGAAGCGGATGATGGACAGCACCGGGCCGAAGACCTCCTCGCGGGCGATACGCATGCCGTTGTCCACCTCGCCGAAGATGGTCGGCTCGACGAACCAGCCCTGCGCCGAGCCGTCCACCTGCGCCGGCTTGCCGCCCAGCAGCAGCTTGGCGCCGCCGGCCTCGGCGATGGCTATGTAGCCCAGCACCTTGTCGTACTGCGGCCGGGTGGTGATGGGGCCGACCTGGGTGTCGGGCGACATCGGGTCGCCCAGCTTCGCGGTGCGTGCCAGTGCCAGCAGTTTCTCGACGAAGGCGTCGTGGATGTCTTCCTGCACCAGCAGGCGCGAGCCGGCGATGCAGGTCTGTCCCGAGGCGGCGAAGATGCCCGAGATGGCGCCGTTGACCGCGTCGTCCAGCACCGCATCGTTGAAGACGATGTTGGGCGACTTGCCGCCCAGCTCCAGGCTCACGTGCTTGAAGGTATCGGCCGCCGTGCGGTTGATGGCGCGGCCGGTGGCGTCGGAGCCGGTGAAGGTGATCTTCTTCACCAGCGGGTGTTCGGTCAGCGGGCCGCCCACGTCGCGGCCGAAGCCGGTGACCACGTTGAACACCCCCGGCGGAAAACCCGCCTCGTTGAACAGCGCGGCCATCTCCAGCGCCGAGGCCGAGGTGAATTCCGAGGGTTTGAGCACCACGGTGCAGCCGGCGGCCAGGGCCGGTGCGATCTTCCACGCGGTGAGCATCAGCGGCGAGTTCCACGGCGTGATGGCGGCCACCACACCCAGCGGTTCGTTGCGGGTGAAGTTGAAAAAACCCTTCTTGTCGAGCGGCACCACGCTGCCCTCGATCTTGTCGGCCAGGCCGCCGAAGTAGTAGAACCACTGCGGCAGGTAGCGCAACTGCGCACCCATCTCGGCCAGCAGCTTGCCGTTGTCGCGCACCTCGGTGGCGGCCAGTTTTTCGGCGTCGCGGGCGATCAGGTCGCCCAGCCGGTGCAGCAGGGCGCCGCGTGCGCTGGCGCTCAGCGCGGGCCAGGCGCCGCTGGTGAAGGCGCGGTGCGCGGCCTGTACCGCGCGTTCCACGTCGGCCGCGCCGCCCTGGGGGATCAGCGCCCAGGGCGCGCCGCGGTAGGGGTCGAAGCTTTCGAAGGTCTGGCCGCCGGCCGCATCGCAGAACGCGCCATCGATGAACATCTGGTACTTTTGCATCGTGTCTCTGCCCTTGAACGGTTGTCATGGCCTGGGCGGCATGTGCCGGCCGCCGTGCAGCGGCGTACTGCTGGCGCGGTCACAGCGGCGCGAAGCCCAGGTGCTGGCGGAAGCGGTTCTTGATGTACACGCCGTCGCGCGAGGGAAGCATACGCGGCAGTTCGTCGGCCTGCACGAACACCTGCGCAAACAGGGTGCCCTGGCGGGACCGTACCCGCTGCGCGATGGTGTCGACGCCGTCCATGCCGTGCACCTCCATCGCGTCGGCGATGCCGCAGCCGCGGGCCACCGCCACCAGGCTGGTGCCCAGGCCGGTGTGGCTGGCCTGCATGCCGGTCTCGCCGAAGTGGCCGTTGTCGAGCACCACGATGCTCAGGTTGGCCGGCCGCTGCACCGCCACGGTGGCGAGCGAGCCCAGGCCCATCAGCTGCTCGCCATCGCCGGTGATGGCCAGCACCGGGCGCTCGGGCTGGGCCAGCGCCAGGCCCAGGGCCAGCGGCACCGCGCCGCCCATGGCGCCCCAGAGGTAGAAGTTGGCATCGCGGTCGCCAGCGGCGAACACGTCGTAGGTGGCCGAGCCCACGCCGGTGACCACCAGGGCCTCCGGGCAGGCTGCGAGCAGGCGGGCGACGAAGCCGCGGCGTTCGATGGTGGCGGGGGCTCGGTTCATGGGGCGGTCCATTTCTTGCGGCCGATCAGGCTTTGCGACAGCAGCACGGCGACCCGTTCGCCGGCTTCGAAGGCGGCGTCGAGCGCGGCGCCCACGGTATCGGCCACGTCCTCGGCGCGGCTGGCGCGCATGACGGTGATGCCCATCAGTTCCATTGCGGCCTGGGTGGCGCGGCCCATGGGGCCCTGCCAGGGGTTGAACTCGGCGTATTCGCCGCGCATGGTGACGATGGCCAGGAAGGGAAAGCGGCAGCTCTCCAGCAGCGAGAACATGTTCACGCAGTTGCCTACACCGCTGCTCTGCATCAGCAGCACCGCGCGCTGGCCACCCAGCCAGGCGCCGGCCACCAGGGCCACGCCTTCTTCTTCGGTGGTGAGCACCACGTCGCGCATGCCGGGGTCGGCCATGGCGCGGCGCAGGACGTGGGCGTGGCCGGCGTCGGGCACGTAGGCGACCTGGCGTACGCCGGCCTGCTGCAGTTGCTGGAAGATCTGCTCCTTCCAGGTCATGGGCAGCAGGTCGGCGGCGGGGGCCGGGGGGGTGTCAGCAGCGGTGGCGGTGGACATGGAGAACGGGAGTGGTGTGCATGGCATATCTTAGAATTTGATGGCAGGAGGCCGCCAATAACATTTGTTGTGGGCAACATCACGAACCGGCATGCCCGGGCCCCGTCAACCCAGGACCCCACGATGGACTTCAAGCAACTGCGCGCGCTGCTGGCCGTGGCGGAAACCGGCAGCGTGACCAAGGCCGCGACGCTGCTGCACATCGTGCAGCCGGCGGTGTCGCGCCAGGTGAGGCTGCTGGAGGAAAGCTTCGGCGCTCCGCTGTTCGACCGTGAGCGCCACGGCATGGAGCTGACCGACGCCGGCCGCATCCTGGTGGAATATGCGCGCCGCGCCCTGCGCGAACTGGAACAGGCCCGGGCCGAGATACTGCCGGCCCACGGCGCGGTGTCGGGCCTGGTGAACGTGGGCCTGCTGCCCAGCACCTGCGACCTGGTCGCCGGTGAACTGGTTGCCGGCCTGAAGCGCGAGCACCCGCAGATCCAGCTGCGCCTGACCACCGGCTACGCCGGCCACCTGCAGCAGTGGCTGGAGCAGGGCGAGGTGGACGTGGCCATGCTCTACAACCTCAAGCCCTCGCCGGCGCTGGAGGTGGAGCCGCTGGTGGACGAGCGGCTCTACCTGGTCGGGCTGCCCAGCAGCGGACTGCGTCTGGACAAGCCGCAGCCGCTGTCGTCGCTGAAGGGCCGGCCGCTGATACTGCCGAGCGTGCCGCACGGCATCCGCGGTGTGGTCGAGCATGCCTGCGCCGCCGCCGACATCCCGCTGGAGATCGCGACCGAGGCCAATGCCATGAGCCTGCAGAAACTGCTGGTGCTGCACGGCCTGGGTTTCACCATCCTGCCGAGCGCAGCCATCTTCGACCACCTGGAGCGTGGGACTCTGGCGGCGGCACCCCTCGTGCGGCCGGACCTGCGCCGGCGCATCGTGCTGGCCCTGCCGGCCAGCCGCCGCACCTCGGCCGCCGTGCGCTGCGTGGTGGCGGCGCTGGGCCAGCAGGTCAGGGCCTGCGTCGAGGCGGGGCGATGGCCCGGCGCCCGGCTGCTGTAGCCGGAAAACTTTTGCAACGAATCGGTCAAACAGCGCCCCCATGATCGGGTTCTCCACAAAAAACAAGCGGGGTGGCGACATGGACCTGAACGAAGTGCGGCAACGGCTGGGTATTCCCCCCACCGACGCGTTGCTGGTGGCCGACGAGGCCGAACTGCCGGCCGGCGATGCCGCGCTGCTGGCCGGCTACCTGATCGAACAGATCAAACTGCCGAGCCGGGAGGTGACGGCGCGTTTCCGGGTGCGCGACTATGCCGACCCGGCCCTGGACGCCGGCCTGCGTACCGAGGTGGAAAAGCTGGCGCTGCACTGACACCGCAGGGGCGTCCCCGTCCCGGCAGTGGCCGCGGTGGCCCTACACTAAGGGCTCATGTATACCGCCACCATTGTTGTCATCGACCGCGGACGCAACGTCTTTATCGTGCAGGTCGATGACTATGCCGAAATCGTGACCTTCCGCAAGCTCGACGTGATCGAACTCAAGCTGGGCGACCAGATCAAGGGCCCCCTGAACGAACCCGGTCGCATGCGGCTGACCCACTTGCCGACCGCCCGCGAATTCGATGCCTTTGCCGAGTCCGGCTGGGCCAACCGCACCTTCGCGCACCAGCACGGGCAGTAGTAGGGGCAGTAGTAGGGGCGGGCACGCTTCCCACAGGCCGCCAGCGCCGTCCTACCCACCCGTAGGGAAAAACCGCCGCCCCCCGAGCGGCAGCGGCTCGCAGGGGGAGGCGATTTCCGCTGCACCGCAGCACGCGGCTGGCCGGCCACCATGGGACGCATGGAAGCCGCCGCCGCCCTCGTCACCCGCAACCGCTTCGCCGCACTGGCGGCCGCCGGCTTGCCGCTGGCGGCCGCCGTTGTCGCCAAACTGCTCGACCAGTCCATGCGCCGGCCTTCGCTGGTAGGGGTGCTGATGCATTCGCTGCGGTGGATGTGATCAGAAGATGTGCCGCATGCCCACTTCGAATCCAGTCGAGGTGGTGTTGGGGCCCGTCAGCGCAGCGTTGATGGCAAACGCCGCGCCGCCGTGGTTCCACACCCTTGCGGCCGTTGCATAGACCGCCGTACGCTTGCTGAAGTTGTAGGCGTAGCCGAGCGACAGCTTGTGGTCCTCCGGGTCCCCGGGGCCGCTTTTGCGGTAGGTTGAGACTGCCGCCCGGAACATGTGCTGCGACAAGACCTTGGTAATCCCGATCAGGCCGCCATGGCCGGATACCGATCCGGCGCGGTCCGAAGCGACGTTTCCGGACAAGCGAAGTGACCCGAAACGGTATTCGGCAGCCACGTTGCTATCGCGTACGTCCCCTGCCAGGTACTTGGTGGTCGTGCTTGCAGCCGCAACCAGGAAAGGGCCGTTTGCCCAGCCGACCTTGGCACCATAGCCGTTGCCGTCGTTCTTTGTCGTCAGGTTCGAGGCGTTCTCGCCGGAAAAGTACATGCCTACGAAATTGAACCCCTGGGAGAATGCTGCACCCGTCGTCAGCTCGTTGAATGCATTGCCGTAGATGTAGGAAACGCTGTTCGACGCACGCACGCCGGTATTGTTGACGCCGATGACCGTGCTCTGGAGCACGGCGGTAGCACCCGCACCGATATTCAGAAACGGGTCGAAGTAGGACAGGTTCCAGTACGAAGGGACGTACTCGCGGCCCAGGCGCAGTTCGCCCCATGCCCCGCCAATGCTCAGGGTGGAGCGCCGGTTGAAGGTGATCGGGGACGTGGCTCCGCCGAATCCTGAGGTCTGGTTGTTTGAGTTCGTGCCCGCGCCGTTGCCGCCCGCCGGCGACAGGGTGGACTCCAGCCAATAGCCGGCCTTCAGTCCCCCACCCAGGTCTTCGGTTCCCCGAAACCCCAGCAGGCTCGCCGAAAGGCCGTCCTTGGAGAGTTTGGTCATGTTCGCGATCGATCCGGACGCATGGGACAGGCTCATGTCGAGCACTCCGAATATCTGGGTGGAAGATTGGGCGCATGCAGCTCCCGCAAAGAAGGGGCAAGCCGCGATCAGAATAATTTTTTTCATCAGTGTCTCCTGTATTTCTTTTCGTTCGCCCGTGCCGAGCGCTGGTTACACAACGGCGAGCAACTGCAGTACGGCCCGAACATCGCCCACGTTTTCAAGCTCCCAGAGAAGGGACAAAACCTCTTGAATGGCCGCCGCCGGGAGTACGGGAGACGCCAGATGCCGGAACTTCACTTCCACCTCGGCAGCGGAAAGCGGGCTCTTGTTGTGGCCCTTGAAATACCGGGTCTCTGCAGTCCTCTTTTCTCCCGACCGGAGCGTGATCTCGATCCGGCACGGCCACTCGTTTGGATAGAGCAGATTGAAGGTGGCGTTTTCGCGGACCGTGGTCTTTTCGATGAGCGCTGCAAGCCGCTCGTCAGACATCCGGTGGGGCGACAGGCTTTCTTCCGTTACGTCTCCATCTGTCAGTGCGACCGCGACCAGGTACGGCAGGCTGCTGCCCGCCAGTTCGTGGGTCGTGGGTTTCCACAGCGGCGATTTCGGGTCATCGAACCGTTTGGCAACCCAATAGGATTCGATCGCAATCGACTCGACGTCCTCCACACACAGGCCGTCGTGGAGCTGAAGTGCGGCAGTAATGGGACTCTGCGCATGTGCAACCGCAGGAAATCGTTTGAGATTTGTTTCAGCGATCCGGAAACCTGTCCCGGCGCCCCCAAAAGCGGCCCATTCGAAGCGGTGGCCAAGAATATTCCACAGGCCCCACTTCCCTTCGATCGGCGCGTCCGGACCCGTGATGCCGGCGCGCGCCGCTTCGGCGACAAACACCGCGTTGCGCGCTGCATTGGGGCCGGCGGCGTTTTTCCACATGGAAAGCGCGCCCGTGCGCGTCTGCTCCAGGGCCACGCCGGAGACAACCGCCAAGGAAATGGTCTGCAGCATTTTTTCATGGCCGAGCCCCATCAGCTTCGCATTCGCGACGGCGCTCCCCACCATGCAATAGAAGGTGTTGTCAATTCCTTGCTCCCGAGGAATGACGTCGGCGAAATTGCAGCTGACTTCGTAGGACAGGATGGAAGCGAGGAGAAGCGACTCCCCGCTTGCGCCCAGTGCATCGGCCGTTGCAAGGATTCCGGACAAGGCATCGCTGGGATGGCAGGTCGACTGCGACATATAGACATCGTTGAAGTCGAGCGCGTGAACCATGGTGCCATTTGCAAATGCGGCCATTTGCGGTGTGGTCTGCGCCATGGAGCCCAGCACCCGTGCGGATGGGTTGCCGACATTCGTACCCGCCATCGAACGTGCAATGGCGCACAAATCGGTGTTATAGCCACCCATGGCACAGCCAAGCGCGTCTATCAACTTGCACTTGGCATGGTAAAGAACATCCGGGGGGATGTCCTCGATGCGCAGTGCGCTCGCGTATGCGGCAAGGGTTTCAGTGCTCTTGTCCATCGACTTGATTCAATCGCGGTGCGGCTTCAGTGTGTCGGTTCGCCCTTGATCATCGTGCGGTACATCAGCCGCTTTTCGTTTTCGGTGTAGTCGGCTGTGGCTGCATGCAGGGTTGCGCGGTCGTCCCAGATCACAAAATCGCCGGTGCGCCACTCGTGGCTGTACTGCAGCGCGAGGTTGGCCGCACTGTGTTCGTAGAGTCTGGTGAGCAATGCCTCGCTTTCCGCGGGGTCCATGCCCACGATATAGTCGGTCATTGCCTCGTGGACGAAGAGGGATTTCTTGCCGGTCTCTTCGTTGGTCCTCACCACAGGATGGGTGACCGGCGGTGTGTTCCTGAGTTGCTCGTCCGTCAGGGAGGGTACCTTTCGGCCAGGCCGTTGCTTCCCGTAGTAGTGCACCGCCGTCAGCCCCTCGATTTTCGCTTTCGTGGCACTGTCGAGAGTGTCATAGGCCTTGCGCATGTTGGCAAAGCGCGTATTGCCGCCTTTGCCTGGAATGGCAACCGCATATACAACGGTTGCCTTGGGCGGCTCCGCGATGAACGTTTCATCCGTGTGGAACAGCGTTCCCCGGATGATGCGCTTGCCGTCCTTCACATCCCGGTCTTCGCTGGTGATGACGCCCCCTTCGGGGTACTTGTCGGAACGGTAGGACTCAAGATGTTGTGCCCGCGGAGTGCCGAAGTTGCGCGCGGCCTGGAGAAAGATGCCCATGTCATTCTCGAATTCCTGGCCCCGGACACACAGGACAAGATTGTCCAGAAGCGCACGATTGAGTTCGGCGCGTTGGCTTTCGGACAGATTCAGCAGGTCGACACCGGTCACTTCGGCGCCCATGACATCACTCAGTGGGGAAATCTTCATTTCACTTTTCTCCTTGAAAAATAGAACAAACAACGATAAAAAATAAACGTCCCAAGACGTGCGAATCAATCGATTTTTGCGCCGGAATCGCGCACTACCTTCTGCCACTTTTCCAGGTCACGCTTCAGATAGGCGGCGAATTCCTGCGGTGTCGTGTGGACCGGTTCAACACCCAGCCCTGCCCACTGCTGGACGACAGACGGCAGCGCCTCCATCCGAGCCAGTTCGCTCTGAAGCTGCTGAACGATGGCCGGCGGTGTTTTCGCTGGCGCAAGGAGGCCGTACCACAAGGACACCTCGAAATCTGGCAGGCCCGCTTCGGCCACGGTGGGTAAGTCAGGCGCGGCGGGGGTGCGTTTTGCACCTGTGGTGGCCAGCGCGCGCAACTTTCCGCTCCTGACCTGGGGCAGTGCTATGGGCGACCCGGGGAACATGAGATCGATCTGACCGCCCATGAGATCGGAAGTGGCCTGCGTGATCTCCTTGTACGGAACGTGGAACATCTTGACGTGCGCGAGTGTGCTGAACATCTCCGCGGCCAGGTGAGGGGGGCTTCCATTCCCCGGGGAGCCAAATTGCAGTTGTCCGGGGCGGGCTTTGGCCAGCGCTATGAGTTCCTGCACCGACTTCGCGGGTACGCTCGGGTTGACAACCAATACGAGAGGTGAAGTGGCAAAAAGGCTGATGGGTGCAAAGTCCCTCAGCGGGTCAAATGGCAGCTTTGGGTAGATGCTGGGGTTGATCGTCAGGTTGTTCACGGTCAACAACAAGGTGTAGCCATCGGCAGGCGCTTTGGCTACAAGGTCCGTCCCGATGTTCGTGTTGGCCCCAGGGCGGTTGTCCACCACAACCGGTTGCCCCCATTTGTCCGAAAGGTGCACCGCAATCGTTCGTGCCAGCGAGTCGGTAGGCCCCCCCGCCGCCAAGGGCACGACAATGCGAATGGGCTTGCGGGGATAGGTCTGCGCCTGCCCTGCGGAGCCGAGCAGGAGCAATACGAGAAGCACCGTGATACCGTGAATTTTCACCTGACAATTCCTTTTGAAACGCTTCAGCCCGTCGTTCACCGTTGGCCGCTAGCGTATGCAGGCGCCAGGGTCGGGTCAAACGACGTTTTGCGATGCGACCATGACGTCGCGGAATAGTGCAGGCGGCGCTAGATGCTGCGGTGCGCGAAAGGAATTTCGGACAATGGCGCCGTGACTTCGTCCGGAGACGCTTCACGGAAGAGGTCGATGGCCTCACGCGTCAGGTGCGGCGCGAACAGTGACAGGAACTGGTAGACGAACCCGCGCAGGTAGTCGCCGCGGCGCAGGCAGATGTGGACGACCCCGGGTTCGAAAAGACTCCCTGCGTCGCGGGATCGCAGCTTCGTGTCGATGGCCTGGTCATAGGCGATTTCGGGCAGGATGGCCACACCCATGCCCATCGCCACGTAGGTCTTGCACGTCTCCGGATCGATCGCCTGCAGCGCGACCGTCGGGTGCTGACCCGTTTCTTCGAACATCTGCTTGACGATGCGGCGGCTGCGAAAGGTATCGTCGTAGGTAATCATCGGGTACTTCACGATATCCACGAGTGTCAGCCTCTCCGTGGAGAGCAGCGGGTGGCCCCGTGGGGCGACAAGGTGCCGCTTGAGTCTGTACGCCGGGATGCTGGCGAGTCCGTCCAGGCTATCGGGCGGCAAACTGATCGCAAGGTCTGCAACACCTTCGGTGACAAGCCTGCAGCACTCCGTGGGTGTGCCCGCCAGCAATTGCAGGGATACCTCGGGGTGCAGCCTGGTGAATTCCCTTATCGACGCAGGCAGCGTGTGGCGTGCATGCAGGTTGGTCGTAGCCACCACGAAACTGCCGGTATTCTTGCCGCTGTAGTCGGCGGCTACCGCCTGCATCCTTTCGGCGTCCTTCACCACCTGTTCCGCCAAAGGGGCAAGCCTGATTCCCGCTTCCGTCAGTCCGATGACGCGATTGCGCCGGCGCAGGAAGATGGTGACGCCCAGTTCCTCTTCCAGCTCCAGGATCTGTTTGCTTACGCCAGACTGCGATGTGTGAAGCACTTTCGCGGCAGCCGAGATATGCATGCCATGTTTCAGTATTTCCCCGAGGGCACGAAGTTGGCGGATATTCATCGGCAGGGCTCCCGTGCGAACAGGCTCTTGTCACGGCGACGCGGTGAGGGCGGCACAGTCTACCTGAGCAGCATTTTCCAAAGCCCTATGGGCATGCATCGCCGCCGGCAAATGCGGGCCTGCTAAGATTTCCGCAACGGGAATCCAGCCTCCCGGTTCTTGCTGCAAGACAGACGGTGTCCCGTCCAAGCGCTGGCGACCCCCAACGGAGCCTCCGTGGACACCGCCTTGCCGCCTGATTCTTCTCCTATCTCCTCCCCCATTGCGTCTTCCGGCCCGCCCGCTGCGCCGCCTCCGGTGCCCTTGCGCGAGGCCTGGCGTTTCTGGTTCTGGCTCGGTTGTGTCAGCTTCGGCGGGCCTGCCGGCCAGATCGCGCTGATGCATACCGAGCTGGTCGAACGCCGCCGCTGGATCAGCGAGAGGCGTTTCCTGCACGCGCTGAACTTCTGCATGGTGCTGCCCGGGCCGGAGGCGCAGCAGCTGGCTACCTACATCGGCTGGTTGATGCACAAGACCCGGGGCGGCATCGTCGCCGGTGCCCTGTTCGTGCTGCCCTCGCTGCTGCTGCTCATCGGGCTGTCGTGGGTCTACATCGCCTTCGGCAGCGTGCCGGTGGTGGCGGGCATCTTCTACGGCATCAAGCCGGCGGTGACGGCGCTGGTGCTGCATGCGGCGCACCGCATCGGCACCCGGGCGCTGAAGAACCGCTGGCTGTGGGTCGTCGCGGCCGCGGCCTTCGTGGCCATCTTCGCGCTGGATGTGCCGTTTCCGCTCATCGTGGCCGCAGCGGCGGTGGCTGGCCACTTCGGTGGGCGGCGCTGGCCGTGGGTGTTCGCGGTAGGGGGCGGGCATGGTGCCGGTGCGCAGGGTTATGGGCCCGCGCTGATCGACGACGACACCCCCACACCGGCGCACGCGCTTTTCACCCGGGCGCGCCTGGTCCGGGTGCTGGCCACCGGCCTGGGCCTGTGGGCCGGGGCCATGGCGGGGCTGCTGGCCGTGTCCGGCTGGCAGGGCACACTGACCCAGATGGGCTGGTTCTTCACCAAGGCGGCGCTGCTGACCTTCGGTGGCGCCTACGCGGTGCTGCCCTATGTGTACCAGGGAGCGGTGGGCCACTACCACTGGCTGGACGCGGCGCAGATGATCGACGGCCTGGCCCTGGGCGAGACGACACCCGGCCCGCTCATCATCGTGGTGGCCTTCGTCGGTTTTGTCGGGGGCTGGCAGCACAGCGTGTTCGGCCCAGATGCGCTGTTCTGGTCGGGCGCGCTGGCCGCGTCGGTGGTGGCGTTCTTCACCTTCCTGCCCTCGTTCGTTTTTATCCTGGCGGGCGGGCCGCTGGTGGAGTCCACCCACAACAATCTGAAGTTCACCGCGCCGCTCACCGCCATCACCGCCGCGGTGGTGGGGGTGATCCTGAACCTGGCGCTGTTCTTCGCCTGGCACGTACTCTGGCCGCAGGGCTTCGCGGGGCACTTCGACCTGGCCTCGGCCCTTATCGCGGTGGCCGCTGGCGTGGCGCTGTTCCGCTTCAAGGCCGGTGTGCTGCCGCTGCTGGCGGCGTGCGCGGCCGCCGGGCTGGCGGTGCAGACCGCGGTCCGGCTGCTGGCCTAGGGCCGCTCCACCAGCCGCGTCACCGCCTCCAGGTCCACCGGTTTGGTCAGGTGATGGTTGAAGCCCGCTTCCTCGGCCTCGCGTTTGTCGTTCTCGCTGCCCCAGCCGGTCAGGGCCACCAGCACGGTCTTGTCGAAACGCCTGTCGGCGCGCAGCTGGCGGGCCGCGTCGTAGCCGCTCATGCCGGGCAGGCCGATGTCGAGCAGCACGGTGTCGGGGCGGAAGTCGGCCGCGGCATCGAACACCTCCGTGCCGGTGTGCACCAGGCGGGTGGTGTGGCCCAGCAGGCCGAGCACTTCGGCCAGGGTGGTGGCGGCATCGATGTTGTCATCGACCACCAGCACCCGGCGCGGGGGCGCCGGCGGGGCACCGGCTGCCGCCTGCGCCGCCGGTTCGGCGGCGGGCGCCAGCGCTGGCAGGCAGGGGATACGGATGGTGAAGGTGCAGCCCAGCGCCGGCCCGGGGCTGGCCGCGGTGACGGTGCCCCCGTGCAGGGTGACCAGGCTGCGTACCAGCGACAGGCCGATGCCCAGGCCGCCCTGCGCCCGCTCTATGGTGCGGCCGACCTGGGTGAACAGGGTGAACACGTTCTCCAGCATGTCGGCGGGGATGCCCACGCCGTCGTCCTGCACCTCGATCACGGCGGTGCTGTCCTCCTGCCACAGCCGCAGGTGGATGTGGCCGCCCGGCGGGGTGTATTTGGCGGCGTTGGTCAGCAGGTTGCCGACCGACTGGGCCAGGCGCGTGGCGTCGGCGACCAGTTCCACGTCCTGCCGGGGCAGTTCCACCGCCAGTTCGTGGCGGCCGGCTTCCATGGCCGGGCGGCTGATTTCGAGGGCGCTCTCGACCACGGCGCGCAGGCCGATGCGGGCCTTCTCCAGGCGGATCTTGCCGCTGGTGATGCGCGAGATGTCGAGCAGGTCGTCGATCAGGCGCACCAGGTGCACCATCTGGCGTTCCATGATGCCGCGTGCACGCTCGGACGCCGGGCCGTTGGCCTTGTCGCGCTTGAGCAGTTCCAGCCCGGTGCGGATCGGCGCCAGCGGGTTGCGCAGCTCGTGCGCCAGGGTGGCGATGAACTCGTCCTTGGCGCGGTTGGCGTCCTGCAGGGTGCGCTCGGTGGCCAGCAGCGCCTGGTGGGCGGCGCCCAGCGTGGCGGCGCGGCGGTTGAGTTCGTCGAGCATGGCGTTGAAGCCGTCGACCAGCGCGCCGACCTCGTCGTCGGTGGTCTTCTGCGCACGCAGGTCGAAGTTGCCGCCCAGCAGGATCTCCTGCGCCACCTCGCTCACGTCGACGATGGGTGCGGTCACCAGCCGCTGCAGGCGGTTGGACAGCACCAGCGCCACGGCCAGGCTGCCGGTCAGGACGGCGGCCAGCACGCCCAGGTATTCCAGCACCCGCTGCATGAGGTCGTGGCGCGCCTGCAGGTAGACGGTGCCGATGGTCTCGTGGTTCTGCACCACCGGGCGCGAAGCCACCACCCATTCGCCGCTGAAACGCACCCCGGTGGCGGGGGCCTTCGGCGCCACGTCGGGCAGGCCGCCGGCGTCGGGGCGGAAGGTGGCGAACAGCCGGCCGGCCTTGTCGTAGAGCGCGGCCACGGCCACGCCGGGGTTGGCACGCAGCACACTGAGGTTTTCTGCAGCGGCCTGGGGGTCGTCGAAGGCCAGCGCCGTGCTGCTGGCCAGGCCCACGATGTCGGCCTGCGCCAGCAGGTTGTTCTCGATGGTGCGCACCTGCTTGCGCAGGTCGATCAGCAGCAGCGCGATGCCGGCCACCAGCAGGGCGGACACCGTGGTCACCACCAGGATGGCGTTGAGCTTCTGGCGGATGGAGTGGCTGCGCGAGAAGATCATGGCGCACGCCCCTCGATGTTCTGCGCCACCGCCAGCAGCCGCGAGCTGAGTTTGAGGCCGCGTGCCTGGGCCTGCGCCGGCGCGGCGGAAAACCGCACCCGGCCGCCGTCGGCGGCCAGGTTGAGGGCCGCGCCCAGGCGCAGCCCGCCCTCCTGCTCGGCCACCACCAGCACCGGCGCGTCGGGTGGTGGCAGGTACTCGTGCAGCTTGGCCTCCGGCATGGTGCCGAGCAGCAGGATGTGCACACCGCTGGTGTTTTTCGGGTCGATGACCTGGCGCGCCAGCACCGGCCGGCCGTCGAGGCTGCGGCCGGCCAGCAGCTGCGCCAGGTCGGCCGCCACCGCGTCGTCGCCGGCCACGCCGATGACCAGGGGCGTGTCGGCCGCGGGGAACACGGCCGGCGGCCATTCGACGAAGCTGGCGAACTTGTACAGGTAGGCGGCCTTGACCTCGCTCTCGCGGGCGACGGCGTGCGGGACCGGGGCGGGGGCCGGCGGTGGGGTCTGCGCCTGTGCCGAACCCGCGCACAGCCCGGCCAGCGCCAAGCACAGGGCCGCACGGAACATCGGCTGCAAAAGGGCAGGAGCCAGGCGCATGGAGAGAGCTGCCTACAGCCGCTTGACCAGCTTCAGGTACACGCGGCGCTCGATCTGGCTGGCCGTGCCGATGGCGTTGAATTCGACATGCCGGCGGTCGAACAGGTTCTGCACCTGCACCGAGGCCTCGAGGGTGGGCGAGATGCGCCAGCCGAAACGCCCGTCCACCGCCGTGTAGCTGGGCACGGCGGGCGAGGGCAGGGCACCGACCTGGCGCAGCGCCAGGTCGAGCTCGCCGCGCCCCAGGTCGAGGCTGGAGCGCAGGCTCCACTGGTGGCGCGGGTCGTTGCCGAGCGCTGCGACGGCCGTGGGGTCGGGTGTGCCGCGGGTGGAGGCCAGGTGCTCGCGCAGCTGCAGCATGCCCGCGCTCAGCCGCCACGCCGGGTTGACCTGCCAGCTGGCCCAGCCTTCCACGCCGTTGACGTTGCCCTGGATCTGGTTGACCAGCATCAGCGGCGGCGGCGTGGCGCTGCGCAGGCGTTCGTAGCGCTGGGTGAAGGCGGTGATGGAGTAGGAGATGCCGGGCGCGGCATACCCGCGGTGGCCGATTTCCAGCACATTGGCCACCTCCGACTGGAAGGCCGGGCCGCCGTTGACGGCGAAGGGCGCGTTGCCGGGGAAAAACAGCTCCTTGTCGAGCCGCGCCGGGGCGCGCACCGCCCGCGACAGCGCCGCCCAGCTCATGTTCTGTTCCGAGTGTTTCCACGACAGGCGGGCGCTGGGCAGGTACTCCATGCCGGTGTAGTCGTTGCGTTCGGCCTTGGCGCCCAGGGTCAGCTTGACGGCCTCGGTCAGCGGCCGTTCGTACTGGGCGAACACGTTGGTCCAGGACAGGCGCCGGTCGGCGGGGATGAAGGCCACCTGCGCGCTCGGATCGTTCTGGTCGCGCGTGCTGCGGTGGCCCACGCCCCACAGCAGCTTCTGGCCGTCGTCCAACCGGGGTTCGTGGCTGAACTGCACGTCGACGGTGTCGGCCTGGTTGCGAAAGCCGGTGACCTCGTCGCGTTTGGCCTGGTCGACGTAGGCCTGCAGCTTGAAGGGGCTGCCGTTGGCAAACGTGCTGTTCCAGCGCGCCAGCAGGTTGGCGCCGTCCAGCCGCGGCGCCAGGGCCGAGGCCGGGTCCTTGCCGCCGTGGTAGGCGTCGCCCTGGACCGTCAGCCGGTCGGCCTCCGGCCCCCAGTCGGCGCGGAAACCCGCCTGCTGCTTGGTGGCGGAATCGGTCAGCTGCAGCCCGCTGGCGCGCTGCGTGCCGGCACGGTCGATGCCCATGGCGTACACCCGGTAGTGCCCGCCGTTGGCAAAGGTGCCGCCGAGGCGCGCCGACTCGGTGCCACCCGCGTTGGAGCGCGCGCCCGATACGAGCACGCCCTGCGTGTCGGCCGCGCTGCGGCTGATGATGTTGATGACACCATTGACCGCATTGGCGCCCCAGATGGTGGCGCCCGGGCCGCTGATGACCTCGATGCGGTCCACGTCCTCCAGCATGACGTCGTTGGCATCCCAGAACACCCCCGAGTACAGGGCCGAGTAGACGGTGCGCCCGTCGATCAGCACCAGCAGTTTGTTGCCGATGGAATTGTTGAAGCCGCGCGCGCTGATGGCGTACTGGCCGGCGCTGAGGCGGGCCACCTGCAGGTTGGGCGCCAGGCGCAGCGCCTCGGGCAGGCTGGTGGCGGCGGAGCGGCGGATTTCCTCGCCGGTGATGACGTAGATCGAGGCGGGTGCCTCCTGCAGGCTTTCGGAGCGGCCCGAGACCGAGGTGACCTGGATGGTGCTCAGCTGTTCCAGGCTCAGGTCGGCCAGGCTGTTGGCCGCCATCTGCTGCTGCGGCGGGTTCTGCGGGGCCGGTGGGGCCTGTTGGGAGAACGCGCCCTGCGCCACCCAGGCCGAGCCGAGGCCGATCAGCAGGTTCCGGGGGTGCAGCGGTCTCGCGCGTGTCATGTGTCTCGTCCTGTAGGCGGGGCGATCTTACAGGCGGGCACGGGCGAAGAACGGCTGGTTACACCCGGCGCGGCGGATAAAAACCAGGGGTTTGCGGAGGCTACACCGGGTCGGGCACGGTGCGCCGCGGCCACAGGTGGTTGACCCATTCGCGGAACTGGCGGTAGGCGGCACTCTCGGCCAGTTCCTTCGAGCTGGCGCCCACCGGCGGCAGGGGCTGCACCGGCGGTGCGCCGGCGTCGTTGATGTCGTAGGCGGTGGCGTAGGCGCTCCAGCCGCTGCCTTCGGGTCGGGAGGTGATCTCGATCCGCATGGCGTTGGGCAGGCGTCGGGGAATGGGGGTGGTCATGGGCGCAATCGGGCGAAAGGATTGCGCAGGATCGGAGGCTACAAGGCGCAGGCGGCATTATCGCCGCCGCCGTGTGTCAGTCCGCGCGCCAGCGCTCCACGCCCTGCTGCGACCATGCCAGGCCGAGCCCCGGCCGGTCGGGCGGCGCGACGTGGCCGTCGGCCACCTGCAGCGGCTCGGCCAGGATGGCGTCGGCCCAGCTCACGTATTCGAGCCAGTGCGCGCCCGGTGTGGCGGCCAGCAGGTGCACGCTGATCTCGGGGAACAGGTGCGAAGAGACGGGGATGCCGCGTGCGCCCGCGATGGCCGCGCCGCGCAGCCAGCCGCTGACGCCGCCGACGCGGGCCGCGTCCAGCATCAGGTAGTCGGACGCCCGGGCGGCGATGGCGTCCTGCACCGCCTCGGGGCCGTCGAGGTTCTCGCCGATCTGCACCGGCGTGGCCAGTGCGGCGGCGATCTGCGCGTAGCCTTGCAGGTCGTTGTGGCGGATCTGCTCCTCCAGCCAGTACACGTCCAGCGGCTCCAGGGCACGGGCGCGGGCAATGGCATCGGGCACCGCCAGGGCCTGGTTGTAGTCCACCATGAGTTTTACCGCCGGGCCTATGGCCCCGCGCACGGCGGTCGCCACTTCCTGGTCCACGGCGGGGTCGGCATGGCCCAGCCGCAGCTTGACGGCCCGGAAGCCGGGGGTGAGCAGCTGTACCGCTTCTTCGGCGGCCTGGGCCGCGGGCATCAGGCCCAGGCCGTCGCTGTTGTAGGTGGGCACGGGCGCCAGGTCGCCTCCCAGGAAACGCGCCAGCGGCACACCGGCGGCGGTGGCCAGCACGTCCCACAGGGCGATGTCGAGGGCGGCCAGGGCCATGCGGACCACACCGGTGACACCGAGCAGCGCGTAGCGCCGCGCCAGGAACTCGCCGATCCGGCCCGGCGCCACGGCCTGGCCGGCCACCAGGCCCGCGGCCTCGTGCAGCACCTCGGCGATGGCCTTGGCGCCGCTGTCGCGGTAGCAGAACAGGTAGGCATGGCCGACCACGCCCTCCTGCGTTTCCAGGTCGACCAGCAGCAGGGGCGCGGCGGTGACGGTGGCCGCGCTGGTGCCGAGCGGGAAACGCATGGGCACCTTGACGTAGCGGGTGCGCAGGGCGGAGATGTGCAGGGGAGGCAGGGCGGACACGGGGAATTGCTCCGGAGGTGGCGGTGTTGCCGATGGTAAACCGTTATGAACCAATTTTTGGTAGTATCCATAAATGGTCAACCAATAGAGGCGCAAGGACATCCGCATGAAACACGAAGCCGAGCTGGCCCTGGTGCGCAGTTTCCTGCTGGGCGCGGGCCCCGTGGAAGGCGACCGGCTGCCGACCGAACGTGCGCTGGTGGAGCGGCTGGGGGTGTCGCGCAACGTGGTGCGCGATGCCCTGGCGGTGCTGGAGGCCGAGGGCCGCATCGTGCGCAAGGTCGGCAGCGGCACCTATTTCGCCAGCGCGGACGGCGCACAGGCGGTGCCGGACGTGAGCCCCAAGCAGATCGTCGAGGCGCGCTTCGCCTTCGAGCCCAACCTCGCCGGCATCGCCGCCATGAACTGCACCAAACACGACCTGGAACTGCTGGCCGAGCGGGCGCGGGACTACCACCGGGCCGACAGCTTCGGCGCCTTCGAACTGGCCGACGAGGCGTTCCATGCGGCCATCGCCGCGGCCACCCACAACCCGGTGCTGGTCAGCGCCTACCAGGCCTTCTCGGCGGCGCATGCCGCGGCCGAGTGGGGCAGCCTGCGCCAGCGTTTCCTGACGGCCGAGCGGCGGGTCGCCTCGCGCCGGGAGCACGACAAGATCCTGGCGGCCCTGCGCAGCCGCGATGCGGCCGCGGCCGTGGGTGCGGTGCGCGAGCACCTGCACTACATCGCATCGGCCATCCTGCAGCAGTAGGGCGGTGCTTGACAGGCCGTACTGCTTGCCTGAAAATTGAACCAATTACTTATTGGTTAACCATTTTGAGGCATTGGCAGGCATGAAAATCGCAGTGATCGGGTCCGGCGGTGTGGGCGGTTTCTACGGGCTGAAGCTGGTGCAGGCGGGGCACGACGTGACTTTCGTGGCGCGTGGCGCGCACCTGAAGGCCATGCAGGAGACCGGCCTGCAGATCGAGAACGACAGTGGCATCGCCGCCTCGCTGCCGCAGGTGAAGGTCACCGAGGACATCGCGTCGCTGGAGCAGCCCGACCTGGTCATCATCGCGGTGAAGATGTGGGACCTGGAAGCCATCGCCCACAGCGTGCAGAAGATCGCGGGCCCGCAGACCGCGGTGCTGTCGCTGCAGAACGGTGTCATCAAGGACCACATCCTGCGCAAGGTGTTCGGCGCCGGGCAGGTCATCGGCGGTGTGGCCTACATCGCCACGTCGGTGGGCCGCCCGGGGGTCATCAAGCAGGTCGGCAGCATGCAGCGCATCAAGCTCGGCGAGTACGGCGGCCGTACCAGCGAACGCACGCAGGAGCTGGTGCGCTCTTTCGCTGCCCAGGGCGTCGACGCGACGCTGGCCGACGACATCGAGCGGGTGCTGTGGGAGAAGTACGTGTTCCTGGTCGGCCTGTCGGCCATGACCTGCCTGACGCACCTGACCATCGGCCCGGTGCGCGAGAGCGAAGGCAGCCGCGGCCTGCTGCGCTCGGTGATTGCCGAGGCCGTGGCGGTGGGCCGCGCCCACGGCGTGGCCTTGCCCGAGGACTACGCCAGCCAGTGCATGGCCCTGGTCGATAACCTGCCGTTCACCATGACCTCATCGATGTTCCACGACCTGGACAAGGGCAACCGGCTGGAACTGCCCTGGCTGAGCGGCGGTGTGGTGGCGCTGGCCCGCGAGAAGGGGGTGGCCACGCCGGCCAATACTTTTGTGGCCGATGCGCTGTCGCCCTACGTGAACGGCCGGCCGAAGGCTTGACCGGCATTGCATGGCCGGCCGCGGCCGGCGGCAATGGCCTCAGCCGCCGCTGAAGCTCCCCGGTCGCGCCAGCGTGCGCAGCTCGGCCCGGCCCGAGATCTTCTCGCGTGCCCGCAGGTCGTCCGGCAGGCCGGCCGGGTCGCCGGCCTTGCCGATGGCAACCATGCAGTGCAGTTCATGGTCCTCGGGCAGGCCGGTGCCGGCGCGCGCCTTGTCGCGCTCGATGCCAGCCATGGCATGGCAGGCCCAGCCCTCGTGCGCGGCCTGCAGGGCCAGGTAGCCCCAGGCACAGCCGGCGTCGAAGGTGTGCATACGCGCGGGTTCGAGTTCACCGGTCTTGGCGTTGGGAAAACGCGTGCGCGAGGCGATCAGCACCAGGGCCGAGGCCGCATGCGCCCAGCGGGCATTGTTGGTGTTGCAGAAACCCTGGAAGCTGTCCCAGTGCCTGTCGCCGCGCAGCGCGTAGGCAAAACGCCAGGGCTGCGAGTTGTGCGACGACGGCGCCCAGCGGGCGGCTTCGAGCAGGGCCAGCAGCTCGGCCTCCGCCATGGGGTGGTCGCGGAAGGCGCGGGGCGACCAGCGCTCCAGGATCACGGGCAGCACCGGCGAGGCGGGCTGGCGCCCGGTGGCGCTGGGCATGGTGGGGTCGTTGGCGCTGGGGGTGGTGTTCATGGCGGTCATGGGAGGTTCATTCGGGCTTGATGCCGGCGATCTGCACGGCCTTCTTGGTGATCTCGATGTCCTGCTGCAGGTAGATGCGGAACTCCTGCGGGGTGGAGGCGGTGGGCACCGCGCCGTTGCTGTCGAAGGACTTGCGCAGGGCGGGCGACTTCAGCGCCTCGACCATGGCCTTCTGCAGCGCGTCCACGATCGGGGCCGGCAGGCCCTTGGGGCCGAGCAGGCCGATCCAGCTGGAGAACTCGTAGCCCGGCACCGTCTTGCCGATGGCCGGCACATCGCCCAGCGGGTTGGTGTTCGGTGCCATGCTGTGGCCCAGCAGGCGCAGCTTGCCCTGGTTCACCATGGCCATGACGGCGGGGGCGGGGGAGATTTCCCAGTCGGTCTCGCCGGCCATGACCGAGGTAACCCCCTGCGGGCCGCCCTTGTAGGGCACGTGCAGCGATTCGAAGTTGGCCGCGCTCTGGAAGGCCACGCCCGCCAGGTGGCTGGTCGAGCCGATGCCGGCCGAGGCCATGTTGCTGGACTTGCCCCGGGAGCGGCACCAGGCGGCGAGTTCCTGCGGCGTGCGCACCGGCAGCGCCGGGTTGCACACCAGCACGTTGGGCAGGACGGCGGCCAGCGACACCAGCTCGAAGTCGCGCAGCGGGTCGTAGGTGACGGCCTTCTGCAGCAGCGGCGCGGCGCTGGTGGCGCTGCTGGAGCCGATGATGAGGTTGTAGCCGTCGGGCGGCGAGGTGCGGCCCACCTCCATGCCCAGCGCGCCGCCGGCGCCGGCGCGGTTGTCGATCACCGAGGCCTGGTGCAGCTGCGCGGCCAGCTCGTTGGCCATGATGCGGCCGATGGTGTCGACCGAACTGCCGGGCGCGTTGGGCACGATGAACTTGATCGGCCGTTGCGGCCAGGCGCCGGACTGCGCGAAGGCCGGGTGGCCCAGGCCGGCGGCCAGGGCGGCGCCGGCCGACAGCGTGGCCGCGAAGCCGCGGCGGGTGAGGGTGGGGAAGCGGCGGCGGGGATCGGTGCTGGGCATGGTCTTGTCTCTCTCTGTGTGTTCTTGGGGTTCAGGAATCGGTGGCGGGTCCGAAGAAGACGGCACGCTGCGCCTCTTTCAGCCGGGCCGAGGGCGGCAAAGAGATGCCCCAGTGGTCGATGCGGCCGGCCGGCCACTTCCAGTCGTCGGGGCCGCCCACGCGGTAGCTGTCGTCGACCTGCTCGACCTCGGCGGTGTATTCGATGACCTCGCCGAAGGGCCCGACGAAGTAGTTGAAGGTGTTGTGGCCCGGCCCGTGGCGCCCGGGGCCCCATTCGATGGGGTGGCCCGCGTCCTTCAGCCGGCCGCCGCCGCGCATGACCGATTCCAGGTCGGGCATGAGGAAGGCGATGTGGTTCAGCGCATCGTTGTCGGCGTCGCCGAAGGCGATGCTGTGGTGGTCGGCGCTGCAGTTCATGAAGGCCATGATCTTGGTGCGGTCGGCCAGGGTGAAACCCAGGGCCTGCTCCAGGAAGGCTCGCGAGGCCTCGATGGCGTGGCTGTTGAGCACCACGTGGGCCAGGCGGATGGGCCGGTCGGCCCGCTCGGGTGCCGCGGGCTGCACGTCGTCGCCGTACACGATGCGGAACACCCGGCCATCGGGGTCGCGGAGGGTCAGGGCCGTGCCGCCGCCGGGCTCGGTGCTGGGCGCGGCGGGGGAGAGGACCTTGCCGCCGGCCCGCGCCGTTGCATCCGCGACGGCACCCAGGGCCTCGGCACTGCGCGCGCGCAGCGCCACATGCCGGATCTGCGCCTGCGCCGCGCCGCCATGCAGGGCCAGCACATGGTGGTCGCCACCGGTGCCGCGCAGGTACAGCGCATCGGGGGTGCGCTCCGCCACCTCCAGGTGCCAGACGCGGGTGTAGAAGTCTTCGGCGCGTGCCAGGTCGGGCACGTCCAGCGCCACGCTGCGGAGACCGGAAATCCAGGGAGAAGCCACCGTGCCGCCTTTGCTGAAAAGTGGTTGTGCAAACGTTTGCTTGACCCGAGTCTACGGTGAAGCTCCCGAAAAGGAATACAGGGAAACACGCAGCCCGGGCCGCGCGTGTCGTCGTCAGATGTTGGTGATCTTCAGCAGCTTGGCGGCATTGCCGCCGATGATGGCGGCGCGCTGTGTCGGGCTCAGGCCTGGCGTGGCCATCACATGGTCCATCGGCGCGATTTCCCAGGGGATGGGGCTGTCGGTGCCGATCATCACCTGGCTGGAGCCGACCTGGGCCACCAGGTGGCGCAGGGCTTCGGGGGTGAAGACCAGCGAGTCGACGTAGATCTGGTCCTTGAGGTAGTCGGTGGGCTTCTTTTTCAGCACGATGTCGCCGACGCTGCAGTTGGCCGGCGAGATGGTGCACGAATGGTCCGAGCGTGGCGCGTACGAGGGGAAGTAGCCGCCGCCATGGGCGCCGATGACCTTCAGGCCCGGGAACTTGTCGAGCGTGCCTTCGAAAATCAGTTTCTGCAGCGCGATGGTGGTGTCCAGCGGGTTGCCGATGGTGTTGCTCAGCCAGCCGTTGCCCTTGAAGCGCGAGGCCAGCGGGGCCGTGCTCTGCGGGTGGATGAAAAGCACCGCGCCCAGTTCCTCGGCCTTGGCCCAGATGGGGTGGAACTTCGCGTCCGAGAAGTCGGTGCCCAGCATGCTGCCGCCGATGGCCGCGCCGCGCATGCCGGGCATCTTCATGGCGGCGGTGAGCTGCTCGACCGCCAGGTCGGGGTGCTGCAGCGCCAGCGAGCAGAAGGCGGTAAAGCGCTTGGGGTGGGCTTCGCACAGCTCGGCCAGCCTGGCATTCTGGATGTTGATGATGTCGCTGGCGACGTCGCGGTTCTTGCCGTACCAGAAGGGGTTGATCGACAGCACCTCCATGTCCACGCCCTTGGCATCCATGTAGGTCAGGCGCTCGTTGATCGTCTCGGTCTCGGTGGCCGGCAGGATGTAGAACTGCGGCCCGCCCTGGACTGCCGCGTTGACCTTGTAGCCCGGCCCGGCCATGGCCACGGTCTCGCGCAGGAAGCAGTGCGCATGCACGTCGATGGCCTTGACGCGTTTGCCGTTGATGATTTCGCTTTTGCGTTTGGTGCCGGCCTTGGGGTGGCGGTATTTCAGCGCCGGGTTGTCCCCGTCGTCGCCGCCGCCGGTGCGGGCGGCGGCCATGTCCACCGGCGGGGTCTGCGCCCGCGCGGCATCGAGCACTCCGCACGAGCAGAAGGTGATGCTGCCGATGGCGGCGCTGCTCTTGAGGAAGTTACGGCGATTGTTCATGTGTCTCTTTTCCTGTTGTGATTGGTGGAACGAATCGTGATCAACTGATCACAATAAGCGGTCCCATCCCGGTAGAAAAAGAGGGTTTGTCCTTAGTTGGGCTCTGGACGTGCATCGCTCCGCAGATAGCCGATACGGCTCACGCGCGATAGTCGGATTCCAAGCATCCAAGCGCGGAATGCTTCGTTGCCGGGCGGGGAGGCGGCAAGAAGAATGGGGTTTTGCAATCGCTGGTCCCCTATGCCGTCCCGTATCCGCCGCCTCCTCAGTCTCCTGCCCCTGCTGGCCGCCGCCTGGGCCCTGCCCGCCGCCGCGGAGCCCGCCTTTCCGGCCAAGCCCATCAGCCTGATCGTGCCTTACCCGCCGGGTGGCACCAACGACAACGTGGCCCGCATCATCGGCAAGCGCCTGGGCGAGAAGGCGCACCAGCCGGTGGTGGTGGACTACAAGGGCGGGGCGGGCGGCACCATCGGTGCGGCCTATGTCGCCGCCGCGGCGCCCGACGGCTACACGCTGCTCAATGCCTCCATCGGCAACCTGGCCATCGCGCCGCAGCTGATGAAGGTGCACTTCGACCCTTTCAAGGACTTCGTTCCCATCGGCTACGTGGGTGGCGCCCGCAC
Source organism: Pseudomonadota bacterium (assembly GCA_040390235.1). GTDB lineage: Bacteria > Pseudomonadota > Gammaproteobacteria > Burkholderiales > Burkholderiaceae_C > Xylophilus. Next base: position 83,267 of record JAZJYT010000021.1, on the reverse strand, counting down.
GGCCATCACGGTCAATCCCGCCCTGCCGGTGCGTACCCTGGCGGAACTCATCGCCTACGCCCGTGCCAACCCGGGCAAGCTGACCTACGGCACCTCGGGCAACGGCACGCCGGGCCACCTGGCGGGTGAGCACTTCAAGCAACTGGCGGGGGTCGATATCCGGCACGTGCCCTACCGCGGCAGTGCGCAGGCGGTGGCCGACGTGGTGGCCGGCCATGTGGACATCGCGTTCGACCCGCTGGGCAACAGTTTTGTCAACAGCGGCAAGCTGCGCGCGCTGGCCTTCTTCGGCGGCGCCAAACCGCCGGCCGACCTGCCCAACGTGCCCTCGGTGGCACAGGCCGGGCTGGCCGGGTGGGAGGATGCGCTGGCCGGCTCCTTCTTCGTGGTGGCGCCTGTCAAGCTGCCGCCCAAGGTGCTGGCGCAGCTGCGGCGCTGGTTCGACGAGACCGTGCGGGAACCCGCCATCGTGTCGGCGCTGGCTTCCGTCCAGGTGGTCGCCGAGCCGCTGACACCACAGCAGACCGAACGGCAGATCCACGCCGTGCATGACCTGGCGCAACGCCTGATCGACGTCAGCCGCACGCAGGCCGACTGAGCCATCCGGCCCGGCCCCACCATCGTCCGGCCTCTGCGGAGGCCGGACTTTTTTCCTTTTCCGACACTGACATGAAACTTGGTTTGTTCCTGCTGGCCGCCGGCCACCATGCCGGCGGCTGGCGCCACCCCGGTGCCGAATCCGGCACCGAAAACATCGACCTCATCATCCGTGCCACGCAAGCCGCCGAGCGCGCGAAGCTCGACATGGTGTTCCTCGGCGACCGGCTGGTGACCACGCCGGACGCGCATCCCTCCATGATCACCCGGCCCGACCCGCTGGCGGTGCTGTCGGCCCTGTCCATGGTGACCACGCATATCGGCCTGGCGGGCACGGCGTCGACCACCTACAGCGAACCCTTCAGCCTGGCCCGCACGCTGGCGTCGGTGGACCTGCTGTCGAAGGGCCGGGCGGCCTGGAATATTGTCACCACCTTTGCCGACGGCTCCATCAACTTCAGCCGCGAGCGCCACCCCGACCACGCCCTGCGCTACGAGATTGCGGATGAATTCGTGCAGGTGGTGAAAGGGCTGTGGCGCTCCTGGGACCCGGACCCATATGTACGCGACAAGGCCACCGGCATCTACATCGACACCGGCAAGATGCATGCACTGCACCACAAGGGCCGCTTCTACGAGGTGGCCGGGCCGCTGAACGTGACACGCAGCCCCCAGGGGCAGCCGGTGCTGATCCAGGCCGGATCCTCCGGCCCGGGGCAGGCGCTGGCCGCCCGGCATGCCGAGGTGGTCTTCACCGCGCAGCAGGACCTGCAGGCCGCGCAGGCCTTCTACCGGGGCCTGAAATCGCAGGTAGAGGCGCAGGGCCGGCAGGCCGGGCATTGCCTGGTGATGCCGGGCCTGATGCCCATCATCGGCCGCACCGAGCGGGAGGCGCGCGACAAGCTGGCGCAGCTGCAGTCGTTCACCGACCAGTCCAATGCCCTGGCCATCCTGTCGGAGCAGCTCGACTGCGACGTGACCGGCTACGACCTCGACGGGCCGCTGCCGGACCTGCCGCCGGTCCCGGGCGCCCACAGCCGGCGCGAACTGCTGCTGCGCTCCGCCCGCGAGAACACGCTGACACTGCGCCAGCTCTACCACCAGGTGGCCAGTGCCCGCGGCCACCAGATCGTGGTGGGCACCGCCGTGCAGGTGGCCAACCACATGCAGCACTGGGTGGACAGCGGTGCCGCGGACGGCTTCAACATCATGCCGGCCTGGTTCCCGGGGGGCTTCGACGATTTCGCCGACGAGGTGGTGCCGCTGCTGCAGGCGCGTGGCCTGGCGCGCCGGGCGTACAGCGGCAGCACCCTGCGCCACCACCTGGGATTACCTGCGCCGGCCTGAGGGCCTGGGTCCCACTACCCGCGCGGGAGCGCCTGGGAGGCCGGAGGGCTTACTTTTTCGACCCAGCGCGCCACCATCCTGGCCAGCGCGGGCCCGAGCGCCATGACGATCAGGAAACGCGCCATCTGCAGCGCCATGACAAAGGGCATGTCGACGTGCGACGAGGCGGCGATGATGGCCACCGAGTCGGCGCCGCCGGGGCTGGTGGCCAGGTAGGCGGTGAGGGGGTCGACCCCGCTGAACCGGTGCAGCAGCCAGGCCAGGCCGCCACAGAGTGCGACCAGTGCCAGGGTGGATGCCGCGATGCGCGGGAAGGCGCGTGCGGCGTGCTTCACGACATCGCGGGTGAAACGCAGGCCGATGGTCCAGCCGACCAGGGCGTAGCAGCCGGCCATGAGCCAGGGCGGCAGGGTGATGGCCACCAGCTGGGTGCCCGAGAAGAGGATGCCCAGGAACATCGGCACCAGCATGGCGCCGGCCGGCACCTTGAACACGGTGCCGAGCCAGGCGCCGCCGACGGCGATGGCCAGCGTCTGCAGCAAGGGCAGCGCGGCGAACGCGGGAAACCATTCCACCGCGGCCGGCGCCGGTGCGCCTGCCGGCAGCCAGATGCGGGCCACGGCCGAGGCCAGGGCCGCCACGAAGGCGATACGCAGGAACTGCATGAAGGCGACCAGCCGGATGTCCGCGCCGAAGGACTCGGACATGATCACCATCACCGTGGCGCCGCCGGGCGACGAGCCCCAGATGGCGGTGGTGCCCGGCAGCACCTTCCAGTACGCCAGCAGGCCGCCCAGCACGGTGCTGAAGAGGATGACGGCGCACACGAAAGCCAGGAACAGCGGCCACTGCCTGAGCATGGTGACCAGGATGTCGGGGCCGATGGCGCGCGCCACCAGGCAGCCGATCAGGCCCTGCGCCAGGATGTAGGGGGTGCGGGGCACCCGGACCCGGCCGTCGTACACCGACAGCACTACCGCGGCGATCAGGGCGCCCAGCATCAGCGCGGCGGGCAGGTGCACCAGTTCCAGCACGGAAACGAAAGACACCGTCAGCACCAGCAGCAGGGTCCATTGCAGGGCCTGCGGTTTGCCGCGCAGGGTGCGGGCCGTGGGCCCGTCGAGCCGCTCCATTCGTTGTCGCTCCGTCGGTTGCAGGAAGTTGTCGTTTTCCGCGGGGCGGGCGATCGACCAGGCGGCATTATCCGCCGCACCGGCGGTATGCGCCGGGCGCGGGTTTCTCAGCCGGCCGAGAGCATCCAGTCGGCGAATTCGCGGAACGGGCTGGTGCCGGCCCTGGCCGGGTCGCGCACCAGGTAGTAGCCCTCGGCGCTGCGGGCGGCGTGCGGCAGCGGCTGCACCAGGGTGCCGTTGGCGAAGTCGTGGGCCAGGTAGGCCTCCTGCGTCACCGCCACGCCCAGGCCCTGGGCGGCGGCCTGCAGGCACAGGGCGGCATTGGCCAGGGGCACGAAGCGGGCGGCGGGCGCGGCCGCCAGGCCCACGGAGCGCAGCCAGGTGTCCCAGAAGGCCGGCGCGATCATGGAGGTGAGCAGTTTTTCCTCCAGCACGTCGGCGGGTTTTTTCAGCCGGGCCGCCACGGCGGGTGCGCAGGCCAGCACCAGCGCATCGGCAAACAGCAGGTCGGCGCGTACGTCGGGCCACTGGCCGTCGCCGCGGCGCACCACGAAGTCGGCGTTGTCCAGGCCCACGTCGTCGGTGCGGGCCACGGTGGCGATCTCCACGTCGATGTCGCCGTACAGGGCATAGAAGCCGGCCAGCCGCGGCATCAGCCACTTGATGGCAAAGCTCGGGATCACCTTCACGCGGATGGGCCGCTGCTTGCCGGCCTCGGTGGCCTTGGCCACCACCGCTTCGAGCCGGTCGAACAGGTCGGCCACCCGCAGGGCGAGCTGGAGGCCGGTGTCGGTGAGTTCGATCTCGCGGCCGGCCTTGCGCACCACCGGCGTGGCCAGCTCGGCCTCGAGCTTGCGGATCTGGTGGCTGACCGCGCCGGGGGTGATGTGCAGGCGCTCGGCCGCGCGTGCCATGCCGCCCGCACGGTAGACGGCATCGAGCACCCGCAGGGGGCCGAGGAGGTTGCGCAGACGGTGCATGGCGGCGGGCCGTTAAACAGTTGAATTTATCTAAACAGTTGGAAAAACAATTCGCATGACTTTGCCATGAATGCTGCCTACATTCGGCACCGGTCTTGAATGTATTTCAAGTATCTACAGAACAACGAAGCTGGAGACACAACACCATGGACTTGCGTCCCTTCTTGCAGGGCGGCGTGGCCGCGCTGGCCCTGCTGCTGTGCCAGGGCGCCGCGGCGCAGGCGCCGGGCGGCTACCCGAACCGGCCCATCCGCATGGTCGTGCCCTTTGCCGCCGGCAGTGCCGCCGACAGCCTGGCCCGGGTGGTGGCGACCCAGCTGGCCGACCAGCTGGGCCAGCCGGTGGTGATCGACAACAAGGCCGGCGCCGGCGGCACCATCGGCACTGCCGACATCGCCCATGCGGCGCCCGACGGCTACACCATCGGGCTGGCGGCGCAGGGCACGCTGGTCAACAACCAGGCCTTGTATGCCAAGCCGGGCTACGACTCGGTGAAGGACTTCACCCCCATCGCCGAAGTGGCCGGAGTGCAGAACGTGCTGGTGGTGGCACCCGCGTCGCCTTACCGCAAGGTCGGCGAGCTGCTGGCCGCCATCCGCGCCAAGCCGGCCGAAGCCTTCAGCTTCTCGTCGAGCGGCACCGGTACCAGCCACCACATCGCGGGAGTGGTGCTGGGGCAGTACACCAAGCCCCTGATGCACGTGCCCTTCACCGGCGCGCCGCAGGGCATCACCGCCATCATGGGCGGCAATGTGGACATGGGGCTCTACAACATCCCGGCGGCGCTGGCCCAGGTGCGCGGCGGCAAGCTCAAGGCGCTGGCCGTGACCGGGCTGACCCGCTCCAGCCTGCTGCCCGACGTGCCCACGCTCGACGAGAGCGGCCTGAAGGGCTACGAGGTCACGCTGTGGTGGGGCTACATCGCGCCGGCCGGCCTGCCGCCCGAGCTGCTGGCACGCCTGCATGCCGAACTCGACAAGGTGATGTCGCGGCCCGAGCTGCGTGCGCGCCTGCTGGAGCAGGGCTTCACCCTGCCGCCGGTGCCGCTGGCGCCGCCGGCCGCCTTCGGCGCCCTGATCGGCCGCGAGCTCGACAAGTGGCTGCCGGTGATGCGCAAGATCGGCGCGGCCACCAACTGACAACCTGAACCGACGACCTGGGACGCGCTGATGAAAAGGGATGGCCACGTGACGATCGCGCAGACTCTGGCGGCATTCGCCGCCACCACGCCCGCAGGCGATATTCCGGACATTGCGCTGGAGCGGGCGAAGATGAGCCTGGCCAGCACCATCGCCAGTGCGGCCATGGGCTATGGCATAGCCTCGGCGCGTATCGTGCGCGGGCTGGAGCTGGAGGAGGGCGGCGCGGCGCAGGCCCGCCTGTGGTTCGACGGCCGGTCGCTGCCGCTGTCGCGGGCGGTGCGGGCCAACGCCATCGCCAGCGACGCCGCGGCCTCGGACGACAGCGACCTGCGCAGCATCGCCCACATCGGCACCATCGTGTCCACCACCGCGGTGGCGCTGGGCGAATGCACCGGCAGGACGGGGCGCGAGCTGCTGTGCGCCATGGTGCTGGGCTACGAGGTGGCGGGCCGCATCGACGAGGCGCTGACGCCCGGGCGCATGCAGCGCGGATTCCACGGCTCGGTCTCCACCGTGTTCGGCGCGGCGGTGGTGGCCGGCCGGCTGCTGGGGCTGGACGCGGCGCAGATGGCGCATGCGCTGGCCATCGCCGCCACCTCCATCGGCGGCATGGCGGTGGCGGCCGACACCAGCTGGGCGCGTGAGTACCACGCCGGCGCCGCGGCCCTGGCCGGGGTGCAGGCGGCGCTGGCGGCGCAGCGCGGCTTCGAGGCCGACACCCGCATTTTCGAAACCCCCCGGGGTTTCCTGAGTGCGATGAACGGCCAGGCGCAGGACGACATCACCCGCGGCCTGGGCCAGTCGTGGGACATCGTGACCGACATGGCCATCAAGCTGATGCCGGGCGGCCACCCTTTCCATGCCACGGCCGAGGCCGCGGCCGACGCGGCGCGCGCCGGCAACGTCGATCCGGCCGACATCGCGCGGGTGACGGTATCGGCGGCGGTGCAGTGGACCGACTTCAAGGGCGAACCGCACCCGCGCAGCCTGGTCGATGCGGCGCACAGCCTGGTGTATTTCGTGGCGGCCTCCATCGTCGACCGCGGCTTCGGCTGGGACGCCATGACGCTGGCCAAGATGGCCGATCCGGTCATCGCCGCGGTGCAGGACCTGGTGGTGTTCGACCCCGCCCCGCCGCCGCTGCCCGACCGCTTCCCGCACCGCCACGGCGGCAGCGTGACCATCCGCCTGCAGGACGGCCAGGAATTCACCCGCCGCTGCACCGCCCCGCGCGGCTCCGGCCCGCGCGGTGTGGACTGGGCCGACGTCGAGGCCAAGTACCGGCACCTGGTGCCGCTGTGCGGCCTGCCGGCCGAACGTATCGAGGCCAGCCTGCAACTGGTGCGTGGCTTCGACGGGCCGGGCGACGCGGCGGCGCTGACACGCTTGCTGGTGCTCGGCGAATCCACCGGGGCGGTGCGGCGTCCCTGATCCGACCTTCCACAACGACCAAGGAGACATACCATGCGGCGATTCATCGCGGGCCTCGCGGCTGTGCTACTGGCCACGACACAGGCCGTGGCCCAGACACCGGCGGCCATTTCGGCATTCCCCACCAAACCTATCACCATCATCGTGAGTGTGGCGCCGGGCGGCACACTCGATGCACTGGCGCGCATCATGGCGACATCGCTCACCACCACCCTCAAGCAGCCGGTGCTGGTGGAGAACGTCACCGGCGCCGGCGGGCTGGTGGGCTTCCAGCGGCTGATGAAGTCGCCGGCCGACGGCTACACCCTGATGTTCAGCAACATGTCGATGGTGCTGATACCGCTGCTCTACCCCAAGGCCGGCATCAACGCGGTGAGCGACGTGGCGCCCATCGGCACCATCGCCACCGTGCCCATGGTGCTGGGCGTGAGCCACAAGAGCGGCATCCCCGACCTGGCGACCATGCTGGCCCGGATGCGCGACGGCAGCCTCAAGCCCGACCTGGGCTCGGGCGGCCCCGGCACCACGGCGCACCTGGCCGAGGGCCTCTTTTTGCAGCTGGCCGGCGGCAAGGGCGAACTGATCCAGTACCGCGGCTCCGGCCCGGCGCTGACCGACCTGATGGCCGGCACCATCGACGCTGTCATCGACCAGACCGTGACCATGATGCCGATGCACCAGGACAAACGTATCAAGGCCATCGCCGTGTCGTCGCCGCAGCGGGTGCCGCAGATGCCCGACGTGCCGACCTTCGCCGAAAGCGGCCTGCCGGAATTCGACCTGTCGATCTGGAACGGCTTCGTCGCGCCCAAGGGCACACCCAAGGCCGTGGTCGATGCGCTGGCCGAGGCCTTGTCGAAGGTGATCGACAGCCCCGACTACAAGGAGCGCCTGGACCAGCTGGCCTCCCAGGCCCCGGCCCCGGCCGAGCGCGGCCCCGCGGCCTTCACCCAGGTGCTGCAACGCGACCAGAAACGCCTGGCCGGCATGGCCCAGGCGGCGGGTTTGCAGGCGCGCTGAGCCCAGCCGCATTTCTACCTTCTTTTTTCAATCCACTTGCACTACGGAAACAGCATGAGCGAAACCTATGGATTCATCGGCCTGGGCAATATGGGCGGGCCGATGGCCAGCCGCCTGATCGACGCCGGCCACCAGCTTGAGGTATGCGACCGCGACGATGCCGCGGTGGCCCGCCTGGTGGCCCGGGGCGCCACGCGCCGCACCACCCCGCTGGAGGTGGCCAACGCCGCCGCCACCGTGTTCCTGAGCCTGCCGGACGGCCCCATCGTGCAGCAGGTGGTGACGGGCGCCGACGGTGTGCTGGGCGGCAGCAAAGTCAAGCGGGTGGTGGACCTGTCGACCATCGGCCCGCGTGCCGCCATTGCCGTCAACGCGGCGCTGGCCGAGCGCGGAATCACCTACGTGGACGCGCCGGTCAGTGGCGGTGTGGGCGGCGCGGCCAAGGGCACGCTGGCAGTGATGGCCGCCTGCCCGCGTGCCGACTTCGATGCGCTGCAGGAGGTGCTGAAGGTTTTCGGCCCGCTGTTCTACATGGGCACCGAGGCGGGGCAGGGCCAGAGCATGAAGCTGGCCAACAACCTGCTGTCGGCGGCGGCCGTGGCCATCACCTCCGAGGCCATGGCCATGGGGGTGAAGGCGGGGCTGGACCCGGCCGTGATGCTCGACGTGATCAACGCCGGCTCGGGCCGCAACTCGGCCACGCAGGACAAGTTTCCCAAGGCGGTGCTGACCGGTACCTTCGACGTGGGTTTTGCCGCACGGCTGGCCTACAAGGACGTGCGCCTGTGCGTGGACGAGGCCGAGTCCATCGGCGTGCCCATGATCGTGGGCGCCGCGGTGCGCGAGATGCTGGTGGTGACCACCGCGGTACACGGCAAGAACGCCGACTATTCCGAGGTGGCCCGGGTGGTCGAGGACTGGGCCGGTGTCAAGGTGCGCCGGCGCCCGGCCTGAACCGCGCGGCGCAAGGCTGGGCAACACGATTTCTTTTCTCTCTTCTCTTTCTTTTTGACTTTCAGTGGAAATAGCCGACATGGAACAAACCGAACTCTTCAAGACCGGCGACAGGCTGCGGCGCGCGGTGCTGGGCAAGGCCTACGTGGAGAAATCCACCGCCAACGTGGACAGCTTCAACCAGCCGATGCAGCAGCTCACCACCGAGTTCTGCTGGGGTGCCATCTGGGGCCGCGACGACCTGCCGAAGAAGACCCGCAGCATGCTCAACATCGCCATGCTGTGCGCGCTGAACCGGCCGCACGAACTCAGGATGCACATCGGCGGCGCACTGCGCAACGGCGTCACCAAAGAGGAAATCCGCGGGGTGCTGCTGCAGGTGACGGTGTACTGCGGTGTGCCGGCGGGTGTGGATGCCTTCCGTATCGCACGCGAGACCTTCGAGGCCTTCGACCCGGCCGACATCGGCTCGGCGGCGTAGCCGCGGCACCCGGGCCAGCAACGGTCCGGCTGTACGGGTAAGCAGTACTGTGGTTTGTTGGGTGCGCGGGAGCGGGCAGGCATTTTTTTGCTCGCGGTGGCGCGGTGGGCGACCTACACTCCGCGCCCATGTACACCGCCACCATCCTTGTCCTCGACGTCCGGCGGCGTATCTTCGTGGCGCAGGTCGATGGCTCGGTCGAGCAGGTGACTTTCAAGATGCTGGACCTGGTGGACCTGCGGGTGGGGGCCCAGGTGCGCGGCCCGCTCAATGCGCCGGGCCGCATGCAACTGACCCTGGCGGAGACCGGCGAAACCTTCGAAGCCTTTGGCGAGTCGGGCTGGGCCAGCCGCAGCGCGGCGCTGCAGCAGAAGGCCTGACAAAACATCGGGCAGGCCAGGCGCCGGCGGGCGCCATCGCCGCGCGGTTCTCCCCGGGGTTCTATTTCAGGTAGGGCTGGAACAGCCGGTCGATGGCGTCGCGCTGCGCCAGCAGGGCGTTCTTGCGTTCGCCGTGCGCCGTGATGGCCTGGGCGCCGCGGGCGCCGGTGCCGAGCTTGTTCGACACCGATTCCCACAGGGCCTGCTCCTGCAGGTCGGTCAGCTCCACCAGCAACGGCCACAGCGTGGTGTCGAGGTAGGCGATCACCTTGTCGTCGAACAGGTCGCGCGCCTCGCGGCCCAGGGTTTGCCAGGCCACCTTTTCCTGCGCGGTGAGGCGCCCGCGGATGGCGACAACCGCCACGACCTCGCCCAGGGCGGTGTAGACCGCCATCCGCCGTTCGTAGGTCTGCGACGTGGGGCCACGGCTGCCGCTGCGGTTCCACAGGTACTGCAGGCCCAGGAACACGGCGGCGCAGGCGATGGCCGAGGCCACCAGCAGCACGGCCATGTGGTGGGAGCTGAGAGCACCGGTGGAAGCTTCCATGGGGCAGTGCGGAACCTTGCCGTAGTGGTTGCGAGGCCGCGATTGTGCGGCCGAAAAAACACCCCCGTGGTTTGCTTCCCACAGGCCGACGGACGGTGCTGGCGCCCTGCTGGATGGCCCTGGATTGGTGCGTATCGCATAAAATGCGCAATGAGACGTTTTTCATTCTTTTACTCTGGCGGACCCAGCCATGCGTAGATCAGCTTTGGTGAATGCCGACGTGCGGGGACGGCTGCTGGCCGCCGGGGACCGGCTTTTCACGCAGCGGCCCTATGGCGCCGTGTCGGTGGAAGAAATCGCCCGGGTGGCCGATGTCTCGGGCTACCAGCTCTACAAGATCTTCAAGAACAAATGCCAGTTCGTCCTGGCGGTGGCCCAGCGTGCGGCCGAGCACGTCGACGCCCTGCAGCAGGAAGCCACCGTGCAGGCCACGCGCGAAGGCGCCATCCGCGTGCTGCTGACCGCGCAGGTCGACTCGGCCTACATGCGCCGCAGCGCCTTCGTCGAGGATTTCCGGGCCGTGGCCGGCTTCGACAAGGAGCTCCGCCAGATCTGGGACCGCTGCAAGGCCCGCTCCATCGAGGTGCTGTGCGCCTGCCTGGGCATCGAGTCCCAGCCACCCGAACTCACCGCGCTGCTGTCGGCCTGGCTGGCCTTTTTCGACGAACTGCTGGTGGCCACGCGGGGCGTGCCCTACATCCTGCCCAAGCAGATCATGGACACCAGCGTGGCCAGCCTGCACACCATGCTGCACAACTATTCGTTCCTCGACCCCGACAGCAAGCTGAGCAGCGCGCTGCCGCTGTATGCCGGTTCGAGCGAACGCCGCGAACGCCGCCAGCCGCTGACCGGCCGGCGCATGAAAACGCCGTCGGACGCGGCCGAAGCCTGATTCAGTCCGGCGGCAGCGGCGCCTTCGGCAGCGGGTGCACCTGGTTGCGGCCGGCGGCCTTGGCGTCGTACAGGGCGGCGTCGGCCGCCTTGACAAGGGCCTGCACGTCGGCGAAGTGGCCCTGCCACATGGCCGCCACGCCGATGGAGACGGTTACCACCTTCATGGGGCTGGCCGGGTGGGGGATGGCCAGCGCCTCGACCGCCTGGCGCACCTTCTCGGCCACCGCGCGGGCGCCCTCGAAATCGGTCTGCGCCAGCACCGCCATGAACTCCTCGCCGCCGTAGCGGCCCACGTGGTCGCCCGGGCGCTGCACGGTGCGGCTCAGCGCGTCGGCCACGGCGGCCAGCACCGCGTCGCCGGCCGGGTGGCCCTGGCTGTCGTTGTAGCGCTTGAAATAGTCCACGTCGGCAAACAGCACACCCAGCCCCTTGACCCCGCGCTGCGCCCGGCGCGCCTCGTGCGCCAGGATACGTTCGAGGGCGCGGCGGTTGGACAGGCCGGTCAGCCCGTCGGTATTGGCCAGCACCACCAACTGGCCCTCGGCGCGCAGCCGCGCCTGCAGTTCGCGCCCCAGCAGGGTCGACAGTGCGATCAGGCCCAGGCCGAAGGCGGCGACGGCGATGGCGATGGGCAGCGCACGCCGCCGCCAGGGGGCGTAGATGTCGGCGGTGGCGGGCGACACCAGCACCTTGATGCCGCCCGCGCCGGTCACGGTGCGGAAAACGATCAGCCGTTCCTGCCCATCGACCACGCTCGGGGTGAGGAAGCTGCCGCTGCGGGCCGCGGCCACGGTCTGGTACAGGGGGGTGTCCTCCCGGTCCTTGCCGATCAGCTCGGGGGCGTAGGGCAGGCTCATGAATACCGTGCCGTGCGGGCCGAACACGGTGGTGCGGCCGTTGGGGCCGATCTCCAGGCCCTGCAGCAGGTCGCGGAAGTAGTTGACGTTGAGGTAGAGCACCACCACGCCGGCGAAGGAGCCGCCGGGCCCGAAGAGGCGGCGCGACAGGGCGATGTTGGTTGTCTTGCCGTCCACGCGCGACAGAAAGGGCGCGGTGATGTGCAGGCCTTCGTCCGGCCGGTTGAGGTGCGACTGGAAATAGGGCCGGTCGCTGAGGTCCTGGCCGACGTTGGCGTTCTTCAGGTTGACCACCACCTTGCCCTGGGCGTCGAGCACCACGGCCGAGGTGACGTTGCTGGCATCGATGGAGCGGTCGAACAGCACACCGCGCCGCAGGTCCTCGGGCAGCGCCATGACCTCGGGGCGGCCCCAGTTCTCGACCACCCCCTGGAGCGACAGCCCGAACAGTTCGAAGTTGCGCTGGATGTCGCGTTCGGCGACCAGCGCGAGGTTGTTGCCCTGCTGGCGTGCGTGTTCGAGTGTGTCGGTGCGTTCTTCCCAGAGCGTGAAGCTGAAGATGCCGAACATCAGGCAGGCCACCAGCACCCCGCCGGCCACGGTGGTGGGCAGGATGTGCCGGCGGATGTGCGCCGTCGCGCGTTTCAACCCCTGCCCGGTGCCGGGAAGGACCGAAGGGGGACCGTCGCGCACCGGTGAATCCTGCATATGGCTGCCTCCTTGCCGCAAAAGGATGCGGCTCCGGGCATGTCTTGCCCAGGCAAAGAGGCTACCACTAGCGGCGCGCTAACGAAAGCCTGCGTTCACTCCACGACGACGTTGCCCTCTTTCACGATCTTGGCGAACTTCGACGTTTCGTCGCTGATCTTCTTGGCGAACGCGGCCTGCGTGCTGCCCAGGGGGTCGCAGCCAGCGGCCGCCATACGCTGGCTGAACTCGGGCGACCTGATCACCTTGAGCATCTCGGTGTTGAGCCTGGCCTGGATATCCTTGGGTGTACCCACCGGGGCCATCACGCCGTACCAAGTGACGATGTCGAAGCCCTTCAGGCCCGCTTCTTCGAGTGTGGGCACGTCGGGCAGCTGCTTGTTGCGGTCGTGGCTGGTGACGGCCAGGGCGCGCAGCTTGCCGGCCTTGATGTGTTCGTACAGGGGCGTGATGCTGTCGAACGACATGTTGACCTGGCCGCCCAGCAGGTCGGTGGTGAGTGGCGCGCTGCCCTTGTAGGGCACGTGCAGCAGCTGGGTGCCGGTCTGCATCTGGAACAGGATGCCGATCAGGTGCTGTGCCGTGCCATTGCCGTTGGAGCCGAAGCTGAGCTTGCCCGGCTCCTTCTTGGCCAGGGCCACCAGTTCGGCCACATTCTTCACCGGCGTGACGGCGGGGTTGACGGTCATCACGTTGGGCACCGAGGCCACGCTGGTGATGGGCGCCAGATCCTTCTGGAAGTCGTAGGGCAGCTTCTTGTAGACGCTGGTGGCGATGGTGTGGTGCACCGCACCGATGAGCAGGGTGTAGCCGTCGGGCCGGGCCTTGGCCACGTAGTCGGCGCCCACCGTGGTGCCGGCGCCGGGCTTGCTTTCGACCAGCACCGGCTGGCCCAGGTTCTTGCTCAGCAGGTCGCCCAGCGCGCGGGCCACCACGTCGGTGGTGCCGCCGGGCGGGAAGGGCACGATGAGGGTGATGGGCTTGGCGGGATAGTCCTGCTGCGCCAGCGCGGGCAGGGCGGCGGCGCCCAGGGCCAGGGCGCAGGCGCCGAGGGCCGTGCGGCGGGTGGGGGATGCGAAGGTCATGGCTGCTTGTCTCCTGTTGTCGAAATCGGGGTGCACCGGCGCGCGGGGCCTCTGGCGGGCCCTCGCGTGCGGGGGGAAAACCTCAGGCCGCCTTGCGCTGGGCGCTGGCCGCGAGGTGCTGGCACACGGCCTGGGTGACCTGTACCGTGGTGGCCTTGCCGCCCAGGTCGCCGGTGTGCAGCGCCGGGTTGGCGGTGACGGCCTCGACCGCCTGCATCAGGCGCGCGGCGGCTTCCGCCTCGCCCAGGTGTTCCAGCATCATCACCACCGACCAGAAGGTGCCGACCGGGTTGGCCAGGCCCTTGCCCATGATGTCGAAGGCCGAGCCGTGGATCGGTTCGAACATCGAGGGGTAGCGCCGCTCGGGGTCGATGTTGCCGGTGGGCGCGATGCCCAGGCTGCCGGCCAGGGCGGCGGCCAGGTCGCTCAGCACGTCGGCATGCAGGTTGGTGGCGACCACGGTGTCGAGCGTGGCGGGGCGGTTGACCATACGCGCGGTGGCGGCGTCCACCAGTTCCTTGTCCCACTTCACGTCCGGGAACTCCTTGGAGATCTGCACCGCGATCTCGTCCCACATCACCATGCCGTGGCGCTGGGCATTGCTCTTGGTGATCACGGTGAGCAACTTGCGCGGGCGCGACTGGGCCAGCCTGAAGGCGTAGCGCATGACACGCTCGACACCGACGCGTGTCAGGATCGACATGTCGGTGGCCACCTCGATCGGGTGGCCCTGGTGCACGCGGCCGCCGACACCGGCGTATTCGCCCTCGGAGTTCTCGCGCACGATGACCCAGTCCAGGTCCTTCGGGCCGCAGCGCTTGAGCGGGCCGTCGATGCCGGGCAGGATGCGGGTGGGCCGCACGTTGGCGTACTGGTCGAAGCCCTGGCAGATCTTCAGGCGCAGGCCCCACAGGGTGATGTGGTCGGGGATGTGCGGGTCGCCGGCCGAGCCGAACAGGATGGCGTCCTTGTCGCGCAGGGCGTCGAGGCCGTCGGCCGGCATCATTTCGCCGTGGGCGCGGTACCAGTCGCCGCCCCAGCCGAAGTCCTCGAACTCGAACCTGAAGGTGCTGGTGGTGGCGGCCAGCGCCTCCATGACCTGCTGGCCGGCGGGCACGACTTCCTTGCCGATGCCGTCGCCCGGGATGGTGGCGATGCGGTAGGTTTTCATGGGTGTGTCTCCTGTCTGGTGGATCGGTGCCGTAAGGGGGCAGGGCACCGCATGGCGGCGGCGATGCGCGCAGCGGGCGCCCAGTGTGCCGCAGTATGGTCCTGGCGGCACCCCGCGGGGCCGGACGCCGGAATTGTCAGAACACAAAATTTTTGTTGTTACCCGCACCGGCGCTACAGTCGCGCCATGGATACACGCTACCTGCAGAGCTTCGTCACCGTGGCCGAACTGGGCTCCATGGCCGAGGCCGCCCGCCGGCTGGACCTGACACCCGCGGCCATCGCCGCCCGGGTGAAGGCGCTGGAGGACGACATCGGCGTGCCGTTGGTGCAGCGCGCGGGCCGCTCGGTGCGGCCGACCGAGGCCGGCTTGAAGCTGATCGACCGCGCCCGCAACGTGCTGCGCGAGGTGCGCGACCTGCGTGCGGTGCGCTGCGAGGGCGCGGCGCTGGGCGAACTGCGCCTGGGGGTGTTCGGCTCGGCCCTGTCCAACATGATGCCGCCGGTGCTCAAGCGCCTGTACGGCCGCTACCCCGAGCTGTCGGTGTTCGTGCAGCCCGGCAGCTCGGTGGAGCTGTGCCGCCAGGTGGGCACCGGTGCGCTGGACGCGGCCATGGTGGTGGAGCCGCAGTTCGCCGTGGGCAAGGGCAATACCTTCGAGTCGCTGGTGGAGGAACCGCTGGTGGTGGTGGCGCCCAAGCTGCTGGGCCGGACCGCCCGTGCCCCGCGCAAGGCCCACGAGCTGCTGGCGAGCGAACCCTTCATCCGCTACGACCGCTCGGTGCTGGGCGGCCAACTGGCCGACCGCTACCTGCGCGACCACGGCATCAGCGTGCGCCAGCGCCTGGAGATCGACAGCCTGATCGCCGTCGCCGCCCTGGTGGGCGAGGGCCTGGGCGTGGCCCTGCTGCCCGACTGGGCGCCGATGTGGAAGGGCGGGCTGGCGATCGTGCGGGTGCCGCTGCCGGAGCGCGCCCCGGTGCGCCGGGTGGGACTGGTGTGGACCACGCACGGGCCGCGGGCGGCGCTGGCGCGGGCGCTGCTGGAGGAGGCGAAGGTGGTGTGCCGGACCTGAACGCTGCCCAGGCCGTTCAGGCCGCCTTGGGGAACAGCAGCACACCGGGCAGGCCGTCGAAATGCCGGTCGCAGGTGAGCAGCTCGGCGCCCTGCTGCTGCGCCGTGGCGTAGACGATGGCATCGGCCGTCGCCAGGCGGTACCGCCGGTGCAGGTCGGCGGCGCGCAGCGCCAGGGTGGTGTCCAGCGGCACCACCACGCACTTCTGGGTGTAGGCGAGCATCCGGTCGGCCTGTTCCTCGCCGGTTTCGCGCACCAGCCATTTCGACAATTCCAGCTGCACCATGGTCGGCACGATGCAAAACGCCTTGTCCGGGATGTTCTTGCCGAGCCTGCGGCCCAGGGCGCTGCCGGTCAGCCATTCGATCCAGGCGGAGGTGTCGACCACCCGCAGGGCCGCCACCGCCCTCAGCTGCGGTCCTTCCGATCGCGGTAGCTGTCCTTGTTGGCGCCCTGGGCGATGCCGGCCAACTGGCCCAGTTCCGGCACCGGCATCACCAGCACACCGTCGCCCTTGGGTATGAACACGAATTCCTGGCCGGCCTCCCAGTGCTGTTCCTCCCGGACCGCCTTGGGAATGGAAATCTGGAACTTGCTCGACAGGGTAGCGGTGGAGGACATGTCGTACCTGGGGCGCATCGATGGATAATTGGTAAGAATATCAGGTACGGAGCCCTGCTGCAAATGCCTTGCGCGCCTTGCTTCCCTTGCTTTCCCTGCCTACTGCACCAGGCTCACCACGAAGTCCAGCAGCGCCCGTGTCTTGGCCGGCACGTGGTGGCGCGAGGGGTAGTAGGCGTAGAGCGGGAAGCGCTCCTCGGCCCAGTCGGGAAACAGGCGCACCAGCTTCCCATCGGCGATGAGGGTTTCGGCGCCCAGTTCGAACAGCTGGGCGATGCCGTGGCCGGCCAGGCAGGTGCTGTAGAGGGTGCCGGCGTCGTTGACGGTCAACGCACCGCGGGCCTCGACGGTGATTTTTTTGCGGCGCTGGTGGAACTCCCAGGCAAAGGGGCGGCCGGTGGCCGAGTCGCGGAAATGGATGCAGCGGTGCGGGCCGGTTTCCAGTTCGTGCGGCTCGGCCGGGTGGCCGTGGCGCCTGAGGTAGGCCGGCGATGCCACGGTGAGCACGCGGGTGTCGAACAGCTTGCGGGCGACCAGGGACGAGGGCTGGGGGTGGCCGAAGCGCAGGGCCAGGTCGAAGCCGTCGGCCACCATGTCGCCCAGGTCGTCACGGCTGCGCAGCTCCATCTCCAGGTCCGGGTGGCTGTCGAGGAAGGCGCCGAGGCGCGGGCCCAGCATTAAGCGCGAGAAGAAGGGATCGACGTTGACACGCAGCCGGCCCCGCACCGCCGTGGCGCCGCCGGCCGCGCTGCCGGTGGCTTCTTCCAGTGCGCCGATGAGCGGCATGGCCTGTTCGTAGAAACGCCGCCCCTCGTCGGTCAGCCGCACCGAGCGGGTGGTGCGCTCGAACACCCGGATGCCCAGCCGCGCTTCCAGCCGGGCCACGGCGCGGCTGACGCCGGACTGCGACAGGCCGAGCGCCTCGCCGGCACGGCCGAAACTCCTGGCATCGACCACCGCCGCCATGACGTCGACACCTTCGAGAAGGTGGGGGCTGAATCCCGGCATGCATGACTCCAAAGCATGAATCAAATGCCTTTCATGCTATCGCATTCCGCGGCCACGGCGCCCAGAATGGCCTCCAACGCGGCGCATGGTGTGCCGTTGCAGAGAGGAAAAGCGATGTTTGCGATCACGGGAATTACGGGCAAGGTGGGCGGCCAGGTGGCCGCGGAACTGCTGGCGGCGGGGCTGCCGGTGCGGGCGGTACTGCGCGATGTGGCCAAGGCGCCGGCCTGGGCTGCGCGCGGCTGCGAGACGGCGCTGGCGGCCATGGACGACGCGAATGCATTGGGCCGGGCCTTCGCCGGGGCCGACGCCGTGTTCGTGCTGCTGCCGCCGGTGTTCGATCCGTCCGCGGGTTTTACGGAAACACAGGCGTCCGTCGCGGCGCTGGTAGCGGCATTGCAGCAGGCCGTGCCGCAGCGGGTGGTAGCCCTGTCCACCATCGGCGCGCAGGCCAGCGAGGAGAACCTGCTGACCCAGTTGCAGATGATGGAGCGCGCCTTCGCGGTGCTGCCCATGCCGGTGGCCTTCCTGCGCCCGGCCTGGTTCATGGAAAACGCGGCGTGGGACATCGACAGCGCACGCAGCCTGGGTGTGGTGCCCAGTTTCCTGCAGCCGCTGGACAAGCCGGTGCCCATGGTGGCGACCGCCGACGTCGCGGCCACCGCCGCGCAGATGCTGCGGGAGCGCTGGGAGGGGCGGCGTGTGGTCGAACTGGAGGGCCCCGAGCGCGTCACGCCCGGCATGCTGGCCGCAACCCTGGGCCGGGTGCTGGGGCGCGAAGTCACGGCCCAGCCGGTGCCGCGCACCACCTGGGATGCGCTGTTCCGCTCCCAGGGCATGGCCAACCCGGTGCCGCGCATACGTATGCTCGACGGCTTCAACGAGGGCTGGATCGGGTTCGAAGGCGGGGCCGCCGGACCGCGCAAGGGCAGCACAACCCTGGAGACGGTGCTGCGGGGATTGTTATAGTCCGGAGGAAACGCGGCCGTTACCGTGGCGCGGGTCCTACCCCGCAGGCGTTCAGGTTGTTTTAACTTCGCTCATCCATAGTCATGGGCTGTTTTGCCTACTGGTATTGATGAGTATTCCGCCTTCCGCCGCCCCGGCACCGCACCCTGCCGTGCCCCTCCAGGCACCGTACCCGGGCGCACTCCTGCTGATCGCCGCCTTCACGCTCCTGCGGCTGGTGCTGGCGGCCACCGCGCCGCTGACCCCCGAAGAAGCCTACTACTGGACCTGGAGCCGTTTTCCGGACTGGTCGTATTTCGACCATCCGCCGCTGGCCAGCTACCTCATCGGGGCCACCACCGCGGTGCTGGGCTCGTCGGTGTTCGGCGTCAAGGCGGCGGCGGTGCTCTGGTCGCTGGGCTGGAACCTGCTGTGGCACCGGCTGGTGCTGGACATGTTCGGCGACCGCCGCCTGGCCTTCTGGTCGCTGCTGGCGCTGAACCTGACCCTGCTCTACGAGGTCTACGGCTTCGGGCCGACGCCCGACGGGCCGATGCTGTTCGGCTGGATCGGCACCATCTGGGCCGTGTGGCGGCTGACGCAAAGCGGCGATGGCCGCTGGTGGTTCCTGGCGGGGGCCTTCATGGGCCTGGCCTGGCTGGGCAAGTACGCCGGGGTTCTGCTGCTGCCGGTGGTGGGCCTGTACGTGCTGGCCACGCCGGCGCTGCGGCCCTGGCTGCGCCGGCCGCAGCCCTACCTGGCGGTGCTGCTGGCGGTGCTGGTGTTTTCGCCGGTGCTGTACTGGAATGCGCAGCATGGCTGGGTGTCGCTGGCCTTCCAGAGCAGCCGTCGCCTGGGCGAGATGGGCGGGCTCAAGCCGCGCTTTTTTGTCGTGCTGGTGGTGGGCCAGTTCCTGCTGCTCACCCCCTATGTGTTCGGCCTGTCGCTGGCCGGCCTGTGGCGCGGCCTGCGGGATGCCGTGGCGCGGCGCCTGCCGCCGCACCAGCTGTTGCTGCTGCTGAATGCCCTGGTGCCGCTGCTGCTGTTCTCCGTGGTGAGCTTTCGCAGCAACGCCAAGATCAACTGGCTGATTCCCGCCTGGTGGTCGCTGGCCATCCTGGGCATGCACTATGGCCTGGAGCGGGCGGGCCGGGGGCGCTGGCGTGTCTGGGGGCTGGCCTCGTCGGCCGCGATCGTGGCCTGCGCCGCCGTGGTGGCGGCCATTCCCAACCTGCCGCTGCCGGGCGACCTCAACATCTGGAGCGGCTGGCGCCCCGCGGCCGAGCGGGTGGACCGCCTGGTGGCGGCCGAGCGTGCCCAGGGGCGCACGGCTTTTGTGTTTTCGCCCAACTACAAGATCAGCTCGCTGATCTGGTTCTACCGCCCCAGCCAGGAGCGCAGCTACGCCCAGGACATCCTGGGCCGCAAGGCGCTGCAGTACGATTTTTTCCCGCACACGGAGGCGCTGGCCGGCGCCACGGGTTTCCTGGTGCTGTCCGACCAGGCGCAGTCGCGGCTGGATATTGATACCATCCGGCCTTTGTTCACGACGCTGGAACGCGCCGAGGTGGTGGAGGTCGGCTCCCTGGGGAAGGCGACCCGGCGCATCGAGATCTGGCGCGGCACCGGCTACCGCGGCCGGCCGGCCGTGGCCGCCGGCGACACCGATACCAAAGAATCACCCTGAGCGGGGGCGCAGCGCGCGCCCGCTCCCGACGCCTGCCTATGCCGCAACTCTCCATCATCGTC
Source organism: Pseudomonadota bacterium (assembly GCA_040390235.1). Lineage (GTDB taxonomy): Bacteria > Pseudomonadota > Gammaproteobacteria > Burkholderiales > Burkholderiaceae_C > Xylophilus. Next base: position 63,140 of record JAZJYT010000021.1, on the reverse strand, counting down.
CCGACCTTCGACGAGGCGCTCAACGTCGCCGAACTGCGCCGCCGCGTGGAGGCGGCGCTGCCCGGCGTGGACTGGGAAATGGTCTTCGTCGACGACGACTCCCGCGACGGCACGGCCGACGTGGTGCGTGGCATGGCGCAGGCCGATCCCCGTGTGCGCTGTGTGCACCGCATCGGCCGCCGCGGGCTGGTATCGGCCTGCCTGGAGGGCATGCTGGCCTCGTCGGCGCCCATCGTCGCGGTGATCGACGCCGACCTGCAGCACGACGAGCGCCTGCTCGCGGGCATGCTCCAGGCGCTGCAGGCCGACCCGCAGCTCGACGTGGTGGTGGGCAGCCGCTACGTGGAAGGCGGCGGCATGGGCGACTGGCACCCGACGCGGGCCTGGATCAGCCGCATCGCCACCAGGCTCAGCACCGCGGTGCTCAAGGCCGACCTGAAGGACCCGATGAGCGGGTTTTTCATGATCCGCCACGCGGCGGCGCTGCGCTGCATCCGCGGCGGCATGTCGGGCGTGGGTTTCAAGATCCTGCTCGACCTGTTCGCCAGTTCACCGACGCCCCTGCGTTTCCGGGAGCTGCCCTACGAGTTCCGCAACCGCGTGGCGGGTGAAAGCAAGCTGGGCACCTCGGTGGCCTGGGAATATTTCATCATGCTGCTCGACCACTTCCTGGGGGGGGTGCTGCCGGTGCGTTTCATCGCCTTCGTGCTGGTCGGCGGTTTTGGTTTCCTGGTGCACATGGCCGTGCTGGCCAGCCTGTACCAGGGCATTGGCACCTCGTTCCTGGTGGCGCAGGGCACGGCCACGCTGGTCGCCATGACCTGCAACTACGTGCTCAACAATGTGCTGACCTACCGCGACATGCGCCTGCGCGGCTGGAAGCTGCTCACCGGCTGGCTGACGTTCACGCTGGCCTGCAGTGTGGGTGCGCTGGCCAACGTGGGCATCGCCGAGTGGTTCTTCGAGCACAAGCCGTCCTACTGGCTGCTGTCGGCAGGCGCGGGGGTGCTGGCCGGTTCGGTGTGGAACTACGCGGTGACCAGCATCTACACCTGGAAAAAACCGCGGACGGCGTAGCGGGCCGGTGCGGCCCCGCAGAATAGGCCCCATGCGACCGATCCGAATGCTGCTGCTCTGCCTGGCCCTTGCGGGCAGCGGCGGTGCCCTGGCCCAGGAACCGGCGGCCGGGCCCGCCGACCCACCCGCGCCCTCCCGCCGCGAACGGCTCGAAGCCCGTGTCGCTGCCGCCACCACCCCCAGCCCGGCGTTCCAGCAGTGGATCAACGACGGCATAGGGCGCACCACCGAGACGGTGGAACAAACCCGGCGCACGCTGCGGGACTGCCGTTCGCCGGTGCTGCTGCCCCAGGTGGCCACCGGCATGCAGCCGGCCCTGGTGGCCCTCATCGACGCCATGGCGCCATACGCCGTGCGGCAGCGCCATGCGCCCGGCAGCGAACCCAGCCTGCTGCGCGCCATGGGCCTGGCGCTGGCGATGGCGGGTTATACGGACGCCGACCTGGAGGCGCTGGTCCAGGTGCTCGAATCGCCGGCTGCCGTGCGCGCCCGGCGGGCCGTCGAACCGCTGCTGGCGCTCCAGGCGATGGCGCAGAGCCGGACCGACATCGGCACCGGCCTGGCCTGGCAGTGGCCGCTGCAGCCGCTGCGCGGCTTCATGGAGGCCCTGGGAAAAACCCGTGATTTCGATGCCGCGCTGGAGGAGGCGCAGCCGGGTGCCGCAGCGTGGGTGCGGCAGCCCAATGGCCATATCGACCAGGCCCTGCCGGCCGATATGGCCCGGCAGATCGACGGCCTGGACTGGGGCAAGGTCGGCGAGGCGTTTGAAAAACGCCTGGCGCCGCAGGACCTGGACGGCCTGTCGGACCCGGCCATCGGGCAGTTCTTCGAGGTCCAGTCGCGCGCCGAAGCGGCCACGGCCGACCTGCTGTCGGCGCCGGCCGACAACCGCCTGCCGCCGCAGGAACTGCTGCCCGAAGCCCGCGGCCGCAGGGCCTGCCGGACCATGGGCATCGCCTTGTGCCCGGACGCGGCCCTGCGCCAGGTGCTCGACCTGCGCGAGCAGGTGCTGGCCGCGCACGACTACCAGAACTTCCGCCGCCGCCTGGAAGGCATGCCGGCCTCGGGCTGCCCGCCACTGCGGCCCTGACCCGGGCCCTGACCCCGGCGCGGCTGCCGGCCCGGCTTCCTGCCGCCCGCCGCTCAGTGCCCGGTGAAGGGCACGGCCGTCTCGCGCATGACGGTCTCGGGCAGGCGGTATTTCTCGGCCATGGCCTGCTCGGCGGGGGTGCTGATCTGCGCCTGCATGTAGGCACCCAGGGCGCGGGCGTGGGCGACGATGGCCGTGCCGTAGGGCAGCCGCTGTGTTTCATAGTCCCGCAGGGCGGTGCCGATGTCGCCCGGCCGGCCGGCCAGTGCGGCAGCCAGGGCCACCGCATCCCCCGCGGCCTTGGTCACGCCCATGCCGCAGTGCGGCCGGGCCACGAAGGCGGCGTCGCCCAGCAGGGCCACGCGGCCGAAGGCCAGGCGCGGGCTTTCCAGGTCGAAGATGGGCTGGAAGAACAGGTTCTCGGTCTTGGCGACCACCTCGGCGAACTGGGGCGGCAATACCTCGGCCGCGGCCTGGCGCGCTGCGGCCAGCACCGCGGGGCGGATCAGCGGCGGCGGTATGCCCTCGGGCCAGTGTTTGCCGCTGGCGTCGGTGAGCAGGTCGCGCAGCACGCTGTGCTGGTCGGCCGGGCGGTACCAGACGAAGTTGTAGCGCCGGCGGCCGGGCTGCACCGTATTGCCGTGCCCGGCCACGGGGTAGGCGATGAGCTGTTCGTGCGGCGGCAGGCCGAAGGCGAAGTAGGGGAAGACATCGCGCAGCGCGGCGGGCGACAGCACCGACTCTTCCACCAGGCCGCGCCAGGCGACGTAGCCGGCGTACTGCGCGCCGTCCTGCGGCAGCAGGGCCTGGCGCACGGTGGAGCGCAGGCCGTCGGCCGCCACCAGCAGGTCGGTCCGCACCGTCTCGCCATCGGCGAAGCGGGCGGTGACGCCCTCGGCATCCTGCGTGAAACCGGCCAGGTGTTTGCCGTTGCGGTAACGCGGATCCGGGAAGGCGCTGCGCAGCACCTGGTAGAGCCGGCTCCAGGCGGTGAGGATCTGCGGCAGGTCGCCGCGGCAGGTTTCCGAACCGTCGCGAGCGAGCACCACCCGCTGCTGCACCTGGACGCCGATGGTGTGGTCGATGGCGATGCCGGCGGCGTCGAGCGCGGCCATCAGCTCGGGGTGGGTGACGATGCCGGCGCCGCGGCCTTCGAGTTCACCGGCGGCGCGTTCATACACCTGTACGTCCCAGCCGGCGCGTAACAGCAGGTGGGCGGCGAACAGGCCACCCATCGACCCGCCGACGATGGCGGCCCGCGGTACGCGGCTCATGCGGCGGTGCCGCCCGCGCCCGGGGCTTCCGATGCCGGGTAGTTGAGCTCGATGGTGATGCCCGACGGGTCTTCCACGAACAGCTGGTGCAGGCCCAGGCCGGGCACGGTGCGTTCGCGGAAGTCCAGGCCGGCGTTGCGCAGGCGGCGGTGCATGTCGGGCAGGCCGGTCGCCAGGAAGGCGATGTGGTCCACCGCGGCGCTGCCGCGCAGGCTGTCCAGGCCCTTGTCGCCCAGGTAGTCGACCAGGCCCTGCGGGTCGTCCGGGTCGATGCCGATGAGGTGCACCACACCGAAATCGGCCTCGTCGCCGCCGCGGTAGAGCCAGGCGCCGGGAAAGTCGAAGGCCGGGCGGAAGCCCTCGGTGAAACCGAGGATGCCGGTGTAGAAGGCACGGGAGGCGCCCAGGTCGGTGGTGCGCACCGAGAAGTGCGCGAGTTTCTGCAGGGGCATATAGGTCTCCGTGGGGAGCTCCTTGGGAGTCTCCTGGGGTGCTTCCGGTGTCGCCAACGTTATTTATTGATCAATAAATAGTACGGCAAGCCGGTGGCGGGCGCAAGAGAAGAATCGCCCGCTCCCCTCCAGGCCGGTTCAGCTGCGTTCGGCCCTGAGCATGGGCGGCACGCCCAGCAGGAAGGCATCGACCCGGCGCTCGATGAGCCGGTCGAGCGCGGTCGGTGCGGGCAGTCCGTAGACCCACTTGCGTACGCCGATGTAGAACATGCTGGAGTGCAGCGACCAGATGAATTCCACCTCGTCGTCCTCGGCCGCGGCATCGGCCGGCTCGGGGATGGCATAGCTGTGGCGCATCTCGCGTGCGATCAGCACGAAGTGCCGCTCGCGCAGCCGTGCCAGGTACTTCTGGTTGATGCCGCCGCGGTGCAGGCCGGCGTACAGGAAGATGCGCACCCACTCGCTGCGCAGCACGAAGCGTGCGTAGTCCTTGAAGTAGCGCTTGAGGCGTTCGTCGAAGGGCAGGGCACGGTCGGCCAGCCAGGTTTCCCATTCCGGGTTCCAGCGGCGCACGAACACCTCGTCGTAGACCCGGTCGACCAGCGCTTCCTTGGTGGGAAAGTAGCGGTAGAGCAGCGGCTGGCTCACGCCCATTTCCCGGGCCAGGTCCCAGGTGCTGGCGCTGAAGCCGTCGCGTGCGAACAGGGCGATGGCCGCCTGCACGATCTGTTCTTCGCGGTCCTCGGCCGTCAGGCGGCGGCGCCGGGCGACCGGCGCTGGCTCTGCCGCGAGGGGGGGCGGGGCCGCCTGGGCGGGCGGGGGTATGGGCCTCGGCACCGGCTCAGCTGTCGAAGCCCGGGTACACCCGGTCGAGCCGGCGCAGCAGGCCGGGCCAGGCCAGGGCCGGGCCACCGGCCAGGCCGATCTGGGTGAACTGCTGCTGCGCCTGCTGCAGCACGCTGTCGGGGATGTGGACCAGTTCGCCGCCGCCGGCCTGGGCGCGTACCTGCGCCATGCAGGCGGCCTCGAAGCGGTGCATGCCCATGAAGGCTTCGGCCACGGTGCCGCCGACGGTGAGCAGGCCGTGGTTGCGCAGCATCAGCCAGCGGCAGTTGCCGAGGTCGCGCGCCAGCCGTGGCTGTTCCTCCGCGGTCAGCGCCAGGCCTTCGTAGTCGTGGTACGCCAGCGACTGCAGCACGTTGTAGGCGAACTGCGAGAGCGGCAGCAGTCCGCCTTTCTGTGCCGACACCGCCACGCCGTTGATGGAGTGGGTGTGCATGACACAGGCCACCTCGTGCCGCGCCGCGTGCACGCAGCTGTGGATGGTGAAACCCGCGGGGTTGATGCCGAAGGGCGAGGGCGCGAGCTTGTTGCCCTGCAGGTCGATCTTGACCAGGCTGGAGGCGGTGATCTCCTCGAACATCAGGCCGTAGGGGTTGATGAGGAAGTGCTCGGTGCCCGGGATTTTCATGCTGATGTGGGTGAAGATCAGGTCGTCCCAGCCGAACATCCGCACCAGCCGGTAGGCGGCGGCCAGGTCCACGCGGGCCTGCCATTCCTCGGGGCTGGTGTGCTCCTTCAGGGACGGGATGTACAGGGTGCGGTCGTGGGGAGCGGGGGGATTGGTGGTCATCGTTTGTCTCCGGGCATGTTGGGCCGCATTTTGCGCCGTCTACGGCAGCGCGATGGCCCCGCCGGTCTCGCGCTGCACCTGCACCAGGGTGTCGGTGAGGATTTCCTGGAAGCGCGTCAGCGCCAGGCTCACCGGCCGGTCGATGCGCCGCACCAGGTAGCGCGACACGGCCAGGCCGCGCACCGGGCCGCCGGCGAAGTCGCCGCGCTCGATGTCGGCGCCCACGCCCGAGTAAGGCGACACGTGGCAGCCGACGCCGCGGCGCACCAGGTCCTTGATCATGTGCAGGGCCTCGGCCTCGACCACCACGTTGAGCGCCAGTTCGAGCTCGGTCGCGCGTGCCTCGATCATCTGGCGCAGGGTGTTGATGCGGCTCGGCTGTATCAGCGGCAGCCGGGCGATTTCCGGGAAGGCATAGGCCCGGCCGCGGCGCGGCGGCGCGCTGCCGGGCGGCCGCAGTATCCACAGTTGTTCGTCGCACAGGTGGGTGGCCACCAGCAGCGGGTTGGCCTGCCGGCCGGTGAGTACGGCCAGGTCCATCCGGTCGCCGAGCAGCGAATCACGCAGCGCGTAGCTGTAGCCCTCCTGCAGGTTCAGCACCACCTCGGGGTAGCGGCTGCGGAAGGCCGATACGGCGGTGCCCACCAGCAGGTCGCCCAGGCTGGGGGGAAACCCGATGCGCAGCGTGCCCGACACCAGCGAACTGGAGGCGACCACATCGGCGCGGATCTCGTGCAGCAGGCGAAAGAGTGTTTCGGCGCCGGCCTGCAGGCGCACGCCGGCCTCGGTGGGCTCGGCACCGCGGCTGTGGCGGAACAGCAGCTGCACGCCCATTTCCTCCTCCAGCAGGCGGATCTGCCGGGTCACCGCCGGCTGCGCGATGTGCAGCGAGGTGGCGGCCTTGGTGAAGCTCTTGAGCTCCGCCACCCGCATGAAGTAGCGCAGTTGTACCAGGTCGATAGCCATACAACAATGTTATCGCCAAACTCAAAAAACGGTATTTCATTTATTGCCCGGCAGGGCCTAGAGTCCGCCGCAGACCACCATAAGGAGACTCCATGCGACTCTTTCCCCGGGCCCTGCTGGCGGCCTCGCTGCTGCTGGCCGCCACGGCCGCGCTGGCGCAGGCCGGCGCCTACCCGAACAAGCCGATCAGGTTCATCGTGCCCTTCCCGGCGGCGGGCCCGACCGATGCCTATGCCCGCCTGGTCGGCAAGATGCTGGCCGACGATCTGGGCCAGCCGGTACTCATCGACAACCGGGCCGGCGCCACGGGCCTGATCGGCAGCAACCTGGTGCGCGAGGCGCCGGCCGACGGCTACACGCTGCTCTACACCTCGAACAGCGCACACGTCATCGGCCCGCTGCTGCAGAAGCCGCATTCCTTCGACCCGGTGGCGGACTTCACGCCCATCATCGAACCGCTGCGCTACCCGATGTACCTGATCACCTCGGCCAAGCTGCCGGTCAAGAACTTCAAGGAATTCATCGCGCTGGCCAAGGCGCAGCCGGGCAAGCTGACCTATTCGAGCGTGGGCATCGGCAGCGGCGGCCACCTGGCCTGCGAACTGCTCAACAGCGCCGCCGGCCTCAGCACCCTGCACGTGCCCTACAAGGGTGCGGCGCCGGCGCAGGCCGCGCTGATCGCGGGCGAGACCGACTTCATGTGCGACTCGGTCGGCTACTCGCAGCCCATGGTGGCCGCCGGCAAGCTGAACGGCCTGGCCCTGACCTCGCTCAAACGCTCGCCGGTGGTACCCGACGTGCCGACCATGGCCGAGGAAGGCGTCAAGGGAGTAGATGCCTACATCTGGCAGGGTGTGTTCGGCCCCAAAGGCCTGCCCGTCGCGGTACGCGACAAGCTGGCCGCGGCCATCAAGAAGATCATGGATTCGCCCGAGATGCGCGAGCGGGTCACCAGGGACGGCAACGAGGTGGTGGCCGAGCCGCCGGCCCAGTTCGCCAAAAGCATCAACGCCGAAAAGGCGGTGTGGGAAAAGATCATCGCCGACAAGAACATCAAGGCCGAGTAGGCCTGGTACCCGCAACCGGATTCAAAAGGACAGGACATGAGTGCAGTCATCGACAACCACCAGGCCGGCGCCCACGGCGGCTATAAAAGCGAGGTGCGCGACGGCATGCGCATCGACTGGGACGCGCCCATTCCCATGGCCGACGGCATCGTGCTGCGCGCCGACATCTTCCGCCCCGACGACGACAGCCGGCATCCGGCGCTGATCACCTACGGTCCCTACGGCAAGGGCCTGTCGTTCCAGCAGGGCTACAGGACGGCGTGGGACATGATGCTGCGCGACCACCCCGACGTGGCCGCCGGCTCCACCAACCAGTACCAGAACTGGGAGGTGGTGGACCCGGAGAAATGGGTGCCCGATGGCTACGTGTGCATCCGCATCGACTCGCGCGGCGCGGGGCGCTCGCCCGGCGTCTCCAACCAGCATTCGCCGCGCGAGACGCAGGACATCTGCGAGAGTGTGGAGTGGACGGCGCAGCAGCCCTGGTGCACCGGCAAGGTGGGCATGAACGGCATCTCGTACTACGCCATCAACTCGTGGCGCGCGGCGCTGGCCAAACCCCCGCACCTGGCCGCCATCTGCGCCTGGGAGGGTAATACCGACCGCTACCGCGAGGCCTCGCACCATGGCGGCATCCTGAGTGTGTTCGTGAAGAACTGGCACGACATGCAGGTCAAGACGGTGCAGCACGGCCTGGGCGAGCGCGGCGCCAAGCACCCCATCACCGGTGAATGGGCCTGTGGCCCCGAGACGCTGCCCGACGAGGTGCTGAAGGCCCACCGGGTGGACATGTGGCAGGAGTTCCTGGAGCACCCGCTGGACGGGCCGTACTACCACGCACGTTCGCCGGATCTGTCGAAGATCGACATCCCCTTCCTGTCGGCGGCCAACTGGGGCGGCCAGGGCCTGCACCTGCGCGGCAACATCGAGGCCTTCATGCGTTCGCCCTCGAAGAACAAGTGGCTGGAAGTGCACGGCGGTGCGCACTGGGCCGAGTTCTATACCGACTATGGCGTGGCGCTGCAGAAGCGTTTTTTCAACCATTTCCTCAAGGGCGAGGACAACGGCTGGGATCGGCAGCCCCGGGTGCAGTTGCGGGTGCGCCACGTCGACAGCTTCGTCACGCGCCTGGAGAACGAATGGCCGCTGGCACGCACGCAGTGGACCCGGTTCTACCTGCACCCCGAGGGCATGGGCCTGTCGACCGCGCCGCCCGCGGGCGACCACAGGCTGCCGTACGCGGCCATGGGCCCCGGCCTGACCTTCTCGACGCCGCCCTTGCAGAAGCCGGTCGAGATCACCGGCCCTTCGGTGCTGAAGCTGGCGCTGTCGTCCGAGACGGCCGATGCCGACGTGTTCGCCGTGCTGCGGGTGTTCGACCCGCAGGGTGCCGAGGTGGTGTTCCACGGCGCGCTCGACCCGCACACCCCCATCGGCCAGGGCTGGCTGCGCGCCTCGCACCGCAAGCTGGATACGAAACTGAGCCTGCCGTACCGCCCGTACCACACCCACGACGAGGTGTTGCCCCTGGTCCCCGGCCGCCCGGTGGACCTGGACGTGGAGATCTGGCCGACCTGCATCGTCATCCCCGCCGGCTACCGCCTGGCCCTGACCATCCTCGGCCGCGACTACGAATGGGACGGCCCGGCGGCCCGCCTGTCGAACATGAAGAACCCGATGAAGGGCTGCGGCCCCTTCGTGCACGATGACGAGGGAGACCGGCCGATGGCGGTGTTCGGCAAGACCAACACCCTGCACCTCGGCGGGGCCGACACGGGGTATGTGATGCTGCCGGTCATACCGTAGCGGGGGACAGGTACCGGGTGAGGTCGACCTCGTCGATCTGCTCGGGTTGGAGGTACTGGCGTGCGTAGCGCAGGTAGGCCCCCGAGCGCAGGAACAGGTCGAACAGGTCGCCGTCGATGTGCTGGTCCTTCTTGAAGAAGGACAGTATCTGGATGGACTCCGACAATGACTTGGCCTTTTTGTAGGGCCGGTCGGATGCCGTCAGCGCCTCGAAGATGTCGGCGATGGCCATGATGCGCGAGGGAATCGACATCTGCGCCGCGGTGAGCCGGCGCGGATAACCGGTGCCGATCAGCGTTTCGTGGTGGGTGCCGGCGTATTCCGGCACCCGCTTCAGGTTGTCCGGGAAGGGCATGTTGTCCAGCATGACGATGGTCTGGATGATGTGCTCGTTGATCTTGAAGCGCTCTTCTTCCGACAGGGTGCCGCGGCCGATGCACAGGTTGTAGACCTCGCCGTAGTTGTACAGGTGCTCCGGTACCTTGACCTGGAAGCCGTATTTGGGGTCGAGCGCCTTGTCGGCCACCCGCGGCACCACGTGCCAGGGTTTGTCGGCAAGCAGGGGTTCCGGCGCGGGCAGGGGCGGGGCCGGTTCGCCGTCGTGGCGTTTCGACTCCTCGTGCGAGAGGCCCAGGCGGTCGTCGAACTGGCGCCACCAGGTTTCGCCGGCGATGGCCTTGACGCGTTCCACCTTGTCCGGCGCCATGAATTCACCGCCGATGTTGGCCTCGGCGACGAAGGCGAAATCGTCGCGCAGCTGCTGCCGGCGTGCCGCGTAGGCGGCACGGGCGCTGCCGCCGTCCTGCCCGGCGGCCACGGCTTGCAGGGCGGCGATTTCGGCGTCGCGCAGCAGCACCTCGAAACGCATGCGGATTTCGTGGATGCGGTTGTAGTTGATTTCGAGCTTGGTCGCCTTGTCCACCACGTACTCGGGGGTGGTGACCTTGCCGCAGTCGTGCAGCCAGGCGCCGATGCGGAACTCGCGCCATTCGGCCTCGGTCTTGAAGCTGAAGCCGGCCAGCGGGCCGGTGTCGACCTTGCTGGCCTCCTCGGCCAGCATGAAGGCCAGCTCCGGCACCCGTTCGCAATGGCCGCCGGTGTAGGCGCTCTTGGCGTCGATGGCACCGGCGAGGATTTTGATCATCGAGTCCATCAGCTCGACCTGTGCCCGCGCCAGGTTCTGGTTGTCGATGGCCACCGCCGATTGCGCCGCAAGCGCCTCGATGAAACCGACCGTTTCCGCATCGAAGGGCACGACTTCGCCGGTGGCGGGGTCGAGTGCGTTCAGCAGCTGCAGCACCCCCACCACCTCGCCGTCGCGCGGCTGCAGCGGCACGTTCAGCATGGACACGATGTGCAGGTCGGTTCCCTCGTGGAAGTGCTTGGTCCCGCTCATGTCGAAGCGTGTTTCGCTGTACACGTCATCGATCACCAGGCTTTTGCCGCTCAGCGCGGCGCGGGCCACGGCGAACTGGGTGTTGGCGTCGCCGGTGGCGGCGTCGTACAGCGGGATCTCGAACGAGGGCAGGGCCCCGTCCAGTGTGCGCATGGCGAAGCGCAGGGTCTGGTGGTCGGTCTTGATGAACAGTGTGGCCACGGCGCAATGGGCGATGTCGCGTGCACCGAACAGCACGTGGCGCAGCAGGGCGTCGCGCTCCTGCGCGCGGCCGAGCAGGATGCCGGTCTGCACCAGCTTTTCGAGCTTGGCCGTGGCGACTTCCAGCGCAAGTGTGCGCTGCCGGATGGACTGGTGCATGACCTCCTGCGCCTGGCCCAGCGTGTCGACTTCGTAGACGAAGGAGTCGATGTGCGTGGGCGCGGTGCTGAAGTCGAGCCGCTTCAGCCGCTCCGATTCCCGCGCCAGGTTCGACAGGGAGCGTGTCAGGCTGCGGGTACCCCACAGCGCCAGCGGCAGCAGCAGCAGCAGCATCAGGCCGGCCACCACGAACATGTCGCGCCGGGCGCGTTCCAGCAGTCCGGTGAAGTCGCTCAGGGGCGCCGCCACCAGCACCCGGTAGCCCGCGTTCTGGCCGAAACGCAGGGTGCGCACGGCATAGACCAGGTTCTTTCCCCCGGCTGGCGACAGGCCCTTGTAGTCGCCCGGACCCTGGTCCAGCAGGGCCTGGAGGGTCTGGATCTCCGGGTTGCCGTTGGCGCCGAAGGTCGTCAGGGGTGCCACCGTGCCGCCACCGAAAAGGCCGCGGCCGCGGAAGGCCAGCACCTGCCCCGAGGAGGCGTTGACCAGCGCCAGCATGCCGTTCTTGCTGACCGGCAGATCACCGATGTGGGCGTGCAGCGAATCGAGGGTCACGTCCAGGCCATAGACCCCGAGCTGGTCCGGCAGCGGGGCGGCGACCGTGATGCCCAGCACCTGGGTGGAGGCGTAGCGGTAGACGTCGCCGGTCACCACGGTGGCGGTGCGCAGGGCATCCTGGTACCAGTCGCGTGTGCCCGGCGCGTAGCTGGCAGGCCCGGTGCGCGAGCCGAGCGGCTGGGTTTGGCTGTCGAGGAACTTCCAGGTCTCCGTGCGGCTGCCGTCCGCGGCGGCCTGGATGGTGCGTACGGCGAAATAGGTGCCCGGCGGCGCCTCCAGCGCCTTGAGCAGCGCCGGATCCTCCCGGACTGCGGTCACCTGCAGGAACTCGCCGTTGGCCAGCCCGAAGTACTGCGAGGACACGGCGGGATGCACCCGTACCGAGGTGAGCATCTGCGGCACGGAGACCTCCGGCACGATGTGCCCGTCGCGCACATAACGCCCGGGCTCGGCGCCGGCTTCGGTCAGGACCGTGCGCGACAGGTAGGTGAGGCCGGCCTGCAGCACCCCGACGACCCCCTGTGCGGTGCTTTCGAACTGTTCCTGGGCGCCTTCTTCCGCCATGGTGCGGAACTTGCCGAACACGGTGAACAGGAAGGCGGCGGTCAGCACGACGACCAGCAGCCAGGTAATGCCCACGATCCAGTGCTGGAACCTGACCGACAGCCGACGTGCCATGGACCCTCCTGCTGAAAATCCCGGAGGGCCGGGAAAGCCGTAAGCCAATATAGCAGGGTGTCGCAGATTGTTGCAAACTCCGGGCGCATCACCGGAAAAGCGGAGGGTCTCCCGTGGAAAGGTGTGCTTTCAGCCGTTACATAAGCCTGTGGACGGACCAGAGCACCATCGTCAGTCGACGGAAATCCGCGCATTCTTGATGATTGGCGTCCAGCGCGCCGTCTCGGACGCGATATAGCCCTTGAACGCGCCCGGCGCCTTGTAGGCAGGTTCATCGCCCTGCGCGAGCAGCTTGGCACGCAGGTCCGGGTCTTGCAGGGCAAGCTCCAGCGCAGCGGTCAGTTCTTGGACAACGGGTGCAGGTGTGCCTGCGGGTGCGAAGAGCCCGAACCACGCGCTTGCTTCGAAACCCTTGACGCCGCTCTCTGCCACGGTGGGTAGGTCGGGGAACGCCGCAGAGCGCTGTGCCCCTGTCGTTGCAACGGCGCGGAGTTTGCCGGACTTGACCATCCCCTGCACCACCGGGATGTGGTTGATGCTCATGGAAAGGTCGCCGGCCAGCAGGGCAGTCACCACCGCGGGCCCGCCGATATAGGGCACATGCACCGTCTGCAGCCCCGTCGAGTGCTTGAGGAGTTCGGCCGCCAAGTGAGGAAAGGTTCCGTTCCCGTTGCTGCCGTAGTTTCCCTGCGATCCTTCGTTGCGCAGTTCGGCCACCATCTCGTTGAAGTTGCTCGCCTTCATCTTGGCGCCAAGTGTCACAACCAAGGGGCCATTGCTGATCTGGCCAATCGGAGCAAAAGCCCTGCTGGCGTCATACGAGAGCTTCGGATAAATGACGGGGCCAAAGATCTGTGTGGCGGAGCCGCCCAGCAGCACTGTGTATCCATCGGGCCTCGACCTTGCGACGAGGCCCGCGCCCAACGTACCACCGGCACCGGGCTTGTTGTCCACGATGACGGTACCTTTCAGGGCCGCCTGCAGCTTGTCGGCTACCAGACGGCCGAGGACGTCAACCACGCCGCCGGCGGGAAACGGCACCACGAGGGTGACCGGACGCGACGGGTATGCCGCATCCTGCGCATGTGCAGCCATCACGCCGGCGGCGATGATGGCTGCTGAACGAACGAGATTCTTGAGCAACATTGGCTTGTCTCCTTAAACGTACAACCGGGTCAGATACGCATGGGTTGCTGGGGCTTGGGGCTGGGGAGCTTGCGGCTTGCAATCGATGTCCGGAGCGACCACTCCAGAACTTCTTTCACCATGGACTCGCGTTGGGCGATGTGTTCAGCAGAGTTCCAGAGGTTTTTCAGCTCTTCGGGGTCCTCCTGCATGTCATACAACTCGCCCGCGGACTCGCCCAGGTAATAGACCACCTTCCACCGCTTGTCGCGCCGGCACACGATGTACTCTGCCCCGGTCTGGATGTGATCGCGGGCCAATTCCGAATAGACCTCGTCCCTGATGTTTTCGGCCGTTCCGTCGAGTACCGGCCACAAGGACCTGGCTTCGAAATTGGAGGGGATGGCGATACCCGCTGCCTCCATGATGGTTGGAGCGATATCCATCAACTGGACCAGAGACTCGGTCGTACCCTTTTTGAGTTCATGCGATCGGGACCAGAAGACCAGGGGCACACGCAGCGAGCAGTCGTACATGGTCCACTTCTGGATGTGGCCGTGGTCTCCCAAGGCGTCGCCGTGGTCCGAAGTGAAGACCACGATGGCGTTGTCCAGGTAGCCTTTACGATCCAGGACCTCCATGATCTGGCCCACCTTTTCATCGATCATCGAGACGTTGGCTGCATAGTGCCGACGCATCCTCAGCAACGCGGCGTCATCGGGCTTCTCTTGCCAGGCAACGGAGTCGTAGTTGTGTTCGATCATGTTGCGGCGAAGTTGTGCCTGCGACGGTGGCTGCGCAGCGATTTCTTCGTCCGTCGGATGCGGCAGCGGAATCTGCGCATCCTTGTAGAGCTCAAGAAACCGGGGGGACGGGTCATACGGCGGATGCGGGCCGGGAAAACCGATCTGAAGGAAGAGGGGCGCCGGTGAAACCCGTTCCTCCAGCCACCACAAGGCGTGATCGCCGATGAACATGTCCGAGTGCATATCCTCATCCATGTCCCACTCGAATGCGCCCAGGGCTGCTTGGTACGCCTTGGGGTCCTTCTGCACACGTGTGTAGCGGCTGGGCTTCTTCAGCTTGCGCGCATGCAGGGCCTTGTCCCACTCGTCGTAGAGCGCGCGGGGATGTTCGTCCAGGAAGAGCGGGCGGTCCTTGTTTTCCATGAAGAAGCGCTGGTGGAAGCCACCCTTCGCGTCATACGGATTGATGTGCATCTTCCCGATGTTGACGCAGTGGTATCCGGTCTCGGCGAACGATTTCACCCAGGTCGGCTCCCATGGGTGAAAGTTCGTGAAAACACCGGTGCCGTGCGGGTAGAGGCCGGTGAACAGGCTGGCCCGCGAGCCCACGCAGACAGGGGAGGTCACATAGCAGTTCTGGAACGCGACGCCTTCCTTCACCAGGCGGTCGAGGTGTGGCGTCTTCATCCACGGAGCCCCCAGGGCACCGATGGTGTCGATACGCTGCTGATCCGTCATGATCAAGATGATGTGAGGAGGCTTCTTGTCCATAGTTGCTTTCACTGAGAATATGTCGGCGTGCACTTGCCGACCCTGTTGTGCATCACGAGGTAAGCCCGCGCCGCGCCGAAATCCGGTTCCACCCCAAGGCCCGGTGCCGTGGTCAGTGTGGTGACCCCCTCGCGCACGGTCCCGAGAGGCTGCACGAAGAGGTCGCGCAGCGGGTTGTGGTTGGCGTCAACTTCAACCATGCCGGCGCCGCCAACCGCCGCCTTGAGCTGCAGCGAAGCGGCGAGGCCTATGCCACCGCCCAGCCAGTGAGGGCAGTACCAGGCTCCGTGTGCGCTTATCCGGCGTCCCAGCGGAACTCCGGCCGTGAATCCACCCCACTTGGCGATGTCCGGCTGTACGACACGCAGCGCTCCGTTTGCCAGATGCGCATCGAACTCTGCATCGCCGCGAATGTTCTCACCCGCGGCGAGCCGAATGGAGGTCCGGGCGGCGAGTGCCTTCCAGTCCTCCAGGCGGGTGTCCGCTGCAACCGGTTCTTCCAGCCAGTCGACGCCGTGGCCTTCAAGTACCGAAGCCATGTGCGCTGCTTCGTGTAGGGACCAGGCTTGGTTTGCGTCCACCATGAGCGGCGCGTTTGCGCCCAGTTCGGCACGCAGAGCCCGTAGATTTGCGGTGTCGCGTGCTTCACCGAAACCGATCTTGAGCTTGAAGGCCCGATAACCTTGCGCGGCTGCGCTTGCCGCCATCCGCTCTGGCTGGGTCGGGTTGATGCCCGATGCATAGACACGCACTGCAGGCGATGTGCCGCCAAACAATTGCCAAAGGGGTTTACCCAGCTTTCGCGCGGCCAGGTCCCACAGGGCGATGTCGATGCCCGCGACTACCTGCGCGATGGGACCGGGCTCGCCCGTCTGCAGCGACAGTACATGAAGGGTGTTGGTGAGGGCCTGGTAGGCCTCCGCCGGCCCGGGCCATTGCCTGCCGAGAAGGAGGGGGGCCACGCAATCCGCCGCCAGCCGTGCGCGGTGCTCGGCGCCGACGCTGGGGAAGTTGCACCAGATTTCGCCCCACCCCTGCTGGCCGTCCTCATCGACTACGCGCACAAGGCATGCCGGCCGGTCCTGCATGGTCCCGAAGGAGGTTTGGACGGGGGTAGCCAGTGGCACGCGATAAACCAGCACCTCCAGCCCGACGGGTACAAGCGGCGGCAATGTTTCCAGGGTCTCAAGCGCCGACATACACTGCATGCTCCGTGGTGTAGAAGGAGGCCGCGCTGGGGCCGACCGAATAGGCGCCGACGCCGGAAGACTTGATGCCTCCGAATGGCATGTGGCTATCCGGAATCGTTCCGTGATTGACGTGCAGCATCCCCGTCTGGCACTCCCCGACGAAGCGCTCCACGACTCGGGTATCGTGTGAAAACAGCGCGGCAGTCAGTCCATATTCTGTCGCGTTCAGGATGGAGATCGCCTCTTCCAGCGTATCGTAGGGAATGACGCAGAGGACGGGGCCAAACACTTCTTCCCGGGCAATCTCCATGGTGGGTTGCACGGAGCGAAGGACGGTCGGAGAATAGAAAAGACCATCGATGCACCCTGGCACCACGGCCCTGTTTCCGCCGGCGGCAATCTGGGCCCCTTCGTTCAGCGCCCGTCGCACCATCCCTTCGACGTGCGCCAGTTGGGCTGGATGCGTCATCGGTCCCAGGTCGCTCGTCGGCACCAAGCCATCGCCCAGCGTGAAGGCCTCGGCCCGGCGTGCAAGCCCCGCGACAACCGTGTCGTGGAGGTCGCGCCGCACCAAGACCCGGCTCACCGCGGTACACCGTTGGCCAGAAGACATGAATGCCGCGTCCGTGATCTGGTCAAGGCACGATTCGATGTCATCGACATCGTGAATCACGGCCGCGTTTTTTCCGCCCATTTCGAGTGCCGTCTCCGCCAGGTTCGATGCGGTCGCGCTGCGGATCTTGCGTCCCGTCGCGACAGACCCGGTGAAAGTAACTCCCTGCACACCGGGATGGCGAACCAGATAGTCCGCGACCTGCGGACCCCCATGTACCACCTGCAGGAGGCCGGGCGGCAGGGTGCCGCGGGTCAGATCGGCCAGCATGCAGCATGCGGCCGGGGTGAACTCGGAAGGCTTGAGGATGATCGCGTTGCCGTAGGCCAACGCCGGCGCCAGCTTGCGCATCGGCGTCATCACCGGGAAGTTCCACGGCGCAATGGCCGCGATCACGCCCCTGGGCCGCAGGCGGATTTCGTTCTTCATGCCCGACCTGAGGGCGGGCATATTGCGGCCACCGGAGACCTCCAGTGCGTGGGCTGACATGAACCGGGCCTCGGCGCACGATTTGAGGACTTCGTTCCTTGCTTCCCTGAGGGGCTTTCCCATCTCCAGGGTGATGGCTTCGGCCAAGCCTTCAACGTTGCTCTCGATGGCGGAGACCAGCCGCTCGTAGGCCGAACGCCGCTCTGCAAACGAAAGGCCACGCCACTTTTTCTGTGCGTTCGTGGCCGCCGCGACCGCGGCGTCGACGGTCGCAAGATCGGCTTGTTCGTATCGACCGACTTCCTGCTGCGGATGGGCTGGATTGGAGGTCGACTGCGTGACGGCGTTGGGCTGCGGAGCCCAGGCGCCGTTGATGAAGTTGCTGTATTGGTACTTTGCGGATGCCATGCGATGTGCCTCCTAGGCTGCTGCGGAGGAAGTAATGAAGGCCGCACCGTGCTCGGCAATCATGATGGAGGCAGCGTTTGTGTTCGCGGAAACCATGGTGGGCATCACGGACGCGTCGATCACCCTGAGACCTCTGACGCCACGTACACGAAGGTCAGGCGTCACCACCGATCTGCCGTCGCTTCCCATACGGCAGGTACCGCTCGCATGGAATACCGTGCTGCCGTGGCGCCGCGCGAATTCAAGCAAGCCGGCATCGCCTTGAACTGCTGCACCCGGCAGGACTTCTCCTTCGACAAGGTCCCGAAATGACGGGCGGTTGTATATCTCTCGGAGCATACGCACGCCAGCGGCCACCGTCTTGCGGTCAAGGTCGGTGCTGAGGTAGTTGGCCTGGATGCGCGGCGCTCTGAAAGGGTCCGTGTCCACGATGGAAACACTGCCTCGCGCGCTGGGGCGGCACTGCGATGCGGTGGCCGTAAATCCAGGAAAGTCGTGGAGCGGTTCCCCCGGTTTGTCGACCGAAAGCGGCATGACGTTGAATTGCATGTCGGCACGCCCATCCAGTGCATGTTCGGTGCGTGCAAAGCCGCCGACCTGACCCGCCCCGACGGTGAGCGGTCCCCTGTTGAAAAACATCCACTGCGCGCCCATCGCGGCCAGCGCCAGCGGATTGCGCACCTGGTTGTTCAGGGACTTCCGCCGCTTGAGACGGACGATGGTCCGCGCCTGGTAGTGGTCTTGAAGGTTCTCTCCGACCTCTGGTGAGTCGACCTGCACACGGATGCCCAGCTTTTTCAAGCTGTTGCCGTCCCCGATCCCCGATAGCTGCAACACCTGGGGCGATTGGATGGCGCCGGCGCTGAGAATGACTTCCTGGGTTGTCGAGGTGTACTGCTTTTCGCCCTTCGATATCCACTCGACGCCGACGGCTTTGTCGCCCGAGAAGACCACCTGGGATACCTGTGCGTGGGTCACCACGGTCAGATTTTTGCGAGAGCGCACCGGATGAAGAAACGACACCGAACTGCTGGACCGCCACCCTCCGCGGATGCTGAGCTGGTAGTTCCCGACCCCGAGATCGGTCTCGGCATTGAAGTCATGGTTCCGCGGCAGGCCCAGTTCCTGGGCTGCCTCAACCCACCGTTCGCAATACGGGTGGTTGTTTCGGAGATCCGAAACCCCTAGTTCCCCTCCCTTGCCGTGGTACGGGCTTGGCGGCCCGGCGTAGTCTTCGGAACGCTTGAAGAAAGGCAGGACGGCATCGTAGTTCCACCCAAGGGCACCCAGTCGCTCCCAGTCGTTGTAGTCGGCGCGCTGCCCACGGATGTAGATCAGGCCGTTGATGGAACTGGAGCCGCCGAGGATGCGCCCGCGAGGCCACTTGATGGTGCGGCCATGGATGTCGGCGCCACCCTCTGCATCGAAGATGCGGGAGAAGCGCTCATCGTAGATGGTCTTGAAGTAGCCAACGGGAAGCTTCAGCCAGAAGTTCCGGTCTTCGCCCCCGGCTTCGAGCAGGAGCACGCGCACGGCTGGATCTGCACTGAGGCGGTTGGCCAGAACGCAGCCTGCGGAGCCCGCTCCGACGATGACGTAGTCGTACGCCTTCTGTGTCTCAGGTAGCATAATTATTAAAGGTTCATAATGTCTAAAGTATGGTTAATAGTACGTTTGAGCTGCAAGCACCGTCAACTGTTTTTTTGAACAGTTCTGTGCCCCTGTATGTGCAGGTGGCCGACCGTTTGCGCCAGCGCATCAGTTCAGGCGTGTGGGTGGCCGGTCAGCTGATTCCTTCTTTGGATGGGATTGCCGAAGAATTTGGGGTGGCGAGGGTGACCGCCAGGCAGGCCGTTCAGTTGTTGAGCGAGGAAAAGCTGGTGCTGGCCCGGCGCGGAATCGGAACGGTCGTGTCGCAAGGGGTGCACACCCCTCGGGTGGTGAACCTGCAAACATCGCTCACGGACCTCGCGGCGATGTACGAAAGCACACACACCGAGGTCCTCACCTTCGATGAGGGCTCCAGGAAGCCGCCCGTCTCGCAGGAGGAGGGCCGGTTGGGTGAGAGCTACGTGCACATGCAGCGCCTGCATTTCACGGACGGCCAGCCCTACGCAGTGATTTCGCTTTATCTTCTACATTCCGTTTTTCGCGCAGATCCGGAAGCCTTCCGGTCGCACGCCGTCATTCCGTTGCTGGTAAAGATGAACGTGATCGAGCGCGCGCACCAGACGATGCAGATTGGTGCGGCCGAAGCCGAGACAGCCAGGCTTCTTCGTGTTGGCGCAGGTGCGCCCGTAGCCCGGGTGAGCCGCATTTTTCACACACAAGGTGACCTGATTCTCTATTGCGCGCAGGTCATCTACCGCGGCGACTGGGTGCGGTGGGACATGGATCTCAAGCCCCAGCCCTAGCGGGCCAGGCCGGCGGTTTTTATCTCGTCGACAAACAGCCGGGCGGCGGGCGACAAGTCGCGCCCGCGGCGGGTGACAAGGGCCACCGGGCCGTACAGCCCGCCGAGTTGCACCGGCAGTATGCGCAGCTGGCCGATGTGCGCGAAATGCCGCGCGATGTCGAGCGGCATGACCCCCAGCATGGCGCCCTCCTGCAGCATCTGCATGTTGGTGAGCAGCGAGACCGACTCCACCGCGTAGCGTGGCCGGTCCTGCGCCTGGGCCATGAACAGGATGTCGAGCCGCTGGCGCAGCGGGGCCGACGAGTGCGGCAGGATCCAGCGCTGGCCGGTCAGCGCGTCGAGCGAGATCTTGCGGCGCCGCGCCAGCGGGTGCCGGGCCCCGCTGACGATGCAGAACTCGTCCTGGTACAGCACCTCGTGGTCGAGGTCGTCCATGTCGGCGCCGCCCATCACCCGGCCCAGCACGAAGTCCACGTCGCCCTTGCGCAGCGCATCCACCAGCATGGCGTGGGTGCCCTCCTGGATGGCGATGCGCAGGCGCGGGTGCCGTGCGGCCAGCGCCGCCGTGGCGCGCGGCAGCACGGTGGAGGCGGTCGATGCCATGGCCCCCACCGTCACCATGCCGGAGGCGCCTTCGGCGAGGGCCTGTATCTCCTCGCTCGCGGCGTCCACGTCGGCCATGAGGCCGCGGGCGTGGCGGATCATGGTCAGTCCGGCGCTGGTCGGTGTCATGCCGCGCTGGGAGCGCTCGAAGAGCAGGGCGCCCAGGGCGCTTTCGAGTTCGTGCAGCAGCTTGGTGGCGGTGGGCTGCGTCATGGCCAGCGCCGCGGCGGAGCGCCGCAGGTTGCGGGTTTCGCCCAGCGAGGACACCAGCAGCAGCTGCCGCATCTTGAGGCGGCTGCGCAGCAGCAGCGCGGCGTGCGATACCGGTCCCCGGGCGCTGGCAAAAGGTGATTCCAAAAGTAGATCAACTTATCTGAAAAATCGATTATACGGAATCACCTACAACCGCCACAGTGCGCCCAACAACAGGAACGCACCGATGGATGGCAGGAAGATGGATGGCAGGAAAAACGTGCTGCTGGTCATGGCCGACCAGCTCACCGCGACGGCCTTGCGGGCCTACGGCAACGGCGTGTGCAAGACACCGAACATCGACGCCCTGGCCGCACGCGGCACGGTGTTCGAGAACTGCTACAGCAACTTCCCGCTGTGCTCGCCTTCGCGCGCGTCGCTGCTCACCGGCCGCCTGGCCAGCCGCCTGGGGGTGTACGACAACGCT
This sequence comes from Pseudomonadota bacterium, assembly GCA_040390235.1. GTDB lineage: Bacteria > Pseudomonadota > Gammaproteobacteria > Burkholderiales > Burkholderiaceae_C > Xylophilus. Next base: position 41,803 of record JAZJYT010000021.1, on the reverse strand, counting down.
TGCGAATTTCCCGCGCAGGCGCCAACCATCCCCTACTACCTGAGTGCCCTGGGCTATGCCACCTGCCTGTCGGGCAAGATGCATTTCGTGGGGCCGGAGCAGTTGCACGGCTACCAGGAGCGGCTGACCACCGACATATACCCGTCGGACTTCGGCTGGACGCCCGACTGGCAGCAGGCGATTCCGGTGGCCGCCACCGGCGTCAGCCTGCGCAGCGTGGTCGAGGCCGGCACCTGCAAACGCAGCCTGCAGCTCGACTACGACGACGAGGTGGTCTTCAAGGCGGAGCAGAAGATCCGCGACCATGGGCGCAAGGCGCGCGGGCAACCGCTGTTCCTGACGGTGTCCTTCACCCACCCGCACAACCCCTATGTCATCAGCGAGGAGTACTGGAACCTGTACGACCACGCGGCCATCGACATGCCGCGCGTCGGCCCCCTGGCCCGCGCGCAGCTGGACCCGCACAGCCAGCGCCTGCACGACATCTACAAGTTCGGCCAGTACGACATCACCCCGGAGGACGTGCGCAGCTCGCGCCACGCCTACTACGCGGCCATCAGCTACGTCGACCGCCAGCTCGGGCGCCTGCTCGCCGCGCTGGACGAGATGGACATGCGCGACGACACGGTGGTGGTCTTCACCTCCGACCACGGCGACATGCTGGGCGAGCGGGGCCTCTGGTACAAGTGGACGCTGCTGGAGGGGGCCACGCGGATTCCCCTGATCATTGCCGCGCCGGGCCAGGGGGCGGCCCGCATCGGCGAGCCGGTATCGCTGCTGGACCTGCTGCCCACCCTCGTGGACATCGGCAGCGACGCCGAGCATGCGGTGGAGGCCGTGTCCGAGCGCGAAGGCACCAGCCTGATGCCGGCGGTGCAGGGCAGCGCCGCGCTGGATGCCGGGCGCCCGGTGTTTGCCGAGATGGCCGCCGACGGCGCCTTCAGCCCCTGCCTGATGGTGCGCCGCGGTGCCTGGAAATACATCCACTGCGCGGACGACCCGCCCCAGCTTTTCAACCTGGTGCAGGACCCGGACGAACTGCACAACCGGGCCGGCGAGGCCGGCCACCGCACCACCGAGGCCGAGCTGCTGGCCCTGGTGAACAGCAATTGGTCGCCCGAAGAGCTGAAGGCGCAGGTGGAGCACAGCGCGCGCCAGCGGCTGTTCATCCAGCGCACGCGGTTGGCGTCCCACTTCCCGGCGTGGGACTACGAACCCCGGCGTGATGCCTCGCGGCAGTTCGTGCGCAACGGCGCATCGTCCTCGGCCACCGCGGTCAAGGGCCTGGCGCGCTACCCCTTCGTGGCCCCGAAGCCGCCGGACCATCCCGACCACCCTGGCCATTCCGACCACTGAGAACTGCCATGCACCATCCGGAATATTCCCGCCACCGGTTCGACACGCTGCGTATGCTGATCGCGGGGGAATGGACCTGCGGCACCTCCGCGGTGTCGGAGGACGTCTTCGATCCGGCGACGGGCGAGCCGCTCGGCCGCCTGCCGCATGCGAGCCGCGCCGACCTGGCGCGTGCGGTGGAGGCCGCCGACAGCAGTTTTCCGCGCTGGTCGCGCACACCGGCCATCGAGCGCTGCCGCATCCTGCTGAAGGCCGCGCGCCTGGTGCGCGAGCGTATCGAGGCCATCGCGCTGGTGCTGACCCTGGAGCAGGGCAAACCGCTGGCCGAGTCGCGGGGCGAGGTGGCGGCGGCGGCGGAAATCTTCGAGTGGTATGCCGAGGAGTCCCGCCGGCTGTACGGCCGCATCATCCCGTCGCGCCAGATGCACACGCGGCACACGGTGACCCGCGAGGCCATCGGTCCGGTGGCGGCCTTCACGCCGTGGAATTTTCCCGCGCTGACGCCAGCGCGCAAGATGGCCGGGGCGCTGGCGGCAGGCTGCACCTGTGTCATCAAGCCGTCCGAGGAAACCCCGGCGACCGCCATCGAACTGGCACGGGCGTGTGTGGATGCGGGCCTGCCCGCGGGGGTGCTGAATGTGGTGTTCGGTGTGCCGGCGGAGGTGTCGGAGTTCCTCATCGCGGCACCGCAGATCCGCAAGATCACCTTCACCGGTTCCACCGCCGTCGGCAAGCGCCTGGCGGCGATGGCGGCGCTGAACGGCGCCAAGCGCTGCACCATGGAACTGGGCGGGCACGCGCCGGTCCTGGTTTTCGACGACGCCGACGTGGAGGCCGCGGCGCGGGCCTGCGCGGCCTCGCGGTTCCGCAACGCCGGGCAGGTGTGTGTGGCGGCCTCGCGCTTTTTTGTGCAGCGCAAGGCCTATGCACGTTTTGTCGATTGTTTTGTCGGTGTCGCCCAGGGCATTGCCGTGGGCAGCGGGCTGGAGGCCAGCACCGGCATGGGGCCCCTGGCCAATACACGGCGGCTCGATGCGATGGAGGTTTTCATGCAGGACAGTGCCCATGCGGGCGGCCGCGTGGCCACGGGTGGGGCGCGCGCAGAGGGGCCGGGGTCCTTCTGGCCGCCGACCGTGCTGCTCGACCTGCCGGACGACGCACGGGCCATGCGCGAGGAGACTTTCGGCCCCATCGCACCCATCGTGCCCTTCGATTCGGTGGACGATGCGCTGGCCCGTGCCAACCGGGTGCCGTTCGGCCTGGCCGCCTATGCCTTCACCGCGTCCGCGGCCACCGTGGCGGCGGTGTCCGATGGCCTGCAGTCCGGCATGATCGGCATCAACACGCTCGGCATATCGCTCGCGGAGGCGCCGTTCGGCGGTGTCAAGGAGAGCGGTTATGGCAGCGAAGGCGGCACCGAGGGCCTGGACGCCTATTTGTCGACCAAGTTCATCGCCCACATGGCGTAGCGGCGCTTCACCCGCACAGGAGACCCATCTATGTCCGTTCGTTCTTTCGCCACCTTGGCGGCCGCCTGGTCGCTGGCCGCGGCCGCCGCCGCCGTCCATGCCCAGGACTACCCCACGCAGCCGGTGGCCCTGACCGTCAACTTTCCGCCCGCCGGTGTCACCGACCTGGTGGCCCGGTCCCTGGGCACGGCCATGGCGCCGCTGCTCAAGCAGCCGGTCATCGTCGAGAACCGGGCCGGTGCCGGCGGAGCCATCGGGGTCACCGCCGTGGCGAATGCGCCGCGGGACGGCTACCACCTCGGTTTCCTGTCCATCGCCGCGCTGACGGCCCTGCCGCAGATGCGCAGCGTGCCCTACCACATCGATTCGCTGGCCTACATCTGCCGGGCCTTCGAGGCCCCGGTGTTCCTGCTGGTGGCGCCCGGTTCGCGTTTCCACGACACCAAGAGTGTGGTTGCCTACGCCAAGGCCAATCCGGGCCGCCTCAACTACGCCACCGTGGGGCCCGGCTCGCTGCCGCACCTGGCGGCGCTCGACTTCGCCGCCAAGGCGGGCATCACCATCACCCACATTCCCTACCAGGGCGAGGCGCCGGCCGTCACCGACCTGCTGGGGGGCCATGTGGACCTGTACTTCGGCACCAGCGCGGTGGCGTCGACCCACCGGCTGCGCCGCCTGGGGGTGGCCGCGGAGAGCCGGGCGGCCGACGCGAAGGACGTGCCCACGCTGGCCGAGCTTGGCTACCCGGTGAGCTGGTCGGTGGTCGGCGGCATGATCGCGCCCGCAGGCATCGACGCCAAGGTGCGCCAGACGCTGGAGCAGGCCTGCTCCGAGGCAGTGAAGACGCCCGCCTACCGCAGCGCACTCGCACAACTGCAGCTGGTGTCGGCCTACGCGAACGGTGCCGATTTCAAGAGCCAGGTGCTCCGCGAGGCGGGCATGGACCGCGTGATACTCAAAAGCGCCGGCCTGCTGCAAGCCAGCGGCAATTGAGGTGAATACCCTGCCGGAGGTAGCGGAGGCCGCAGCCACCGGGCAGGTGCGCCGGCTGTACACCGACATCCGCCAGGTCATGGGGGTGCCCCTCGTCAACCTGGTCTACCGCCACCTGGCCACGCAGCCGGAGGCGCTGGACTGGGCCTGGGGCGCGGTGCGGCCCCATTTTGTTTCCGGGGCGGTGCACACGCAGGCCCAGGCGCTGCGCCAGGCGGTCGACGGTACCGTCGGCGCATGGGGCGTGGTGTTTCCCGGGCATGGCTGGCCGCCAGGGCTGGCGGCCGTGGCCGGGGCCTACAGCATGGGCAACAGCCTGAACCTGGTCGCCCTGACCGCGCTGCTGCAGGCGGCCGGGGGACCGCCTGGGGCCCAGGCGGATGCGGTGGTGGGGGTGGTGGGGGCTGCGGAGGGCGCGGCCGGCCCGGTGGAACCCGCGCCTGCATCGCCGGCATCTGCCCCGGCGCCGTTGCCCGCCTTGCCGTCGCTGCAAGAGCTACCGCCCGACGTGCTGGCGCGTATCCACCGGCTGAACCGCTTCGCCGAAACCGGCGAGCCCTCCATCGTGGCCAGCCTGTACCGGCACCTGGCGGTGTGGCCCGGGGTGCTGCGGGACACGGAAGCGCTGCTGGCACCGCTCCAGCAGCGCGGTGCACTGGACCAGGCGCGCGACGCGACCGCCGCGGCCGCCGCCACCCTGGCGGCCCGGCAGCCCCTGGCAATGCCCCCGCCCGTGGTCGCGTTCGAAGCCTTCCGCCCGCGGATCGACCAGCTCGCGCGGGTGACGATTCCCAAGATGGTTCCGGTCAGCGTCCTGCTGCAGCGTCTGCTGGCTGAGCCCTGCATTGAAAGGCGGGAATCTTCAGCGCAACCTCTGCCGTGATTCTAGGACTTGGTTGACATGGTTGACATGGTTGCGCGCACCTTTTAGACTGAGCAATCAGCTTGCAAGGAGTTCTTCATGGCCACCAACGTGATTTCAAGGCCTGCCGAGGCCGTCAGCTCCCACTTTCTCGGGGATGTTTTCGAGGATCTGGTGGTAGTCGATGAACGAGCGGCGCGGGCGCTGGTGTCCGCGGGCGGGAAGGTCTCCGGCAAGGCGCAACCACGCATCCGCTCGGGCTCGCAGCGGCGCTCTCCACAGGAAATCATACGGCTGATCGACCGGGTGCAGCTCAGGCTCACGGCGCTGCGCAAGAAGACCATCGCGGCGGAGTCAGGCAAGCCTTTGAAGCAGGAGGCCGCCATGGATAAGGGCGTTCCAAAATCTGCAACACGTGCCGCCACACCGCGGCCGATCCTGTTGGACGACATGGATGCCATGATCGGGAAGGGCCAGCTGATTGATTCCCTGCACTTCCAGGAGCTGATGGGCTGGACGAGGCAATCGCTTTCCAAGGCGCTCCTGGCTCACAGGGTGTTTTACGTCTACAGAAAATCTGACCGGTACTTCCCGGCGTTCTTTGGCGATTTGTCTTTTGATCGGAAAAAGCTGGAGCAGGTGACCAAGGTGCTTGGAGACCTCCCAGGTAGTTTGAAGCTGCAGTTTTTTGTGACGCGGAAAGGGTCCCTGGCGGGCGACACGCCGTTGCAGGCGCTGGCTACGGGCGGGTTCGAGAAGGTGCTCGATGTCGCCGCGACGTTCGCCGAAGTACCTGCGAAGGGGCAGTAGCGATGCCCCTGAAGCCTCCGCCCACTGGTTTTTCTGGGAAGAAGCTACCGACGAAATCGGTTTCTGTAGAGTCGCTCGTGCGGATAGGCGGGCGCAGCACAGGCGAGCCCTATTTTGGAGCCCGTGCCGCAAACCGCTTCGACGATCCAGGCAAGTCCTACGGCACGGCGTATTTCGGACGGGATTTGACGACCGCCATCGCCGAGACGGTGCTGCACGACCAACTGCCCGATGGCGGAAAATTCAAAGTGGTAGCGGCGGCGATTGACACGCGGTTCGTGGTGACTTGCAAGGAGCGCACCGCAGGGGAAAAGCTGAAGCTCGCCAAGCTCACCGGGGTGTATCTGAAGCGGATGGGCGGTGACAACAAGCTGTCTGCTGAGTACCCGTATGGCACTACCCAGCAGTGGAGTGCAGCCGTGCAGGAGCATCCTGACATGGTCGACGGTTTTGTCTATGTATCGAACCAGCTCAACGACAAGGAGGCGGTCGTCGTGTTCGACAGGGCGAAAGCCAAGTTTGGTGACGTGACCTATACACCGTTGAGAAGCGCCAAGGGCCTGAAGCAGGCGATCAAGCGGCTTGGCATCGAGATCGTCGACCCCTAGGCTGCCCAGGTATCGGTTGGCTGGCTTTGGCCGATGACGGTCAGCCCCGACGGGGCCGTGCCACCCCGAGGGTTACCCCCGTGCGCCGCCAAAAGACAAGCCGCTAAGCTGGAAAAAAAGCCTTGCCTTGGAGCGCGCATGAAACTGGTTCTTTTCTCGCCCGTCGGCGCCCCCGCGGGCACGGTGCCGGTGCCCGGCGTGCTGCTCGACGGCGCGGTGGTCGACATCTCGGCCGTGGTGCCGCTGTCGTACACCCCGCAGCTCACCATGCAGGGCCTCATTGATGGGTTTGACGGGGCCGATGGCCTGCGGCCGAAGATCGAGGCGCTGGTGGCTCGGGCGCCGCAGCAGGTGCTGGCCGCGGTGAAGCTGCATGCGCCGCTGCCGCGGCCGGGCAAGCTGATCAACTGCATCGCCAACTACTGGGAGCATGCCCAGCGCGAGGCGCGGCCGCTCAACATGTTCCTGAAGAACCCCGAGGCGGTGATCGGTCCGGGCGACACGGTGGAGCTGCCCCCTATCACCGAACCCTGGGCCTTCATGCACGAGGCCGAGCTGGGGGTGGTCATCAAGGGCCCGGCCAAGCGGGTGGCGCGTGCCGACTGGCGCCAGGCGGTATTCGGCTACACCTGCATGATCGACGTGACGGCGCGCGGCGAGGGCCGCAAGACCTGGAAGGCCGGCAGCTGGATGGGCAAGTCCTTCGACACCTTCGCGCCCATGGGGCCGTGCATCGTCACTGCCGACGAGATCCCCGATCCCAACGACCTGCATGTGCAGATGTGGAACGACGGCGACCTGCGCCACAACTACCAGACCGACGACATGGAGCACCCGGTGCCCGAGATCGTCGAGCTGGCCAGCACCATCATGACGCTCCATTCCGGCGACGTGATCTCCTGCGGCACCAACCACGAGGGCCTGGGTTTCGTGCAGGACGGCGAGACGCTGGACATGTGTATCCATGGCATCGGGCGCATGCAGGTGAAGATCCATGACCCGCTCAAGCGCAGCTGGGAGCGGGGGGTGTACATGGGGGCGGACTCCACCCACCACGGCGCCGTCAAGCGGCACCGGCCCGAGGTGGTGCTCAAGGACAGCAACGCGTCGGTCTGAGGCCGGCGCAGCCGGGCGGCCGGCGGCTACATCAGTTGCATCTTCTTCGCCGCCGCGCGCAGTTCGCCGCGGAAGTCCGGGTGCGCAATGGCGATCAGCGCCTCGGCGCGCTGGCGCACCGTCTTGCCGCGCAGCTGTGCCACGCCGTATTCGGTCACCACGTAGCTGACGTCGTTCTTGCTGGTGGTGACGTGGGTGCCCGAGGTCAGCATGGGCACGATGCGCGAGATGCTGCCGCCCTTGGCCGTGGACGGCAGCACGATGAAGGACTTGCCGCCTTCGGAGCGGTTGGCCGCCACCACGAAGTCCGACTGGCCGCCGGTGCCCGACACCGGGGTGCAGCCCAGGCCTTCGGAGCCGCACTGGCCCACCAGGTCGATCTGCATGGTGGCGTTGACGCTGATCAGGTTGTCGTTCTGGCCTGCCAGGTAGGGGTCGTTGGTGATGTCCGAGGGGTGCAGCTCGAACATCGGGTTGCGGTGCATGAAGCGGTAGAGCTTCTGCGAGCCGAGCGAGAAGGTCGCCAGGATCTTGCCGGGGTTGCGGTTCTTGCGCCGGTTGGTCACCGTGCCGGACTCGACCAGGCGCAGGATGCCGTCGCCGATCATCTCGGTGTGGATGCCCAGGTCGTGTTTGTGGGTCAGCTGCATGGCCACCGCGTCGGGAATGCCGCCGTAGCCGATCTGCAGCGTGGCGCCGTCGGGCACCATGTCGGCCACGTACTTGCCGATGGCCTCCTGCACCGGGCCGATGGTGGGCAGGCCGACCTCGGTCAGGGCGTCTTCGCTCTCGACCACCGCGGTCACCTGCGAGATGTGCACCAGGCAGTCGCCGTAGGAGTGGGGCACGTGGGGGTTGACCTCCAGCACGACGGCCCGGGCCCGGGCCACGGCGGCCATGGTGTAGTCGGCGCACAGGCCCAGGGCGAAAAAGCCCTGTTCGTCCATCGGCGAGGCCATGCTGAACACCACGTCGGCCGGTGTCAGGCCGCGCCGGATCAGCGTGGGCAGCTGTGAGAAGTGGTTGGGCAGGTAGTCGTTCCAGCCGGCCTGGCCGCCCGGGCGGGTGGCGGGCCCGAAGAAGTAGGCGACGTGCCGCACGTGGTGGGCCGTGTCGGCGTCGATGTAGGCGAACTTGCGCAGCGGCAGGATCTGCGTGACCTTGACGTCGTGGAAAGCACGGCGCTGCTCCGACAGGGCGGTGAGCAGCCGCGGCGGCTCGGCCGGCCCGGTGGGCACGACGATGGTGTCGCCGTCCTGCACCAGGCGCACGGCCTCGTCGGCGCTGCGGCGCTTGTCACGGTACTGCTGCTGAAAAACCATGGCTTGTCTCCGTCTGATTCCTGCGAACACCCGGGTGCTCTGCGGCCCCGTCCGGTGTGCATTGTCTACGGAGCGAGCCCGCGCGCGCCAGCGGCCTGGCGCAGTGCCGCCACAAAACCTTCCACTGCGGCATTGGGCTGCGCGCGCAGGCTGGCCACCACGATGCTGGCGGTGGTGTGCGAACGGTCGAGCAGCGGCAGGAACAGCAGCGCGTCGCTGCGCCCGCGCGAGATCGTCCAGGGCACGATGGCCGCACCCACGCCGGCTTCGACCAGGGTGAGCAGGGTGGGCACCACACTTTCCTGCACGACGCGCGGGCGCCGGCCGATGCGGGCGAACATGGCCTGCAGCATGCGGCGGAAGTAGGGCGACACGGCCTGGGTGTAGCCGATGAGCGGGATGTCGGCCACCTGCTCCAGCGCCACCCGCGGCAGCGCCGCGAAGGGGTGGTCGCGGCGGATGGCCAGCAGCATCGGTTCCTCGAAGACGGTGGTGGACTCGATGTCGGCATCCATCTGCGTGGGCCGCATCAGGGCCACGTCGATGCTGCGCTGGCGCAGGGCGGCCTCCATGGTGTTGGAATTCATCTCGCGCAGGTCGAGCTCGATGCCCGGGTGCGCCACGCGGTAGCCGTAGAGCGTTTCGGCCAGGGGCGAGCAGGCGGCGCTGGGGGTGAGGCCGATGGCCAGCGCGCCGGCCTCGCCGCGGGCCGCCTGCCGCACCGCGCGCAGCATCAGGGTGGTGTCCCCGGCGATCTGGCGGGCACGTGTGTACATCAGCTGGCCGGCGGGTGTCAGCCGCACGCTGCGGGTGGTGCGGACGAACAGGGGCGCACCCACCAGCGCCTCCAGCCGCTTGATCTGCTGGCTGAAGGGCGGCTGGCTCATGAACAGCCGGGTGGCGGCACGGCCGAAGTGCAGTTCCTCGGCCGCGGCGCAGAAGCAGGCCAGCAGCTTGCCATCGAGAAAGATTGTGTCGGGATTCGTCATAGTGCTGCGTCTATTAAGAATTGGACCATACACAAAGGCGCTCCTACCATCCGGGCCATTCCTCCTCCTCTTTCCTGGCCCGATGCCATTCGCTTCTTCCGCTTCTTCCGCCTCCCGTGCCCCCGCCGCAGGTCCGCTGGCCTCCGCGCACCAGGCGCTCGATGCCATCGCCCGGGCCGACGGCGCGCTGCGCGCCTGGGCCTTCGTGGCCGACCGGCCCGCGCTGGCCCGGCCGGCCGACGCGCAGGGCGCGCTCGCCGGCTGGCCGCTGGGGGTGAAGGACATCATCGACGTGGCGGGCATGCCGACCGGCTGCGGCTCCCCCGCCTGCGCGGCCACCCCTGCCGCCTTCGATGCCAGCTGTGTCGCGTTGCTGCGGACCGCGGGCGCGGTGCCGGTGGGCAAGACGGTGACCACCGAATTCGCCTACGTCACGCCGGGGCCGACCCGCAACCCGGCCGACCTGCGGCACACGCCCGGCGGCTCGTCCAGCGGTTCGGCCGCCGCGGTTGCGGCCGGCATGGTGCCCATCGCCCTGGGGACGCAGACGGGGGGATCGATGATCCGCCCGGCGGCCTTCTGCGGGGTGGTGGGCTTCAAGCCGACCTTCGGCCGGGTGGGGCGCGGCGGCATGCGGGTGGTGTGCGAGTCGCTGGACACGATCGGCTGGTACGGCGCCAGCGTGGCGCATGCGGCGGCGGTCGGGCAGATGCTGCTGCCCCGCGGCGGCACGCAGGGTGCGTCCACGCGGCCGCCGCGGTCCTTGCAGTCCCTCCAGTCCCTCCATGTGGCGTACCTGCCTGGCAACCCCGGCCATGTGCTGGGCGCCGCTGCCGAGGCGGCGCTGGTCCGGGCCCGGGGGCTGCTGGCGGCACAGGGGGTACACGCCGGGTCCGTGCCCGGCCCGGCCGATGTCCCGCGCCTGCTGGAGGCGCATGGCGTGCTGATGCACTACGAGTTCGCCCGCAGCCTGCTGCCGGTGGTGGCCGCCGCCGGGCCGCTGTTGAGCCGCCCGCTGCTCGATGCGGTGGACAAGGGCCTGGCCCTGTCCGCGGACCTGTACCTGGAAACCCGGGCCTGGCAGGAGCGGCAGCGCCTGCTGTGGGACGCATGGTTCGGCGGCGCCGACCTGGTGCTCACCTCGAGTGTGCTGGGGCCCGCACCCGCGGGCCTCCACCACACCGGCGATTCGGCCTTCAACAAGGCCTGGTCGCTGCTGGGCTGGCCCTGCCTGCACCTGCCCACCACCCGCACCGCGGCCGGACTGCCGCTGGGTGTGCTGCTGGTGGCGCGGCCCGGCGCCGATGCCGACCTGCTCGCCTGGGGCCAGGCGGTGCATGCCGCCGTGGACCAGCGCCCCGGTGCCGACCAATCAAGCAACCCGTCGATGGAGTAGAACGATGAACATGCCCACCCAACGCGCGGCCCGCCGGCTGGCTGAACGACTCGCCCTGGGGGCCGCGCTGTGCGCCGCCGCGCTGGCGCTGTGGAGCGGCCCGGCCGCCGCCGCCTGGCCGGAGCGCCCCATCACCATCACCGTGCCGACTGCGCCCGGCGGCTCGGTGGACATCGTCGCGCGCATCCTGGCCGAGCAGTTCACCCGTTCGCTGGGGCAGCCGGTGATCGTCAACAACAAGGCTGGCGCGGGCGGCGTCGTGGGCACGCAGGCCATGGTGCGCGAGGCGCCGGACGGCTACAACATCCTGGTCACCGCCAACAGCAACCAGCTGATCGTGCCCTGGGTCTACAAGGGCGCACGCTTCGACCCGATCAAGGACTTCGTGCCCATCGCCGCGGTGGGGGTGGTGCCCAACGTGCTGTGTGTGCACCCTTCGTTTCCCGCCAAGGACCTGAAGGAGTTCATCGCCCTCGTCAAGGCGCACCCCGACCAGTACCAGTACGCCTCGGCCGGCACCGGCACGCTCAACCACCTGCTGGGCGAGATGCTGCGCGAAAGCGGCCTGAAGCTGCAGCACATTCCCTACAAGGGCGTGGCCCCGGCCATGACCGATGTGCTGGGCAACCAGGTGCCCATGCTGTTCGCCAGCCTGCCGTCGGCACTGGAGGCGGTGAAGGCTGGCAAGCTGCGCGCCCTGGGCGTGAGCAGCGTGGGGCGGGTGGCGCTGATGCCCGACGTGCCCGCCATCGGCGAGCAGGTGCCCGGCTTCAGCGGCGACCTGTGGGTGGCGCTGTACGCGCCGCGGGGCACCCCCCCGGCGGTGGTCGACCGGCTGTACGCCGCCGTCAAGCTGGCGCTGGCGACACCCGAACTGCAGCAGCGCTTCGAGAAACTCGGCGTGGCGGTGATGCACGACGGCCCGGCCGAACTCGCGCGCCGGCAGGCGGCCGAGTTCCTGCGCTGGAAAAAGATCGTCAAGGATTCCGGCGCCACGGCCGACTGAGCCCGGAGCGGCAGGGCGCCGGCGGTGCGGGCATGATGGAGGCCCGCACAGGAGGGTTTGTATGGCCCGGCACGTTTCCCACCACTCCCGGCACCTGCCGCACGCGGCGCTGCCGTCCCGGGTGCGCCTGCTGGGCGCGCCGCACTCGGCGGTGGCCTTCGAGATACGCGACTTCCTCAGCCGCAGTGTGGTCGCCTACGACTGGGTGGAGCTCGACGAGGCCGCGGCCCGGGCCCTTCCCGGCGCGGACGGCGCAACCAGCATCGGCGGCCTGGACTCGCCGCAACTGCCGGTGTGCGAGTTCCTCGACGGCAGCCGCCTGCTGGCGGCCACGGTGCGCGACGTGGCCGAGCGGCTGGGCTGGGTCTCCAAGCCCCGGCTGGCGGAGTACGACCTGTCGATCTACGGCGCCGGGCCGGCCGGCCTGAGCGCGGCGGTGTATGCCGCCTCGGAAGGGCTGAAGACGGTGCTGATCGAACGCCGCACGGTGGGCGGGCAGGCCGGCAGTTCCTCGCTGATCGAGAACTACCTGGGTTTTCCCACCGGCGTGAGCGGCGCCGACCTGGCCGAGAAGGCGCGGCAGCAGGCGGTGCGTTTCGGCGCCGAGATCCTGCAGATGCGCGAAGGCATCTGCGCGGCCTTCGTGGACGGCCGCATCCATGTCAGGTTGGCCGATGGCGGCGTGCTGGCCGCCCGCGCCAACATCTGCGCCACCGGCATCGAGTGGCGTACGCTGGGTGTGCCGGACGAGGAGCGGCTGCTGGGCGCCGGCATCTTCTACGGCGCCGGTGCCAGCGAGGCACCGATGTGCAGCGGCGAGACGGTGTACGTGGTCGGCGGCGGCAACTCGGCCGGCCAGGCGGCCATGCACCTGTCGGGCTACGCCCGCGAGGTGGTGGTGCTGGTGCGCCGCGACCGGCTGGCCGATACGCTGTCGGACTACCTGGTGAAAAAGATCGAGGCCGCCCCCAACATCCGGGTGGTGGTGCACTGCGAGGTGACGGCGGTGGCGGGGGACCGTTCGCTGGAGGCCATCACCGTGCGCGACCGGCTGGCGGGCACCGAGGAGTCCCTGCCGACCCGGCACATGTTCGTGTGCATCGGCGGTGCGCCGCACACCGACTGGACCCTGACCACCCCCATCGTGCGCGACTGCGCGGGCTACCTAGTCACCGGCGCCGACCTGCGCCTGGACCAGGAGCACTACCGCAACTGGCCGCTGCAGCGGGCGCCGTTTTTCCTGGAAACCAGTGTGCCGGGCTCGTTTGCCGCGGGCGACGTGCGGCACGGATCGATCAAGCGCGTGGCCTCGGCGGTGGGCGAGGGCGCCATGGCCGTCGCCTTCGTGCACCAGCACCTGGCCAGCCTGTAAACCTGCGGAACGAGGAAACCGACATGCACCCACACTGCACCCATACCGCCGGCATTCGCCAGGTGGTGCCCAGCACACCGGGCTGCGAGGAATGCCTGAAGACCGGCAGCCGCTGGGTCCACCTGCGGGTGTGCCGGACCTGCGGCCACGTCGGCTGCTGCGACGACTCGCCGCACCGGCACGCCACCGCCCATTTCCACGCCACGCAGCACCCCATCATCGAGGGCTACGACCCGCCGGAGGGCTGGGGCTGGTGCTACGTGGACGAGGTGGTGCTGGACCTGGGCGGCGACACCACGCCGCAGCGCGGGCGGATTCCGCGCTACGTGTGACGGTGGCGGGCGCCGTGTAGCAGCCGTCTTTACGGTCAGTTCATGCGGCCGTGGTGATGCGGCTACAAACCGGGCGTACCCTCCGAACATGCCGCACCCCTCTGCCGTGCTCCCCGCCACCCCGGTCCTGGCCGCGCTGGAACACCACCTGGCCGGGCGGCTGGACGAGGCCCGGCGCCTCTACGTGCAGGTGCTCGACGGTGAACCGGCGCATGCCGAGGCGCTGAGCCTGCTGGGGGTGCTGGCCCAGCAGCAGGGGGACGGGGAAGGCGCCGTCGCCCTGCTGCGCCGGGCGGTCGAGGCTGCGCCGGAACCGGTCGTCTACCGGTTCGCGCTGGCCGACGTGCTGAAGGCCGCGGGCCGGCTGGACGAGGCCCGGGCCACCTACCAGCAGGGCCTGGGGCAGGCGCCCGGCCATGCCGATGCCTGGTTCAACCTCGGGCGGGTGTTCCAGGCCCTGCACCGCTGCCGGGAGGCCACCACCAGCTATGCCAGGGGGCTGGCATTGCAGCCCACACCGCCGGCCGACACCTGGTGCGACGTGGGGGTGGCCCACATGGCGCTGGAGGACTGGTCGGGCGCCGCCGACTGCTTTGCCCAGGCCCTGGCCGTGCAGCCCGGCCACGCGGTGGTGCTGAACAACCTGGGTGCGACCCTGAAAAGCCAGGGCCGGCGGGAGGAGGCCCGGGCCTGCTTCGACCGGGCGCTGGTGGCCGACCCGGCGCTGGGCCGGGTCCCGTTCAACATCGGCACGCTGTATTTCGACCAGCAGGACTGGGAGCAGGCCACCGCCTGGTACCAGCGGGCGCTGGCGGTGGAGCCCGACCAGGTCGGCGCGCACCAGAACCTAGCGGCGATCTACCTCGATGCCGGGCGGCTGGAGGCGGCGCAGTTTCACCGCGACCGGGTCTACCGCCGGCAGGCGGTTTTTGTCGAACACGCGCCGGAGGCCGCCATGGTGGTGCTGGTGCTGTGGGCCGCAGGCAAGGGCAACGTGCCCATCGACCAGCTGCTGCCGCGCCGGAGCATCACCCGCATCGTCGTGTTCATCGAGTACCTGGACGCGGCCCAGGAAAGCCGGCTGCCGGCCTACGACTTCGTGTTCAACGCCGTGGGAGACGCCGACGTCACCGGCCCGACGGCGGCCCCCATGGCGGCCTTCCTGGCGCGCTGCACCCGGCCGGTGCTGAACCTGCCGGAGGCGGTGGCGCGCACCGCACGCGACCAGGCCGGGGCGCTGCTGGGCAGCATTCCCGGCCTGGTGGTGCCGGCCACCGTGCGTTTCGATACCGCGGCGCTGCGGACAGAGCTGCCCCGCACCCAGGGCCTGGAATTCCCGGTGATCGTGCGGCCGGGCAACTCGCATGGCGGCAGCCACCTGGCCCGGCTCGATTCGGCGCAGGACCTGCGGGACTTCGAGCCCTTCAATGCTGCCTTCTACTACGCCACCGCCTACGTGGACTACCGCTCGGGCGACGGTTTTTTCCGCAAATACCGCATGGTGTTCATCGACCGCCAGCCCTTCGCCTACCACCTGGCCATCGGAGAGCGCTGGATGGTGCACCACGCCACCGCCGGCATGGAGGACCATGCCTGGAAACGTGCGGAGGAGGCCGCCTTCCTGGCCGACTCCGAACGCGCCCTGGGCGCTGCGGCCCTGGCCACGCTGCGGGCCATCGGCCGCCGGCTGGACCTGGACTACGCCGGTGTCGATTTCGGACTGCTGCCCGACGGCCGGGTGCTGCTGTTCGAGGCCAACGCCACCATGCTGGCCCACCCGGAGGTGCCGGGCAGCCTGTTCGGCTACAAGAACCCGTATGTGCGGCGTATCTACGAAGCCTTCAACACGCTGATGGCGCGCGCCGCCGCCGGGTAGGCGCCAGCGCGGCGCACGGGGCTTACTCCGGCGTCTTGCCGACCATCTTCGACGGCCGCAGGAAGTCGAAGTCCACACCCTTGTCGGCCTGGGTCACGCACTGCAGGAAGAGCTTCTTGTAGCCGCGGTCGGCGGTCGGTTCCACCACCGGGTGGGCGGCGGCGCGGGCGGCCAGCTCGGCGTCGGACACCAGCAGGGCGATCTCGCGGTTCTTCACACTCAGGCGGATGCGGTCGCCGCTGTTCACATGGGCCAGCGGGCCGCCGATGGCGGACTCGGGTGTCACATGCAGCACGATGGTGCCGAAGGCGGTGCCGCTCATGCGGCCGTCGGAGATACGCACGATGTCCTTCACCCCGGCCCGCGCCAGCTTGCGCGGGATGGGAATGTAGCCGGCCTCGGGCATGCCCGGGGCGCCCTTGGGGCCGATGTTCTTCAGCACCAGGATGTCGTCGGCGTTCACATCGAGGTCGTCGCGGTCGATGCGCTTGACCATGTCTTCGAGGTTTTCGAAGACCACGGCGCGGCCCTCGTGCTCCATCAGCCTGGCGTCGGCGGCCGACTGCTTGATGATGGCGCCGCCGGGCGCCAGGTTGCCGCGCAGCACGGCCATGCCGCCCTGCGGGAAGATGGGGTTGGCAATCGTCCGCACCACGTCCTGCTTGAAGCCGGGGCCGGCGGCCTCGATCTCTTTGCCCAGGGTGCGGCCGGTGACCGTCATGGCGTTCAGCTTGAGCAGGGGCTTGAGCTCGCGCAGCAGGGTGGCCATGCCGCCGGCGTGGTGGAAGTCTTCCATGTAGTGCTGGCCCGAGGGCTTGAGGTCCAGCAGCACCGGGGTGTCGCGGCCCATGCGGTCGAGCGCGGCCAGGTCGATGTCCAGGCCCATGCGCCCGGCGATGGCCGTCAGGTGCACGATGCCGTTGGTGCTGCCGCCGATGGCCAGCAGGACCCGCATGGCGTTTTCGAAGGCCGCGGGGGTCAGGATCTGGTCGATGGTGAGGTCGCTGCGCGCCATGGCCACGGCGCAGCGGCCGGTTTCCTCGGCCACACGCATCCGGTCGGGGGTGACGGCAGGGGGCGATGCGCCGCCCGGGACCGTCATGCCCAGTGCCTCGGCGATGCAGGCCATGGTGCTGGCCGTGCCCATGACCGAGCAGGTGCCCACGCTGGCGACCAGCTGGTTGTTGACGTCGGCGATCTCCTCGGCGTCGATCTCTTCGGCGCGGTACTTGCCCCAGTAGCGGCGGCAGTCGGTGCAGGCGCCCACCCGTTCGCCGCGGTGGCTGCCGGTGAGCATGGAGCCGGTGATGAGCTGGATCGCCGGAATGCCGGCCGAGGCCGCGCCCATGAGCTGGGCCGGCACGGTCTTGTCGCAGCCGCCGATGAGCACCACCGCGTCCATCGGCTGGCCGCGCACCATTTCCTCGGTGTCCATGGACATGAGGTTGCGCAGGTACATGCTGGTCGGCGCGGCGAAGCTCTCGTGGATCGAGATGGTGGGGAACTTCATCGGCAGGCCGCCGGCCAGCATGATGCCGCGTTTGACGGCTTCGATGAGCTGGGGCGCGTTGCCGTGGCAGGGGTTGTAGTCGCTGCCGGTGTCGGCGATGCCGATCACCGGACGGTCGAGCGCGGCGTCGGTAAAACCCGCGCCCTTGATGAAGGCCTTGCGCAGGAACAGGGAGAAGCCCTGGTCGCCGTAGCTGGTCAGGCCCTTGCGCATGCCGGTCGGGTCGGCGGCGTTGTCTTCGGGGTCGAAGGGGGATTTTTTGTCGGTCATCGTGGTCTCCGGAAAAGGGGCGGGCGCCAGGGGCATCTGTCGGGCTTGCGCCACAGCGAAGGTCAAAAAAAGCCGCTTTACAAGTCGGACATGTAAACGATTACAGGGTTGTCCCGCAGGTAACAGGCACTTGCGGGAAAACGCCAATCTCCAAACCGTATTTTGGCTTGCATGCTGTGGGTTCGGGAAATGCGGAATTTGGCCGGAGTATTACTGGTGCGGGCCGTGCGGGATGTGCGAGCCAACGTGTTCACTCGATAAAAATTTCTTGTTTCCCGACGAAAAACGGCCCCGGGCCCGCATGACAACGTAGGGAGGAACAATGAGCGTGATCCGCAATCTCAAGATAGGGCCCCGCCTGGGGCTGGCTTTCGGCGCCGTGCTGTGCCTGGTGGCACTCAGTGTGGGTGTGGGGGTGTGGCGCCTGACGGCGCTGGCCGAGGTGGCCCGCGAGATGGCCACCACCGACATCGACCGGCTGCGGGTGGCCGAGGCCTGGCGCCAGAGCATCGACATCAACTGGGTGCGCACCCGTGCCGCGATCCTCGATGCCGACCCGGCCCACGTGGCCCAGTGGCAGGCCGACATGAACCAGAACACCGTCAACTCCGAGAAGGCGCGCGCCGGCATGCTCGCGGAGGTGCAGCGCACCGCCGAAGGCAAGGCCCTGATCGACAAGATCAACGCCGCCCGCGAGGCCTACCGCGAACCGCGCGCCGCGCTGATGAAACGCAAGACCGCAGGCGAGGACATCTCCGGCGCGCTGGAGAGCCAGCTCAAACCCCTGGCCGATGCCTACAGCGCCGCCATCGGCGAGCTGGAAGCGCGCCAGAAGAAGGAGTACGAGGATTCGCTGGACGACGCCGCCATCAACGCCCTGCAGGGGGAACGTATCCAGATCGGCGTGGGCATCGCGGCGCTGCTGCTGGGCGGCTTCCTGTCGCTGATCCTGACACGTTCGGTGGTCGGCCCGCTGCACCAGGCCACGGCCAGCGCGCGCCGCATCGCCGGCGGCGACCTGACCGAGTCCTTCGTGGCCGAGGGCCGCGACGAGGCGGCCGAGTTGCTCATCGCGCTGCACGAGATGCAGGTGAACCTGGGGCGGGTGGTGTCGGGTGTGCGCAGCAACGCCGAGAGTGTGGCCACGTCGAGCGCGCAGATCGCCGCCGGCAACAACGACCTGTCGGCCCGCACCGAGCAGCAGGCCTCGGCGCTGGAGGAAACCGCTGCCTCTATGGAGGAACTGGGCTCCACCGTGCGGCAGAACGCCGACAACGCCAAGCAGGCCAACCAGCTGGCGCAGGGCGCGACCACGGTGGCGGTCAAGGGCGGCGAGGTGGTGGCCCAGGTGGTCGACACCATGAAGGGCATCAACGACAGCTCGCAGAAGATCTCCGACATCATCAGCACCATCGACTCGATCGCCTTCCAGACCAACATCCTGGCGCTGAACGCGGCGGTGGAAGCCGCCCGTGCCGGCGAGGAGGGCCGCGGCTTCGCGGTGGTGGCCAGCGAAGTGCGCAGCCTGGCGCGCCGCAGTGCCGATGCCGCCAAGGAGATCAAGACCCTCATCGGCGCCAGCGTGGAGCGGGTGGCCCAGGGTACGGCCCTGGTCGACGAGGCCGGCACCACCATGCAGGAGGTCGTGGCCTCGATCCGCCGGGTGACCGACATCATGGGCGAGATCAGCGCCGCCAGCAGCGAGCAGAGCGCCGGTGTGGCCCAGGTCGGCGAAGCGGTGACGCAGATGGACCAGGCCACCCAGCAGAACGCCGCGCTGGTGGAGCAGAGCGCGGCGGCCGCCACCGGCCTGCGCACCCAGGCCGATGCGCTGGTGCAGGCCGTGGCGGTGTTCAAGCTCGGCGGGCACGCGGACAGCCACCAGGTGGTGCACGCGGCGGCCCCTGCGCCGCGCCCCGCGCCGGCACCCGCCCCGCGCCCGGCCGTGGCAGGCAGCACCGCAGCGGCTGCCCGGCTGGCATCCGCCCCGGCGCCCTCGGCCGCGCGCCCGGCGCCCGCGACACCGAAGAGGGCCGCGGCGCCCGTGCCGGCGGCAAGAAAGGTGCTGGCCCCGGCTGCGCCTGCCAAGCCCCGGGCCGAGGCAACAACCGCGACTGCCGACGACGACAACTGGACCAGCTTCTAGCCTTGCGGCGGGCCGCCCGGCCGGCGGCCACGCCAGTCCGGTGACCCTGGCGTAGACAATGCGGCCATGCTCCAGCCCGATCCCGCCCGCGTCCGCGAACTGCTCGCCTTCGGCCGCCTGGTGCCGGCCCTGCGCCAGGCCTTCGTGGCCGGCGCCACCGTGCCGCAGCGGCACACCCATGTGGTGGGGGCGGGTGGAGAGGGCGGGGAGGGCCGCAGCACCGGCACCTCGCTGATCATGCCGGCGTGGGACGAGGCCGGGTTTTACGGCGTGAAGATCGTCAATATCTACCCGGGCAACGGCGCGCTGGGCCTGCCGGGCCTGCATTCCATTTACGTGCTGCACGACGCCCGCACGGGCGTGCCGCTGGCGCTGCTCGACGGCAACGAGATCACCTCGCGCCGCACGGCGGCGGCCGCGGCGCTGGCGGCCTCGTTTCTGGCGCGGCCGGATGCCGCGCGGCTGGTGGTGGCCGGTGCCGGCCGCGTGGGCAGCCTCCTGCCCCTCGCCATGGCCACGGTGCGCACGCTGTCGCATGTGGCGGTATGGGACATCGACAGCGCCGCCGCGCAGCGCTGTGCGGAGTCGTTGTGCCGGCAGGGCCTGCCGGCCGAAGAGGTGGCCGGGCTGGAGTCCGCCGTGCGCGCGGCCGACATCGTCAGCTGCGCCACCCTGGCCACCACGCCGGTCATCGGGGCCGGCTGGCTGCCGCCCGGCTGTCACCTGGACCTGATCGGCAGTTTCACCCCGGAGATGACCGAGGCCGCGCCGGGCTGTTTCGCGGGCGCCGGCGTGTGGGTGGATACCGACGAGGCGATGGCCAAGTCCGGCGACCTGCTCAACGCGGTGGCCGCAGGCTGCCTGCGGGCCGAGGACATCCGCGGCGACCTGGCGGGCCTGTGCCGCGGCCAGGTCACCGGCCGTGCCGGTGTGGTCCAGCGCACCGTCTTCAAGGCCGTGGGCAGCGCGCTCGAAGACCTGGCGGCGGCCACGCTGGTATACCGGCAACTGGCCACGGCGTAGACTTTTATCCTCCCCACGATCCGACCCATGACCGCCCCGCACCCCACCCCTTCCGGCATCGTCGAACTCGACGGCATCGCGTTGTCCCGCGCCATCCACGCCCGCGAGGTGTCGTGCGTGGAGGTGATGGTCGCCTACCAGGCGCAGATTGCGCGGCTCAACCCGCAGGCCAACGCCTTGGTGGCGCTGCAGCGCACCGAGGTGGTGATGCGCGCCGCGCAGGAGGCCGACGCGGCGCTGGCGCGCGGCGAAAGCGCCGGCTGGATGCACGGTTTTCCGCAGGCGCCCAAGGACCTGGCGCCGGTGGCCGGCATGGTGACCTCGCACGGCTCGCGTATCCACCAGGACCGGGTGACCACGGTCGATGGCCTGGTGGTGGGGCGTATGCGCGGGGCCGGGTCCATCTTCGTCGGCCGCAGCAATTCGCCGGAGTTTGGCCTGGGCTCGCACACCTACAACCGGGTCTACGGCCTCACCCGCAACGCCTTCGACCCCAGCCGCACCGCCGGCGGCAGCAGCGGCGGGGCGGCGGTGGCGGTGGCCCTGCGTTTGCTGCCGGTGGCCGATGGCAGCGACATGATGGGTTCGCTGCGCAACCCGGCCGGCTGGAACAACATCTTCGGTTTCCGCCCCTCGTTCGGCCGGGTGCCGCACTGGCCGGTGGAGGACGTATTCCACGCGCAGTACAGCACCTCGGGCCCGATGGCGCGCTCGGTGGCCGACATCGCCATGCTGCTGTCGGTGCAGGCCGGACCGGACCCGCGGGTGCCGTTTTCCAACCCCGAATCACCGGCCGTCTTCACCGGCGGCCTGGAACGTGACCTCAGGGGCATGCGTATCGGCTGGCTGGGCGACATGGGCGGCCACCTGCCGATGGAGCCGGGTGTGCTGGAACTGTGCGAGGGCGCGCTGGGGCACCTCAAGGCCATCGGCTGCACGGTGGAGGCGGCGCAGGTCGATTTCCCGCTGGACCGGCTGTGGCAGGCCTGGCTGGCGCTGCGCGGCGCGGCGGTGTCGGGCGCCTACCGCGCGCACTACGACCACCCGCAGGAGCGCAAGCTGCTCAAGCCCGAGGCGGTGTGGGAGATCGAAAACGGCCTGCAGCTCTCGGCCCAGGACGTGTACCGTGCCTCGGTGGACCGCACTGCGTGGTACCAGGCGCTGCTGCGGGTGTTCGACGACTTCGACTACCTGGTGCTGCCCTCGGCCCAGTTGTTCCCCTTCGATGCCACGCTCGACTGGCCGCAGTCCGTGGGCGGCCGCGCCATGGACACCTACCACCGCTGGATGGAGGTGGTGGTGCCCGCCACCATGGCCGGCCTGCCGGCGCTGAACGTGCCGGCGGGCTTCGGTGCCGCCGGCCTGCCGCTGGGCATGCAGCTCATCGGCCGGCCGAAGGCCGACCGCGCGGTGCTGGAACTGGGCCATGCCTACGACCTCGCCAGCGGCCTGGCGCGGCGGCGCAGCCCGCTGCTGGAGGCGGCATGACAGGGGCGCCTGCCCTGGATACAACCGACCAGCGCCTGTTGGCTCTGCTGCGGGCCGACGCGCGCGCCAGCGTGGCCACGCTGGCGCACCGCCTCGACGTGTCGCGCGGTACCGTCACCAACCGCATCACGCGGCTGGAGAAGGAGGGGGTCATCGCCGGCTACACGGTGCAACTGCGGCCCGACGTGGAGCCGCAGGACATCGCCGCCTGGATGTCGATCGCGGTCGAGGGCAACAAGACCCACGAGGTCATCGCCATCCTGCTGGGCGAACCCGGCGTGGCCTCGCTGCACGACACCAACGGCCGCTGGGACCTGCTGGCCGAGCTGCGTGCCTCGACCCTGGGCGACCTGGCCGACGTGCTGGAGCGGGTGCGGCTGATCCGCGGCATCCGCGACACCGAAACCAGCATCCACCTGCAGACCTACAAGCTGGGCTGACGCGGGTTCACCTTTTTGCGCGGAATGGCAGCCGGGTCTGCCAAAGCGCCAGAAAGCCGCTTTTTGCGGGCAGTTTGGCCGCTTCCGGCTGGCGCAGGGGGCGGGAAGAATGGGCCCACCATGACCCGTTTTCTTTCTCCTTCCGACGTCGCCCGCCTCGTGGCCATCCGCGGCCTGCCCCGGGTGCTGCAGCAGATGGCCGCCTACATCGAGGAGGACTTCCTGCGCTGGAACGCCTTCGACAAGACGGCGCGGGTGGCCAGCCATTCGCCGCGCGGGGTGATCGAGCTGATGCCGATCGCCGACGACCGCCTCTACAGCTTCAAGTACGTCAACGGCCACCCGGCCAACACCGCCCGCGGCCTGCCGACGGTGATGGCCTTCGGCACGCTGGCCGACGTGGCCACCGGCGAGCCGCTGCTGCTGAGCGAGCTGACGCTGACCACCGCGCTGCGCACCGCCGCCACCTCGGTGGTGGCGGCACGCCGCCTGGCCCGCAAGGATGCGGCCACCATGGCGCTGGTCGGCAATGGCGCGCAGGGCGAATTCCAGGCACTGGCCTTCCACCACCTGCTGGGCATCGGCCACCTCCGGGTGTACGACAGCGACCGCGCCGCCACCCTGCGGCTGATGCGCAACCTGCTGCTGGCGGTGCCGGGCCTGGACGTGCGTGCCTGCGACAGCACGGCCGAGGCGGTCCGGGGTGCCGACATCGTCACCACCGCGACGGCCGACAAGGCCTATGCCACCATCATCACACCCGGCATGCTGGAGCCCGGCATGCACCTCAACGCCGTCGGTGGCGACAGCCCCGGCAAGACCGAGCTGCACCCCGGGGTGCTGCGCCGCGCCGCCGTGTTTGTGGAGTACGAGCCGCAAAGCCGCATCGAGGGCGACCTGCAGCAGATGCCGGCCGGCTTCGCGGTGACCGAGCTGTGGAAGGTGCTGGCCGGCACCGCGCCGGGCCGCACCAGCGAAGACCAGGTGACGGTGTTCGACTCGGTCGGCTTCGCGCTGGAGGACTTCTCGGCCCTGCGTTATCTGCGCGACAGCGCCGAGGCGCTGGGCCTGGGCCAGCCGATGGCGCTGGTGCCGCGGCAGCAAGACCCGAAAAACCTGTTCGGCCTGCTGCTGGCGGGCAGCGCGGGTGATGCTGCCGCCGCGCGGGATTCAGGGCTCGCGGCGGGGTGAGACCAGCAGCAGCGCCAGGCAACCCGACAGGGCCAGCGCGGCGGTGAGGCAGAGGGCCCACACGCCCCAGCGCTCCACCGCGAGCCCGAACAGGAAGGGTGCACCCGCCTGCAGCACCCGGGCCGGCACCATCAGCAGGCCCTGGCGGCGGCCGTAGCCGGCCGGGCCGAACAGCACCAGTGGCAGGGTGCCGATGGCAATCGTCATGATGCCGTTGCCCATGCCGTGCAGCACCGCGAACACCGCCGCGGCGGGCGTGCCGGCCAGCAGCAGCAGGACCACCCCCAGCGGGTGCGCCAGCGTGGCCAGGCGCGCCGACAGCAGCGGGCCGGCGCGTTTGAGGAAACCGAATTCGAGCAGCCGGCCCGCCACCTGCGCCGGCCCGACCAGCGCGGCAATCGACACCGCACCGGCCAGCGTGGTGCCCGCCGCCAGCAGCAGGGCCGGCAGGTGCGCGGCCATGGCGGTGCTGGTGCACCAGGTCGCCGCAAACACCCAGGCGAGCAGCAGGGCGGTCTTGCCTGTGGCCGCGTTTTCGGGCGCCGCCGTGGCGGGTAGGTCCGCCGGCACCGGTGCGGCCGGCGGGTCCGGCGCCCGCGGCAGGCTGGCATTGAGCGGCAGGGCCAGCGCCAGGTGCAGGCCCGCCCAAGCCAGGCAGGCGCCGCGCCAGCCCCAGTGCGCCTCCAGCCAGGTGGTCAGCGGCCAGCCGACGGTGCTGGCGAAGCCCGCGAACAGGGTGATGCCGGTGATGGCGCCGCGCGCATCGCGGCCGTACAGCCGCACCACGGTGGCGAAGGCCGCTTCGTACAGGCCGCAGCCCATGCCCAGGCCTAGCACCGCCCAGGCCAGGAAAAAGCCCACGGTGCTGCCCGCATACGCCAGCGCCAGCAGGCCGGCCGCGAAGATGGCATTGCTGGCCAGCAGCACCGGCCGCCCGCCGAAGCGGTCGATGGCCTTGCCGGCCTGCGGCCCCAGTGCCGCCGACACCAGCAGCGCCGCCGAAAAGGCGGCGAAGGGCGTGGCGGGTGCCACGCCCATGTCGCGTGCCATCGGCGCGGCCAGCATCGCGATGAGGTAGTAGGACGAGGCCCAGGCCAGGGTCTGCGTGGTGCCGAGTGTGGCGACGGTGAGGGTGCGGCGCGGCAGCGGCATGGCCCCGAGCCTACACGCGCCGCACGCCGCGCTCGTACCAGCCTTGGGTGCGGTTCACCACCGCCACCACGGCCAGCATCACCGGCACCTCGATCAGCACACCCACCACCGTCGCCAGCGCGGCGCCGGACTGGAGGCCGAACAGGCTGATGGCGGTGGCCACCGCCAGCTCGAAGAAGTTGCTGGCGCCGATGAGCGCCGAAGGCCCGGCCACGCAATGCGCCACGCCCAGGCGGCGGTTGAGCCCGTAGGCGAGCGCCGCATTGAGCAGCACCTGCACCAGGATCGGCACCGCCAGCAGCACGATGACCAGCGGCTGCGCCAGGATGGCCGGGCCCTGGAAGGCGAACAGCAGCACCAGCGTGGCCAGCAGCGCGGTGATGGACCAGGGGGCCAGCCGCGCGGCGACGGCCTGGAAATGCGCCGCGCCCCGGGCCCGCAGCGCGCGCCGCCACAGCTGCGCGATGGCCACCGGCACGAGGATGTACAGGCCCACCGAGACCAGCAGGGTGTTCCACGGCACGGCGATGGACGACAGCCCGAGCAGCAGCGCCACCAGCGGCGCGAAGGCCACGACCATGATGGCGTCGTTGAGCGCCACCTGGGACAGCGTGAAGTACGGGTCGCCCCGGCAGAGCTGGCTCCAGACGAAGACCATGGCGGTGCACGGCGCCGCGGCCAGCAGCACCAGCCCGGCGATGTAGCTGTCGGCCTGCGCGGCCGGCAGCAGCGGCGCGAAGGCGTGGCGGATGAAGATCCAGCCCAGCAGCGCCATCGAGAACGGCTTGATTGCCCAGTTGACGAACAGCGTCACGCCGATGCCGCGCCAGTGGGTCCGGACCTGGCCGAGTGCGCCGAAGTCGATCTTCAGCAGCATGGGAATGACCATGACCCAGATCAGCAGGCCGACCGGCAGATTGACCTGCGCCACTTCCATCGCCGCGATGGCGTGGAACAGGCCGGGCAGCAGCTGCCCCAGAACGATGCCGGCAACGATGCACAGCGCCACCCACCCGGTGAGGTAGCGCTCGAAGCGGCCGATGGTAGGCTTCGGCCGGCCCGGGGCCACGGCGGCAGGCAGCGTGCCCACCTCAGGCGCCGACCGGTGTCTTGCCGATGTCCCGCATTTCACGTTGGATGGCGGCCTTGTCCAGCGTGGCGAAGGGCAGGTGCACGAAGATGCGGACACGGGCCATGATCTGGCGGAACACCGTGTCGAAGGCGCGGCGCTTGTCTTCCTCCGTGCCTTCGACGGCGGCGGGATCTTCGAACCCCCAGTGTGCCGAGATGGGCTGGCCGGGCCAGAGCGGGCAGACCTCGCCGGCGGCGTTGTCGCACACGGTCACGATGAAATCCATCTGCGGCGCACCGGGTGCGGCGAATTCGTCCCAGCTTTTGCTGCGCAGGCCTTCGACGGGGTAGCCCACCGCCCGGGCCTTCTCGATGGCAAGCGGGTTGACGACGCCGCTGGGGTGGCTGCCGGCGCTGAAGGCGCGGAAACGCCCGCCTGCCTCCGCGGCACCCATGGTGTTGATCAGGGCCTCGGCCATGATGCTGCGGGCCGAATTGCCGGTGCACAGCACCAGCACGTTGAAGGTTTTGTCGGTCATGGTAGTGGTGGGGTTGCGATGGCGATTGCCGAGAGATCTGTTGCCGGGTCCACCGGGCGGCCGGCTTGCCGGCGTTCGGAATAGCGGTCGGTGAGCACGCCGGTATGGGGGCGCAGCAGCACGGTGAAGCGCACCAGCTCTTCCATCACGTCGACGATGCGGTCGTAGTAGGCCGAGGGCCGCATGCGGCCGGCCGCGTCGAATTCCTCGAAGGCCCGGGCCACGCTCGACTGGTTGGGGATGGTCACCATACGCATCCACCGGCCGAGCAGGCGCAGGGTGTTCACCGCGTTGAAGCTCTGCGAGCCGCCCGAGACCTGCATCACCGCCAGGGTCCGGCCCTGGGTCGGCCGCATGCCGCGCAGTTCCAGCGGCAGGTGGTCGATCTGCGCCTTCATCAGGCCGGTGATCTGCCCGTGCCGTTCGGGGCTGCACCACACCTGGCCTTCGGACCAGTCGGACAGGGCGCGCAGTTCGTGGATGGCGGGGTGGTCGTCGCCCGGCACCTGGTCGGGCAGCGGCAGGTCGGACGGGTCGAAGATGCGGGTTTCGGCGCCGAAGAAACGCAGCAGGCGGGCCGCCTCCTCGACCGCCAGGCGCGAGAACGAGCGTTCCCGCAGCGACCCATACAGCAGCAGGATGCGGGGCGGGGCCTGGTCGGCGCCGGGTAGGGCGGCCGGGCGCCGGTGGGCGAACGCGGGGTCGAGCGCCGGGAGCCGGTCGGCCTCGGGCAGGTCACGCAGTCTCATACGGCGGCCTGGGTGGCGGTGCTCGTATCGCAACCGTCGGGGCAGGCCTCGCAGGGCAGGCCGCCGCAGCAGTTCTCGGTGAGGAAGCCGATCAGCGCGTTCACGGCGGTGAACTGCGGTGCGTAGAAGATGAAGCGGCCTTCCTGGCGCGCGGTGACGAGCCCGGCGTGGGCCAGTTCCTTCAGGTGGAAGGACAGGGACGACGGCGGGATGGCCGTGGCCTCGGCGATCCGGCCCGCCGGCAGGCCCTCGGGGCCGGCCTGCACCAGGCAGCGGAAGACGGCCAGGCGCGAAGCCTGGGCGAGGGCGGCAAGGGCGGTGACGGCGTCTTTTGATTCCATATTTCCAATAATATGGAAATATAGGGCGCCGGTCAAGCCAGTAACGTCCGGCGAGGCACGGCCTGCGGGAGGAGCCTCCCATTTCCAGGGAGGCCCTTCTTCATACCGGCACGGAGCTTTCCCCGTCCCGCCGGTGTGCCAGTTGGTAGAGCAGGGGCAGCACCAGCAGCGTGAGCAGGGTGGACGACAGGATGCCCCCGATCACCACGGTGGCCAGGGGCCGCTGCACCTCGGCCCCGGTACCGGTGGCGAGCGCCATGGGGATGAAACCGAGTGAGGCCACCAGCGCGGTCATCAGCACCGGGCGCAGGCGTGTCAGG
The DNA here is from genome assembly GCA_040390235.1 of Pseudomonadota bacterium. Taxonomy (GTDB): domain Bacteria; phylum Pseudomonadota; class Gammaproteobacteria; order Burkholderiales; family Burkholderiaceae_C; genus Xylophilus. Next base: position 14,056 of record JAZJYT010000021.1, on the reverse strand, counting down.
GCTCCTTCGTGGATGGCCTGGTCCAGCGGCATGCCCTGGTCGCGCAGGTGGCGGATGAAGGACAGCATCACCAGCCCGTTGAGGACCGCCACACCCGACAGGGCAATGAAACCGACGCCGGCCGAGATGGAGAGCGGGATGTCCCGCAGCCACAGCGCCAGCACACCGCCCGTCAGCGCGAAAGGAATGCCGGTGAAGACCAGCAGGCCTTCCTTGAGATTGCCGAACATGGCGAACAGCAGCACGAAGACCAGCGCCAGCGCGACCGGCACGACGATTTTCAGGCGCTGGGTGGCCGACTGCAGGTTTTCGAACTGGCCGCCCCAGGTCGTCCAGTAGCCCGGCGGGATGGCGACCTGCTGCACCGCCTGCTGGGCTTCGGCCACGAAGGAGCCCAGGTCGCGCCCCCGCACGTTCGCGCTCACCACGATGCGGCGCTTGCCGTCCTCGCGGCTCACCTGGTTGGGGCCGGGGGCCAGTTCCAGGGTGGCTATCTCGCCCAGGGGGATGAAGCCGAGCCGCGCATTGGCGCTGGTGCCCCGGGGCAGTGCGATGGGCAGGCGCCGGATGGCCTCCAGGTCGCCCCGCAGTTCCTCCGGCAGCCGCACCAGGATGCTGAAACGCCGGTCGCCCTCGAACATGGTGCCGGCCTGCCGGCCGCCCACCGCGGTGGCGATGGTGTCCTGCACGTCGCCCACGTTGAGGCCGTAGCGCGAGGTCTTGCCGCGGTCGATGTTGACCGTCAGCACCGGCAGGCCGCTGGTCTGCTCGACCTTCACCTCGGCGGCGCCCGGCAGCGCGGCCACCACCCGGGACACCTCGGCCGCGGTCCTGTCGAGGACCGCCATGTCGTCGCCGAAGATCTTCACCGCCACGTCGCTGCGTACGCCGGAGATGAGTTCGTTGAAGCGCAGCTGGATCGGCTGCGAGAACTCGTAGCTGTTGCCGGGCAGCTTCTCCACCTCTTCCTCGATGGCGGCCTGCAGTTGCTCGCGTGTCTTGCGCGGCGCCGGCCACGCGTCGAGGGGCTTCAGCATGATGTAGCCGTCGGAAATGCTGGGGGGCATCGGGTCGGACGCGATCTCGGCCGTGCCGGTGCGGGCGAAGACCCGCTCGATCTCCGGAAATCTGGCGATGAGCGTGCGCTCCAGCTGCTGCTGCATGGCGACCGATTGCGTCAGGCTGGTGCCGGGAATACGCAGTGCCTGGAGAGACAGGTCGCCTTCGCCCAGGCTGGGGGCGAATTCCGTGCCCAGGCGGGTCGCCAGCAGGCCCGACAGCACGACCGCGACCACTGCCAGGGTGATGACCACGGCCTTCATGTCCATGGCCCTGGCCAGCAGCGGCTGGTAGAGGCGTTTGGTCCACGCCACCAGCCGGTTCTCCTTCTCGGCCACGCTGGTGCCGATGAACAGCGCCACGGCGGCAGGCACAAAGGTCACGGAGAGCAGCATGGCGCCCACCAGCGCGATGACCACGGTGAAGGCCATCGGGTGGAACAGTCTGCCTTCCACGCCGGTGAGGGCAAAGATCGGCAGGTACACCACCATGATGATGAGCTGCCCGAACAGCAGCGGCCGGCGTGCCTCCTGCGCCGCGGCGAAGACTTCGGCGAAGCGTTCCTGGCGTGTCAGCGGGCGGCCCGCGCCGGCCTGTGCGTGGGCCAGCCGGCGGACGCAGTTCTCCACGATGACCACGGCGCCGTCGATGATGATGCCGAAGTCCAGTGCGCCCAGGCTCATCAGGTTGGCGCTGACCTTCTGGCCGACCATGCCGGTGAAGGTGAACAGCATGGCCAGCGGGATGATGGTCGCGGTGATGAGGGCCGCGCGGATGTTGCCCAGGAAAAAGAACAGCACCGCGATGACCAGCACCGCCCCTTCGAACAGGTTCTTCTTCACCGTGGCGATCGCCTTGTCGACCAGCACCGTACGGTCGTAGACCGTGGTCGCCTTCACGCCCGGGGGCAGCGAGCGGTTGATCTCGGCCATTTTCCGGTCCACCGCCTGCGACACGGTGCGGCTGTTCTCGCCGATCAGCATGAAGACCGTGCCCAGCACCACCTCGCGCCCGTTGTCGGTGGCCGCGCCGGTGCGCAGCTCCTTGCCGACCTCGACCCGGGCGACGTCGCGCACCCGTATCGGCACGCCGTCGGCGTTGCCCAGGATCACGTCGCGTAGGTCTTCCATGGAGCGGACCTGCCCGGGCGCGCGGATCAGGTACTGCTCGCCGCGCCGCTCGATGTAGCCGGCGCCCACGTTGGTGTTGTTGCGCTCCAGCGCGGTCACCAGGTCGGCCATGGTCAGGCCGTAGGCCGAGAGTTTTTCCGGGCTGGGGGCGACCTGGTACTCCTTGGCGTAGCCGCCGATGGTGTTGATCTCGGTCACACCCTTCACGTTGCGCAGCTGCGGTTTGATGATCCAGTCCTGGATCTCCCGCAGGTCGGTGGGTGTGTAGGGGGTGCCGTCCGGCTTTTGGGCACCGTCCTCGGCCTCCACGGTCCAGAGGTAGATTTCCCCCAGGCCGGTGGAGATGGGGCCGGTCACCGGGCTGATGCCCTCGGGCATCTGCGCACGCGCCGACTGGATACGTTCATTGACCAGTTGGCGCGCGAAGTAGATGTCGGTGCCGTCGTTGAAGATGACGGTGACCTGCGACAGGCCGTAGCGCGACAGCGAACGGGTCTGCTGCAGGCCCGGCAGGCCCGCCATCACCGTCTCGATGGGGTAGGTGATGCGCTGCTCCGCCTCCAGCGGCGAGTAGCCGGGCGCCGCGGTGTTGATCTGCACCTGCACGTTGGTGATGTCGGGCACGGCGTCTATCGGCAGGCGCTGGTAGCTGTGCAGCCCCAGGCCGGCCATGCCGAGCACGGCCAGCAGGACGAGCCAGCGCTGGGCGATGGAGAAGCGGATGATGCGTTCGAACATGGCCCGCCCCTCAGTGCGTGTGGGCCGCCGAGCCCTTGCCCTGCTGCGCCTTCACCAGGAAGCTGCCGGCGCCGGCCAGGCGGGCGCCGGGCTGCAGGCCGCGGACGATTTCCACCCGCCTGCCGTCGCTGCGGCCGACTTCCACGGCCTGCGCCTGGAAGCCGCCGGGGACCTGGACGAACACCACCGGCTTCTGGTCGAGCGTCTGCACCGCGTCGACCGAGACGGTCACCGGCAGGTCGGCTTCGGAGGACACCAGTTCGACCGATACGAAGAGCCCCGGCCGCCACACCAGTGCGGGGTTGGCCAGCGTCACCCGCGCGGTGGCGGTGCGGGTCTGTTCGCCCAGCAGGGAGCCCACGAAGGAGACCTTGCCGGTGGCGCGCTGGTCGAACGAGGACGAGCGGATCGACACGCTGTCGCCCACCCGCACCAGCGGCAGGTTGCCGGCGGAAACGCTGATCTCGGCCCACACCGTGGACAGATCGGACAGGGTGAAGACGTTGCTGTCTTCCTTCACCGATTCCCCCAGTGCCAGGTGTTTTTCCACCACCATGCCGTCGAAAGGCGCACGCAGTTCGTAGCGGGCCAGGGCCGCCGTGCCGGCGCTGGCGCCCTGGGCCAGCAGCTTCTGGCCGGCGTTGGCGGTGGCGATCTCGGCCTCGCGCAGGGCCTGCTCGGCCTGCAGGTAGTCCTGCTCGGCGGAAATGCGGTCCTGCCACAGCCGGCGTTCCCGCTCGGCCGTCGTGCGGGCGAGTTGCAGGCGTTTTTGCGCGGACAGCAGTTCGCTGCGCTGCTCGGACAGGGAGGCGCTGGAGAGCACCGCCAGCACCTGGCCCTTCTTGACCTGTTCACCCAGGTTGGCCGACACCTGGTCGACCACCCCGGCAACCCGGGGCACCACATGGGCGGTGCGGTCTTCGTTGAAGCGGATTTCGCCGGGCAATTGCAGCGACGACTGGATGCGTGCGGGCCCGGCCGACTCCAGGCTTATGCCCGAGGCCGCGAGCTGGGTGTCGGAAAAGGCGATTTTTTCGTCGCCATGCGGGGCCGCAGGCGGCTTGCCTTCCGCGTGCGGTTCGCCCGCGTGGTCCTCATCGGCATGGACTTCGGCCCCGCCCGATGTCGGGCTGAGCAGGATGAATACGGCGGCGATGAGGGCGACCAGCAGGATGGCGGCGATGGTGGTGGCCTGTTTGCGGCGGGTGCCGCCCTCGGAGGGGACAATGTTTTTCATGGGAGGTATCCGGTTCAGGGCTGTGCGGGCAGGGTCAGGCCGGGTTCGTCTTCCTGGATGCTCAGGAGACGCTCGATGTCCGATGCGGCGCGGTAGGTGTCGGCCAGGGCGCGCAGGTACTGCGCCTGGGTCAGGAAGTAGGTGCGCTGGGCGTCCAGGGCTTCGAGGAAGCTGAACTTGCCGAGCGCAAAACCGCGCGAGGCGGCATCGAAGGCGCTGCGTGCGCCGGGCAGGGCGTCACGCTCCAGCGTCAGCGCCTCGGCGCGGGCCGAGCGCAGGCGCTCGCGGGCCTGGGCGACGTCGGTGGCCAGGCGCAGTTCGGTGGCCGCCAGTTCGTCGCGGGCCTTGTCTTCCCGGCTCAGCGCTTCTGCAAGATTGCCCTGGTTGCGGTCGAACACGGGCAGCGGGATGGAAATGCCCAGCACCGCCTGCGTGACACCGGCTTCCTGGAGCCGCTTGGCGCCTACCGTCACCGCGATGTTGGGCACCGCGCGGGCACGCTCCAGCTCCACCAGGGAGCGGCGCCGTTCCAGTTCCAGCTGGGCTTGGCGCAGTGCCGGGGACTGCCGCAGGTGGTCGTCGACAAAGCGGTCCGAGGGCTCCTGCGGCGGCACCGCCAGCGGCCCCGCGGCGCTCGAAAAGCGGGGCACCGGCTCGCCCCACAGGGACGACAGCCGCTGCCGGGCCGCCCGCAGCGCGCCTTCGGCCTGCAGGGCCTCGACGCGGACGGCGGCCTCGGCCACCCGTGCACGGGTTTCTTCCACCGGCGAGACCTTGCCGGCGGCGACCCGCTTGCTGGCGACCAGGGTGGCGTTCTGCGCCAGCGCCACCGATTCCGCGGCCAGCCGGATACGCTCCTGCGCGATGAGCACCTCGTAAAAGGCCGCGACCACCGATGCGCGGATGTTGGCGCGCACCTGCTGCAGGCCTTGCGTGGCCAGGTCGCGGCCGCGTTCGGCCACGGCCGTTCGCGCGGCACGCTTGCCGCCCAGCTCTATCGGCTGGGTGAGCTGCAGGCTGCTGGTGCGCCGGCCCCGGCGCAGGTCTTCTTCCAGCGCGGAGAGTTCGGGGTTGGGGAGCAGGCGCGCCTGGGTGAGTGCACCCCCGGTCGCGTCCTGTTCACGCCGTGCGGCGGCGATATCCGGGTTCTGGCCCAGGGCCCGCGCGATGGCGGCCCCCAGCACCAGCGGGGCGGGTTCAGCGGCACCGGTCTGTGCCAGGCAAGGAAGGGCGAAGGCGAGGGCGGCGCACAGCGCCGCACAGGGGGCCGCGCCAGGAAAACGAGGGCGAAATAATGCCACCAGGTACTCCGAAGTGGGTGAACAACTTCGGTGGACCCGCGGCCAGGCCCTTCAGCGCATGCGCCGGCCTGGCTAGATCGGAGGTCCACCACGGATCGAACCGTGGCGGGACCATTTGGGGCGTTCGATGTCGGCAGGTACCGACTGGAGATGGAAGGCGGCCGCCGTGGCCCGGGGCCTTTCGCGCAGCAGGGGCTGCAGGGCGCCGGCGGCGTCCTCGGCGATGCACACCCCGGCGGTATGCGCCAGCGGGTCGAACTGGCACACCCCGCCGGGCTCGCGGGAGTGCGCCTGTGCGGCGGTATAGGCCGGCCCGGCAGGGGCCGGCGACCACAGGCTCTGCAGCTCGTCGCCCGCTTCATGCGCCTGTGCCACGCCCCATTGGAGGGGGAACAGCACCAGCATGGCGATGATGAGCAGGCGCGCAAACATGGGCGGGACTTTACCAGCTGTCCTGCCCCAGGCCGCGCCGCAGCCGCGCGCTGGCCGCGTCCACCCCGACCACCAGCACGAACATGCCCAGCAGCACCGTCATGGCCTGGGCCTGCTGGAACAGCGAGAGGTGGAAGTACAGCATCTGCCCCAGGCCGCCGGCGCCGACGAAACCCAGCACGGCGGCCATGCGGATATTCATTTCCCAGCGGTACAGGGTGTAGCCCAGCCACTGCGGCGCGGCCAGCGGCAGGCTGGCATAGGCGAAGGCCGCGGCCGGGCCGGCACCGGCTTCGCGCAGCGCGCGTTCGGGTGCGGGCGGCAGGTTTTCCAGCGTTTCGCCGAACAGCCGGCCCAGCACGCCGGTGGTGTGCAGCGCCAGAGCCAGCGTGCCGGCGAAAGGCCCCAGGCCGGCGGCCAGCACCATCAGCGCGGCCCACACCAGCTCGGGCACGCTGCGCAGGAAATTCAGCAGCAGGCGCGCGGCCGCCCGTGCCGCGGGGCCGAAGCGGCCCGAGGCCGGCAGCGCCAGCAGCGCACCCGCAGCGGCGGCCAGCAGTGTGCCCAGGCTGGACACGGCCAGCGTCTGCAGCGTGGCCCAGCCGGTCTGCCGCAGGAAGGCCGGCGACAGGTCGGGTGGGAAGAACTCGGCGATGAAACGCGCCATGAGCCGCGGTGCATCGCCGGCCACCAGGCCGCGCCAGTCCACCGCCAGGTAGGCGAAGCTGGCGGCCACCGCGGCCAGCACCAGCAGCACCAGGCCGGCGCCGCCCGCGGCGATGCGCAGCGCGCGTGTGTCCAGTGTGTGCAGAGGTGCTTTCATGCCAGCACCCGGCGCAGCAGCGCGCTGATGGCGTCGGCCAGCAGCACCAGCGCCAGGAAGGTGAGCAGGATGGCGCTGGCCTCGCCGCCGTTGAGCATCTTCATCGACTGGTCCATGAGCTGGCCCAGCCCGCCGGCACCGACAAAACCCATGACCACCGAGGCGCGCACCGCGCACTCCCAGCGGTAGACGCTGTACGAGGCCAGCTCCAGCGCGGCGCCGGGTACCAGGCCGTAGAACAGGGCGGGTAGCCGGCCGCTGCCGGCTTCCAGCAGCGCACGCGCCGGCCGCGTGTCGCCGGATTCGAGGATTTCGCTGTAGACCTTGCCCAGCATGCCGCCATAGGCGATGCCGATGGCCAGCACCCCCGCGCCCGGCCCCAGGCCGAGTGCGCGCACCAGGATCAGCGCCCACACGATCTCCGGCACCGCGCGCAGCACCGTCAGTACCATGCGTGCCGCCTGCCGCACGGCCACCGCGCGCAGCACCCCCGGCCCGGGGCCGATGGACGAGACCGACAGGGCCCGCGTAGCGGCCAGCGCCAGCGGCACGGCGATGGCAAAGGCGATGAAGGTGCCCGCCGTGGCCATGGCCAGCGTCTCGGCCGTGGCGCGGGCCAGCAGGGCGAGGAAGGCGGGCTCGGACGAGGGCGGCCAGAACGCGCCCAGGAAGCCCTGCATGGCCTGCAGGCTTTGCGCATCGAACAAGGCCCACGGCCGGAAGTCGGCCAGCACCAGCAGGGGCCAGGCGACGACGAGGGCGGTGAGCAGCAGGCCGAGCCGGGCCCGCAGGGCCGGGTCACGTAGCGCCGGATCACGCAGCGCGGGATCGGTCACAGGCATTCGGGGCGCGCAACGGCTGCGCGCGGAAACACCGCGTCCGCCGGACCGGCCGCGCCGGCGCCATCGTCCTGGTGCGGAACGCCCCCTTCGTCGGCATACAGCGCGGCCAGCAGCCCGGCGGTCACCTGCGCGGCGGGCAGGTCGAAGGCGACACGGCCGGCACGCATGCCGACGATGCGCGGGAACCATTTCAGCGCCAGGTCCACCGCGTGCAGCGAGGCCACCAGGGTGGCGCCGTCGCGGGTGGCGCCTTCGACCAGCGCGGCCAGCGCGCGGTCGGCCAGTGTCGGGTCGAGGGAGGACACGGGTTCGTCGGCCAGCAGCAGGTCCGGCGCCTGGTACAGCACCCGGGCGATGCCCACCCGCTGCAACTGCCCGCCCGAGAGCCGGCCGCAGCGGTCGAACAGGCGGTCGGCCAGTTGCAGCCGGTCGAGCGCCGCCTGGGCGCCGTGCAGGTCGGCCGGGTACACCAGCGAGGCCAGGGCGCGCCACAGGGGCCACTGGCCCAGCCGGCCGGCCAGCACGGCCGTCACCACCCGCAGGCGCGGCGGAATGGGCGGCTGCTGGTGTACGGTGCCGATACGCGCGCGCAACTGCCGCAGCGGGCCGCGCGCCAGTTGCCAGGGCGCCTGCCCGAGCAGCGACACGCTGCCTTCGCCGGGCTGCAGCGCCGCACCCAGCACCCGCAGCAGGGTGGTCTTGCCGGCACCCGAGGGGCCGATGACGGCCAGCCGTTCGCCCTGCACGGCGGCCAGGACCACGCCGTCGAGCGCGCGGTGGCCGTTGCCGTGCACCAGGCCGCAGCCGGCCAGCGTGAAGGCCATGGCCGCCTTACTTGATGAGGCCTGCCGACTTGCCCGCCGCCTCGATGCCGTCGTAGTTGGAGGATTGGGTGGCGATGAAACGGCTGGCGCGCTGCAGGTCGAGGATGGCCTTGTCGGCGGGTTTTGCCGCATCGAGCTTCAGGAAGGCGTCGGTGAGCTTCTTGGTGACGGCGGGGTCGAGGCCCGGGCGCACTGTCCAGTTGTAGTCGAAGTAGGTGGGGGTGGTGGCCAGCACACGCACCTTGGCGGCGTTGGGGTTGTGTTCTTCCACCAGCTTGTCCCATACCGAGGCGTTGAGCACACCGGCCTCGGCGCGGCCGGCGGCCACGAAGGCCACGGTGGCATCGTGCGCACCACTGTAGGCCACGGTCTTGAAGTCGCGTTCGGGGTTGATGCCGGCCTGCTGCAGGTAGTAGCGCGGCATCAGGCTGCCCGAGGTGGAGGAGGGTGCGCCGAAGGCGAAGGTCTTGCCCTTGAGGTCGGCCAGCGTCTTGGCCGGGCTGGCGGCGGGCACGATGAACTTGCTGGTGAACTTCTCGTCCTCGGCGCGCTGCACGATGGGCACCGCGCCGCCCTGGGTGCGCTGGCGCGCCTGCACGTAGGTGAAACCGCCGAGCCAGGCCATGTCGATCTTGTGCGTGGCCAGGCCTTCGACCACCGCGGCGTAGTCGGTCACCGGGGTGAATTCCACCTTCATGCCGGTGGCCTTGGCGAGGTACTCGCCCAGCGGCGTGAACTTGCGCTGCAGCTCGGTGGGGGCCTCGTCGGGGATGGCCGACACCTTCAACACCCCCTGTGCGTGGGCGGAAAAAGCACCGAGGGCGCAGGTGGCTGCGGCAAGGGCGGTGGCGAGGCGGGCGGCAAAACGCATGGGTGTAATCCTGGGGGTTAACCCCCGATTCTAGGAAACCCGGCCCCGCTCGCGATAATTCCTTCTTTACCGGCCCGCTTCTCATGACCGCCAACGCTACCGTTTCCACCCCCCTGGCCACCCCCGCACTGCGCCTCACCAGCTTCTCCCACGGCGGCGGCTGCGGCTGCAAGATCGCGCCCGGCGTGCTCTCGGAAATCCTGCGCAGCAGCGGCGCGGGCATCATCCCCAAGGAGTTGCTGGTCGGCATCGAGACGGCCGATGACGCGGCGGTCTACCAGCTCAACGACGAGCAGGCGCTGATCGCCACCACCGACTTCTTCATGCCCATCGTGGACGACCCCTACGAGTTCGGGCGCATCGCGGCGACCAACGCCATCAGCGACGTGTATGCCATGGGCGGCAAGCCCATCATGGCGCTGGCGCTGGTGGCCATGCCGGTCAACCAGCTGCCGCTGGAGGCCATCGGCCGGGTGGTCGCGGGCGGCCAGGCGGTGTGCCGCGCGGCGGGCATTCCCATCGCCGGCGGCCACACCATCGATTCGGTCGAACCCATCTACGGCCTGGTGGTGATGGGGCTGGTGCACCCGTCGAAGGTGCGCCGCAACCGCGATGCACGGGCCGGCGACGTGCTGGTGCTGGGCAAACCGCTGGGCGTGGGTGTGCTGTCGGCCGCGCTCAAGAAGGAACAACTCGACGCCAAGGCCTATGCCTGCCTGATCGACACCACCACGCGCCTCAACACCCCGGGCATCGCCCTGGCCGAATTGCCGGGCGTGCATGCGCTGACCGACGTGACCGGTTTCGGCATTGCCGGCCACACGCTGGAGCTGGCGCGCGGCGCGGGCCTGCGTGCGGTGCTCGAGTGGCCGCGCCTGCCGCTGCTGCCGGGGGTGGCGGTCCTGGCCGAGGCCGGTTACATCACCGGTGCGTCGGCCCGCAACTGGGACGGCTACGGCGCCGAGGTGCAGCTCGCCCCGGGCCTGCCGGCCATCGCCCAGGCGCTGCTGACCGACCCGCAGACCAGCGGCGGCCTGCTGGCCAGCTGCGCACCGGAGGCGGTGGACGCGGTGCTGGCCATCTTCCGTGCACAAGGTTTTGGCGAAGCCGCCGTGGTCGGCCGGATGGAAGCCGGTCCGGCGGGGCTGGCGGTCAGCGCATGAAGGCGCCCACGCGGGTGGCCGACCGGCACGGTTTCGACGTGCTGATCGACGCGCGTTCGCCCGCCGAATTCGCCATCGACCATATTCCCGGCGCCATCAACTGCCCGGTGCTCGACGACGAGGAACGCCGCATCGTCGGCACGCTGTACGTGCAGACCGGCGCCTTCGAGGCGCGGCGGGTCGGCGGCGCCATGGTGGCCGCCAACCTGGCCAAACACCTGCGGGAAAAGTTCGCCGACAAGCCCGCCGGCTGGAAGCCGCTGGTGTACTGCTGGCGCGGCGGCCTGCGCAGCGGCTCCATGACCACCTGGCTGCGCCTGGTGGGCTGGGACGCGCAGCAACTGGCCGGTGGCTACAAGGGCTGGCGCCGCCACGTCATCGACACCATCGAACAGCAGGCGCCCGCGCTGCCGCTGGTGGTGGTGTGCGGCGCCACCGGCAGCGCCAAGACGCGGGTGTTGCACGCGCTGGCCCAGCAGGGCCACCAGACGCTGGACCTGGAGGCCCTGGCGCGCCACAAGGGCTCGCTGCTGGGGGCGTTGCCCGGCGTGGAGCAGCCGGCGCAGACGGCTTTCGAGACCGCCATCGCCGCCACCCTGGAAGGGCTGGACCCGGCGCGGCCGCTGTACGTCGAGGGCGAGGGCCGCCGCATCGGCCGGCTCAACGTGCCGATACCGCTGGTCGAGCGTATGCGCAACAGCCCCTGCGTGGAAGTGCAGGTGCCGCCGGCCGCGCGGCTGGCCTACCTGCTGCGCGACTACGCCTACCTGGGTGAGCGGCCCGACTGGCTGGCCGGCCAGCTGGAGCCGCTCAAGCCCCTGCATGGCAAGGAGACCATTGGCGCCTGGCAGGCCATGGCGCAGGCGGGCGACCTGCCGCAGCTGTTCAGCGAACTGGCGACCCGGCACTACGACCCGTCGTACGCGAAGTCGCAGCGGGCGCATTTCCACCAGTGGGCGCAGCGGCAGGTGGTGGCGGCCGAGGGCCTGGCCGAGCCGGACATCGCGGACATCGCACGCCGCATCGCGGTTCTGCCGCGGTAGCGGAGCGACCCGGCCCCCGGGGGTCAGGTCCGGAACCAGCGCACCAGCAGCGCCACACCCGAACACAGCACGACCCCACTCACCAGCCGCAGGAACTGCGTGCGCGAGAGCTTCAGGGTGATGTGCCGGCCCACGCTGGTGCCGATGAGCATGGCCGGCAGCAGCAGCAGGGTCATGAGCAGCAGCGAACGGTTGGCGTAGACACCCACCACACCGAAGATCACCACCCGCAGCAGGGTGGAGGCCCCCAGCAGGGTGGAGGTGGTCACGCGGATGCTGCCGGGCGTCTCCAGCCGGCCGGCGAGGTAGATGGAATAGACAAAACCACCGCTGCCGAACAGCGCCGAGAAGACACCGCCCACCACGCCGAAAGGCACGGCGGCGCGCGGCGTGAAGCGGGCGTCGGACTTGTAGCCGCTCAGGATGTAGAGCGCGTAGGCGATGGCGAAGACACCGAGCGCCAGCTGCAGCATGTCGGGCCGTCCCAGCAGCAGGATGGCCGCGCCGCCCAGGCTGCCCAGCGCCATCAGCGGCACCAGGCGTTTGACCTCCGACAGGTCGGCCGACTTGCCGTCGCGCAGCATGTTGGTGCCCGAGGCGCCGAAGTCCAGCAGGGCCATCATGGGCACGATGGTCGGCACCGGCACGAACAGCGCCAGCAGCGGCCCCGCCACCAGCGCCGTGCCGAAGCCCGCCACGCCGAAGATGATGTAGGCGACGGCCACGCCCAGCCACACGAGGGCGAGCTGGGTGGGGGCGAGGGGGAGGGAGGCGAGCAGGTGGTCCAAGGGGCGGCGACAAAGAGGTCTTGCGGGGCCCGCAATCTAACAGGTGGCCCGTGCGCCGCCCCGAGGCCGCCACATGCCCGTGCTACTTCAGCGCCGAGAACGCCGTCGGCGACAGGAAGCTGTTGCTGACGTTGGCGTTGATGGGGCCGTCCTTTTCGCTTTCGGCGCGTTCCTTGTGCCAGGCGGGGTCGGCCTGGAAGGCGCCCCATTTGGCTTCGCGTTCGGCCATCGATTCCCAGGCCAGCAGGTACGTCAGGTCGTTCGACGATTCGCCCACCAGGGTGGTGAAGAAACCGACCGGGCGGATGCCGTGGCGCTCCCAGATGGCCAGCGTTTTTTCCTTGAAGCGGGACAGCAGCAGGGGCAGGCGGCCGGGTACGGTGCGGTAGACGCGCATTTCGTAGATCATGGGGAAGAAGTCTCCTGTGGTGGGTGGGAATGCCGGGCGCCATTGTGCGTGTTGTAACGACGGGCGGTGGGGCGCGCGGGTTTTCCCGGCCCTGGGGCTGGGGTAATCTCGAAGGCTTATTTCATGCCACCGAAAGGCTTTCCATGACCCGTACCGTCTTTGCCCGGAAACACCTGCTCTCCGCCCTGGCCGCCGCGGCCTGCGCCTGTGCCGCGCTCTCCGCGCATGCCGAGCCGGTCGCCCCGGTGCAGGCCGCCGCCGAGCAGCAGAAGGCCCCGCTGCTCAACACCCTGCGCGACCTGGTGTCGATCGAGTCCGGCAGCAAGGACACCGAGGGCCTGGCGAAGATTGCCAAGCTGATCCACGACCGCCTGGCCAAGATGGGCGGCAAGGTCCAGACCATTGCGCCCACCGACGTCTACCGCATGGACGACACGCCCGAGAAGATCGGCTCCATGGTGCATGCCGAGTTCAAGGGCAAGGGCACCAAGAAGATCATGCTGATCGCGCACATGGACACGGTGTACCTGCGCGGCATGCTGGCCAAGCAGCCCTTCCGCGTCGACGGCGACAAGGCCTACGGCCTGGGCATCGCCGACGACAAGCAGGGCGTGGCGCTGATCCTGCACACGGTGGCGCTGCTGCAGAAGCTTAAGTTCCAGGACTACGGCACGCTGACGGTGCTGATCAACGGCGACGAGGAAATCAGCTCGCCCGGCGCACGCAGCACCATCACCCGTGTGGCCGGCGACCAGGACGTGGTGTTGTCCTTCGAAGGCGGCGGTGAGGACGGGCGCCTGCGCCTGGCTACCAGCGGTATCGGCTCGGCCTACCTGACGGTAGAGGGCAAGGCTTCGCATGCGGGCTCGGCGCCGGACAAGGGGGTCAATGCCCTGTATGAACTGTCGCACCAGGTGCTGCAGATGAACGACCTGTCGCAGCCCGCCAACGGCCTGACGCTGAACTGGACCGTGTCCCAGGCCGGCACCAACCGCAACGTGATCCCGGCGCTGGCCACGGCGCAGGCCGATGCGCGCGCGCTCAAGGTGTCGGACTTCGACGCACTCGAAGCTACGCTGCAGCAGCGGGTGCAGAAGAAGTTGCTGCCCGACACCAAGGTGCAGCTGAAGTTCGAGGTGCGCCGCCCGCCGCTGGAGGCCACGCCGCAGTCGCGCGCATTGTCGGCCCACGGTGTCGCCATCTACGAAGAACTGGGCATCCCGATCAAGGTGTTCGACCGCGCCACCGGCGGCGGTACCGACGCGGCTTTCGCATCGCTCAAGACCAAGGCCGCCGTAGTGGAAGGTTTCGGCCTGAGCGGCTACGGCGCGCACTCCAACGATGCCGAGTACGTGAAGCTCGACACCATCGTGCCGCGGCTCTACCTGACGGCGCG
>JAZJYT010000020.1:115067-143772 GCA_040390235.1 Pseudomonadota bacterium | reverse complement strand
GCTGCGTTCAAACAGCTGCGAGCCCTGATCCGCCTGCCGCTGCGCTGCTCGGCGTTCCCTAACAGCGCGGATTCCAAGGACCGAAGCCCAAAGACAAACGGGTGCGCTACAACAACCGCGGCAACAGGAGGGCGCGCCTGGGCTTCGCAATCCCCAATGCGTTCGCCGCACGCACCGTGCTTGTCTTTGGTCTTCGGCTTGTGGAACCCGCGCCGTTGAGGGAAAGCCGAGCACCGGAGCGGCAGGCGGATCAGGGCTCGCGATTGTCTGAGCGAAGCGAGTTCGAGCGAGACCCCGCCTGCCGCGGAGGCGCGCAGGGCAGCCCGAAGGGCCTTTCACGTCGGCGCGGGTTCCACAAGCCGAAGGCCGAAGGCAAGCCCCCACCCTCCGCAAGAAGCCCCCCGCCCCTCCGCAAAAGAACGAACCCACGACAATACCCCCATGACCTCCGCACCCCCAACCAGCGCAGAAGACAAGCCAGTACAACGCCTTCCCCTCGAAGGCATCCGCGTAGTCGAATTCACCCACATGGTCATGGGCCCGACCTGCGGCATGGTGCTGGCCGACATGGGCGCCGAGGTCATCAAGGTCGAACCCATCGACGGCGACCGCACACGCCACCTGCTGGGTGCCGGGGCCGGCTTTTTCCCGATGTTCAACCGCAACAAGAAAAGCATCGCACTCGACCTGCGTTCGCCCGGCGGCCTGGAGGTGGCGCACCGCCTGTGCGGCACGGCCGACGTGGTGGCCGAGAACTTCAAGCCCGGCACCATGGCCAAGTACGGGCTGGACCATGCCACCTTGTCGAAGGTGAACCCGGGGCTGGTCTACGTCAGCCACAAGGGCTTTTTGCCCGGCCCCTACGAACACCGCACCGCGCTCGACGAGGTGGTGCAGATGATGGGCGGGCTGGCCTACATGACCGGCCGCAGCGGCGACCCGCTGCGCGCCGGCACCAGCGTCAACGACATCATGGGCGGCATGTTCGGTGCCATCGGCGCGCTGGGCGCGCTGATGCAGCGTACGGCCACCGGCCGCGGCCAGGAGGTGCAGTCGGCCCTGTTCGAGAACAACGTGTTCCTGGTCGGCCAGCACATGATGCAGTACGCCATCACCGGCCAGCCAGCCGCGCCCATGCCGGAGCGCATCTCGGCCTGGGCGGTGTACGACGTGTTCACGGTGAAGGACGGCGGGCAGATCTTCCTGGCGGCCGTGAGCGACGGCCAGTGGGCGGTGTTCTGCGACGCCTTCGGTTTTGCCGACCTCAAGGCCGACCCGGCCTACGCCAGCAACAACCTGCGGGTGCAAGGGCGCGGCACGCTGATGCCGGTGCTGCGGGCCCGGCTGGCTGCCTTCACCGTGGCCGAGCTGGCGCGCATCTTCGAGGACCAGGGCCTGCCCTTTGCGCCCATCGCCCGGCCGCAGGACCTGTTCGACGACCCGCACCTGCGCGCCACCGGCGGCCTGGCCGACATCCGCCTGCCCGATGGCGAGCGGGCGGGCCAGGTGGCGGCCATCGCCCTCACGCCCATCACCCTGGACGGCCAGCGCCTGGGCATCCGGCAGGACCCGCCGACGCTGGGTGAACATACCCGCGAGCTGCTGGCCGGGCTGGGCTATGACGAGGTGGGCATCGCCGCGCTGCGCGGCGCGAACGCGGTGGCCTGATGGCCGCTGCCGCCGATACCGCTGCCGGTACCACTGGCGCTGGTGCCTGGACGGTCCACTGCGACGGCAGCGCGGTGCCCAACCCGGGCCGCATGGGCCTGGGTGCCGTACTGGTGGCGCCCGACGGTACGCGCCACACCCTGTCGGTGGCGACCCACCGGGTGGGCTGCAACAACGAGGCCGAGCTGCGCGCGCTGATGGCGGCGCTGGAAGCGGCCCGCGCCCACGGCGCCACGGCGGTGGAGGTGCACACCGATAACAGCATCCTGGTGGCCCAGCTTGGCGGCGCGAATGCTGCCGCAGCGGCGGTGCGCCCCATCGCCCGGCTGGCCCCGCTGTTCGACGCGGCGCGTGGCCTGCTCGGCGGCTTCGCCCAGGCCCGCCTGCAATGGATACCGGGGCACCGCAACGGCGAGGCCGATGCCCTGGCCCGCGCTGCGCTGGACCTGCCGCCCCGCATGCCCGCCAAGGCATCGAAGAAAAAGCGCCGGCGATAAAAAAAGCGCCCGGCCCGCGTGAGCGGTACCGGGCGCCTGCCGAGCCCGGGGGGCCGGGCAGGGGTCGGGCTGGCTTACAGCGTGTCGATGAAGCTGCGCAGCTTGTCGCTGCGGCTCGGGTGCTTCAGCTTGCGCAGCGCCTTGGCTTCGATCTGGCGGATACGTTCACGGGTCACGTCGAACTGCTTGCCGACTTCTTCCAGCGTGTGGTCGGTGGACATCTCGATACCGAAACGCATACGCAGCACCTTGGCTTCGCGCGGCGTCAGGCCGTCGAGGATGTCCTTGACCACGTCGCGCAGGCCGGCCTGCATGGCGGCTTCGATAGGGGCGGTGTTGGCGCTGTCCTCGATGAAGTCGCCCAGATGGCTGTCGTCGTCGTCGCCGATGGGGGTTTCCATCGAGATCGGCTCCTTGGCGATCTTCATGATCTTGCGGATCTTGTCTTCCGGGATCTCCATCTTGGCGGCCAGGATGCTGGCGTCGGGCTCGAAGCCGAACTCCTGCAGATGCTGCCGGCTGATGCGGTTCATCTTGTTGATGGTCTCGATCATGTGCACCGGGATACGGATGGTGCGCGCCTGGTCCGCGATGGAGCGGGTGATGGCCTGGCGGATCCACCAGGTGGCGTAGGTCGAGAACTTGTAGCCGCGGCGGTATTCGAACTTGTCGACCGCCTTCATCAGGCCGATGTTGCCTTCCTGGATCAGGTCCAGGAACTGCAGGCCGCGGTTGGTGTACTTCTTGGCGATGGAGATCACGAGGCGCAGGTTGGCCTCGATCATTTCCTTCTTGGCGTCGCGCGACGAGGATTCACCGTCGTTCATGCGTTTGTTGATGAGCTTGAGCTCGGGCAGGGGCACCACCACACGCGACTGCAGGTCCATCAGCTTCTGCTGCAGTTCCTGGATCGGCGGGATGTTGCGTGCCATGATCACGCTCCACGACTTGCCCGACGATGCCTGCTTCTCGACCCACTTCAGGTTGAGCAGGTTGGGCGGGAAGTCCTTCACGAAGGTTTCCTGCGGCATGCCGCACTTGTCGACGATGATGCGGCGCAGCTCGCGTTCCTTCTTGCGCACGTCTTCCACCTGGGCGCGCACCAGGTCGCACAGCTTCTCGATGGTCTTGGCGGTGAAGCGGATGGTCATCAGCTCTTCGGAGAGCAGGGACTGCGCCTTGGTGTACGCCGGCGTGCCGTAGCCTTCCTTGTCGTAGATGGCGTGCACCTTCTCGAACAGGTCGCGCAGGCGGTCGAAACGCGCCAGGGCTTCGCGCTTCAATTCTTCCAGCTTCTTGGTCAGCGCCTTGGAGCCGCCCTTGCCGTCGTCGTCGTCTTCTTCGTCGAACTCGTCGAAGTCTTCCTCGGCCACGTAATCGTCGGCCTCGTTCGGGTTGGAGAAGCCATCCACCACGGTGGAGATGACGACCTTGCCTTCGCGGATGTCCTCGCCCATGCGCAGGATCTCGGCGATGGTGGCGGGCGATGCGGAGATCGCCTCCATCATGGCCATCAGGCCGCCTTCGATGCGTTTGGCGATCTCGATTTCGCCTTCGCGCGTCAGCAGCTCGACCGTACCCATTTCGCGCATGTACATACGCACCGGGTCGGTGGTGCGGCCGAATTCGCTGTCCACGGTGGACAGGGCAGCTTCGGCGGCTTCTTCGGCTTCTTCTTCCGTGGCGGCGGTCTGTGCGGTGTTGGTCACCAGCAGGGTCTCGGCGTCGGGCGTCTGCTCGTACACCGCCACACCCAGGTCGTTGAGCATGCTGATCACGCTTTCCAGCGTTTCGGCATCGACCAGCTTGTCAGGAAGGTGGTCGGAGATTTCGCCGTGCGTCAGGTAGCCGCGGGTCTTGCCGAGCTTGATCAGGGTTTTCAGGCGCGAGCGGCGCTTGGCCAGGTCTTCCTCGGACAGGACGGTTTCGTCCAGACCGAATTCTTTCATCAGCGCGCGTTCCTTCGCCTTGCTGATCTTCATGCGCAGAGGCTTGACCTTCTCGGTCGTGCCCGTGGTGTCGGTGGCGGCCGCGGTGGTGTCGACCTCGCCTTCGAGGTCGGACTCGATGTCGGACAGGTCGGTATCGTCCACCTCGCCCGAGGCGCCGCCGCCGGCGGCAGCCTTGGGCTTGCGGCCGCGCTTGGCAGGGGTCTTGGCCTCGCCGTCGGCGGCGGAGGCGACCTTGGCCGGGCGGCCGGGCTTCTTCTTCACGGCGTCGGCGGCGGGTGCGGCCTTCTTCAGCTCTTCGGTGGCGGGATCAGTCTTGGCGGGTGACTTGGCGGACAGGGGCACGGAGGCAGCTTTCTTGGCAACGGGTGCGATGGCGAGGGCCTTGGCAGCGGACTTGACCTTGGTGGGAGTCACGGACGCTGCCTTTTTTGCCGCACCGGCGGCAGGTTTCGAAACGGTCTTGCCGGGGGCGGCGGGCTTGGCAGACTTCGCGGGCTTTTGAGCGGGCATGAAAACCTCAGGATCAAAAAAAACACACAACAAAGAAGACACGAGCGCCACGGATCCCGGCGCGAGAGAAAGTGTGGGCAAGGAATGCCGCGCTAAAGAAACGCGGCACCGCCTGGCCTACAGGTGAGGAGAAATCCTCGGACGGCAAGATGTAGGGGCGATCATTTGGAGTGCAGCCCTTGCGGTGAGGAAGGCCGGTCGTGCGCATTGGCATCGGTGGGCCGAAATCCGGAGGTACTGCTGTCGCTCTTGCCGTCAGCAACCTGACATTATAGCGAATTCCGCTTTTTCAAGCCCTGCGCTGCAGGGTTTCGAGCAGTTCCAGGCGCCGGCGCGACAGTTCCTGGTAACGCAGCACAGCCGTGGGGTCGGTCGCGGCGGCGGCGATGGCTTCCTTTTGCTGGCCTTCGATGCGTTCCAGCAGGATACGGTTGAGCGCATCGCGCAGCTCGACCGCATCCACCGCATCCTCGCCCGCGGTATGCGGGCCGGCCATGACCCGCTCGGCGACGGCGGCGCTCTCGTGCCCTTGGAGGCCTTCGCGCAGCGCGGCCCAGGGCCGGGGGCCGTGTTCGTGCAGTTCCCGCTCCAGCCACAGGAACAGCGGGCCGTGCGGCGCGGGCAGGGCGCTCAGGGTCTCGCGGTCGTCGTGCGACAGGCTGTCGAGCGCCTGCATGTCGAGCAGCAGCAGCCGGGCCGCATGGTCGGCGCGGCTCACCGGCGGCGCACGGCGCGTGCGGGCGGCAAAACCGGCATCGCCGCCGCCTTCCAGGTTGAAGCGGTTGTCGTTGGCGAAGCCGCCGCCGTTCTTGCCGAACTTGCCGCCGAATTTGTCGCCGAATTTTCCAGGGTACTTGCCGCCGAACCTGGAGGGGTAGGCCTTGCCGCGCCCGCCGTCGCCGAAACCCCCGTTCCACACCGGGCCGCCGCGGTCGGCGTAGTCGGGGTATTCCTGTTCGTAGGAGGGGCCCGGATCGCCGGGGTCACCCGGGTGACCCGGTTCATGGCCGGACTCGGCGGGACGGCGGCCGGTGCCGGCCGGTCCATGCGCGCCGCGGGTGCGCCGGTCGTGCGCGGCGGCGCTGCCCCACAGCGCGGACAACTCCTTGGCATCGATCTGCACCTGGGCGGCGATATCGCCCAGCACCTGCAGGCGCAGGGCACCCTCGGGCAGCAGGCTCCACAGCGGGCGTGCCTGGCTGGCCATGCGCGCCCGGCCCTCGGCGGTGGCCACGTCGCAGTCCTCGCGCGCCGCGTCCAGCAGGAAGCGGCTCAGCGGCACCGCTTCGGCCACATAGCGGGCAAAGGCCTCCTTGCCCTCGGCGCGGATGAAGCTGTCGGGGTCGTGCTCGCTGGGCAGGAACAAAAAGCGCACGGCGCGTGTGTCGGTGGCAAACGGCAGGGCCGCGTCCAGCGCCTTGCGCGCCGCGCGCCGGCCGGCGCCGTCGCCGTCGAAGCTGAAGACCACCGTGTCGGTGAAACGGAAGAGTTTCTGCACATGGTCGGAGGTACAGGCCGTGCCGAGCGTGGCCACCGCGTTGGAAAAGCCCAGCTGGGCCAGCGCCACCACGTCCATGTAGCCCTCGGTGACCAGGGCATAACCCTCATCGCGCAGGGCCATACGGGCCTCGAACAGGCCATAGAGTTCGCGGCCCTTGCTGAAGACCGGCGTCTCGGGCGAATTGAGGTACTTGGGTTTTTCGTCGCCCAGCACCCGGCCGCCGAAGCCGATGCATTCGCCCTTGACGTTGCGGATGGGGAACATCACCCGGTCGCGGAAGCGGTCGTAGCGCTTGCGTTCGGCCTCGGGGGTGCTGTCGTTGTCCTCGCCGACGATGACCAAGCCGCTTTCGGCCAGCAGCGGATCGTCGTAGGCCGGGAACACGCTGGCCAGGGCCCGCCAGCCCTCGGGCGCGTAACCCAGGCCGAAACGCTTGGCGACCCCGCCGGAGACGCCGCGGCCCTTCAGGTACGCCACCGCCCGCGGCGAGGCCTTGAGGTGCTTGCGGTAGGCCTCGCCGGCTTTTTCCAGCACGTCGTTCAGCGTGGCCTGCCTCTGCCGCTGGGCGGCGGCGCGTTCGCGGTCCTGCGGCGACATGTCGTCCTGCGGCACCTCCAGCCCCGCCTGCTGGGCCAGGTCCTGCACCGCCTCGATAAAACTGGCGGCGGTGTATTCGGTCAGGAACTTGATGGCGTCGCCGCTCGCCCCGCAGCCGAAGCAGTGGTAGAACTGCTTGGCCGGGCTGACCGAGAAGGAGGGTGACTTCTCGTCGTGGAAGGGGCACAGGCCCATGAAGTTGGCCCCGCCCTTCTTCAGCTGGACGTGCCGGCCCACGACCTCGACCACGTCCGTGCGTGCGAGGAGTTCCTGGATGAAAGACTGGGGAATCGCCACCGGCGGATTATCCGGCCCGCCGTCCGGCGGGCCTTTTCGCAGCGTCAGGCCTTTTGCACCACCGGCTGCCGGTCTTCCACCACGAAGCGCGCCAGCGGCGACACGGCCGAGTCGGCGCGCAGCGGGTCGTCCACGCCCTGCAGGGTGCTGGTCCAGCCTTTGGGTGTCAGTTCGGCCAGCACGTAGCCGCGCTTTTCCGGGTTGGCATAGACGATCTGCGGGTTGCGGCTTACCCAGGCGTCGACGCGGGCCTGGGTGGTGCCCGAGAACGAGGTGACGGAGGTGCCGCAGAACTCGGTGGCCAGCGCCGGGGTGTCGGTGCGGTTGGCGTCGGTGTGCACGTTGCAGACGAAGTTCTGGTGCACGTCGCCGCCGATGAAGACGGCGTTGCGCGGCTTGTGCGCCGCCAGCGAGTCCAGCAGCCGCTGGCGCGCCGCCGGGTAGCCGTCCCAGCTGTCGGTGGGCACCGGGCCGGTGCCGTTCTCGCCATAGTGGCGGGGCGAGAACAGGGTCTGCTGCGCCACGATGCTCCAGCGCGGGCCGCTGTCCCCGCCGCCGCTGCCATGGCCGCCGTCGGCGGCGAAACCCTGGTCGAGCCATTGTTCCTGCGCCGTGCCCAGCAGGGTGCGGGCCGGGTCGTCCAGCGCGGCGCAGTCGGTGCGTTTGACCGTTCCGCCCGGTCCCTTGGCCGGGTCGCGGCAGGCCTGCAGGTCGCGGAACTGGCGGGTGTCCAGCACGTGGAAACGGGCCAGCCGGCCGTAGCCGTAGCGTTCGGCCACCCGTACCGCGTCGGTCTGCCCCAGGCCGCCCAGGCCATGCACCAGCGCGCTGCTGCGCAGCGGCATGTTTTCGTAGAAGGCCTGGTAGGCGGCGGCACGGATCTGCAGGAACTCGGCCGGCGGCTCGCGGCCGGAGAGGCCGGCGTAGTCGTTCTCCACCTCGTGGTCGTCCCAGGTGAAGATCCACGGACAGGCACGGTGGGCGGCCTGCAGGTCGGGGTCGCTTTTGTGCAGGGCGTAGCGGTCGCGGTAGTCGGCCAGGGTCACGGCATGGCGCAGCGGGTTGTTGCGCGCCAGCGCCACCTTGGAGTTCTGCGGCATGGCGTATTCGTAGATGTAGTCGCCCAGGAACACCACCAGGTCCGGGTCCTGCGCCGCCAGGTGGCGCCAGGCCGCGTAGTAGCCGTGTTCCCAGCGCTGGCAGGAGGCGAAGGCGAAACGCAGCCGCTGCGCCAGCACGCTGGCCGCCGGGGTGGTGCGGGTGCGGCCGGTGCCGCTCACCGCGTCGCCCAGCATGAAGCGGTAGAAGAACCAGCGGTCGGGCGCCAGCCCGCGCAGCTCGACGTGCACGCTGTGGCCCAGCGCGGGTGCGGCAGTGGCTTCGCCACGGGCCACGATGCGCTGGAAACCCGCGTCGTCGGCAAGCTCCCAGCGCACGGTGGCGCTGGCCGTGGGCGCCGGCAGGGCGGCCGGGGCGATGCGGGTCCACAGCACGAAACCGTCCTCCGACGGCGCACCGCTGGCAACGCCGAGCGTGAACGGGTCGTCGGATGCGCCCCGGCCGGCCCAGGCGCCGGAAGGTGTGAGCAGGGTGCCGCCGGCAAGGGCGGTGGCGAGTTGCAGGAGGGTACGGCGGTCCATCGCCGCATTCTCCGCCAAGCCATGGGCGGAAGGTGAGGGTAGGGCGCCGGCTTATTGCAGGAAGGGAATGGCCCCGCCGGCGATGCGCTGGCGCACCTCGGTCCGCACGATGCGCGACAGCTCGCGTACCGCAGGCAGCTCGGTGTTGTCGGTGCGGGTGGCCAGCACCAGCACCCGCTGCCGGTCGGGCGCGTCCAGCGGGTGCGCCCGCAGCAGGCCGGCGTGGATTTCCTCCTGGAAGGCCGAGGCGGGGGTGATGGTGCGGGCATGCCCGGCGCGCACCAGGCAGCGGATGGTCTCGATCGATTCGATTTCCGCCGCCACCACCAGGCGCGCCTTGCGGCTGCCGTATTCGCCGCTGGCCAGCGCCCGCATGCCGGGGGTGACCACCACCGGAATGCCGGCCAGCGCCGCCAGGTCGATGCGCGAACCGGCGGGGCGGCTGCCGGCTTTCTCGACCAGGCACAGCGGTTCGGACACCAGGGGCTGCAGGTTCAGGCTGTGCGAGCCGACCGGGTTGGTCAGGATGGCGAGGTCGAGTGCACCGGTCAGCAGCGACTCGTGCAGCTTGATGCTGCGCGACTCCACCACCCGCAGCAGCAGGTGCGGGAACTCGACCATCGACTGCTCCACCACCGCCGGCATGAGCACGCTGCCCAGCGTGGGCGAGGCGCCGAAGGCAATCGGCCCGCGCGGCTGGCTGCCCTGGGCGGTGAGTTCGTGTTTGGCGCGGGTGACTTCTTCCTCGATGCGCCGGCAGTGCTCCAGGAACTCGCGGCCGGCGGCGGTCAGCCGCACGCCGCGCGGCAGCCGGGTCAGCAGTACCGTGCCGAACTCTTCCTCCAGCCGCTTGATGTGCCGCGTGAGCGCGGGCTGCACGATGCCCAGCTGCTCGGCCGCCCGCGAGATGCTGCCCAGTTCCGCGACGCAGATGAAGCAGCGGATGCTGCGGAATTCCATGGGCCGGCTCCTTCCATTCGGTGGTGATGGAGGCCAGTGTCCCATACTGCCATGCCGTTGCGGCATGGCAGGCGCGATGCAAAAAGTATTTGTGGGGAGGAAGGGGGCCGCATACGCTTGGCGCCGATCCGCTGGTATGCCGAAAAAGCGGAAACAAGAACGACAGGAGACACACCGTGCCATTCACGCCATTCACGCCCATCCCCCGGACCCTGGCCCTGGCGGCCTTTTCCCTGCTGGCCGCCACTGGCCTGCAGGCCCAGCCGGCCGTACCAGCGGCCGACCGCTACCCGAACCGTCCGCTGACCCTGGTGGTGCCCATGGCCGCCGGCGGCACGGCCGACCTGCTGGCACGCATCGTCGGCCCGGCGCTCACCATCCTGCTGGGCCAGGGTGTGGTGGTGGACAACAAGGTGGGGGCCAACGGCGCCATCGGCGAGGACTTCGTCGCCCGCGCCAAACCCGACGGCTACACGGTGATGCTGGAGTCCACCTCCATCGCCACCAACCCGTGGATGAGCCCCTTGCCCTACGACCCGCGCCGCGCCTTCGTGCCGGTGATCCAGCTGGCCTCGGTGCCGCTGGTGCTGGTGGTCAATGCCCAGGTCAAGGCACAGACCACCGCCGACTTCCTGGCGCTGGCGCACCAGCAGCCCGGCAAGCTCAACTACGCCTCCTGGGGAAACGGCAGCATCGGCCAGTTCGCCGGCGAGGTGTTCAAGATCGCGGGCAAGGCCGACATCACCCATGTCGCCTACAAGTCGACCGCGCAGGCCCTGAACGACACCCTGGCCGGCCAGGTGGACGCCATGTTCCCCACGCTGCCGCTGGCCATGCAGCACCTGAAGTCCGGAAAGATCCGTGCGCTGGCGCTGACCTCGGCCAAACGCTCGCCCATGGCGCCCGAGATCCCGACCATGGCCGAGGCCGGCCTGGCTGGCGTCGAGGTCGAGACCTGGTTCGGTGTGTTTTTCCCGGCCGGCACCCCCGCACCCATCGTGCAGCGCCTGCAGAGTGATCTCGCCAAGGTGCTGGCCCAGCCCGAGGTGCGCGCCCGGCTCGAAGAGCAGGGGTTCCGCATCGTCGGCGGCTCGTCGGCCGAATTCGCGAAGTTCTATGCCTCGGAGATCGACCGCTACGAACGGGTGGTGAAGCAGGCCAACATGAAATCCGATAGCTGAAAGCAGGCACCCCCATGAATCCCCAGCAGATTGGTTCCGACGACACCCCGGCGGAGGTGATGGCCAAGACCGGCGCCGCAAGGCGCTGGACCGGTGTGCCGCCCGCGGCCGCCGATGCCGCACCAGCGCGCTTCCGTATGCGCGTCAGTGCCCATATCCCCGGCACTTCGCCCGCGGTGGTCGACGTGTTCGAGCCGGCTTTCCGGCGGCTGCACCAGATGTCGGGCGGCGCCATCACGGTCGAAGGCCACTGGGGTGGCAGCCTGCACAAGGAGCGCGAAGGCATCGCCGCACTGACCTCGGGGCTGACCGACATGTGCCCGGTGTATTCCGCCTGGGACCCGGCCTCCTTCCCGGCGGCGCAGGCGCTGTGCCTGCCCTTCATCTTCCCGAGCGTGGAGGTGGCCACCGCCGTGTCC
Organism: Pseudomonadota bacterium; assembly: GCA_040390235.1. GTDB lineage: Bacteria > Pseudomonadota > Gammaproteobacteria > Burkholderiales > Burkholderiaceae_C > Xylophilus. The sequence goes on along the minus strand of JAZJYT010000020.1, from coordinate 132,550 downwards.
GAAGAGCTGTACCACGAGTTCTTCAAGGCCGACGTGGAGCGCCAGGGGGTACTGATGGGCCGCATGTCGGCCACCAGCGAGTACAACCTGTTCAGCCGCAAGCCGATCCGCCGGCTCGAGGACATCGCCGGCCGGCGTATCGCCTGCAGCGACGGGGTCGAGGCGAGTGTCATCGCCGCGCTCGGTGCGCAGCCGGTGGCCTGCAGCACACCCGAGGCGCATAAACGTTTCGGCGAGGGCGACGTGTTCGCCGTGTCCATCTCCGACAGCGCGGCGCAGACGGTGGGCATCTACCGCAATGCGCGTTTTCGCACCTCGGCCAACCTGGTACGGGTGAACCTCGAATACGGCCTGTCACGCACGTTCTACGACAGCCTGCCGCCGGATTTGCAGCGGGTACTCAATGCCTGGCTGCGCGGCGCGGCCCAGGCCGGCTCGCAGCTGTTCTACGGGCTGGCCGGCGCACGGGCGCGGGATGCCTTCCATGCCGCGGGCATCGAATTCATCAGCCTGGCCGCCGACGAGCAGCAGCGCTGGCGCGATGCCGTGGCGCCGGTGGAGGCCGACCTGCGCACCTCGCTCGACGCTGCCGGCTACCCGGCCGACCGCCTGCTGGCCGCGCTGCGCGCCTGTGCCAGGAAATACGAAGGCTTCAGCGCCGACCAGCTGATGACCCGGGCCCTGGAGCATCCCCTGCTCAACCTGCTGCCGCTGCCGGCCGGGGAGACGGTCTGATGGCCACGGTCGGCATCGCGGGCCTGGGGCTCATGGGCAGCGCCTTTGCCGCGCGCCTGGCGTCGGCCGGGCACACCGTGCTGGGCTACGACGTGCATGAAGAGCGCCGCCGCGGCTTTGCCGTGGGCGAGGCGGCGGACAGCATCGCTGGCCTGGCCGCGCGCTGCGGCACGGTGCTGCTGGCCGTCTTCGACACCACCCAGGTGGAGCAGGTGGTCGAAGGCCCGGGCGGCCTGCTCGAAGCCCAGGCGGGCGGTGCGCGTCTGCGGGTCATCTGCACCAGCACCTGCGACCCGGAGCGCATTGCGGCGCTGGCCGAGCGCTGCGAGGCACAGGGCCTGCCTTTCCTGGAACTGCCCCTGTCCGGCACCAGCGCGCAGGTCGCGGCCGGCAAGGGCGTGGGGCTGATGGGCGGCAGCCCGGCGCTGTGCGCGGAGCTGTCCGGCGTGCTCGATGCCCTCTGCCCGAGCCGCCACCACATCGGTACGCCGGGCAATGCCAACCGCGCCAAACTGGCGGTGAACCTGGTGCTGGGCCTGCACCGGGCGGCCCTGGCCGAGGGCCTGAGTTTCGGAGAACGTATCGGGCTCGACCCGGCGCGCCTGCTGGAGGTGCTGCAGCAGTCGGCCGCCGCCTCCAGCGTGATGCCCATCAAAGGCCCGCTGATGGTGGCGCGCCGTTTCGACGCGCCGCAGAGCCGCGTCGACCAGAGCCTGAAGGACTTCGGCCTGATCCGCGCGCTGGGCGCGCAGCACGGCCAGCGCCTGCCCCTGGCCGACGTCTACGTGGACCTGCTGGAGTCCTGCGTGGCGCAGGGCGAAGGCGCACTCGACAACGCCGTCATCTACGAGGCGGTGCGGCGCTGCACCACTGCCGCCTGATCTTTCACCCACAGGCTTCCCATGCTGACCAAGACTTTGCCCGCCGGCGCCCTCGCTCCCCTGCCCATCAAGCGGGTGGACGCCATCTGCGTGCGCCTGCCGCTGGCCAAGCCGGTGCGTATGGCGGGCGTCCACCTGCACCACTCCGACAACCTGCTGGTGCGCATCGAGTCGGCTTCGGGCGTGACCGGCTGGGGCGAATCGACGGCCGCGCCCAGCCACGGCGGCGCCACGCTGTCCGATATGGCACGCACCATCGAGCGCGACGTACAGGCCTTGCTGCTCGGCCAGGACGCCATCGGGCTGTCGGCCCACACCGCCCGGCTGGCATTGTCCAAGGGCAAGGCCGACAGCGCCATCGCGGCGGTGGACCTGGCGCTGTACGACCTGGTGGGCAAGCACCTGGGCCTGTCTGCGCACGTGCTGCTGGGGGGCCTGCGCCGCAGCAGCATCGCGCCGCTCTGGCTCGTCGGCACCGCGTCCACCGAAGAAGACGTGGCCGAGGCCGAGCGCAGCTACCGGCAGGGCTACCGTTTCTTCAAACTCAAGCTGGCCGTCAAGTCGCTGGGCGAGGACATCGCCTCCACCCGCGCGCTGCGCCAGCGCTTCGGCCCGGAGGTGCGCCTGTGCGCCGATGCCAACGAAGGGCTGTCGCTGGACGGCGCCCTGGCCTATGTACGTGCGGTGGCGGACTGCGGGCTGGAATTCCTGGAGCAGCCCACCGCCAAGGGCGACGTGGAAGGGCTGCGGCAGCTGTGCGCCGCCTCGGCCATCCCCATCGGGCTGGACGAGGCGGTGGGTGGCACCGGCGACCTGCTGCGCCTGGCGCCCACCGGCATCGGCGGCGCCGCGCTCAAGACCCTGAAGCTGGGCGGCCTGAGCGGCGTGCTGGCGGCAGGCACTGTGTGCGAGGCCCTGGGCCTGCGTATCAATCTGTCGGGAAAGATCGCCGAAACCAGCATCGGCAGCGCCGCGCTGCTGCAGCTCGGCGGTGTGCTGCCCGGGGTGGACTGGGGCGTGAGCCCGAGCCACCTGTACCTGGGCGAAGACGTCGTGGCCAGTCCGCTGCAGCCGGTGGACGGCGCCTATGCGGTGCCGTGCCTGCCGGGGCTGGGTATCGTGGTGGACGAGGCGCGGGTCGCGCGCTTGCGTATTCAGCCCGGCAGCTGATTTTTTTACAAAAGAGAAACGGAGACCACACGTGATCAATGCAGCCATCGTGGGCCTGGGCTGGTGGGGCAAGAACCTCGCCAGTGCCATCCAGGGCAAGAGTTCGGAGATCCGGTTCACCACCGGGGTGACCCAGGAGCTGGCCGAGACGCAGGCCTATGCCGCGCAGAACGGCCTGACGCTTACCGACCGCTTCGAGGACGTGCTGGCCGACCCGGCCATCCAGGCGGTGGTGCTGGCCACGCCGCATACCCTGCACGCCAGCCAGATCGTGGCGGCGGCCGAGGCCGGCAAACACGTGTTCTGCGAAAAACCCCTGTCGCTCAACGCGGCCGACGCAAGGCGCGCCATCGCCGCCTGCGAATCGCGCAAGCTGGTGCTGGGCGTGGGGCAGAACAAACGCTTCTGGCCGTCCATGTCGAATCTGCGCCAGGTCGTCGCCAGCGGCGTGCTGGGCCAGTTGCTGCACCTGGAAGGGCATTACAGCAACCAGAATTCGAGCAACTTCTTCTCGGAGTGGCGCGATTCTCCGGTGGAGTCGCCGGCCGGCGGCCTGACCGGCACCGGCATCCACATCATCGATGCCTTCGTCGCCATGGCCGGCCCGGCAGCCGAGGTGTCGGCCCAGGTCAACAGCCTGCGCAGCGGCAAGGACCCGCGTGACGCCACCTCGGTGGTGGTGCGTTTCGCCAGCGGCATCGGCGGTTATTTCGCCATGGTCCGCGCCACGCCTTTCTACTGGCGGGTGCATGTCTTCGGCGACGAAGCCTCGGCCGAGGCGGTGAGCGAAACCGAACTGGTCATCCGCCACCGCGGCGGCCGCATCGAGCGCCATGTCTACCCGCTGGTCGATTCGCTGAAGGCCGAGTTGGAAACCTTCGCCAAGGCGATTCCCACGCCGGCCCGTGCCGCCACGCCGTATCCGATCAGCACGGCGGAGATGTTCAACACCATTGCGCTGTTCGAGGCGGTTGTGTCATCGATCGGTTCGCAGCAAGCCGTCCAGGTGGCCGCATGAAAACCCTTTTCCGCCCACTGCTGCGCGGCGCGCTGGTGGCGCTGGCCATCGCGGTTTCCGCCACCGTGCAGGCACAGGACCACTTTCCCTCCGGTCCCATCACGCTGATGGTGCCCAACCCGCCGGGCGGCGCGTCGGACATCAGCGCCCGTATCCTGGCCGACCCCTGGGCCTCGGTGCTCAAGCAGCCGGTCGTCATCGTCAACCGGCCGGGCATGGGCGGGGCCATCGGCACGGCGCAGAGCGCACGGGCCAAGCCCGACGGGCAGAACGTGCTGCTGGCGCTGTCGGTGATCGCCGTCGCGCCCGAGGCCGAGCGGGTGTCGGGCCGCAAAGCGCTGTACGAGGTGGACCAGTTCGAGCCCATTGCCCTGCTGTCGAGCGAATCCATGGTGATGCTGGTGCGCGCCGACTCGCCCTGGAAGACGCTGGACGACATGATCGCCGCGGCCAAGGCAAGGCCCAAGGCCATCAACTATGCGTCGTCGGGCAACTTCGGCCCGATCCACCTGTCGGTGGCCATGCTGGCGAACAAGGCCGGCATCCAGCTCACCCAGGTGCCGTTCGCCGGGGGTGGGCCGGCCGTGCTGGCGGTGCTGGCCGGGCAGGTGGACATGACCACGGCCGCGCCCTCGGTCGCCGCCGCGCAGATCGCGGCCGGCAAGCTGCGGCCCCTGGCCGTCTCCGGCAACCGCCGCAGCGAGATGATGCCCGAGGTGAAGACCTACCGCGAGCTCGGCTACGACGTGGAATACACGGTGTGGGCCGGCCTCTATGTGCCCAGGGGCACACCCGCGTCCACCGTGCAGGTGCTGCGCGAGAGTGTGGCCAAGACGGTGTTGACGCCGGAATTCAAGGGCGCCATGCAGAAGAACGGCATCGCCATCGACTACCGCGATGCACCGGCTTTCAGCGAATACGCCGCCGAAGACGGCAAGCGTATGGTGGAGGCGGTGCGCGCCATCGGCAAGGTGGATTGAGCCTGCCGGGCTCCGCGGATCAGCCGCCCGGTTTGCGGGCCGCCTTGCGTGGCGCCGGCGCCACGCCGGCCGCCTGGGCGGCGGTCACCCCCAGCCCGATGAAGGCCTGGCTGCTGCGGATGCGCGAGCGCATGCCTTCGAGGAAACTCGACACCAGCGCGCCGATGGTCGCGTCCACGTCGTCGGGCAGGGTGGTGGTGTAGACCCACTTGCGCATGCCGATGTAGAAGATGCTGGCGTGCAGCGCCCACACCAGTTCCAGCTCGATGTTGTAGCGATCGGCGGAGAAGTCGGCCAGTGCCGCGGGGTGGAATTCGGCCACGCATTCGCGCACCACCGGCACCAGGATGCGTTCCTTCAGCAGGCGGAAGAACTGGTCGTTGATGCCCTCATGCTCCAGCCCGGCGAAGATCAGGATACGCACCCAGTCGTTGCGCAGCACGATGCCGGCGTAGTCCAGGTAGTAGCGGTTCAGGCGTTCGTGCAGCGAGAGTGATCGGTCGCTGACCAGCTCTTCCCACAGCGGGTTCCAGCGCGACAGGTACACCTCCTGGTAGACCCGCTCGGTCAGCGCCTGCTTGGTCGGAAAGTAGCGGTACAGCAGCGACTGCGTCACGCCGATGTCCTTGGCCAGGTCGCGGGTGCTGGCACCGAAGCCGTGGCGCGCGAAGTACTCCACCGCCTTGCTGGCGATCATCTGCTCGCGGTCGGCCGAGCTCAGCTTGGGGGCGCGGACTCTCTTGGCGGCGGGAGCGGTGGGCGTGGCGGGCATGGGCGCGGTGTACAGGGACAGGACGGCGGCCATTATGGGTCCCGGCCAGTCCTCGCCGGCAGCCCGGGCCTGCGATGCTGCCTTGACCGTCAGACCGGGCGCAGGAAACGCCCGCGCCAGTAGAACAGCGGCTCGGTCTCGGGTTCGTGCGAGAAGCGCAGCACGGTGGCGATGAACACGTTGTGGTCGCCGCCATAGGCCAGGTGGTCGTTGCGGCACAGGAAGTGCGCGGCGGCGCCGTCGATCACCGGCAGGCCCTCGTCCGTCAGGGTATGGGCGATGCCGGAGAACTTGTCGGGGTGCGCCCGCGAGAAACGGCTGGCGATGTCTTCCTGGTGGCCGTTGAGCACGTTCACCACGAACAGCGGGGCCTTGCGGAACACCGCGTTGCTGGGCGCGTTGAGCGACAGCGACCACAGCACCATGGGCGGCGACAGCGACACGGAATTGAAGGAGCTGGCGGTGACGCCGTAGAGCCGGCCTTCGTCGTCGCGGGTGGTCACCACGGTGACGCCGGTGCCGAAGCAGCCCAGCGCGTCGCGGAACTGGCGCGGGTCGCAGGAGGATGCGGCGACCGGGGTCGTGGCGGCTGCAGTGCCCGCGGGCGGCATGGAGGGGGTGGAGGCGTTCATGGTGCGTCTCGATGAAGCGATGGCTGAATTATGATCAACTGATCACAATACGACAAGTACGACACGGTGCTTTATGGGGGTGGACGGGTTTTCCCTAGGGTGATTTTTAGGCTCAGCGCGTAAATTGTGATCATTCGATCATAAATAAACAAGGCGAAGATGGAACTGGGTATGTTCATGATGCCCCTGCATCCGGCAGGGCGCGTGCTGCACGAGACGCTGCAGGAGGACCGCGAGGCCATCCTGCTGGCCGACCGGCTGGGTTATGTGGAAGCCTTCGTCGGCGAACACGTGACGGATGCGGCGGAGACTGTCAGTTCGTGCGTGGCTTTCTTGGCCAGCGTGGCGGCCGAGACCAAGAACATCAAGCTCGGCACCGGCACCGTCAACCTGCCGAACAACCACCCCGCGGCCGTGGCCGCGCAGGTGGCGATGCTCGACCACATGACGAAGGGGCGGGTCATCTTCGGCATCAGCCCCGGCGGCCTGATGTCGGACGCCGAGGTGTTCGGCAACCTCGACAAGGACCGCAACGAGATGTTCGTCGAGTGCATCAACACCGTGCTGAAGATCTGGGAAAGCGACCCGCCCTACGACATCCAGGGCAAGCACTGGAGCGTGACCACGGCCAAGACCATGATCCCCGAGATCGGCCAGGGGTTTATCGCCAAGCCCTACCAGAAGCCGCATCCGCTGGTGGTGGGCACCGCGGTGGCGCCTTTCTCCAAGGGAGTGACCGAGATGGCCAAGCGCGGCTGGCAGCCGATTTCGGCCAACTTCCTGCTGCCCAAGTGGGTGGCCAGCCACTGGCCCAAGTACGTCGAAGGCCGCGAGGCGGTGGGCGCCACCGCCCAGGCGTCGGAATGGCGGGTTGCCAAGAGCATCTTCGTGGCCGACGACGAAGCCACCGCGCAGCGCTATGGCAAGGGCCACGATGGTCCCTACGCCTTCTACTTCCGCCAGCTCATGCGCAAGCTGATCAACGGCGGGCGCTCCAACCTGTTCAAGGCCGACCAGGCCATGCCCGATGCGGACGTCACGCTGGACTACGCGCTGGACCAACTGGTGATCGCCGGCACGGTGGAGCAGGTGGTCGACCAGCTGATGGCCTTCCGCGCCGAGATCGGCGACTTCGGCACCCTGCTGTACGCCTGCCACGACTGGGTGGACCCGGTGCTGGGCAAGCGCTCGATGGAGCTGATGGCCCGGGAAGTCATGCCTGCCCTGAACCGCCGAATTGCAGCAGAATCCGCGGATGGACGACCGACCTAAAAAGGAAGGCGTCCAGGACCGATTTCAACCACGACTGGAAAGACGGAGACAAAAATGCTCGATTTCGACCTGAACAAGGAAGCCCACTACGACACCAGCCACCATGTCGAGAAGATCCTCGGCACGGTGGAAGGCGGCGACGTGACCGCCGCCTGCTGGGCGCCGGGGCAGATCAGCCCCGACCATGCCCACCCGGACTGCACCGAGATCTACGTGTGTATGTACGGCGGCGGCACCATGCGCACACCCGACCGCACGGTGGCCGTCACGCCCGGCAGCTTCGTGGTGCACCCGCCCGGCGAGATGCATGAATACATCAACGGCCCGCAGAACTCGCTGCTGTTCCGTGTGCGTTATTCCGGCAAGCCCCAGCTGACCCACCACGCCCACCACCTGGCCAACCGGGGCAAGAAGGACTGGACCCAGAAGCCGGCCGACGCCGAGTACTTCAAGGCGCACCCGGTGCCCGCCGCCTACGCGGCCGAAACCGCCGCCCTGGGAGCGCGGGGGTGATACCCGCCCTCCGTGCTGGTGGCGCTGCCGCCGGCGCGCTGCGCGCGGCAGCCCTGTGCGTGCTGGCGCTGCTGGCGCCGGCCGTTTCCTGGGCCGACTACCCCGACAAGGCCATCAAGATCCTGGTGCCCTATGGCCCGGGTGGCGCCACCGACGTGGCGGCGCGCATCCTGGCCGACGCCATGGGCCGGCTGCTCAAGCAGCCGGTGGTGGTCGAGAACAAGGGTGGCGGCAGCGGTGTCATCGCGCTGCGCGAAGTGGCCGCGGCCAAGCCCGACGGCTACACCCTGCTGGTGGGCAACGTCACCACCAACACCATCAACCCGATCCTGCAGATCGCCGGCACCCCCGGCAGCCTGAAGAACGACCTGACGGTGGTGACCAAGCTGGTCGAAGTGCCGGGCATGCTGATTGCGACGAAGAAGAACTTCCCGCCCAACACGCTGCCGGAAATGGTGGACTACGCCAAGGCCAACCCGGGCAAGGTGTTCTACAACTCGGCGGGCATCCTGGCCTACTCGCACCTCGACATGCTGGAGCTGCAGCGCCGCGCCGGCATCGGCCTGACCATCGTGCCTTATGCCCAGGGCGGCGGCGCGGGCCAGACCGACATCGTCAGCGGCGAAATCCAGCTGGCGCTGCGCAACGTGGCCAGTGCGCTGCCCTTCGTCAGATCGGGGCAGATCAAGGCGCTGGCGGTGACCACCGAGGAGCGGCTGCCGACCTTCCCGGACGTGCCCACCTTCAAGGAGCAGGGCTATGCCGGCGTGGGCACCAATGCCTGGCAGGCCATCTTCGTGCCGCGCGGCACGCCGGATGCGGTGATGGAGCGCATCAACACGGCGGCGCTGCAGGTGCTGGAAGACCCGGCGGTGCGCCAGCGCCTGACGGACCTGCAGTTCGTCATCGCACCCACCCGGACCCCGGCCGAGGCGCGTGCCTGGCTCGACCAGGAATACGCCAAGTGGCAGGTGGTGGCAGTGCAGGGCAAGAAGACCTACGACGCCCAGCAGGCCCAACCCCAGAAATAGCCGGGCCAGGGCCCGGCATAGACAACGCAAGGACACCATGTTTAAGACCGAGGCACGCGACGGCATGCGGATCGATTGGGACGTGCCGGTGATGATGGACGACGGCCTGGTGTTGCGTGCCGACGTCTACCGGCCCGACGCCGAGGGCAAGTACCCGGTGCTCATCACCTACGGGCCCTACGCCAAGGGGCTGGCCTTCCAGGACGGCTACCCCAGTTCGTGGACGCGCATGGTGGCCGAGCACCCGGACGTGGCCTGCGGCTCGACCAACCGGTACCAGAGCTGGGAGGTGGTGGACCCGGAGAAGTGGGTGCCGCACGGCTACATCTGCATCCGCGTGGACTCGCGCGGCTGCGGCCGTTCGCCGGGCTACGTCGAGCATTTCTCGGCGCGCGAGACGCAGGACTTCTACCAGTGCATCGAATGGGCCGCGGTACAGCCCTGGAGCACCGGCAAGGTGGGGCTGAACGGCGTGTCGTATTTCGGCATGAACCAGTGGCAGGTGGCCTCACTGCAGCCGCCGCACCTCAGCGCCATGTGTGTCTGGGAGGGGGCCTCGGACTTCTACCGCGACGCCAGCCACCACGGCGGCCTGGTCAACACCTTCTGGGGCCACTGGTACGACATGCAGGTGAAAAGCGTGCAGTACGGCCTGGGCGAGCGCGGGCCGCGCAGCCGCGCCACCGGCGAGCTGGTGTGCGGGCCCGAGACGCTGTCCAACGCGGAATTGGCCCATAACCGCTGCGACTTCGGCGACGACATCCTGGCGCATCCGCTGGACGATGCCTGGCACCGCGAGCGCTCCGCGGTGTGGGACAAGATCCAGGTGCCGCTGCTGTCGGCCGGCAACTGGGGTGGGCAGGGCCTGCACCTGCGCGGCAATGTCGAGGGTTTTGTGCGCTCGGCCTCGAAGCAGAAGTGGCTGGAGATGCACGGCATCGAGCACTGGACGCATTTCTACACCGACTACGGTATCGCCATCCAGCGCCAGTTCTTCGACCATTTCCTCAAGGGCGCGGCCAATGGCTGGGACGAGCGGCCGGCGGTGCAATTGCAGGTGCGGCACGTCGACCGGTTCCAGGAGCGTTTCGAGAAGACTTGGCCGCTGCCGGCGACGCAGTGGACCCGTTTCTACCTGGACCTGCGGCACCACAGACTGTGCACGCAGCCGCCCGCTGGTGGAGCGGACGGTGCGGAGGGCACGGATGGGGCCGTGTCCTTCGACGCCACCGGTGACGGCCTCACTTTCCTGTCGGAGCCGCTGGCGCGGGCGACCGAACTGACCGGCCCCTCGGCCGCCTCGCTGCGTATCTCGTCCAGTACCGAGGATGCCGACCTGTTCCTGGTGCTGCGGGTGTTCACACCCGACCTGCGCGAAGTGACCTTCATGGGCGCGATAGACCCGCACACCCCCATCGGCCAGGGCTGGCTGCGGGCCTCGCACCGCAAGCTGGACCCGGCCCTGTCGCTGCCGTACCGGCCCTACCACCGCCACGACGAACTGCAGCCGCTGGCCCCGGGCGCACCGGCGGACCTGGAGGTGGAAATCCTGCCGACCTCCATCGTGGTGCCGGCGGGCTACCGCATCGGCCTGACGGTGCGCGGGCGGGACTACGAGTTTGCCGCCTCCACCGGCGCGCGGCTCGGCCATTTCAAGAACGAACTCAAGGGCTGCGGCCCTTTCCTGCACGACGAGCCGCGCGACCGGCCGCGTGCCGTCTTCGGCGGTGTCACCACGCTGCATGCGGGCTCGCTGCTGCTGCCCGTCCAACCCTAGAAAGCCGGCCATGCCCTTCATCGACCTCGACAACGTCACGCCCGAATTCGTCACGCCCAAGCACTCCACCGCCTTCGGCCGGCTCGTCACCGGCGAGCAGGTGGAACTCGGCGTGCTGCGCTACAAGAAGGACGAAGGCGCGGAGCCGCACGTGCACCCGCACGAGCAGATATTCTTGGTGCTCAAGGGGGTGGTGCGCGCCACCATGGGCGACGAGACACGGCTGCTGCACGCCGGCCAGGTCATGCACGTACCGCCCAATGTGCGCCACGGCATCACCATCGTGGAGGATGCCGAGGTGATCAGCGCCAAGGGCATCGTGGGCGGCGTGGGCCACCGCATCTAGCGCTTTCGGCTGACGGCGTTCCGCGGCGCTTGCGGTCAGAATCCGGGCATCGGCGCCCTGCCCGGGCGCCAGGAAAATTCCAGGATTCGCAGGATGCTCCCATGTTGATCAATTGTGTTGCGTACGAGAACGGCGTCAAGCTGGCGGATATCGGGGTGGAGCAGGTCAGCGAGTACCTGCAGCTGCCCGACTGCTTTGTGTGGGTCGCGCTGAAGGACGCGACGCCCGCGGAACTGGACCAGGCGCAGGCCCAGTTCGGCCTGCACCCGCTGGCGGTGGAGGATGCGCGCCACGGCCACGAGCGGCCCAAGGTGGAGGAGTACGGCGAGTCGCTGTTCGTCGTCATGCACGTGCTGGAGGCGGCCGCCGGCAAGGAACCCAAGGCCGGCAAGGCGGCCAAGCTGGCGCGCGGCGAGATCGACGTGTTCGTCGGGCCCAACTACATCCTGTCGGTGCGCAACCGCTGCGAGCACGGTTTTGCCGAAGTGCGCGAACGCTGCGAGCGTGATCCCGAACTGCTGAAGGCCGGGCCCGGCTTTGTGCTGTATGCGCTGATGGACGCCGTGGTGGACCGCTACTTTCCGGTGGTGGACCTGATGGAAGGTGCGCTGGAGACGCTGGAGCAGCACATCTTCACCAAGGGCGCGGCACGCGAGAACGTCAAGGGCCTGTACGCGCTCAAGCGCCGGGTGGCGGTACTCAAGCATGCGGTGGCACCGCTGCTGGAAGGCACCGGCAGGCTGCACGGCGGCCGGGTGCCGCAGATCTGCGCCGGGGTGCAGGAGTATTTCCGCGACGTGGTGGACCACCTGAACCGCATCAACGGGCTGGTGGATTCGATACGCGACACCATCGTCACCGCGATCCAGGTCAACCTGTCGATGACCACCATCGAGGATGGCGAGGTCACCAAACGGCTGGCCGCCTGGGCCAGCATCTTCGCGGTGTGCACCGCCTATGCGGGCATCTGGGGCATGAACTTCGAGCGTATGCCGGAACTCAAGTGGCAGTACGGCTACCCGGTGGCGTTGGCACTGATCCTGGGCACCTGCGGCTACCTCTACTACCGGTTCCGCCGCGCGGGGTGGCTGTAGCTCAGTCCAGCGTCAGCTTCTGCTGGACGACGACCTTCTTGTAGGTCTCGTATTCGGCCTTGATCTCCTGCGCGAACTGCTCGGGGGTGTTGCCGATGACCAGGGAGCCGGTGTCCTCGATGCGTTTGCGCACGGCCGGGTCTTCCAGCACCTTTTTCACCGCGGCGTTGATCCTCTCGACGAGGGCGGGCGGCATCCGGCGCGGGCCCAGGATGCCGTAGTAGGCCATGCGGTTGACCGGCTCCAGCCCCACCTCCTTGAAGGTCGGCACGTTGGGCAGCACCGCCAGGCGCTGCGGCGCCGCGACCACGATGGGCACCAGCCGGCCCTGCAGCACGAAGGGCAGGGTGGAGGGCAGGTTGTCGAAGATCATCGGCACCTGGCCGGCCACCACGTCGTTGAGCGCCGGGCCGGCACCGCGGTACGGGATGTGGGTCACGTAGGTGTGGGTCAGGCTTTTGTACAGCTCCATCAGCATGTGGCCGATGCCGCCGGTGCCCGAGGTGGCGAAGGAGTATTTGCCGGGCGACTTTTTCAGCTCCGCGGCGAAGGCCTTGTAGTCCTTGGCCGGGAAGTTCGGGTTGACCGCGATGATGTTGGGTGTGGCCGCGATGTTGATGATGGGCGTGAAGTCCGTGATCGGGTTGTAAGGCGTCTTGGGGTTGATGGCCGGCACCGACGCCGTGCTCGACACCGTGGCCAGGCCCAGGGAGTAGCCGTCGGGGGCCGCGCGCATGGTGTCGAGCGCGCCGATCACGCCGCCGCCGCCGGCCTTGTTCTCGACGATGACCGGCTGGCCCAGTTCCCGGCCCAGCGGGTCGGCGATGACACGCGCGATGATGTCGGTCGTGCCGCCGGGTGCGAAGGGCACCACCAGGCGGATGGTCCGCGTGGGGTAGGCCGGCTGCGCGGTGGACACGAGGGCCGTGAAGGCCAGGGCAGTGGCCGTGAAAACTTTGACGAGCATGTGTTTGTCCCTTCTGGTTAAAGCGAAGGGAATAGTAAGTTTCGCGTAAGTATCCGGGCGAGCGATTTTCGTAAGGAGTTTCCCCACTTCAATATCACAGCCCCCGCGTTTACTACCGCGGGCGCGGGCGCGGGCCCGTGCCTGCCGGTGCCTGCGCGGCCGTGCCGTCCGCGCGTGCGTTGTGGCCCGAGAGCACGCTGAGGATCTCGAACACCGCCGACACGTCCTCGGCCCGGATGCCCTGCGCCAGCGCCGCCCGGTAGACCAGGCTGCTGGCCTGGAACAGCGGCGTGGCGGCATGCAGGCCGCGGGCGAAGTCGTCGATGACGTCGATGTCCTTCTCGAACACATCCATACGCATGGTGGGTGCGTCGTAGCGGCCGGCCACCATCAGCGGGCCGCGGAAATTGAACACACCCGAGGTCGCCGGGCCGCTGGAGATGAGGTCGTAGACCAGTTGCAGGTCCAGGCCTGCGGCGCGTGCCAGCGACAGGGCCTCGGCCGTGGCCACGTTGTGCACCGCCACCAGGTGGTTGGTGACCATCTTGAGTTTCATGCCGTCGCCGAAGGGCCCGACAAACCGCACGTCATGCGCGAAGGCCTCGATCACCGGACGGGCCGCGGCGACGTCAGCCTCGGTGCCGCTGGCATACACCACCAGTTCCCGGCGCTCGGCATGGACCCGGGTGCCGGTGACGGTGGCGTCGACCATGCCGGCGCCGTTGGCCTCGACCTGGGCGCGCGCCTCTTCCTTCAGCGGAATGGCCAGCGTGCCGGTCTCGATGAACAGCTGGCCCTTGCGGACGTGCGCCGTGGCCGCATCAGCACCCAGCATCACGCTGCGGAAGGCTGCCACCGAACTCAGCGCGGTGACGATGACGTCCGACTTCTGCACCACCTCGCCGGGCGACGATGCCAACTGCCCGCCGGCCTGCCCGAAGCTGGCCATGCGTTCGGCCGAGACGTCGTAGCCGGTGACGGAAAAGCTCGCCTCCAGCAGGTGGCGGGCATAACAGCTGCCCATGATGCCCAGGCCGATGACACCGACGGACGGAAGAGAGGACGAGGCTGCTGCGTTGTCGGACATGGTGGGCATCGGAGCGTTTTCAGGCGGAGGCCAGGGCCTTGCCTTGTTCGGAATCGGCGCGCAGGCCGTGCAGGCTGCCGGCGACGTCCTTGCAGGTGAAGAACACCACGTCGGCATCGGCGGTGGCGCCGCCCTGGTGCACCTGGGCCGCGGGAATGTAGATCAGGCCGCCGGGGCCGACGGTGAACTGCTTGCCGTCGGTGCGGAAGTCGAAGTGGCCTTCGAGCACGTAGATCCACTGTTCGTTGGGGTGCAGGTGCGGGTCGCCCATCTTGCCGGCGGGTGCACGCATCAGCGCCACGATCATGCGGCTGCCCTCGACGCAGCCACCGAACACCGGCGAGTAGCCCGGGCCGCCCATGATCTGGTTCACGGCGTTGAAATCGAAGACGTACTCGCCTTTTTCGGCGCGTTTGGCACCCGGGGTGCGCGGGCCGATGACTTCAAAGCCTTCTGCGTTGACTTCCTTGCTCATGGTGTGGTCCTTGTGGGGGTGGTAGGGAGGAATGGATAAAGAGGTTACGTTTGCGGGAGGTATTAAAAAAATGGTTTGTACCGATGTAAGCTATCGGTCCTACTGATGGTTTGAGCCCATGAATCTGCACGGCATCGATCTGAACCTGCTGGTGGCGCTGGACGCGCTGCTCGACCTGCAGAACGTCACCCGTGCCGGCGAAAAACTGCACGTCAGCCAGTCCGCCATGAGCGGTTCGCTGGCACGCCTGCGCGAGCATTTCCAGGACCCCCTGCTGGTGCCGGTGGGCCGGCGTTTCCAGCGCACCTTCCTGGCCGATGAACTGGTGCGGCCGGTGCGTGCCCTGCTGCTGCAGGCCGAAGCCGTGTTCAAGACCCAGCCCCGCTTTTCCGCGGCCGAGTCGACGCGGGTGTTCAAGGTGATGGCGTCGGATTACGGCTCCAACGTGGCGGTGGCCGAGGTACTGCGGCGCGTCAAGGACGCCGCGCCCGGCGTCGGGGTGGAGGTGGTGCCGTTCTCGGACGCGCCGGGGCAGTCGCTGGAGGAGGGCGATATCGACGCGCTCATCATCGCGCGCGACTACCTGGCGCCGCGCCATCCCTACGAGGTGCTGTTCACCGACACCTTCGCGTGTGTGGTGTGGTGCGACAACCCGGTGGTGGGCGAGTGCATCACGCTGGCGCAGTTCCTGGCGCTGGGCCACGTGGTGGTGAAGTACGGCAAACACAGCATCGCCCACATCGAGGAGAAATTCTTCCACAGCGCGGGTGTCGGGCGGCGGGTGGAGGTCACCGTGTCGAGCTTCAGCGCGGTGCCGCAGTTCATCGTGGGCACCCATCGCATCGCCATCATGCACCGGCGCCTGGCGGTGAACTATGCGAAGACCATGCCCTTGCGCCTGCTGCGTCCGCCCATGGCCATGCCGGCGGTGGACGAGTGTATGCAGTGGCATGCATACCGCGACAACGACCCTGGCGGCGCGTGGTTCCGCACGCAGCTGGCGCTGGCCGCCGGCGAACTCAAGCGGGCCGATCCCGTGCCTTAGCTGGCCGCGAACACGTGGGTAATGCGGATACATACGCGTAAGATTGAACGGATTTCCCGCGTGGGCCATTCCGTTGTGCAGAGCCGTCGCTTGCTGTCCGCGGAGAAACCATGGCGACCCTAACGCAACAAGCCCCATGACCCGTCCCCTGCTTCCTCCTTTCTACGCCAGTGTGGGGCCCCGGCTCACCCAGTACACACTCGACCCCGACACGCTGGAATTGCGTGTGGGCAGCGAGGCCGTGCTGCCGGCGGCGGTCCACTACGTGTGGCCGCATCCGCGGCGCAAGCTGCTCTACGTGGCCGCCAGCAACCGCTTTTTCACCCCGCGCGACGAGGGCCATTGCCTCGCCGTGGTGCCGGTGGACCCGGCCACCGGCGCCCTGGGCCCGGTCGGCAAGGCAGTGCCGTTGCGGTCGCGCCCCATCCATGTGACGGTGGACGCGGCCGGTACCCACGCGCTGGTGGTGTTCAACAACCCCGCCGGCATCGCCGTCTACCGGATCGAGGCCGATGGCTCGCTGGGCGCGGAGGTGGCGCAGGAGGGGCCGCTGGACCTGGGCATCTACCCGCACCAGGTGCGGGTGGCGCCGCACGACGCGTTCGTGGTGGTGCCGGTGCGCGGCAACAACGCCACCGACACCCGTGCAGAAGACCCGGGTTCGCTACGGGTGTTCGACTGGCACGGGGGGCAACTGACCCCGGCGCAGACCGTGGCGCCCCACGGTGGCCTGGGCTTCGGACCGCGGCATGTGACCTTCCACCCGACGCAGCCGTGGATGTTCGTCTCGCTCGAACGCCAGCAGGAGCTGCAGGTCTACGCCGTCGAGGGAAACCGTATCGGCAGCGCGCCCCTGCACCGCGTATCCACCCTGCGCCGGCCGGAGGACGCCGGGCCCGACCAACTGGCCGGCACCGTGCATGTGCACCCCTCGGGCGATTTCGTCTACCTGCCGAACCGGACTGACACCATGGCCGGTGCCGACGGCAAGATCCTGTTCCGTGGCGGCGACAACACCCTGGCGGTGTTCCGCATCGACCGGGCCACCGGGGAGCCGGTGCGTATCCAGAACCTGGAAACCGGGAGCTACCATATCCGTACGTTTTCCATTGCGGGTGACCTGCTGGTCGGCGCCAGCATCGCGCCGTGCAAGGTGCCGGGGCCCGACGGCAGCATGGCCATCGTGCCGGCGAGCCTGGCGTTTTTCCGCATCGGCGGCGATGGCACGCTGGCCTTCGAGCGCCGGGTCGAGATCGACACGACCGGCGGCATGCTGTTCTGGAGCGGTTTTCTGGAGGCCTACCGGCCTGCAGCCGCGGTGTTTTAAAGGGTGCGGTTCATCGCAGTGACCAGGACGTGAGAATCCAGACGCACTATGACAACCTGAGGATTCCGAGGGATGCGCCCCCCGAAATCGTCGGGACCGCCTACTGGGTCCTGAAGCGCGGGTGGCAGAAGGCCCGCGACGAGGGGAATCCCGACGCTGGCCAGGTGCTGCGGCTGGTCGAGGCGGCATTCCGGGTGCTGTCCGACCCCGAGGAGCGGGTGCGGCACGACGCCTGGATCGTCGCGCGGGAAAATGAATCCCCGGAGGGGCTGGCCACCGTGCCGCCCGCGGCACAAGAGCCCGAGGCCGTGCCGCCCGCGGCACAAGAGCCCGAGGCCGTGCCGCCCGCGGCACAAGAGCC
>JAZJYT010000020.1:0-114834 GCA_040390235.1 Pseudomonadota bacterium | reverse complement strand
AAGAGCCCGAGGTTCTGCCGCCCGCGGCAGAAGAGCCCGAGGTTCTGCCGCCCGCGGCAGAAGAGGAGCTGCCGCGAACAAGGTCCTGGGTGCCGCCGCCGGTACGCCGGCCAGCCAAGGCCCCGTCCGCCCGGCCGGCCTGGCGTGCCAGGGCCCGCAGCCTGCTGACCCGGCAGTGGCTGTGGGCCGTGGTGGTGTGCCTGGTCGGCGTCTATTCGGTGTTCGCGGCGATGCGGGCGTCCCGGCTGGCCCCCGCGTCCTATGCGGCTGGCCGGTCAACCGGGGCGGCGCTCGCCCCCGATGGCATCTGGGCGGAGCCTGCCGCCATGCCGCCGACCGCCACCGCTGCGCCGCCGGCCAAGCCTCCCTATGCCCGCGACCGGCTGGCGCCCAACGGCGCGCCATGGCCGGCCCGTGCCGAGTACCTGGCGGGTTATGCCGTCAAGAGCCGCACGGGTGCCGCGCACCTCACCATCGACAACACCCGCGCCGATGGCGACATCCACGCCAAGCTGGTGATGGCGGGTAGCAACCCGCCGGACGTGCAGCGGGAAGTCTTCGTGCCGGCGCACGGCAGTTTCAGCTTCGACAAACTGGCGCCGGGGCAGTACGACATCCGTTACCGCGACCTCGACAGCGGTAAATGTTATGCCTCGGGTGTCTTCGATACCGAGGAGATGCGCAGCAGGCTGGGGAGCAATCCGCCGTCGGCTTCCACCCTCACGCTGCGCCGCACCAGCAAGCGTGACTCGGAGGTCCACGAGATCGCAGAAGAGCAGTTCGTCGGGCGGTAGCCGGGTAGCCGGCAGGGGCTGCTGCCGCCGGTACGGCGCGGCAACACCCTTCAGCACCTCAGGGGCTCAGGCTGCGCCACCGGCACGGGCCATGGCCTGGGCCACGCAGGCGGCCACGGCGGCAGGGGCTTCCAGCGGCGTGAAGTGGCGGGCCGCCGGTATCACCGTGAGGTGCGCGTTGGCCAGCGCCTGGGCCATGGCCTCGGCCATGGCGAGCGGCGTGGCGTAGTCCTGCTCGCCCACCGCCACGGCGGCCGGGCCGGTGTAGACCGCCAGGGCGGCCCGCTCGTCGGCGGCGCCCAGCATGCGGCAGGTGGCGGCGTAGGCGGCCACGTCGTTGGCGCAGAACACGTCCAGCGCCTGCTGCAGCCGCACGGGTTCGCGGGCCATGAATTCCGGGCTCAGCCAGCGGGTGCGCTGGAACTCCACCAGCGCGGCCATGCCGCTTTCCTCGGCCTTGCTGGCGCGCTGTTCCCAGTTGGCGGGCGCGTCCGGTCCGTACCAGGCGGTGGCGTCGAGCAGGGTCAGGCTGGCCACGCGCTCCGGGTGCAGGCCGGCAAAAGCCAGCGCCACGGTGCCGCCCATGGAGCAGCCGACCAGGTGGGCGCGCGGTGCCTCCAGCGCGTCCAGCACGCAGCCGATGTCCTGCGCGAAGCGCCGGGTGGTGTACGGGCCGGCCGGCTTGCCCGAAGCGCCGTGGCCCCGGCAGTCCAGCGCGTACAGCGGCGCCGCGGCGGCCGCCGGAGCGTGGGCCAGCGCGTCAGCGGTGCCGCGCCACATCAGGGGGCCTTCCATGGCCAGCGCATGCAGGAAAAGCACGGGTGCTGCCGTGCTGCCGGGCACCGGCCGCAGCGTGTGCACCGCCAGGCAGCAGCCGTCGTCGGCCTGGGCGTAGAAGGGGGCGGGGGAGATCAGGGGGGTGTTCATTCGACTTTGGCTCCGGACTTGGCCACCATCTCGCGCCACAGGCCGAGGTCGGCCTTCATTTTTGCGTCGAGTTCGGCAGGGGTGCTGGGCATGGGCACGAAGCCGTTCCCGGTGAGTTTTTTCTGCAGCGCCGGGTCCGCGAGCACCTGGCGCAGGTCGGCCGCTATCTTGTTGCGGACGGTGTCGGGGGTGCCCTTGGGCGCCATGAAGCCGTACCAGCTGTCGACGTCGTAGTTCGGGATGGTTTCGCTGATCGAGGGCACGTCAGGCAGGATCCTGATGCGCGCTTTGGAGGTGACGGCCACCGCCTTGACCTTGCCGCTCTGGATGAAGCCGATGCAGGCCGGCAGCCCGGTGGACACCAGGTCGATCTGCCCACCGATCAGGTCGATCAGTGCCGGGCCGCCGCCCTTGTAGTTGATGTGTTGCAGTTTGGCGCCAGCGGGCTTCATCAGCTCGGCGGCGATGTGGCCAGGCGAGCCGCTGCCGGCCACGCCGTAGTTCAGCACATGGTCGGCGCCCACGATGTCCTTGACCGTGTTGATGCCGCCGCCGGGCCGGCTCACCAGCACCTGCGGCGCGGTGGCGGCCAGCGCCACGCCCGCCAGGTCGCGGCTCGCGTCGAAGGGCGGCTTGGGGTAGAGCAGGGGGTTGGACAATACGCCGTCGCCCCAGAACAGCAGGGTGTAGCCATCGGCCGGCGCGGCGATGACGGCCTGCGCGCCGATGTTGCCGCCGGCGCCGCCGCGGTTGTCGATGACCACCGGCTGCTTCCAGATCTCGGCGAGTTTGGCTGCCAGATCACGCGCGATCAGGTCGTAGCTGCCGCCGGGCGGGAAGGGCACGACCACCTTCACCTGCTTGTCGGGGAAACCGGCCTGCGCGGCGGCGCTGCCAGCCCACAGGGCGGTGCAGGCCAGCGCAGCGGCCAGCAGGATCTTCCTCATGTCTCGTTCCTTGTTGTTTGCTCCTGTATAGGAGTATACAAGTGGCAAGGCGATAGACTCGGTGCTGCCATGCCTTCCAGACCGCCGCCCCTCCCTCCGCCCGCCGCCGTGGATCAGCGCCTGCCGCGCCATGTGCAGGTGCGCGACGCGCTGATGCAGCGGGTCGTGGACCGTGTCTGGAAGGCGGGCGAGGCACTGCCTGGCGAAGGGGTGCTGGCGGCGGAATTCGCCGTGTCGGTCGGCACCATGCGCAAGGCCATCCAGGCGCTGGTGCAGGAGGGCGTGCTGGAACGGCTGCACGGCAAGGGCACCTTCGTGACCCGCGCGTTCGAGCGCAGTTCGATGCTGCGTTTTGTGCGTTTCCGCGGCAGCGAGCAGTCGGGGTTGCCGGTCGCCCGCATCCTGGCCCTGCGTACCGAAACCGGCGAGCCCGGGGCGCGGCGCAGCCTGGGGCTGGCCGGCGCAGAGAAGGTGCTGTACCTGCACCGTACCCGGTCCTATGGCGACGAGGTGGTGCTGGCCGAACACATCTGGCTGCCGCTCAAGCGTTTTCCCGGACTGGAACGCCACCTGCGCCGCGAGTCGCCCGCGCTGCTGTACCCGGTGTACGACGCGGTCTGCGGCGTGGCCGTGTCGCGGGCGGTGGATGCGCTGTCGATGGGGGTCCTGTCGCCTGCGGACGCCGCCTTGTTCGGGGTGGACACGGCCGCGCCCTGCATGCGTATCGAGCGCACCATGCGTGACCACGGCGGCACGGTGGTCGAGTGGCGGGTATCGTACGTACCGGCCGACCGGTTCCACTACACGGTGGAAATCCGGTAAACACAAGGAGAAGATTGACATGGTGGAAGTGGAAACCCTGGCCGACGTGCCGGCCTGGCTGGGCCAGGAACTGGGCAGCAGCGACTGGATGGTGGTCGACCAGGCGCTGATCGACGACTTCGCCCGCGTGTCGGGCGACCACAACTGGATCCACGTCGATGTGGCGCGCGCGCAGCGCGAACTGCCGGCCGGCAAGACCATCGCCCACGGCATGCTCACGCTGTCGCTGGTCACCCGCCTGGGCGCGGACATCTTCCGGGTGCGCCAGCGCGACCGGAGCGTGAACTACGGCTCGAACAAGGTACGTTTCATCACCCCGGTGCCCAGCGGTGCCCGTATCCGGCTGCACCGCTCGCTGGTGGCGGCCGACCCGGTCGACGGAGGTATACGCCTGACCTTCGGCAACCGGGTCGAACTCGAAGGCCAGGAGCGTCCCGCCATGGTGGCCGAGACCCTGTCCGTGGTGTACACAAAGAAGGGTGCCTGAGAGGGCACCGCAACCCGCACCCTGAGGCGGCCTACAGCCGCTCGGCCACCGTCTTCATCAGCCTATACAGCTGCGAGTGCCCTTCGAAGCCGATGCCGGGCAGCTGGGGCGCCTGGACAAAACCCTGCTCGACCACCGTGTCGTCCGAAAAACCGCCGAACGCACCGAACACGCCGGGGTAGGCCTCGCAGCCGCCCAGGCCCAGCCCGGCGACCAGCGCCAGCGACATCTGGTTGCCGCCGTGGGGAAAGTGGGCCTTGGCGCTCCAGCCCTCTTTTTCCAGGGTCTGCACCAGGCTGGCGTAGGCGTGTACACCGTAGGCCTGGGGCGGGTCGACCTGGATCAGGTCCTGGTGGCTGCGCCAGCCGCCGAAGCGGACCAGGTTCAGCACGTCCTGCGCGGAGTAGAGGTTTTCGGCGGTGGACAGGGGCGGCGCGTAGACCGACGCCACCTCGGCCATGAGGGCGAAGTCGTTCGGCTCGCACGGTTCCTCGAACCAGCGCAGTTGGTAGGGCGCCAGGGCCTTGGCGTAGGCCAGGGCTTCGGGGCGGTCGAACTTGGCGTTGGCGTCCACCGACAGGCAGCCGGAGTCGGGCAACTGGGCCAGTGCGCATTCGATGCGGCGCAGGTCCTCCGGCAGGGGCGCGCCGCCGACCTTGATCTTGACCTGGGTGTAGCCGGCGTCCAGGTGGCGTTGGACTTCCTCACCCACGTCTTCAGGCTTGCCGCCGGGGCGGTACCAGCCGCCGCCGACGTAGCAGGACACCTTCTGCTCCATCGGCCGGCCCCGAAAGCGCTGCGAGACGAGCTCGGCCAGGGGCACACCCTGGGCCTTGGCCAGTGCGTCCCACAGCGCGGTTTCGATGGTGCCGATGGGCACCGAACGCTCAGCATGGCCGCCGGGCTTTTCACCGACCAGCATCACGGCGACCGCCTTGGCGGGGTCAAGCAGGCCCTGCGCGTCGAGCAGCGATGCGGCCGGCGCACGCAGCAGGCGCGGGAAAAAACGCTCCCGCATCGGTTGCCCGCAGGCATAGCGCCCGGTGGAGTTGAAGGCAAAACCCGTGACCGGGGCGCCGCCACCGGCGGGCGCCAGCCGCACCGCCACGATGGAGGTGGTCATTTCCGCGAAGGAAAATACCGCGTTGCGCATCGTGCTCTGCACGGGAAAGGCGGCTTCCTGGATACTGATGATACGCATGGGGTATTTATTTAACTCAATGAAAAGGATTTATTCTTCGCGGATACCGGCCCGGCGCACCACATCACCCCATTTGGCGCTATCAGCAGCGACAAAATCCTGGAAGGCCTGGGGTGAGGCACTCGATACCGCGATAATGCCGGCGTCGTCCATGCGGGTTTTGACGGTCGGGTCCTTCAGCGTCTGGACCAGTGCGGCATGCAGTTTGTTGATAATGTCGGACGGGGTTCCCGCGGGCACGAATACCCCTTGCCACGACGAACTCACATTGTTGGGAAACCCCTGTTCGACCATGGTTGGCAGGTCGGGCAGTTGCACCACGCGGTTGCGGGTGGCCACGCCCAGGGCCTTCAGGCGCCCGCTCTTGACCTGGGTCAGGGCGGTGGACAGGGCGACAAACATGAAGTCGACGTGGCCGCCCATGATGTCCTGCACCGGGTTGGCGCCGCCCTTGTAGGGCACGTTGATCATCTGCAGGCCCTGGCTGAGTGCGAATTCCTCGGTCTGCAGCCGGTTCATGCTGCCGGCGCCGGGCGCGGCGAAACTCACCTTGCCGGGGTTCTTCTTCACGTAGGCGACCAGCTCCTGCAGGTTGTTGGCCGGGAACTTGGGGTTGGCCACCACCACGCCCGGCACGTCGCAGACCAGGCTCACCGCCATGAAGTCCTGCTGGGGCCTGAGTTTCATGCTGGCATAGACATGCTCGTTGATGGCCATGGCCCCCACGTTGGCCAGCGCAATGGTGTAGCCGTCGGGTTTGGCGCGCTGCACGATGGTCATGCCGACGATACCGTTGGCGCCGTCGCGGTTCTCGATGACGATCTGCTGGCCCAGGACTTCGGAGAATTTCTGCTGGATGATGCGTGCAGGAATATCCGAGGCCCCTCCGGGAGCGAAGGGGACCAGCATGGTAACCGGATGATGGGGATAATCGGACTGTGCCTGTACGTTCGCCGGAAGAACGGCGAAACCACCCAGTGCCGCGGCGCTACCCAGCAAGGCGCGGCGGGTCGGATGGAAAATGGATGCCTGGTTCATAAAATCCCCTGGTTGCCGCAGGACAAGGTAATAAACGATGTATTACAGAATCGCCTGTCCATATGGTTTCTATTCTTGTAATAACAGATTTTCCCAGACGATTCTAGCCCGCGCACTTTTTCGGCACACTGGTGTAAACCAGGGGGGGGCGATGCGGGGCCAATGCGGGGCCGCTGGCCGGGCGACGACCGCCAGTCATCACTGCGGTGAATGAAGATGATCACCACAATAAAGTTGAATCATAGGTGGGTAAACCCTAATATTCAGTCACCGGCTCCAATCCAGGGGCCACACAGACAGGAGTTCACCATGACCCGCCATTTTGTCCATGCCGTTTACTCGAGCCAACACGCCGGCGCTGACCGTGCTGCGAATGTGGCTGAGAACGTGGCTTCGCTCTTCCACGGCAAGCAGGGCCGCAAGAGCAGCCTGAGCGCTGTTGTCGCCGAAATCAGCCGCAGCCTGAAGGCCGGCGCGCCGAACCAGGTCGCCAGCTACTGAAAGAAGTGCACGGGGCTCCGGCCCCGCGAAGCCGCTTTTTTGCGCCACTGAATCCCGAAGCCGCGGTGCCAACACTGCGGCTTTTGTTTTTGGGGCGGCGGCGATAGTAGGATGGAGGTCTGCCCATCCCTTCACCCTCCGAGGACATGCACCATGGCCAAATCCGGCGCTGACAAGAAAGCAGAACTCAAGACCCTTCGCAAGGCACCGCTCGCCACCCCCAGCGACCTGCCGGCCAAGGCTACGGTCGACATCTCGGCGGCCCTCAACGGCGTGCTGGCCGACGTGTTCGCGCTCTACCTCAAGACCAAGAATTTCCACTGGCACATGAGCGGCGCGCACTTTCGCGACTACCACCTGATGCTGGACGACCATGGCACCGAGCTCTACGCCATGACCGACCCGATTGCCGAACGCATCCGCAAGGTCGGTGGCACCACGCTGCGCTCCATCGGTCACATCGCGCGTATGCAGCGCATCTCCGACAACGACGCCGATTTCGTCGATCCGCTGGACATGCTGGCCGAGCTGCGCGAGGACAACAAGACCCTGGCCACCCGCATGCGCGAGGCCCACAACGTGACCGACGAGCACCGTGACATCGCTTCGTCGAGCCTGCTGGAGAACTGGATCGACGAGACCGAACGCCGCACCTGGTTCCTGTTCGAATCCAGCCGGCGCGGGTAGGCCGCCATGCAGCCGCCCCAGCACAGTCTGAAGGATCTCTTCGACCAGCTCGGCCTGCCGAGCGGCGCCGGAGAGATCGCAGGTTTCATCGCCCGGCACCGGACCGTTCCCGCGGGTGTGCTGCTGGCCGACTACCCCTGCTGGACGCCCAGCCAGTCGAGCTTCCTGCGCGAGGAAATCCTCGAAGACGCGGACTGGGCCGAAGTCGTCGACCAGCTCAACCTGGCGCTACGCCCCTAGGTTCCTGCTATACTCGTGGGCTAAGTTGCCGGTGTAGCTCAGTCGGTAGAGCAGCTCATTCGTAATGAGAAGGTCGGGTGTTCGATTCATCTCTCCGGCACCACATCAAATAAGGAAAGCCTGCTATCTAAAAGATAGCAGGCTTCTTTCGTTTAGGGGCCATGTAGCCACCGCGCAGGGGTTGTTGGGCAGTCCGCAAACTCCACCTTTGCGGCGGTCAACCGCGTGCGTGAGCACCGAGGCAACATCGGGCAAGCTGTCTCAACGGCGGCCTACAACAAACACTTGAGAATTTGTTGGACAAGTTCTTGGCGCTATTTTCTCAAGAGTTAGCGCCTCCACGAAGTCCGGGGCGATTCAGGTCTTTGGTGGCGCCGTCTGTGCAGAAGCGCATGCGCCGCTTTTCTCGAAATCAGTCCGTTACTGAGGTTCGTGCGGATTGACCATACATTCCGTGCGGTAGCCGTACAGGCGGCGGCTATTCGGCGTCGCAGCCGACGCTTTTCGCTTCACATCCCCACCCAACTCCGATGCGCTTGCCCAAGAATCCACGCCAGAACCAGCTGCTCGCCTCTTTCGACGAGCCGGAGTGGGCCCGCTGGCGCGACCACCTGGAGGTGGTCGAGCTGCCGTTGGGCCACGTGCTGTATGAGTCGGGCACCACTCTCACCCACGTCTACTTTCCCACGACAGCTATCGTATCGCTGCTGTACGTGATGGAAAACGGCGCATCCGCCGAAATCGCCGTGGTGGGCAACGAAGGCCTGGTCGGCATTTCCATCTTCATGGGGGGCGGCTCGACGCCCAGCCGGGCGGTGGTCCAGAGCGCAGGCGAGGGGTTCCGAGTGCATTCCGAATGGTTGCAGACCGAATTCAACCAGGCCCCCGTGTTGCACCTGTTCCTGCGTTATACGCAAGCCCTCATCACCCAGATGGCGCAGACCGCCGTCTGCAATCGCCACCATGCCCTCGACCAGCAGCTGTGCCGCTGGCTGCTGCTGAGCCTGGACCGCCTGGAGGGCTCGGAACTGGTGATGACGCAGGAACTGATCGCCAACATGCTGGGTGTGCGCCGGGAGGGCGTGACGGAAGCCGCGCTGAAGCTACAGCGGGCGGGCCTGATCCAGTACAGCCGCGGCCACATCACCGTGCTGGACCGGGCCGGCCTGGAGCGGCGCACCTGCGAGTGTTATGCGGTGGTCAAAAAGGAATACGACCGCCTGCTGCCCCACCGGCTGGCGACCTGACTTTCTGCCTGCCGGGGCCAGCGATGCTGGTTTGTGTGCCAGCACGCCGTTGCAGGCCGCGAATTGCACGCATGGATCGATATTGCGAACCAAGGCAGCCCGACCTTCGTCCCCTCCCTCCCTGTCGTGAAGCTGGCGTAAGGCCAGCAGTCAGGGGGCCAGAAGCTCGGCGGTGACAACCTGCGTGGCCTTGAAATCCGCGTGGTACTCATCGAGCACCTGGCGGGTGAAGCGGCCGACGGCAGCGTACTCGGCGTCGGTCAGGTTGGCCAGCGACACCCGGGCCGACATATCCACCACCTCGAAGCCCTTTCCCGGCAGCAGCACCACACCCGTTTCCTCGGCCAGCCGGAACAGGAAGCTGATGCCCAGTTCGCGCTTGACAAACCAGCCCTCGAAATCCAGCCCGTACAGCTCGCAGGCGAGCTCCTGCAGGTCGATCAGGGTGTAATAGTTGACGTCATCGGGTGTGCGGTCGGCTTTCACGCCGATATTGCGGTACAGCGTCTGGTAGCGCTGCCGAATGAGCAGCTTGGCCGCGTCCTTGTACTGGCTCTGGCGGTCCATCAGGCCGTGCAGGGCGAACAGGGCCATCTGCAACTGCTGCGGTACTGACAGGCCTGCCGTGTGGTTGAGCGCCACGGCGCGGCTGTCGGCGACCAGGCGATCGATGAAGCGCAGGGCGCGCGGTGTGGTGGTCAGCGTCGCGTAGCGGGTGTCGAGCAGCGCCTTGGCGGCCTCGGGCAGCGCGGCCAGGGCGTCGTCCAGCACGTTGTCCTGGTGCAGGGCGATGGCGCCCAGCCTCCAGCCCGTCGCGCCGAAGAACTTGGAAAACGAATACACGCACAGCGTATTGCGCGGGCAGCGGGCAAAAAGCGAGACGAAGTCGTCCGCGAAAGTGCCGTATACATCGTCGGTGACGATGAGCAGGTCTGGCCGCTGGTGGGCCACGAGGTCCGCAATGCGATCCAGCACCCGGGTCGAGAGCTTGGAGGACGGCGGGTTGCTGGGGTTGACCAGGAAGAAGATCTTCACCGCCGGGTCAAGCAGCTTGTCGATCTCGGTATCGGGCAGTTGCCAGTCGGCATGGCTGTCCATACGCACGTCCACCACCTCCAGCCCGTATTCGGCCAGCACCGGAATTTCCAGGTAGGGCGAGAAGATCGGCGTGGCGATGGCGATGCGGTCGCCGGGCTTCACCAGCTTGTTGGCCGACAGGCTCTGGAAGATGTAGGCCATCGCGGCCGTGCCGCCCTCGGTCGGAAACACCGAAAAAAGGCCATCGGACTTCAGCGGGCCAAACATCTCCTGCGACAGGTAGGCTTTGACGATCTCCTCGGTGTGCACCAGGGCCCGGGGCGGCGTGGGGTAGTTGCAGCCCAGGAAGGCCGAGGTCATTTCGTACAGGAAGGCATCACGGTCCAGCCCCAGCCGGTCTTTCACGTACGAAATAGCCGCGCGCAGGAACTTCATCCCCTCGCTGCCCGTGCGGTGCGCGGCATAGGCATCGAAACGCTGGACGATGCCTTCGGCCTCGGGCAGCCCGCCGAAGCCGCTGTCCAGGTAGGAATAGGCGCGCTCGGCCTCCAGCATGGCGAATTCGCCCAGGCTGAGGAACGCCCAGCGCGGCAGCGTCGCCAGGAAATTGGGGTTGCCCCGGCCGGCGTTGAGCATCAGCCGCTGCGCGTCGGACGAAGCGCGCGCTATGAGCTGGTCCTTGAGCTCGAAGGGGCTCAGCTCCGCGAAGCCGGTGAAGTCTTGTTCTGCTGTGGTCATGGGATTGTTCCTTCGCGGGTATCAGGGAGTAGCGTTCTTGCTGACCAGGCCGACGATGATCGGACCCCACAGCGTCAGGAACACATTGGCGACCGCATAGGTCACGGTGAAGGCGATAACCGGCGTGCCATTGCCGGCCTTGGCCAGCAGTGCGGCGAAGGCCGGGTTGGCGCTGCGCCCGCCCGCCACGCAGGCCAGTGCCTCGATGGGGTTGCGGATGCGCAGCACGTAGTACGAAAAGAAGAAGGTGACGATCTGCGGGATCAGCGTCACGCCAAAGCCCAGAAACAGCAGCGTCAGCCCGTACTTCTCGATGGCGACCAGCGCCTGCGGCCCGGCGGTGATGCCGACGATGCCCACGAACACCGCCAGCCCGAAGTCGCGCAGGAAGTTGGAGGCGCCCAGCGGTAGCGCGGCGAAGCGCGGATGCACACTGCGCAACCAGCCGAAGGCCAGGCCTGACAGCAGGCAGCCGCCGCCGCTGCCGATGGAAATCGGCACGCCCCACAGCCTGAACTGCACCATGCCGATCAACAGGCCCACCACCATGCCGGCACCGAAGAAGACAAAGTCCGTTACTGCCGCGGCGCTGATGCGGTAGCCAATCTTGGGTTCCACCCGGTCCAGGTCCTGCGGCCGGCCGGTGAAATGCAGTTCGTCGCCAGTCTTCAACTGCAGTTTGGGCAGCAGGGGCAGCGCATGGCCCATGCGCCTGACCTGGGTCAGGAAGACCCCGTGTTTGGTCTCGGCACGGGTATGGTCCTGAATCTCGCCGATGTCGCGGCCGCCCAGGGCGCGGTTGGTGAGGATGATCTCGCGGTCTTCCTCTACCAGCGAGAAGCCCTCTGGCGCCTGTGTTTCCGGGCCGAACAGCGCCAGCGCACCTGCCATGGCCGCCGGCTTGCCGGTGACGGCCACCGTGTCGCCCGGTTGGATGCTGGTGGTGTCGGCCAGCTCCAGCACCACGCCGCCGCGCACGACGGCCTCGACCGCCGCATCGACCAGCAGCGTATTCGCCGCCAAAGCAGTCGTGCGCATCGCCGATCCCGGCGCGGCAGCCAAATAGAACCGGGTTACGGTACTGCGCACCGCGTTGAACTCGCCCGGATCGAGTTCGGCCTGCCCGCCCGAGAGCGTCTTGGCCAGCTTGATCGCTTCCTGGCGGATGTCCCACTTCATCACCGCCGGGAAGAACCAGGTGACGAGGATGATGGGCCCGAGCGAGCCGAAGATGTAGCAAACCGCATACCCCACGGCCACGTTGGTCTGCATGGTCTTCACCAGCGCGGGCGACAGGCCCAGCTTGGCAATGGCGTCACCCGCCGTGCCGATGATGGCCGACTGGGTGAGTCCGCCGGCCGCCAGGCCCGCCGCCATGCCGCGGTCCAGCCCGAACATCCAGGCGGCCGCCAGCACGCACAGCAGGCCGGTCACGCACATCACGAAGGCCGAGGCCAACTGGTTGAGCGAGCGCCGGTTGAGTGCGTGGAAGAATTGCGGTCCACCCTGAACCCCCACGCCGTAGATGAACAGCGCGAAGAAGATGGCCTTGACGCCGGGGTCCAGCGCGATGAGGCCGGCCTGGCCCACGACTACGCCCACCAGCAGCGTGCCCGCGATGCCGCCGAGCACAAAGCGGCCGACCTTGATCTTGCCGACTAGGTAGCCCAGCGCGATCGTGATGAAGAGAGCGACCAGTGGCTGGCCGGTGAGGAGTCCGCGGATCATGCGGTTATCTCCTTCACAGAGGCCTCGATCATCACTTTCAACGCCTTTGTGTCCGCAGCCCGGCCGAAGGTGTCGTAGGCATCCAGGATCTTGTCGAACTTGAAGCGGTGCGTGATCAACTTCTTTGCGTCGATGCGTGCGGACTGCACTGTCTTGAGCAGCATCGGGATGGTGACGGTGTCGACCAGGCGGGTGGTGATCGTCACGTTCTGCGACCACAGCTTTTCGAGGTGCAGGTCGGCCTTGACGCCATGCACGCCGACGTTGGCGATGGTGCCTCCTGCGGCCACGATGTCCTGGCAGATCTGGAAGGTGGCCGGAATGCCGACAGCCTCTATGGCCGTGTCGACGCCCCGGCCGCCCGTCAGTTGCATCACCTGCGCAGCCGCGTCGCCTGCGCTGCTGTTGACGGTCGCCGTCGCGCCGAAGCGTTTTCCCACGGCCAGGCGGTTGTCATCGAGGTCGACCATGATGATCTCGGCCGGCGAATAGAGCTGCGCCGTCAGCAGGGCGGCCAGGCCGATCGGCCCGGTGCCCACGATCGCCACGGTCGAGCCGGGTTGCACCTTGCCGTTGAGCACGCCGCACTCGAATCCGGTCGGCAGGATATCGCTGAGCATCACCAGGGCTTCTTCGTCCGCCCCCGCAGGAATGGGGTAGAGGCTGGTGTCGGCGTGCGGGATACGCACGAATTCGGCTTGCGTGCCGTCGATGGTGTTGCCCAGTATCCAGCCGCCGGTGGTGCAGTGCGAATACATGCCCTTGCGACAGGGCTCGCAGCGGCCACAGGCGCTGATGCAGGAAATCAGCACATGGTCGCCAGGCTTGAAGCTGGTGACCGCCGGACCGACCGTATCGACGATGCCGACCCCTTCGTGGCCCAGAACGGTACCCGGCTTGCAGGTGGCGACGTCGCCCTTCAGGATGTGCAGGTCGGTGCCGCAGATGGTGGTCCGCGTGACCCGGACGATGGTGTCGCCCGGTTGCATGATGGCCGGCTTGGGTCGGTCTTCGACGGCCTTGAGGCCAGGGCCGTTGTAAACGAGTGCTTTCATGGAAGTTCCTTTGCGGCCTCAGGGGCCTCGGCGATGGGCCGCGGTGCTGCGTACGTGCAGGCCGAGGCGGTATCTGGTGCTGCCACGGTGCGCGCTGCGATACGCCCGGTCTGTGCGCCAAGGCACGTAGGCGCAAGCGACGGTGGGCGCTGGGCCGTGCGGCGCAATGTGCGTGCAGTGGCGCACAGACGGGGTGCCGCAAGGGTCATAACGTGCAGGCACACGCACCACCCTCTATCCACCCCATGAAAATACTGACTCAACTCGCCCTGGGTTCGATCGGGCAATTCAAGCCCAGGCCACCGCGGGAGGACGTGGACACCCGGGTCCTGCTGCCGCGGCCCACACGCAGCGGCGGCATGCCGCTGATGCAGTCGCTGAATTTGCGGCAGTCGCAGCGCGACTTTGCTCCTGGCGCGCTGAGCGAGCAGCAACTGTCCGACCTGCTGTGGGCGGCTGCGGGCGTCAACCGCCACGACCTGGGTGGCCGCACTGCACCCAGCGCCATGAATTGCCAGGAAGTGACGCTCTATGTGGCGCTGCCAGGCGGCCTGTACCGCTACGAGGCTGCTGACCACGAGCTGTGCCTGGAGCTTCCCGGTGACGTGCGAGCGGTCTCAGGCCACCAGGATTTCGCCAGTACGGCACCCGTGGACCTCATCTACGTCGCCGACCATGCCCGGATGAAGCTCGTGCCGGCAGAACAGCGTGCGGGTTACGCCTTCGCGACGGCTGGGGCCATGGCGCAGAACGTGTACCTCTACTGCGCGTCAGAAGGGCTGGCGGCCGTGCTCCGGGCATGGTTTGAACGCGACGCTCTGTCGGTTGCCATGGGCCTGTGTACCGACCAGCAACTGCTGCTGGCGCAGACCGTGGGCATGCCCAAGGCCACCACGCCGCCGTGAAAGCCAGGCGGGGGCTGCCGCGTGAGACTCAGATACCCGGCGCGGCCAGCGAGGGGTATTGCGTGTCGAGGAAAACCTTGACTTCGGCTTGCGGCGCGTCGGGAGCGCAAGGCCTCACTCCATGGCCACCAGGCCGGAGGGCACATGCATGTGCTGCGCGTGGGCGGCGGCATGCTCAGAAGCAGCCAATACAGCCGCCTCATGTACTGCCTGAACGTGGTCGGGGGAGCGCACCAGTAGCACCGGCACAGGGGCATAACGCAGGATGTTTTCGGCCCCGCTGCCCAGCAAAAGCCGGCCTACGCCACGCCGGCCGTGCGTGCCCATCACGATGACATGCGCGGGCCACTTCAGCGCCTCGGCCGTCACCAGTTCGTGGACGATGCCCGAAAGGCTGTCATGCAGCACCGTGTCGGCATGGATACCTTCGGCTTCGGCCTGGGCCTTGGCCGCGCGCAGGATCGCCACGGCGCCTTCCCGGATGAGGCCCAGCCAGTCACCAGCGGCACAGGACGTGTAGCCGTCCATGCCGAACGAGAACGAGAGCTCGTCGATCACGTGAATCAACCGCAGGCGGCCGCCGGAGAGTTTGGCCAGGCGTATCGCCTCTGCCAGGCCGTGGTGGGATGTGGAGCTGCCATCGACTGGAACCAAAATGTGCTTGTACATGGTGAATATCTTTCAGCGTTAGGAGGGAAAAATGGGCACGGAAAACCTTAGCCTGTGGCGTCTTCCAAGGACCTGCGCAGACGGTTGGTCGCTTGGTTGATATCGACCTCGAATTGTTTCCACCGGGCCATGCCGGCTACCTGCATCTCCGTCAGCTTGTCCTGGACGGCGTGCTGGGCCTGGGTGACGCGCTCGATCTGCCGTTCCAGGCGCAGCTTGTCTTCTCCCTCGGTGGCGCTCGCCTTTTTCCGAAGATCGGCCACCCGGGTGCCCGCCTTGTCAAGGGCATGCTGCGCCTGGGCGACGAGGCGGCTGCGCCTGACGGCGCCGGTGGCGTATTCGAACGGTGCCATGGCCCGCACCACGGCCTTGGTGGCCCCGGGCAGGATGAGCTTGTCGCCCTGCTGACGGATCTGGGTGGTGGAGAACACGATGGTGTGGCTGCCCAGCCCCACGAAACCACCCGCGGCGACGATCAGGTAAGACGCATTGCTCGCCGGATCGACGATGAGGTCGCTCACCCGGCCCACTTTTTCACCCGCCTCGTTGTAGACGGGCTTGCCCAGGATGTTCTTCCGGGCGCTGAGCCCCAGCGAAATCTGGTCGATGTTGTCTACGGTGACACCGAGCGTCGGCACGTCAGGGGTCTGTGCCTGTGCCTGGGCCCCGGTCGCCAGCACCAGGCCCAGCACCATGCCGAGTGTGGCCGTCGAAAGTCTCTTCTTCATGGGGGTACTCCGTTTGTAGCAACCCCGGTTTTATGTGAGCGCGGAGACGGTGTCTGTGCGCCGGCGCACGCGGGCCGGCCCTGCTAAGCGCGTTACCGCACAGACGCGGATGCCGGTGACTGGTAGGCTAGCTCCTCACCAGAGGAACACCGTGGCGGAACAAAAAAGCAACCTGGTCTACGGCGACGAAGCGCCGCCGCTGCTGCAGGCCGAGGCGTTGCGCAGGGCGATCTTCAACAGCGCCATGTTCTCCAAGATCGCAACTGACGCACGGGGCGTGATCCAGATCTTCAATGTCGGCGCGGAACACATGCTGGGCTATTCCGCCGCCGACGTGGTGAACCGCGTCACCCCGGCGGACATTTCCGACCCGCAGGAACTCATCGCGCGGGCCGAGGCGCTGAGCCTGGAACTGTCGACCCCCATCGCCCCCGGCTTCGAGGCGCTGGCGTTCAAGGCCTCGCGCGGGATCGAGGACATCTACGAGCTGACCTATATCCGCAAGGACGGCAGCCGCTTTGCCGCGGTGGTGTCGGTGACGGCGCTACGCGACGCCGACGACACCATCATCGGCTACCTGCTGATCGGCACGGACAACACCGCCCGCAAGCAGGCCGAGCACGCCCGACAGGACATGAACGCCGAACTGGCACGCGCAAAGCTGGTGGCGGAGAAGGCCAACCTGGCGAAGTCGGACTTTCTCTCCAGCATGAGCCACGAGCTGCGCTCGCCGTTGAACGCCATCCTGGGCTTCGCGCAACTGATGGAGTCCGGCTCGCCCCCGCCCACCCCAGGGCAGAAGGACAGCATTGGCCAGATCCTGCAAGCGGGCTGGTACCTGCTGGAGCTGATCAACGAGATCCTGGACCTGTCCCTGATAGAGTCTGGCAAGCTGTCGCTCTCACCGGAGTGCATCTCCCTGGCCGAAGTGCTTGCCGATTGCCAGGCCATGACCGAGCCGCAGGCGCTCAAGAGTGGCATCCGCATCGACTTTCCGGCGGCCGACTGTCCCTGGCACGTCAAAGCAGACCGCACCCGCGTCAAGCAGGTGTTCATCAACCTGCTCACCAACGCCATCAAGTACAACCGCGTGGGCGGCAGCGTTACGGTGACCTGCGGTCTCGTCGCGAATGGGCGAATGCGGATCAGCTTCAGCGACACGGGCAACGGCTTGGGGCCCGTCCAACTGGCGCAGCTGTTCCAGCCTTTCAACCGGCTCGGGCAAGAGGCCGGTGCCGAGCAAGGCACGGGCATCGGCCTGGTGGTGAGCAAGCGGCTGGTCGAGCTGATGGGCGGCGAAATTCGCGCCGAAAGCGCTGTGGGCGTCGGCAGCGTATTTTGGGTGGAGTTCGATGCGATGGATGCCCCGCAATTGGCCCCCGGAAGCGCGCCAGGGGTACTAGGCCCCGAAGCCCCGGACCCACGTGCCGGCCCGGCTCGGACGGTGCTCTGTGTGGAGGATAACCCGGCGAACCTGGCACTGGTCGAACAGCTCATCACGCGCCGGCACGGCCTGCGGCTGGTCAGCGCGCGTGACGGCATCCGCGGCATCGAGGCGGCGCGTGCCTGCAGGCCCGACGTCATTCTGATGGACATCAACCTGCCGGGCATGAGCGGCATCACGGCCATGCAGATCCTGGCCGCCGATCCGATCACGGCCCACATTCCGGTAGTGGCGCTGAGTGCCAATGCCATGCCGAACGACATCCGGCGCGGCCTGGAGGCGGGCTTTTTCCGCTACCTGACCAAGCCGATCAAGGTGCGGGAGTTCATGGACACCCTGGACGCCGCGCTTGGTTTTTCACCGGCGTCCCCGCCGCGCCCCCCCGAACAGGCCCGCACATGATCAGACCCTCCGAATTCCTCCAGGCACGCATCCTCATCGTCGACGATCAAGCCTCGAACGTCCAGTTGCTCCAACGCCTGCTGGGTGATGCAGGTTATGTCCATGTGGACTCGACGATGGACCCGCACGAGGTAGTGGCGCTGTACCACCGCACGCCCTATGACCTGGTGCTGCTGGACCTGCACATGCCTGGCAAGGACGGTTTTCAAGTCATGGCCGAGTTGGGTGCCCTGGATACCAGCGGCTACCTCCCCGTGATCGTGCTGACGGCCCAGCCAGGCCACAAACTGCGCGCGCTGGAGGCCGGCGCCAAGGACTTCATCAGCAAGCCATTCGACCTGCTCGAAGTCAAGACCCGCATCCACAACATGCTGGAAGTCCGCCTGCTCTACCGCAAGCTCGACCAGCACAACCAGGCGTTGGAGCAGGCGGTGCGGGAGCGCACGGCCGAACTGCGGGAGAGCGAGGAGCGCTTTCGCCGCCTGACCGAACTGGCTTCGGACTGGTACTGGGAGCAGGACGAGAACGGAGCCCTCACCACGGCCTCCGGCCCCATCGCTGCGCTGTTCGGCAAG
The DNA here is from genome assembly GCA_040390235.1 of Pseudomonadota bacterium. Classification (GTDB taxonomy): domain Bacteria; phylum Pseudomonadota; class Gammaproteobacteria; order Burkholderiales; family Burkholderiaceae_C; genus Xylophilus. The sequence goes on along the minus strand of JAZJYT010000020.1, from coordinate 96,661 downwards.
GGTTTTGGCTTCCTCGCGGGCGATGCAGGGGCGGCGCCGGATACCCACTGGCACCCGGATGAGCACGCGGCGCTACAGGGTCTGATCGCAGCCCGGCAACCGTTTCTGGACTTCATCCTGAGCCGTGCCGCCGCGGGCAGCGCGCGCCGCTATTTCCGCGTCAGTGGCGAGCCGAAGTTCAGCATTGCCAGCCGCTTCACCGGCTACCGCGGCATAGGCGTGGAGTTCTCTCCTGCGGGCTCGGCACCGGCCACGGCCGTGGAGACGTGACGTGTCCGCCCCCCACCACCCCGCGCAGAACCACCTGCTCGCCGGCCTGCCAGCCGAAGACCTGCAGGGCTTGCTGCCCCACCTCGTACCCTGCGACTTGTTGCTTGGCGATTCGCTGTACAACCCAGGCAGCCAGTTGCAGCATGCCTATTTCCCCACGACGGCCATTGTGTCGCTGCAGTTCATCACGGAGTCGGGCAGTTCGTCGGAGACAGCCGGCGTCGGCAACGAGGGTGTCGTCGGCATATCGGTCTTCATGGGCGGCGACAGCATGCCCAGTTCGGCCATCGTGCAAACCGCCGGCATGGCCTACCGGCTTGAGCGCCAGCTGCTCAAACAGATTTTCGACCTGGGTGGCCCCTTTCAGCGCCAGTTGCTGCGCTACACGCAGGCGCTCATTACCCTCACCGCACAGACGGCGGTCTGCAACCGCCACCATTCCCTGCACCAGCAACTCGCGCGCTGGCTGTTGCTGACGCTGGACCGGGTTCCCTCCGGGAAACTGGTGATGACGCAGGAACTGATCGCCAGCATGCTCGGGGTGCGGCGCGAGGGCGTGACCGAGGCCGCAGGGCACCTGCAGCAGCAGGGTTGCATCCGCTACCGACGCGGGCACATCGAGGTGCTCGACCGCAAGGGACTGGAAAGCCGGACCTGCGAGTGTTATGCCGTCGTCAAGACGGAGATCCTGCGCCTCCTGCCTCGCGCAGGTGCCTCCGCGTCACACGGCACTGGCCCCGGCGCGCAGCGCCCGCAGTTCGGCATCTAGAGGGCGATCAGTTCCAGCGGGTCCGCCGGGCTGACCTTCGACAGCTCCGACAACTGCGCCAGCGGCAGGCTTGCCGCCGGCGCTGGGTACGGCGCCTGGATGGTCTGTGGGTTCATATGGCCCCTTCCAGCCCGAGGATCAAGCGACGACCGCGAGGTCGGCCACGACGGAGCTGACGCCGGGCGCCGCCCATGCCGCGGACACCGCCTGGTCGCGTTCAGACCAGGACGACACGCTGCCGGTCAGCGTGACCTGGCCATCCCGCGTGGCGACGGAGATGCGTCGCGCATCGAGGTCGGCGTGCCGGCGGAACGCATCTTCGATTTTGGCTGCCACGTCGCTCGGAGTTGCTGTGGGCTTGATGGCGATGAGGTTGGTCACAGCCACGACACCCATCAGGTAGCGCACGCAGGAGGCCGCCGCAACTTTCTGGTATTCCCAGTCCACTGTGCCCTCCAGCGTGATCCAGCCGTTCTTCACGACGACTTTTATCTTGTCCTTCGGTACCTCGAAGTGCCATTTCAAGGTCTTCACCGCGGCCTCGGCAATGTCCTGGTCGGTGCGAACGTTGCCGGCGATGGTTTCGACCACGATGTCATTGGCCAGACCCTTCACGCCGTAGACGCCCTTGGCGGATTCCTCCGCCGCCGCCTTCTCGGCGTAGTGGCCCACCTGGCCTGTCAGGGTCACGACGCCGTCCTTGGCGGTGACACCGATGTGCGCGGCGTCGACCTTGGGCCACCACTTGAGCTGGGCGAGTACGTTGGCCTGCAATTGGGAATCGGAAATCATGGGGAGCTCTCCTGCGCAGGTCCGACAAAAGGGGACCCGGATGCCTGCCTGCGGCCACGAACCCGGGTGACAGGCAGGCCGGCGGACCTGCTGCTGGGGGTCACGTTATGCCAGCCGCCGCCCTTGGTCTGTGCGGCAACGAACGGCCCTGGAGCGCGTGCGCTGCCGTACAGACCGGCCCCGGCTGCACGCCTACGCTGCTGGTCAACGTAACCCCTATGAGCCGCCGAAATGCCACACGGCCACGCCATCGTCTGGATCGACCACCACCGCGCACAGGTGCTGCAATTCGATGCCGAACACCTGCAGAAACAGACCTCCGGGGAATGGATGCGTTGGCGGCCGCGGGGCCTCAGGGCAGCGTGCCCGCCGGCCCCACGCCTACCCCCTCGGGCCGCGCGGCGTAATAGGCAGACACCCCCTGGATCTCCTCGCCTGTCATGTGCCGGGCCACGTTGCGCATCTGCCCACTGATGTCATTGCGCCGCGCACCCGTGGAAAACAGCTGCAACTGGGTCGCCAGATAGAGTGCTGGCGTCCCCTCCAGCCAGGGGGTGCCGACCTTGCGCTCCATGCCGCCATGGCACGATGCACAGGGCGGGATATTGCGCATTGGATCACCGACCCTGACTAGCGCTGGCGCTTCGGAAGTCGCGGCTGCCGCCAGGCTCGCACGTGGCAGGAAGGCGTAGTAGGCCGCCAAGTCCCGCATGTCCTGCTCGCCGAGGCCCTTGGCCAGGGCCTCCATCACGACATTCGACCGCTGACCGCCCCGGTAGTCGTGCAGTTGCTTGTAGAGCACCTCCGGGTACTGGCCCGCGAGATTGGGTGCCGCGGCACCGCTCATGCCGCGGGCGCCGTGACACATCGTGCACTGCATCGCCAGGGTCGCTCCCCGGCCTATGCCGGCCGCGTCGGATCGCTGCAGGAAATCCGGTGTCAGCACCACATCGCTCACCGTATGTGAGGGCGCTGCCGCAAGCCCCTGGTACCAGGTCGATGGCGCGCCGGCGGCGCGGCAGATCAAGCCCCACAGACCATCGGGTCCCACGTCCTTGCGCGCCGATGGCAGCCAGACGAAGCCCACCAGCACCGATGCGACCAGCAGGGCGACAAGGGTGCCTACACTCCAGAAGATCCAGGCATTCTGCCCGGGGGCCCTGCGGGAGCCGCTCATGGTGCGCCCCCCATGGGAATCGCCGGCACGGAACTCTGCGGATTCGTGGCCAGCTGGTAAATCGGGACCGCGTAGTTGGTGAGCGTGAGTCCGATCATCAGCGCGATCCACAGCGCGAAGCCGTTCAGGGCCGCCGGCACCTGCTGTGGTTCATGCACCGCACGGGCAAAACGGTAGGGCTCCGGCTCGGCCTTGGCCCCGCGCTGCGTGCGCGCCAGTATCCAGATGAACAGCAGCGCCGACACCACCAGCATCGCGCCGCCCGCGACGGACACCACCACGCCCCAGGCCTGCGGGTGGATGTCGGGGTGGCTGTAGTCGAAGTAGGCCATGCGGCGCGGCATGCCCAGCAGGCCAACGAAGTGCCAGGGCAAGGTCAGCACCAGCATGCCGATGAACCACAGCCACAGTTGCCAGCGCATGAGTCGCAGTGGCATGCGGGCACAACGCGTGAGCTGCGGCCACAGTTCATAAGCGATGACGAAGTACATGATGACGATGGCCCCGCCGAAGATCAGGTGGAAATGCCCCGTTACCCATTGCGTGTTGTGAATGGTCTCGTTCATCTGCATGCTCATGTTGATGAGCCCGCCCGCCCCACCCAGGCCCAGCATGACAAAGGAGAAGGCGAGTGCCAGCATGGCCGGGTTCTGCCAGGGCAGGGCCTTGACCCAGCCGAAAGCGCCCCGGCCGCCGCGCAGCCGTGCAGCGATCTCGACCGAAGCGACGATGGTGAAGACGGTGAGCAGGGTGGGCACCGACACCATCGCCGTGAATGCGGCATGCACGAACTTGAACCCCGCGCCGATCTGGGGGTCGGCAAAAAGGTGGTGCATGCCGATCGGCATCGAGAACACCAGGAACAGCGCAAAGGCGACCCGGCCCATCGTGTCGCTGTAGAGCCGCCCGCCGATGGCACGCGGCACCAGGGTGTAGAAAGCGATGTAGGTCGGCATCAGCCAGAAGTAGACGATGGCATGCAGCGTCCATGAGAAGAGCACACGCGACAACCCGGCGTCGATGGTGGTCTTGAAGCCCAGCGCAACCGGTAATATCAGCAGCAGGATCTCCGCCGCCGCGCCGACGGCCGTCCAGGCCCACAGGTAGGCGCCTGCGACGTTGCCGTACATGGCCAGCGGCACCGGCTTGCCCGGGTTCACCCGCTTCCAGGCCCGCAGGTTGAGCGACATCAACACGACCCAGATCCATGAGCCGACCACCACCAGCACCACGCCCAGGTAATAGAAGACACTGCCGATCATCGGCGGATAGAAGGTGTAGAGCACCGAGGCGCGGCCCGCGGCCACCGGTGCGGAGGCCATTGCCGCGCCCGCAACGACCAGGCCGAAACCGGCCCAGGCCCAGCGCCGGCCCACCAGGCGCTGGGCCAGCGCCATTTCGCTGATGGCGTAGCCGAAGCCCATGGCGATCAGCGTCGGGAACACATAGGCCATGACCGTGCCGTGCGCGGTGACCGAGCGGTAATAGAGCTCCGGGTTGCCAACCCATGCGCTCAACGGGCTGCGCACGAACATCTGCCATTCGCCAAGCAGGATGGCGACTGCGAAGACGGCGAACGCCACCCAGAAATGCGCAAGGACGAGCCGTTTACTGTGCAACACAGCTAAGCCTTTCCGTTTTGGTGGCACGCGCCAGGAAGTCGCTGCGCTCCAGTACCTGCACGCGGCCCCACATGCCTTCGTGGCCGGTGCCGCAGAATTCGTGGCAAGGCATCAATTTTTCTCCCTGCTCCGTGAACGTGGTGGTGAAGGTCGCCACGAAGCCGGGCACCAGCATGGTGTTGACGTTGCTCTTGCCGACGATGAAGCCATGGATCACATCCGAGCTGGTCGCACGGAAGGTCACCGGCATGCCCTCGGGCACCACGATGCACTGGGGCGTGAACGAATACTGCTGACCAATGAGGCGTACCACCACCCGCCCGTCCTTCTCGACCGCGGTGCCCAGGTTGTCCTCGCTGAACTCGCCCTGGATATGCAGGGTGCGGGGGTCGATGGTCTCGACGCGGGACGGCGGCATGGTGGCCCAGTGCAGCGCCGTGAACACCATGAGGCCTACCAGGGCCACCGTGATGGCGCCGACCAGCACGCCCCAGCGCCTTTCCGCGCGCGCGGCAACCTGCTGCGCGCTGGCGCCATCGGGCAAGGGGTTCTGCGCGTCCATCTACTGCAGCACGCCACGTGGCAGGTAGACGAAGACGTAGAAAGCCACCACCAGGGCGACGACAAGCAGTGTCGCCACGCCGGCTACCGCGATGGCACCGGCCGGCCCCTCGCGCACGATGTGGTCGACCGAAACGTCGTCGTCCGCATGGCCTTGGAGGGATTCTCCGGAGTTGTCGATGGGAAGCGGGGCAGTCATGTGAGGCGAACCGATCAGTCGAGCGCTGCGGAGCGGATGTTGTTGGCCTGCTTCGGTGTGACAGGCAGGCCGCGGTTGTCCCATGACACCCGGATATAGGTGACCACGGCAGCCACCTCCTCGTCGCTCAGCAGGTGGGCAAAAGGTGGCATGCCATGGGGCCGCGGATTCTTGGCCGTCCCAGGCGCATAACCGCCGTTCAGCACCATGCGGATCGCGTTGACGGGCGACTCCATGCCGATCGACTGGTTGTTGGCCAGTGGCGGGAACGCCGGCGCCGCGCCTTGTCCTTGTGCGCCGTGGCACATCGCGCACTGCGCCGTGTAGACCTTGCGCCCCAGTTCGAGCACCCGGGGCTGCACCAGCTGCGCGCTGTCCGGCCCCTCGGCCCGCCGCTCGTCCGATGGCAAGGCCTTCAGGTAGACGGCCATGGCACGGATGTCGGCGTCCCCGACATACTGGAGACTGTTGTAGACGACCTCGGCCATCGGGCCATAGACCGCGCCCCGGTGGGAGACACCGGCCTGCAGCAGGGCCATGATGTCCTCGATCTTCCAGTCACCCAGGCCGGCTTCGCGGTTGGAGGTGAGCGATGGCGCATACCAGTTCTGGTTGGGGATCATGCCACCCTGGAATTTCTTGGACTCACTGGAGCCCCCGAGGGCATTGATGGCCGTATGGCACATCGAACAGTGGCCCAGGCCCTGCACCAGGTAGGCGCCGCGGTTCCATTCCGGCGGCTGGGTAGCGTCGGGCTGGTATTCGCCCTCAGTGAAATACAGTGCGCGCCAGCCCAACAGCAACTGCCGCTTGTTGTAGGGAAAGCGCAGTTCGTGTGCGCGGTTGGGCTGGCGCACCGGTGGTGTGGACATCAGGTAGGCATAGATGGCATCGGAATCCTCGCGGGTGACCTTGGTATAGGCAGCAAACGGCATCGCGGGGTACAGCAGGGTCCCGTCCCTGGACTTGCCCTGGTGCATCGTCTGGTAGAAGTCGCTGCTGCTCCACTTGCCGATGCCGGTGGCGTCGTCGGGCGTGATGTTGGGCACGTACAAGTTGCCGAACGGTGTGGGCATGGCCCTGCCGCCGGCAAACTGCTTGCCGCCCGCCACCGTGTGGCAGGCCACGCAGTCGCCGACTCGGGCCAGGTATTCGCCCTTGCGCAGCGTATCGGTCACCGCCTGCGCGCGGGCGATTCCCGCCGGTCCTGCCAGGTACAGCAGGCCGGCCGCCGCCGCGGCGCACCACGCCGCGAGCGTCGGCCGTGTTCTCCGCGGCAGGCAGGCGAAGGTGTCACGTGTCACGACTGGCTCCCGCAGGCCAGCGGAAGCCGTACCGCATTGCGCGCCAGGGGCGACGGGTCGGCAGGGGCCGACCGGGACGCCAGCCAACTGGCAACACTGGCAATGTCGCCGTCCGTCAGCCTGCTCGCCACGCGCTGCATGCAGTCGGGAGACGCGGCGTGGCGCTCTTTCGAGCGCCAGCGTGTGAGTTGTGCAGCCAGGTAGTTGCTCCGCAGGCCGACCAGTGCCGGAATGCCGGGCTCCATGCCGGTCAGCGCCGCACCGTGGCATGCCGTGCAGGCGGGAATCTGCCGGGTGGGGTCGCCCAGCAGTGCCAGCGTGGCACCGCGTTCGGCTTCACCAGGCTTTTGTGACGGGGCGGCAGGTGCGGTGAAGTCAGGGCGCTCCCGGGCGAAGTGCTCGGCCATCTCGCGCAGATAGGCGTCTGGCATATAGGCCACCAGGTAGTTCATCGGCGCGTACTTGCGTGTGCCGTCGCGAAAGGCCAGCAGCTGGTTGTACAGGTAGCCGGCGGGCTTGCCCGCCAGGCGCGGAAAGTAGGCGTTGTCGGTCCCTTGCCCGCGCTGGCCGTGGCAGGTCGTGCAGCCCTGCAGGCGCGCCTCCATGGAATCTACCGTCTTGAAAGCCGGCACGGCGGCTTCGTTCGCATAGGCGCTGCCCGCCACCAGCCATGCCATGACGGCCAAGCCCAGCAGGCCTTTGCGGCATGTCCTGTCATTGGCTTGCGTGCTGACGGATGGGTGAGAGGGCATGACCGGAGGCTAAGCAGCGACAGGCTGTGCGTCTGTTCGCTGGCACACAGACGCCCCCAAAGCCGCGTGCCCACACTGCGCCATGGTTTCACCGTCCACCTCGTACACCTGCCCGATGCATTCCGACCAGGGGCTTCGCAGCGCCAAAGGTGCGCGGGCATGAGCGCCCCAGGCCAGATCGCCACGGCAACGCCGCAGCAGTCCCGCGCTCCCCGCCGGTACGTGGCACTGCTGGCCGCCCTGGCTGCCCTGGTCGGCCTGGTCTGCATGCCAGCTGCGCCGGGTTTGCCACCCGCGGGGCAGGCGATGCTGGGCGTCCTGGCATTTGCCGTCATCGTCTGGATGACTGAGGCACTGGACTACGCCGTCAGCGCGGTCGTGATTGCTGCTCTGATGGTTTTCCTGCTCGCCCACGTGCCCGATGCCAGCCAGACCGCAGGCGTCGGCATGGGTAGCGCCGCAGCGCTTGGCATCGCGCTATCGGGCTTTGCCAACAGTGCCGTCGCACTGGTGGCCGCGGCCTGTTTTATCGCGGCCGCCATGACCGCGACCGGCCTCGACCGCCGCATCGCCCTGTTGGTCCTGTCGCGGGTCGATGGCCGCACCAGCCGCATCGTTGTCGGCGCCATGGGCGTAGGTTTTCTGCTGTCCTTCATCGTGCCCAGTACCACCGCCCGGGTGGCATGCCTGGTTCCGATCATGATGGGCTTCATCCTCGCATTCAAGGTGGAGCAGCGCAGCCGCTTCGCGGGCCTGCTGGTGATCACGGCCGCGCAGACCGCCAGCGTATGGAATATCGGCATCAAGACTGCAGCCGCTCAAAACATGGTGGCTTTGGGCTTCATCGACAAGCAGTTCCACACCACCATCAGCTGGATGGAGTGGTTCATCGCCGGGGCTCCATTCTCGGCATTGATGACCGTCGCCCTCTACTTCATCATGACCCGCATGATGAAGCCGGAAATGGAGGAGATTGCCGGGGGCCGCGCCGCCATCCGCGCACAGCTCGATGCCCTCGGGCCGACCACGCCGAGGGAGTGGAAGCTGCTTGCCGTCGTCCTGGCGCTGCTGGCGTTCTGGGCGACCGAGAAGATGCTGCACGACTTCGATACCGCTTCCACCACCATTGCCGCAGTAGCGCTGATGCTGCTGCCCCGCCTGGGCGTGATGGACTGGAAGGAGTCGCAGCGTGGTTTTCCCTGGGGAACCGTCATATTGTTCGCGGTTGGCATCAGCATTGGCACCGCCCTGCTGCGCACCAACGCGGCTGGCTGGCTTGCCAATCTCATCGTTCACCATGCCGGCCTGCAGCACGCCAGCGCTTTTGCCTGCCTGATGCTGCTGTCGACGTTCCTGGTCGTGATCCACCTGGGCTTTGCCAGCGCCACGGCGTTGTCGTCTACCATGATCCCGATAGTCATCAGCGTGCTGTCAGCGGTGCAGACCCCCGGCCTCAACGTCGTCGGCCTCACGATGCTGCTGCAGTTCGTGGTGAGCTTCGGCTTCATCCTGCCGGTCAACGCACCGCAGAACATGATTGCCTACGGAACCAACACCTTCACGGCGCGCGACTTTGTGAAGACCGGGCTGGCGATCACGCTGGCCGGTGCGTTGCTGCTGGTGCTTTTTTCACTCACGTACTGGCAGTGGATGGGCTACCTGACCCACGCTACCTGAGGTCTATCCCGTTGATCTGGAGGGCTTCGAGCAGCGGGTATTCAGTACCGTCATGCTGGCGTGACCCACCGCATTCACCTGGACACTCTCGCGGTGTACCGTCATCAACACGCCTTCGACCTCGCCTTTCGGGCTGAAGAGCAGTTGCCGGCAGGTGCCGCTGATGATTTCCGTTGTATGGGCCATGGTGATTCCCTCGGGGGATCAGAAAGCGAGGGTGATGCGGTCGACCACGCTCGTCACGCCGGGAGCGCCCCAGGCGGCGTTGTTGGCCAGGTCGCGTTCGGCCCAGGTATGGGCAGTGCCCGAGAGGATCACGTCAGAGCCCTTGACGTCCACCGCAATGACCTGCGCATCGGCATGGGCACGCCGCTTCAGCGCAGCTTCGATACCGGCCTTGACCACTGCCGGGGACACCATCTGCTTGATGGTGATCTGGTCGCTGACGCCGGTCACGCCCAGCAGGTGGTGCACGGCCTCGGTGGCGCCATGGCGCTCGAATTCCCATTGCACCTTGCCGGTCAGGGTGACCCAGCCTTTTTCGACCATCACCCGGATGCTGCCGGCAGGAGCGTAGCTCGACCACTCCAGTACGTTCTCGACAGAGCGCGCAATGTCGGCATCGTTGCGTTGCGCGGAGCCGGGTAGCTTCACTTCCATCTCGACGGCCAGCGCCTTGACGCCTGCCACCCGCTGCGCTGCGCGCTCGGCATGCCACTTCTCGGTATAGCTCTCCACATGGCCGGCGAGGGTGACCACGCCATCGCGGACCTCCACGCCGATGTGGGTGGCATTGACGGAAGGTTCCCACTTCAGTTCTTCGCTGACATCCTTCTGGATTTCCTGGTCGGTCTTCATTTGCGTATTCCTGGGTTGAACGAAAAGACCAGCTTAGGAAGCCGGGAGCAGGCCATCTGTGCGCTGCCGCGCTCTGGCCGGACTTATCTGCCTGGGTGCGCTGTCGCACAGACCAGGCGCCGTGCCGGGAAAACACTGGGACACCTTTCAAGGAAACACCATGCCTACAGACCACTTTCCCGCCTACATCTTCAACACCCATGTGGAGGCTGAAGAGGCGATTCAGAGTCTCAACCGCGCTGGCTTTGACGTGAAGAAGCTTTCGCTGGTAGGCAAGGGTTACCACAGCGAGGAGCACCCGATCGGCTTCTACACCGCGGGTGACCGGATCAAGGCCTGGGGCGGCAGGGGCGCGTTCTGGGGGGGCATCTGGGGGCTACTGCTGGCACCGGCGGTATTTTTCCTGCCCGGTTTCGGGCTGGTAGGGTTGGCGGGGCCGGTCGTGGCATCGCTCGTAGGCGCGCTCGAAGGCGCCGCGGTGGTAGGGGGGCTGTCCGCCCTCGGGTCGGCACTGACCGAAGTTGGCGTGCCCAAGGCCGATGTCGTCAAGTACGAAACCGCCTTGAAGGTGGACCAGTACGTACTGCTGGTACATGGCACCGCCGCGGACCACGAGAAGGTACGTTCGGTGCTGGGCGCGCAGGCGCTGGCCTCGGCGGCTGCCTGATTGGCAGGAAAGGCTTATATGGCTATTCCAGCTACAGCCTCTCCCGGCAGGGCCTGGGGATGGGCCGAAGTCTTGCGGGGGCGGCGATCGTGTGCGCATCCGCCCGATCCCTGCTGACGACGCGGCAGTTCCCATCCCCTTCGAGATTGAGTCGCGATTCGTCTGTGACGTGCTCTCGCTGGCATTCAAGGTGACCGATACACGCCGTTCCTAGCGGAGCTCAGTCCAGGGTGATGTTGGCCTTGCGGATGACCGGCGCCCACTGCGTGCGCTCGGCATCAAGGAAGCGGGCGTACTCCTGCGGGGTACCGCCCACCACCACGCCTCCGGAGTTCTCGATCATCGCCCGCACCTCCGGGTCCTTCAGGGCCGCGTTGACTGCCGCATTGAGCTTCTGCACGACGGCGGGCGGCGTGCCGGCCGGCGCGATCATGCCGAGCCAGTTGTACGAGGCGAAACCGGGAATGCCCGCCTCCTGCAGCGTTGGCACCTGCGGCAGCACCTTGACGCGTCGCTCGCTCGAAACGGCCAGGGCCCGCAGCTTGCCGGCCTGGATGGCGGGCAGGGCGGAGTAGCCCATCTCGAACATGAAGGTCAGGTGCCCGCCCATCAGATCGGCCGCCGCCGGGGCGCCGCCTTTGTAGGGCACATGGACCATCTCGGTCTTGGTGTCGTACGCCAGCAGTTCTCCGGAAAGGTGGTGTGCGCCTCCCACGCCGGATGAACCATAGGTCACGGTGCCTGGCTTGGTGCGGGCTGCGGCGACCAGGTCCATGACACTTTGCAGGGGCTGACCTGGCGAGACCGTCAGGAACAGCGGAGCCTCTTCGATGAGCACGACCGGCACCAGGTCGCGCTGCGCGTCGTAGGGCATCTTCTTCATCAGCATCGGATTCGTGACCAGCGGCCCGGGCGAGCCGAAGCCGAAGGTATGCCCGTCCGTGGCTTTCGCTATTGCGTCGGTGCCCAACACCCCGCCGGCGCCACCGCGGTTGTCGATGACCACCGGCTGGCCCAGGCTATGGCTGAGCTTGTCGGCCAGCTTGCGGGCCCGGATATCGGCGAAGCCACCGGCCGCATACGGCACGATCATCTTGATGGGGCGTGTCGGCCACGCTGCGGGCGTTTGTGCCGAGCCGGTAGCGGGAGCGCTTGCCGCGACGGCCACCGCAAGTCCTGCAAAGGCCAAGCGCACGGCACGGCGACGTGAATGGGTGATTGAGGTGGACAAGTTTGGGTCTCCGTCAGGTAAACAGGGAAATTTACTTCGGAACTCTACAGCGTGACCATCGGCCGGCTAGCTATTGCTAGGCATCACTCCCATTCTTGCGCGGGGTTGCGGGGTCGGGCTGCACGATCCAGTCCCCGTCATGCGCAGGCGCTGCTGCCGGGCCGGGATGCGCCCTGTCCGGCCAGTCGGGCGCCGCCGGTGTAGCCTCTGGCGCCTTGGTCTCGGCTTTGGCAACAGCTTCGGCTTCCGCCACCTCATCAGCCATGAGCACATGGTGCTTGCCCTCGGCAATGTAGCTCCGCACCGCGGCAGCTATTGCCTGGGGTGTGCGGTTGGGGTTTAGTCCCAGTACAACCAAAAGGGCAGAGTTGATCTGCGCCGCCGGAACATCGTGCAACTCCGTGCGTATCGCCGCGTCGAACTCGGCAGGGGTCATCTCTTTCATTCGTGTCTTACAGGGCGGAGGCCGCAGTATGAGGGTTGACTCGCCGAAACTGTTTCCGGCAGTAGGTTGCCGGGTCGCGGTACTTGGCTGTGGACATTTCGATAATCGGCGCGATTTCTGACGCCACTTGCGGGGCGGCTCGCTGTGGAGTGGTGGGGCGGTGATCTTGCCCAGCGACAATAGGCGCATGGACATCCAAGAAAAGCAGCGACTGGAGTTTCACTGGGAAAGGCTCGGCGAGCGGTACGTGTTCCGCTGCAAAGTCGAAGCGCCAGGTGATCCGGACCAGTTCAACGAGCAGCTCGACGGCATTCTGCGTTGGTGCCGGGACCGGCGCCTTCGCCCCGAGAGCTACCGGCTACAGGCGACGCGGCGCACGGTGAGCGAGAAGGTCGAGGAGTTCGACCTGAGCGGCCGCAACGGCAAGTTCGACGGCAGCACGAAGTTTCACCCCGCAGTGCTTTCAGTCGAACTTGAGCTGCCGGAAGATATGGGGCCGGTTTTCTCGTTGGCATTCAACGTGACCGATGCACGGCGGTCATAGCCAGATCGCGTCGTATTCCTCAAGACACCGGGTTATTGATAGTCAGCTGGAAGTCTGCTCCACGGCGTGGACCTGGGCCATCGCCGCGGCCGCACCCCGTGCTGCCCGTTCCGGCCCGAAGCTCTGGGCTTCGGCGCGGATCGTCTCGATGCCGGTGATGCCGATGAAACCCAGAATCTGCTTCAGGTAGGGCGCCAGCATGTCATTGGCCGCCATCGGCCCGCCCGAATAGACACCACCGCTGGCGGCCACCAGGTAAACCTTCTTGCCCTTGATCAGGCCGCGCGGCCCCGCGGCCCCTCGGCGGTGGTCATCATCGTGCGCCCGGGCCACACCACATGGTCGATCCAGGTCTTGAGCGTCGAGGATGGCGCGAAGTTGATCATGCTGGCGGCGACCACCATGCGCAAGGACTCGTTCCTGAGCCAGCGGAATTCATTGTGCGAGTCCGGCGTGTCCAGGGGAACGAAGGATTTGATATGGGCTTCTTCGGTGAACGACTAAGGACTCCACGCAGGTTGGCTGCATGAGCCCATGCGGTCTGCTTTGTTGGCTTTCGCGCCCTGGCCCTTCAGAATCCGGCTACGCTGGCGGGTTTTCCCCGGGTGCCAGGTGTGCGCGCAGCGCCAGGGCCAGCGGGAAGATGGCCAGGGCAGTCAGGGCCGTGGCCAGGGTGGCGCCGTTGATGCCGATTCCGTCGCCGAGCAAGCCGTAGAGCACCGGCGAGATCGCACCCGACGCGATGGTGCCGGTGTAGAACAGCGCGAAGGCCCGCTCGGTGCCCTCGGCAGGCGCCAGTTCCGGTACGGTGCCGTACAGCACGGACGAGGTACCGTTGAGCATCATGCCCAGCAGCGGCAGCAGCACCATGGCCGGGGCCAGCGGGCACAGCATCACGGCGACGATGCAGGCGGCGGTGCCGCCTTCGGTGGCCAGTACCGTGCCCGTCACCCCCATGCGGGCGCCCAGCCAGCCGCAGGCGAATTTGCCGGCCGCGCCGCCGATGAAGACCAGCGCCAGCGCCGTTCCGAGCATGGGGGCCGAGACGCCTTTGGCCTTGAGCAAAAACGGCAGGAAGGTCAGCAGGCCCATCCGCACGGCCGTGTCGAGTACGCCGATGGTGAGCAGCAACGGAAAACCCGTGCCCCTGGTCGTGCGAGCCGAGCCCGATGCCGCCTCGGCCACGGGCGCCTTGCGCGGCATGGATGGGAGAAATAGTGCAATCGCCGCGGCCACCAGGCAACCCAGGGCGGCCACCATCCACAGCGCGTGGCGCCACGGCATCAGGGTCACCAGCAGCGAAATGGCCGCCGGCAGTGCGGCCTTGCCCAGGTCGCCGGCAAAGTTATAGGTGCCCAGGTGGCCCCGGGCATCGCGTCCGTAGACCCGTGACACCGCACCCGAGGCGAGCGGGTGCTGGGTGCTGGAGCCGCTGCCCGACACGGCCAGGGCCACGCACAGGCCCAGCAGGCTGCCCGACATGCCCGCCACCGCATAGCCCAGCGCCGCCAGCAAGGTGCCCAAGGCCAGCACGGCCCGGCTACCGAGCCGCTGCGCCAGGCGCCCGGCGGGGATCTGCAGGCTGGCCATGGTTCCCGCATAGATGCCGCGCAGCATGGCCAGCGCGCCATAACCCAGGCCGAACTCCGCCTGCCACACCGGCAGCAGCACATAGACCATGTCGGTGTAGCCGTCGTGCAGCGCATGCGCTACGCAGGAGAGCCACAGCACACGTGCACGTGGCGAGGGCGCGGCCGGCAGGTTCGAGGGGTCAGCGGTGGTGCTTGCCGGCATGTTCATGTGCCAATTTTATGGCCGTCTCCCGCGTGCTTCCACTGACGTAATATCGGGTCAGACGGGAATAAAAGTCACGTAATGGACAAAAACACCAGCACCGAGAAAGACCGCGACAGGCTGCCGCCGCTCAACGCGCTGCGCAACTTCGAGGCGGTGGCCCGGCACGGCAGTTTTGCCGCCGCCGCGGCCGATCTGCACGTTACCCACTGGGCCGTCGGCAAGCAGATCCGGCTGCTGGAAGACTGGTTCGGCGTGCCGCTGTTCGAGCGCCGGGCGCGTGGCGTCGTGCTGACCGATGAAGGCGCCGCCCTGCTCAACGACGTGGGCCACGCCTTCGACCGCCTGGCCACCGGGGCGGCCCGGTTGCGCCACGATCCCCTCACGCGCCGCGTGACGGGCACCGTGCGTGTGAACGTGCTGGCCAGCTTCGCCTTGAGCTGGCTGCTGCCGCGCCTGGCCGACTTCCACGCGCAGTATCCCGGCATCGACGTACGGGTGTCGACCACCTCGCGCAAGCTGCGTTATGTCGGCGATGCCTTCGACATCGGGGTACGCTCCGGGCATGAGCAAGGCGCCGGGCTCGTGTCGCGCACGCTGATGGCCGACCTGCGCCTGCCCGCCTGCAGCCCCGCTCTGCTGCGCCAGCACCCGATACAGACCGTGGCGGACCTGCGCCACCACACGCTGCTGCATGCGGCCAGCACCCGCAGCGCCTGGGCGCATTGGCTGCGGGAGGCCGGCGCGACCGACCTGCGGGCGGCCCGCCACGTCGAGTTCGATCACGCCTATCTCCAACTGGCCGCCGCCGTGGAGGGCCTGGGCGTGACATTGGCATCGCTGCCGCTGATCGGCCGCGATATCGCCGCCGGCCGCCTGGTGTGCCCGATCCCGTCGCCTACCTGGCGCGCACCTGACTACGCGCTGGTGGTCAACACCGAGCGCGCCGGCGACGACGCTGTCATGGCATTCGAGCAATGGATCACGCGGGTGGCCCGCCGTGGCGCCGGACCGTTCGAGGCGAGCTAGCCGCCCAAGTCACGCGCCTTGCGAATCGATCGTCCGCACTGCCCATTGCCCATTGCCTGCGCGTGGGGCGATCCTCAAACGCGCAGCCGCCGACCCGGTTGTTCACGCGTTCAGCCAGGCACCGCGGTGGCGGCTGCGAACATGGTGAACAGTTCGTCCTGCCATGCGGCACCATCGGCAACGGCGGTCTGGACCAGGACGGTCTCGGTGCGCAAATCGACCAGCACCCGCTGCCCGTACGCACCATTGAAGTAGGGGAGGGTGCCATCGGCCCGGGCATGCCAGAAGAAGCGCTTGTACCCGGCCCCCTTGCGCCCAGGCAGATTACCGTAGCGTGCCTGCGCCTCGGATGCTTCCCAGCGGCTGTAGTCATCCATCCAGGCGGTGCTCACGATCTGGCGACCTTCGATCCGCCCCCGTTGGGCCACCAACTGGCCCAGGCGAGCCCAGTCGCGCAGGCGGGCGGCGAATCCTATGCAGTTGAACTCATCGCCGTGGGAATCGGTGGACCATGTGGCATTGGCCTCGGCACCGAGCGGCTGCCACAGCACTTCCTGCGCATACTCGGAGAGGCTCTTGCCTGTCTTGGCGCGAATCACCATGCCGATGGTCAGTGGGCACAGTTCGTTGTAGTTGAACCGGGTTCCCTGGGGTTCCTGGCGAGCGTTCCAGCCTTTGACCACGTCGGCGATGCTCGCGTTGCGGTTGGACAGGGCGCCGGGGTAGATGGTCGTGTTGCCCTGCTCGTGCTCGATGGCTGCACCGCTGGACATGTTGCCGAGATTGCGCAGGGTGGTTCCGCCATGCAAGGTGCCGGCAAGGGCGGGCAGGTAGGTTTCGGCGGTGTCGTCCATGGAGGCGATGCGCTTCTGGTCGACGGCGATTCCGAGCAACAGCGATGTGACGCTCTTGGCCATGGACCAACTCGTCAGGCGCATGTCGGCCTTGCGGTCGAAGCGGTACTTCTCCAGCAGGATCTCGCCCTTGCGGGCGATCAGCAGGCCCGTGATCGGGTAGGCGTCCAGGTATTCATCGGGCGTGCGGGAAAACAGTCCCCACCGGTAGCGCAGGTCCACCGCTGAACGCTCACGCCAGGGCAATGCTGCCGCGGCCTGGATGGTGCGGGTACGCAGCATGCTTTCGAAGCCGCCGGAGAAGTTGGCGACACGCCGCTCAGGGTGGAGCGACAGGCGCGGCGGACTGCCCCAGCCAGAGGGATAGCCCGCCGCGCGGCCCCACTTGGCATCTTCGGCGTGGGTCGGCGTGGCGGCTGCGGCCAGCAGGCCGGCCATCACCGTTCTGCGATTCCCTTGCATGGTGTCAACAGGCCCTAGTCTTTGCCATCGTGCCCCGAAGCGCGTGGCAGGTTCCATTGGTAGCGCAGCGACAGGTAGCGCAGCACAAAACACGCCACCAAGGCGACCCAGGTTCGCCCGCTCGACAACCATCCCAGGCGCTCGCCGGCGACCTCGATGCTGGCGCCGACCAGCGCGGCCGACGCATAGATTTCACGCTGCAGGATCACCGGCACCCGGTTGAGCAGCACGTCGCGTGTCACGCCGCCGCCCACCGCGGTGACGATGCCCATCAGCACTGCCACCTCGGCGTTGTGGCCGAAGACCAGGGCCTTCTGTGCGCCGGTCACCGCAAACAGCCCCAGGCCCAGGGAGTCGAACAGGATCACCGGGTGCACCAGGCGCACGACCAGCCCGTTGGCAGCCATCGCCACCAGTGCCGCGACCAGGGCGACAGCGAGGTAGCGCCAGTCGGTCAGCCCGGCCGGAGGCACGGCACCGATGCACAGGTCGCGCAGCACACCCCCGCCGCAGGCGACCGTGAAGGCGATGACGATGACACCGAACCAGTCGAGGCCGCGGTCCCTGGCCGCGACCGCACCGCTGATGGCAAAAGCGAAGGTGCCCGCCAGGTCGAGCATGGTGAACAGGCGGTGGTCGTTCAGGGCGGCAAGGGCCAATGCGTGGACGTTCATGCGTTCCGGCTCCTGGGAAAGGTGGCCGCCCTGCGCTTCAGGCCGCGGTACCGGGGCACAGCCATGCGCTGGCGGCGGTCAGCATGGCCTGCAAGCCGGTCTCCAGCGTCGGGTGGATCTGCGGCGCGAACTTCGGCGAGTGGTTGCTGGGGATCTTGTTGACGGTTTTTTGCTGTGTGGCTGCGGCGTACACCGCGGGGTCGGTGCTGCCGACGAACCAGAATACATACGGCACACCCCAGCTGCGGCCGAAGATGCTGAAGTCTTCGCTGGCCGACGCCGGATTCGGTGCCAGCGAGGCGTTCTCGCCAAACTGGTGGCCGAAGGCCTCCGCTACCCTGTGCGTAGCGGCCAGGTCGTTTTCGGTCAGCGGGTAGCTGTTGATGGTGGTGAACTCGGGCGGACGCTCGGCGCCGGAGGCGTCGCACTCGGCGCAACAGATGCGGCGGATCGACTTGAGCATGTATTCGCGCGTGTCCTCGCTGAAGGTGCGCAGGTTCAGCTTGATGGTGGCGTCGTCGGGGATGATGTTTTCCTTGGTGCCCGCCTGCAGCGAACCGATGGTGAGCACCGCGGGCTCGGAAGGCGCAATCTCCCGCGAGACGATGGTCTGCAGGCGCAGGGTGGTCGCTGCGGCCATGATCACCGGATCGATCGAGGTCTGCGGCTGCGAGCCGTGCGAGCCGCGCCCGAACAAGGTGATCTTCAGGCTGTCTCCGGCCGACAGGGTGACGCCGGGGCGGTAGTTCACGGTGCCGGCCGGCCCGACCATCACATGCTGGCCGAGGATGATGTCGGGCTTCGGGAAGCGGCCCTGGCCCCAGTCACGCACCATGCTGCTGGCGCCTTCGGCGGTTTCCTCGCCCGGCTGGAACACGACCACCAGGGTGCCGCGCCACGCGGCTCTGTGCGTGGACAGGATGCGCGCGGCGCCTACCATCCAGGTCACGTGCATGTCGTGGCCGCACGAATGCGCCACGCCGACCTCGATGCCGTCCGCGTCGCGCGCCGTCACCGTGCTGGCATACGGCAAGCCGGTGTTCTCGGCCATCGGCAGTGCATCCATGTCGGCGCGCAGCATCACGGTCGGGCCCGCACCATTCTCCATCACGCAGACCACGCCCGTCACGCCGACCTGGCACGTCACCGCGTAGCCCAGGCCCCGCATCGCATCGGCGACGATCTTCGCGGTACGGACTTCCTGCATGGACAGCTCGGGGTGCTGGTGAAGGTCCTTGTAGAGCGCTTCGAGTTCGGCCACCAGGGCGGGTCCGGCGGAGCCGAGCGCTTGGGTGAGGGCATTCATGGCAGCTCCCGCAGTGGCGAAGCAAAGTTGAAAGAAGTCCGACCGTGTGCATGATAGAGACTCTGGCCGGGCTCGGGCCAAAAGTCAGCGCCCGTGCCCCCATATGTTTTGCATATTGCGAAACGGGAATTTTTAATTTGACCGCAGGTTCCGACCTCCGTATGGTCGCGCTCGCGGGTTTCCGGATCCACCGGGGACAAGAGACACAAGAGCGCCCATGAAAATATCCTCCATCGCCCTTGCGGCGGCACTTTCGTTTTCCGTGGCGCAGGCCTGGAGCCAGCAGGCGGCGCAGCCCAAGCGCGACGAGTTCTACTGGCTCGGCGAGATGAACAAGGCCACGGCGGTGATCAACACCGACGAGGGGCTGCTCGACAAGTCCATGACGCCGCTGGTGGTCAACGGCATCAACAAGGTGCTGGACGACGGCGCCAAGCCCGGTGGCAAGCGGCCGGCCAACGTCATCACCTTCGAGCCGCTGCTGATAGATGCGGCCGGGCCGCAGATCACCCTGCTGCACGCGGGCCGCTCTAGCCAGGACATGCTGGCCACGCAGCGCTCGGCCATCCTGCGCGACGACATGCTGCGCCTGGCCGAGCAGCTGAACAAGACCTCCGGCACCCTGGTGAAGCTGGCAGGCCGGTACAAGGACACGGTGGTGCCCAACTACACCAACGGGGTTGCGGCCCAGCCCAACAGCTTCGGCCACTACCTGCTGGGCCATGCCGCCGCGCTGGACCGCGATGCCCAGCGCATCCGCGAGGCCTATGTGCGCATCGACCGTTCGTCCATGGGCACCACGGTGCTCAACGGCACCAGCTGGCCGCTGAACCGCAAGCGTATGGCCGACTACCTGGGTTTTGCCGCCACGGTGGACAACGCCTACGACGCCTCGCAGATTTCGTCGGTGGACGAGCCGGTGGAAGCCGGCGCCATCGTCACCGCCATCGCGCTGCATGCCGGCAGCTTCGTCGAGGACATCATGACGCAGTACGCCCAGGCGCGGCCCTGGATCCTGCTGCAGGAGGGCGGCGACAACACCTATGTGTCCAGCGCCATGCCGCAGAAGCGCAACCCGGGCCTGCTCAACAGCACCCGCCGCGATGCCTCGACCGCACTGACGCTGGGCATGGGCGCGGCCCTGCAGGCGCACAACATCCCCCCTGGCATGAGCGACCCGAAGGAAGTCCGGGCCAACAGCGCCATGGTCAACAGCGCCACCCATGTGCTGGCCAACTGGGAGAAGATCCTCAACGGCATGGTGCTGGACCCGAAACGCGCGCTGGAAGAGCTCAACAGCGACTGGACCGCCTCGCAGGAACTGGCCGACCTGCTGATGCGCAAGTACAAGCTGCCCTTCCGGGTGGGGCACCACTTCGCCTCGGAAGTGGTGGAATACGCCAAGGCCAAGGACATCAAGCCGCTGGACTTCCCGTACACCGAGGCCCAGCGTATCTATGCCGAGGCGGTGAAGGGCTCTGAATTCCCGGCCGCACTGCCCATGACCGAGCAGGAGTTCCGTGCCTCGCTGGACCCGGTGGCCATCGTCAGGAACCGCGCAACCGCCGGCGGCCCGCAGCCGGCCGAGATGGACCGCATGCTCAAGGAGTCGGCCCAGCGCCTGGCGCAGCAGGATGCGTGGATCAAGGCCCGGCGCGAGCGCATCGCCACGTCGCTGGCGCGGCTGGATGCGGACTTCGACAAGCTGGGGGCATCGGCCGGCGTGAAACGCTAGCGGCTGCCCTGCGGAGCCGCTGGCTCAAGCTTTGCAGCGCTTGGACTCGATGCCTGGTTGTTTTTTGTCGATGTAATCTATATATTCCGCGTGCTGCACTGCAGAGCGGTAGAGAATCGTGAAGAACTGAAAATTCAAGGCGATCTTCGCGGTCAATCAGGACCGAAGAATATATTCCAGAATCGCCGGCTTGTACTAAGAAATTAATGAAGGAATGTCATGTCAGCTCATTTTGATCTCAAGCGGACGGGAACTCAGTTCATGTTCAATTTCAAGGCCGCAAACGGTGAAATCGTGCTTACAAGTGAGCGGTACACGACCAAGCAAAATGCACAGGGGGGCATCGACTCGGTGAAGGTAAACGCTCCGACGGACGCCCGTTACAGCCGTTTGAATGCGCGGGACCAGTCTCCGTACTTCACGCTGTCGGCGGCGAACGGAGAGGTCATCGGAGCGAGCCAGATGTATTCGTCGGCGGCAGCGAGGGACAACGGGATTGAATCCGTCAAAAAGAATGCGCCTGGCGCGAGCACCATCGACAATACCTAACCCTTCCACGTGGGCGTTCGGGGCCAGGTGACTGATGTCACCCGGCCTTTTTAATCCCGAAGTCTTGGGACGCAAGAAATAGTTCTGGCGAGTCCGCTAAGCCCGGTCGTCGTTTGCTTTGCACTGCGTGCCGGCAACGCTCAGTTAGCGGTGTGGTAGCCCGTGACCCGCTCGACCTCGTTCTTCGAACCCAGGATCACACTCACCCGCTGGTGCAGCTTGGTGGGCACCACGTCGAGGATGCGCTGGCGGCCGTCGGTCGCCATGCCGCCGGCCTGCTCGATGAGCCAGCCCATGGGGTTGGCTTCGTACATCAGGCGCAGCTTGCCGGGCTTTTCGGGCTCGCGGCTGTCCCAGGGGTACATGAAGATGCCGCCGCGCGTCAGGATGCGGTGCACGTCGGCCACCATGCTGGCCACCCAGCGCATGTTGAAGTCCTTGCCGCGCGGGCCGTCCTTGCCCTGCAGGCATTCCTCGATGTAGCGCTTGACCGGCGCATCCCAGAAACGCATGTTGCTGACGTTGATGGCGAATTCCTTGGTGTCGGGCGGGACCTGCACGTTTTCCTGCGTCAGCACGAAGGAACCCTGCTCGCGGTCGAGGGTGAACATGGCCACGCCGTCGCCCACGGTCAGCACCAGCGTGGTCTGCGGGCCGTATACGCAGTAGCCGGCGGCCACCTGCTGGCTGCCGGGCTGCAGGAAGTCGGCCTCATGCACCCCGGGGTGGCCCTCGGGCTTCTTGAGCACGCTGAAGATGGTGCCGATACTCACGTTGACGTCGATGTTCGACGAGCCGTCGAGCGGGTCGAACAGCAGCAGGTATTCACCCTGCGGGTAGCGGCTGGGCACCAGGTGGATGCTGTCCATCTCCTCGCTGGCCATGGCGGCCAGGTGGCCGCCCCATTCGTTGGCCTCGATCAGCACCTCGTTGGAGATGATGTCGAGTTTCTTCTGCACCTCGCCCTGCACGTTCTCGCTGCCGGCGGTGCCCAGCACGCCGCCGAGGGCGCCCTTGTTCACCGCGAAGCTGATGCCCTTGCAGGCGCGCGCCACCACTTCGATGAGCAGGCGCAGTTGGGACGGAATGTGGCCGTCGGTACGCTGCTTCTCGACGAGGTAGCGGGTCAGGCTGACTTTGGAAGCCATCTGGGTTTTCCTGTTGGTTTTCTTGAAAAAAGTATTACTCGGCAAGAGCGCGGGTGAGTACTTCGTGCACGTCGTTGCTGAGCGTGCCGGCACCGGCCACCCGGGCCAGCGCGGCACGGGCCTGGGCGCGGTAGGGTTCGGCCAGCTTCTTCCAGCGGTCGAGCGCACGCGCCAGGCGCGAGGCCACCTGCGGGTTGATGGCGTCGAGCGCCAGCACGTTGTCGGCCCAGTAGGCATACCCGGCGCCGTCGGCCCGGTGGAAAGCCGCCGGGTTGGCGCTGCAGTAGCTGAAGACCAGGCTGCGCGCGCGGTTCGGGTTCTTGATGCTGAAATCGGGGTGGGCCATCAGCTGCTTCACCAGCGGCAGGATATCGCCGCCGCGGTCGGTCGCGCCGGCCTGCATCGAGAACCACTTGTCGAGTACCAGCGCCTCGTTCTTGAACAGGGCGTGGAAGCGTTCCAGCGCCGGCTGCGCCAGGGCATTGCCGCTGCCGACCAGGGCGGCCAGCGCGTTGGCGCGGTCGGTCATGTTGTCGGCGTCCTTGAAGCGCTGGTAGGCCTTGCCGGGCCATACCGTGTCGCCGGAGGTGCGGGCCGCCAGGCACAGGTGCACCAGGGCCTGGCCGGCCAGGGCGCGGCGGCCGGCCGGCAGCGGATCGGGGGTGTAGCCGGCGTTGTGTTCGTTCTGCTCCCAGGCCCAGGCCCAGTCGGGCTGCAGCGCGGTGGCCAGCTGGGCACGCATGCTCTCGCGCACCGCGTGGATACGCTGCGGATCCACCACCTCCAGCTGCTCGGCGATGTAGCCCTCGGTCGGCAGGGTCAGCACCAGTTCCTTGAAGGCGGCGTCGAGCTGCGGGTGGCGCAGCACGCCGCGCATGGCCTCGACGAAAGGTGCGTCGAGCAGGTCGCCCGCCGGCGCGGCTTCGGCCTGGATGGCGTTCAACGCCAGCCGCAGCGCCAGGCGCTGGCCGGCCTCCCAGCGGTTGAAGGGGTCGCTGTCGTGCGCCAGCAGCGCCAGCAACTGGGCGTCGCTGTAGCCGGTGTCGAGAATGACCGGGGCCGAGAAGCCGCGCAGCAGCGAGGGCACCGGCGCGGCATCGATGCCGCTGAACACCAGCGTCTGCTGCGGCTCGGTCAGCACGAACAGCGGGGCATCGGTGGCCGCGCCACCGTCCACCGTGTATTGCAGGGGCAGGGCATGGCCGTCGTCGGTCACCAGGCCCAGCGCCACCGGGATGACAAACGGCGCCTTGGCCGGCTGGCCCGGCGTGGGCGGGCAGGTCTGCGACAGGGCCAGGGTGTAGCTGCGGGTCTCGGCGTCGTAGCGGCCTTCGGCACGTACACGCGGCGTGCCGGACTGGCTGTACCAGTTCTTGAACTGCGGCAGCAGGCGCGCCAGGTCGGAGGCCGGGTTGGCGTCGGCGATGGCCTGGGCGAAGTCGTCGCAGGTCACGGCGTGGCCGTCATGGCGCTGGAAGTACAGCGTCATGCCCTTGGCGAAGCCGTCCCTGCCGACCAGGGTCTGCATCATGCGCACCACCTCCGCACCCTTCTCGTAGATGGTGACGGTGTAGAAGTTGCTGATCTCGATGTAGCTGTCAGGCCGCACCGGGTGGGCCATGGGGCCGGCGTCCTCGGGGAACTGGGCGCTGCGCAGCACCCGCACGTCCTCGATGCGCTTGACCGCGCGGGCCGACGGGTCGGCGCACAGGTCCTGGCTGAACTCCTGGTCGCGGAAGACGGTCAGGCCCTCCTTCAGGCTCAGCTGGAACCAGTCGCGGCAGGTCACCCGGTCGCCGGTCCAGTTGTGGAAGTACTCGTGGCCGACCACCGACTCGATGTTGGAGAAGTCCATATCGGTCGCCGTGGCCTGGCTCGCCAGCACGTACTTCGTGTTGAAGATATTCAGGCCCTTGTTCTCCATGGCGCCCATGTTGAAATCGCTGGTGGCGACGATCATGAAACGTTCCAGGTCCAGCGTCAGGCCGAAGCGGGCTTCGTCCCAGGCGATGGAGGCCATGAGCGAGTTCATCGCGTGTTCGGTCTTGTCCAGGTCGCCGCGGCGCACGAACACCTGCAGCAGGTGGTCGTTGCCGGCGCGCGAGCGGATACGCTGCTCCCGCGCCACCAGCTTGCCGGCCACCAGGGCGAACAGGTAGCTGGGTTTCCGGAAGGGGTCCACCCACCGGGCGAAGTGGCGGCCGTCGTCCAGCACCCCTTCCTCCACCAGGTTTCCGTTGGACAGCAGCACCGGGTACTTGGCCTTGTCGGCACGCAGGGTGACGGTGTAGCTGGCCATCACGTCCGGCCGGTCCAGGAAATAGGTGATGCGGCGGAAACCCTCGGCCTCGCACTGGGTGAAAAACGTGTCCTCGCTGACGAACAGGCCCATCAGCTTGGTGTTCTTGGCCGGGCAGCAGGTGGTGAAGATCTCCAGGTCGAAGGGCTCGTGGCCCTCCGGCAGGTTTTCCAGCACCAGCTGGTTGCCGCGGTCGGTCGGGTCGAGCTTGAAGGAAGTGCCCTGGCCGTTGACCAGCACCCGCGCCAGGTTCAGCTCCTCGCCGTCCAGCCGCAGGGCCTGCGCCGCCACGTCCGGGTTGCGGCGCAGGCGCATGCGGTTGAGCACACGGGTCTTCGCGGGGTCGAGGTCGAAGCAGAGTTCGACGGTATCGATCCAGAACGCGGGGGCGGTGTAGTCCGCGCGGTGGATCGTCAGGGCTTGGCCTTCACGCAGCATGGAGTTCTTCCGGAAAAATGTTTACACGCCCTGCTTGAGCGATGCTTCGATGAACGGGTCGAGGTCGCCGTCCAGCACTTTCTGGGTGTTGGACATCTCGACGTTGGTGCGCAGGTCCTTGATGCGGCTCTGGTCCAGCACGTAGCTGCGGATCTGGTGGCCCCAGCCTACATCGGTCTTGCTGTCTTCGAGCTTCTGCTGCTCCTCCTGGCGCTTGCGCATCTCGTGGTCGTACAGGCGCGAACGCAGGCGTTTCCACGCCACGTCGCGGTTGCTGTGCTGGCTGCGGCCGTCCTGGCACTGCACCACGATACCGGTCGGGATGTGCGTCAGCCGCACCGCCGAATCGGTCTTGTTGATGTGCTGGCCGCCCGCGCCCGAGGCGCGGAAGGTGTCCACCCGTACGTCGGAGGGGTTGATGTCGATCTCGATCGAATCGTCGATCTCCGGGTAGACGAACACGCTGGCGAAGCTGGTGTGCCGCCCGCCCGCCGAGTCGAAGGGCGACTTGCGCACCAGCCGGTGAACGCCGGTTTCCGTGCGCAGCAGGCCGAAGGCGTATTCCCCTTCGATCTTGATGGTCGCACCCTTGATGCCGGCGGTGTCGCCGGGCGACTCGTCCTCGATCTGCGTCTTGAAGCCCTTGCGCTCGGCATACTTCAGGTACTGGCGCAGCAGCATGCTGGCCCAGTCGCAGGCCTCGGTGCCGCCGGCGCCGGCCTGGATGTCCAGGAAGGCGTTGAGCGGGTCGGCCGGGTTGTTGAACATGCGGCGGAATTCCAGCGCCTCGATGTCCTTGGCCAGCTTGGCGGCGTCGGCTTCGATCGCGGCCATGCCGTCCTCGTCACCCTCTTCCTTCGACATCTCGAAGAGTTCGGTGTTGTCCGACAGCTCGCTGGTCAGGCGGTCGAGCGTCAGCACGACGTCGTCCAGCGCCTTCTTTTCGCGGCCCAGTTCCTGGGCCTTCTTGGGGTCGTTCCAGACGTTCGGGTCCTCCAGGGAGGCGGTGACCGTCCTCAGGCGTTCGGCTTTGGCATCGAAGTCAAAGATACCCCCGGAGATCGACCGTGCGGACGCTGAGGTCCGCCAGGGTCGACCCGATGAGGTTGATACGTTCTGCTTCCATGGTGTTTCCTAAATATGGCGTTGGTGTCTGGGTAGCCGGGTATTTTCTCATGCGGCCATATCCCTACGGAACAGGCGCCCGGAAGCCGCCGCCCGCGGGCGGCCGAGATGGGGGTGGGCGCGTCAGTTCGGCGCGGCCTCTACGGGCTGCCGGGCCAGCTTGGGCAGCAGCACGGTGAAGGTGGAGCCCTCGCCCGGCACACTCACCACGCCGATGGTGCCGCCGTGCGACTCCACGATCTGCCGCACGATGTACAGCCCCAGGCCTAGCCCGGCGCTGACCTTGTTGTCCACCGCGCGCTCGAACTGCTCGAAGATGCGCGTCTGGTCGCGTGGGGCGATGCCGCGGCCCTGGTCGCGCACGTCGATACGCACGCCGCGGGGGCTGTCCTCCAGCAGCACCTCGACCGGCTTGCCGGGGCCGTAGCGGAAGGCGTTGGTGAGCAGGTTGGCCACCACCTGCTCGATGCGGAATTCGTCCAGCTCCACGTCCAGCGTGTCCGGCGCCCGCAGGCCCAGCGCACAGCCGGCGCCCTCGGCCTGGGTGCCGAAGTTCTCGACGATGCGCCGCAGCAGCACGGCCAGGTCGAAGCGCTTGGGCAGGATGGAGAGGGTGCCGCGCTGCAGCCGTGTCACGTCGAGCATGTCGTCGATCAGCCGGACCATGGCCTGCACGTGGCGCTCGTCGCGTTCGACCATGGCGCGCAGCTGCGCCGGCTCGAAGGCCTTGGTGTTGCCCCGCGACAGGTGCATCTTGCGTACCTGGGCTTCCAGGAACAGGGTGTTGAGGGGGGTGCGCATCTCGTGCGACACCATGGACATGAAGTCGTCGCGCATACGCACCGCACGCTGCAGTTCGCTCTGCGTGGACTGCAGTTCCTCCAGCAGCACCTGCTGCTGGCGGCGCGCTTCCTCCAGGGCTTCCAGCTGCGTCTTCACCGCCCGGCGCTGGCGCCACAGGTCGACGAACACCGTCACCTTGCCCTTGACGGCGTACGGGTCCAGCGGCTTGTGCAGGAAATCCACCGCCCCCGACTCGTAGCCGCGGAAGGCGTAGTTGAGCTCGCGGCCGGCCGCGCTGACAAAAACGATCGGGATGTGCCGCGTGCGCTCGGTGCCGCGCATCAACTCGGCCAGCTCGAAGCCGTTCATGCCCGGCATCTGCACGTCGAGGATGGCCATGGCGAACTCGTGCTGCAGCAGCAGCGCCAGCGCCTGGTCGGCCGAGCTGGCCTGGTGCACCGCGATACCCGGCTCGCGGATCAGCGCATCGAGCGCCAGCAGGTTTTCGGGCAGGTCGTCGACGATGAGGATACGGGCTTCGGTCAGCATGGCGGTGCAGGGCTCAGGTCGTTCAGTTCGACGAGCATCCGTTGTAGTTGTTCCAGCGGCAGTACCCGGTCGGGTGGATGCAGGCCAATAGCGGCCTGCGGCATGGTGGCGATCTGCGCCTCCGCCGGGTCCTGCACCGCGGTGAAGCCGCCCAGCGCGGCGATGGTGGCCAGGCCCACGGCCCCGTCCTCGCTGGCACCGGTCAGCAGGATGCCTGCCAGCGCGCGGCCGTAGGCATAGGCTGCCGACTCGAAGAGGATGTCGATCGACGGGCGGGAGAACATCACGGGCGCCTCGCAGCTGAGCGAAAAGCAGCGTTCGGCCTCGACCTGCAGGTGGTAGCCCGGCGGTGCGAAATACAGCGTGGCAGGCTCCACCGGCATCTTGTCGGCGGCCTCGCGCACCACCATGCGCAGGCGCTGCGCGAACAGTTCGGACAGGCCGCTGTTGCGGTCCTCGGGCATGTGCAGCACCACGAACAGGGGCAGGCGGAAATGCGCTGGCAGGCCGTCGAACAGCTGCAGCAGCGCCTTGACGCCGCCGGCGGAGGCGCCGATGGCGACCGCCTCGACCGTGACGGAAAGGGGGGATGGGACCGGGGGAGGGACCATGGCCATCAGCGTTTGCGGAAGATGCGTTCCTGCCGCACCACCGCCTCGAAACCCGGCGCGTGCACCGAGAAGTCCAGGCTTTCCTTGCTGCCCAGGCCCAGGAAGCCGCGGCGGCACAGCGATTCGTGGAACAGGCCCAGCGCCCGGTCCTGCAGCTTCTTGTTGAAGTAGATCAGCACGTTGCGGCAGGACACGAAATGCGTCTCGGAAAACACGCTGTCGGTGGCCAGGCTGTGGTCGGCGAAGGTGATGTGTTCGCGCAGCGTACGGTCGAACAAGGCGCCGTCGTAGGCCGCCGTGTAGTAGTCCGACAGCGTGCGGGTGCCGCCGGCCTGCTGGTAGTTGCTCGTGTAGCCGCGCAACTGGTCGAGCGGGAAGATGCCCTGGCGCGCGCGCGCCAGGGACTGGGGATTGATGTCGGTCGCGTAGAGAATGGTGCGCTCCAGCAGCCCCTCCTCGCGCAGCAGGATGGCGATGGAATACACCTCTTCGCCGGTGCTGCACCCCGCCACCCAGACCTTGATGGACGGGTAGGTGCGCAGCACCGGCACCACGTGCTGGCGCAGCGCCAGGAAATACGAGGGGTCGCGGAACATCTCGCTCACGGGAATGGTGAGGTACTGCAGCAGCTGCTGGAAGGCGCCAGGGTCGTGCAGCACCCGCTCCTGCAGGGCCGAGATCGTCGCGCAGTGGAACTGGGTGAGTGCATACAGCACCCGGCGCCGCAGCGACGCGCCCGAGTAGTCCCGGAAGTCGTGGTTGTACTGGAGGTAGATGGCCTCGACCAGGAGCTTTAGCTCGATGTCGATGCGGGCCTGGGTGGGGGAGGTCGACATCAGCCTGCGGTGCGTTCCATCTTCGGCATCCATACCCGCAGCAGCGAGAACAGGCGGTCCAGGTCCACCGGCTTGGCCAGGTAGTCGTTGGCGCCGGCCTTCAGGCACTGCTCCTGGTCGTCCTTCATGGCCTTGGCGGTGACGGTGATGATGGGCAGTTTCTGCCATGCCGGGTTCTTGCGGATCTCGCGGGTGGCCTCCAGGCCGTCCATCTCCGGCATCATCACGTCCATCAGTACCAGGTCGATGTCGGGCACGGCGGCCAGGCGCTCCAGCGCCTCCAGCCCGTTGCGGCCGACCTCGACGAAGGCGCCCTTGTGCTCCAGTGCGCTGGTCAGCGCGAAGATGTTGCGCACGTCGTCGTCCACCAGCAGGATCTTGCGGCCCTCGAACACCTTGTCGCGGCTGCGTGCGGTGCGCAGCATGCTCTGGCGCTCGCTCGACAGCTCGGCCTCGACCTTGTGCAGGAACAGCGTCACCTCGTCGAGCAGCCGTTCGGGCGAACGCGCACCCTTGATGATGATCGAGTGCGAATAGCGCAGCAGGTCGGCCTCTTCCTCGCGTGTGAGGTTGCGACCGGTGTAGACGATCACCGGCGGGAACGAGCAGATCTCCTCGCTCGACATGCGCCGCAGCAGTTCGTTGCCGGTCATGTCGGGCAGCTTCAGGTCGATGATCATGCAGTCGTAGACACTGCCGCGCAGCAGTTCGAGCGCCTGCGTGCCCTGTTCCACGGCAGTGATCTCCACGTCGTCGTCGCTGATCAGGTGGGTGATGCTTTCGCGCTGCCGCGCGTCGTCTTCCACCACCAGCACCCGCTTGACCTTCTGCGTGAGTTTTTCCTCCAGCCTGGCGAAGATGTCCTTCAACTGGTCGCGGGTGGTCGGTTTGATGGCGTAGCCGATGGCGCCCATGTGCAGGGCCGCCTCGCTGCGGTCCTGCGCCGAGATGACGTGCACCGGGATGTGGCGCGTCTGCGGGTTTTCCTTCAGGCGCTGCAGCAGCGAGATGCCGGGCCCGTCGGGCAGGCCCATGTCGAGCAGGATGGCGTCGGGCACATGTTTCGCCGCCAGGGCCAGGCCGTCTTCCAGGCCATGGGCCACCACGCACTGGTAGCCCAGTTCGTGCGCCAGGTCGAACAGGATGTGGGCGAACTTCTGTTCGTCCTCCACCACCAGCACCAGCCGCGAGCCCTTGGGTGCACGCGTGCGGTCGCGGTCACGGTCGTCGGCGAAGGACGGGGCCGGCACGGGTTGGGCCACGCGGCCGGCGGCCGTCTCGTCGGTGTGCGGGCTGTGCCGTACCGCGGCGGCTGCGGCGGTGGCAGTCGCCGCCACTGCGGCGGAGGCGGCTGCGGCCGCGGTCGGCAGCGGGGAGGGCGCGGCCAGCATCGGCACCTGGTACTCGCGCGGCAGCACCAGCGTGAAGCTGCTGCCCTGGCCCGGCGTGCTCTGCACGGCCAGCGTGCCGCCCAGCAGGTGCGCTAGGTCGCGCGAGATGGTCAGCCCCAGGCCGGTGCCGCCGTAGCGGCGGCTGGTGGTGCCGTCGGCCTGGCGGAAAGCCTCGAAAATGCTCTCCTGCTGCTCTGCGGGAATACCGATGCCCGAGTCGCGCACCGTGAAGGCGATGCCGCCATCGGCGTGTGGCGCCACCGACAGCACCACGCTGCCGGAGCCGGTGAACTTGATGGCGTTGGACAGCAGGTTCTTCAGGATCTGCTCGATGCGCTGGCGGTCGGTGTTCAGCGTGC
The DNA here is from genome assembly GCA_040390235.1 of Pseudomonadota bacterium. Classification (GTDB taxonomy): domain Bacteria; phylum Pseudomonadota; class Gammaproteobacteria; order Burkholderiales; family Burkholderiaceae_C; genus Xylophilus. The sequence goes on along the minus strand of JAZJYT010000020.1, from coordinate 65,851 downwards.
CTGGCACGCCTTCCCGCACTTCGACGCGGAAGTCCAGCTTCTTCTGGCCGGCCAGCGGTTCGAAGGTGGCGCGCAGGCTGTCGACCAGCCGGGCCACGCCCACGTCCTGCGGCCGCACGTCGAGCTTGCCGGCCTCGACCTTGGAGATGTCCAGGATGTCGTTGATGAGGTTGAGCAGGTCGTTGCCCGCGCCGTAGATCGACTCGGCGAACTTGACCTGCTCGGGGCTCAGGTTGCCGGCCCCGTTGTCGGCCAGCAGCTTGGCCAGGATCAGCGAGCTGTTGAGCGGCGTGCGCAGCTCGTGCGACATGTTGGCCAGGAATTCGGACTTGTAGCGGCTGGCGCGCTGCAGTTCCTCCGCGCGCTCTTCCAATTGGCCGCGCACCTCGTTGAGCGCCGTGTTGCGCTGGTCGAGTGCGGTGGCCTGCTCGGCCAGGCGGTGGTTGCTCTGCTCCAGCTCCACCTGCTGCAGCTCCAGGCTGGCCTGGGACTCCTTGAGCACCCGTGACTGTTCCTCGAGTTCCTCGTTGGCGGTGCGCAGTTCTTCCTGCTGCACCTGCAGTTCCTCGTTGAGCTGCTGGGTTTCGGCCAGCACGTCCTGCAGGCGCTGGCGGTAGCGCGAGGCTTCCACCGAACTGCCGATGTTGGGCGCAACCAGCGACAGGAAGTCCACGTCGCGGTCGGTGAGCGGGCGCAGGAAACCCAGCTCCATCACGCCGCTGACGTCTTCGTCGCGCTGTATCGGCACGATGGCTGCCGACGCGGGCAGCCCTTGGCCCAGCGCCGAGCTCACGCGCAGGTAGCCGGCCGGCAGTGTATCCAGGCGGATCAGCCGGTGTTCGGCCGCGGCCTGGCCGACCAGGGTTTCGGTTCCCTGCAGGGTCGCATGGCCGGCTTCGGTGTCACGGCTGAAGCCGTAGCTGGCGATGCGGCGCAGGCCGCCATGGTCTTCACGCACGTACAGCGCGCCGACCATGCTGCCCAGGTGCCGGGCCATGAACTCGAGTACGTTGCCGCCCAGCACCTGCAGGCCCTGCTGGCCGATCAGGCGGGCCGCCAGTTGCGTCTGGCCGTCGCGCAGCCAGGCCTGGGCCTGGAGCGCCTCGGCCTGCGCCGCCTGGCGCTGCAGCACGCCGTCGTAGGTCTGGGACAGGCGCAGCAGCTCGCGCCGGCCGAAATAGGCCATGCCAGCGCCGAAGGCCAGGCTGAACACCAGGTACAGCGTGATGGTCAGGACCGAGGTGTCGCGCGAGGTGGCGCTGCGTTCCGAGAGCAGGCGCCGTTCGACGTCCAGGAAGTCCGACAGCTCGCGTTTGATCTCGTCGGTGAAACGTTTGCCCTTGCCGGAGCCGACCGCCTGCTGGTAGGTGCCGGAGTTGGTGCGCCGCAGGGCGATGATGTCCTTCGAATAATCCAGCCAGCTGTTCTGCAGCGAGGCGATGCGGCCCAGCCGCTCGACCTGGGGCGGGTTGTCGCCGACGGTGTCCTTCAGCGCGGCGATCTCGCCGGGGAAACGCGAGCGGGCGATCTCGTAGCTGTCGAGGAAACGCTCGTCGCCGTTGATCAGGAAACCCCGCATGCCCGATTCCATGTCGGCGTTCAGGGCCTGCAGCTGGTGGGCTTCACCGATGGTGCGGTCGGTGTGCTCGACCCAGGACAGGGCGTTGAGCAGGTACAGCATGAGGCAGACAAAAACCACTGCCCCCAGCACGCCGGCCCCCAGGGGCAGCGCGACGTTGCGTGCGAGGATGCGCTGGAAGGTCTTGGGGTCGATCGAGGTCTGGCTGTTCATGGTTCCCGGTCTTCGCTATGGGGCCGCTGCTGGGGCGCTGTTCGAGGGAGGCCGCAGGCGGCTCAATCGGCGAGTTTGCCCGAAACGGCCTACAGGACACGTAGGCTGAATTCCCCAAAAGAGGCGTGTTCAGGCGTCCAGGAAATCCCCGATCAGCTGCGCCACCCGCGCCGGCTGGTCGTGGTGCAGCATGTGGCCGGCTTCAGCCACCGTGGCGATGCGGCAGTCGCGTACCTTGCGCAGGCGCTTGTGCCAGTCGTCCAGGGTGTAGCGGCCGTCCCAGCGTGCCAGGGGCGCGCCATCGGCTTCCAGTACCAGGGTTGCCGCTGTGATGGATGAAAAGTGGGCGCACGCCTCATCTGCCCGGTACAACTGCGCGCCTATGGTCTTGTGGGCCGGGTCGGCCAGGATCTGCCAGCGCACGCGGCCGTCGGCCTGGGCCACCGGCCGCGCCCAGTGCTGCGCCAGCCACAGGGCCTTGTCCAGGGGCAGGCGCGGGTTGTTTTTCATCAGCCGCCGGGCCACGCCTTCGGCGTCGGCATAGGTCGCCATGCCCAGGCCACCGCCCGCCGCCTGCTTCAGTTCGTCCATCCACTCGGCATGGCGCGCGGGCGCCTGGCCCGGTTCGGTGGCGGGCAGGCCGAAGCCCTCGAGGTTGACCAGGCGGCGGATGCGCCCGGGCCGCGCGCCCGCGTACAGCATGGCCACGTTGCCGCCCATGCTGTGCCCGGCCAAGTCCACCTGCTGGCCCGGTGCGAGCTGGTCGAGCAGGGCGTCGAGGTCGGCCAGGTAGTCGGGGAACCAGTAGTGGTCGGTGGGCGGGCCTTCGGTCAGGCCGAAACCGCGCCAGTCGGGCGCCAGCGTCTGGCGTCCGTCGCCGCCCCGGACGGCCAGCGCATCCACCACGAACTGCCAGGAGGCCCCCACGTCCATCCAGCCGTGCAGCAGCACCAGCGGCGGGGTTCCGGCCCGGGGCTCACCCCAGGAGCGGACGTGGTAGCGGTGGTGGCGCAGGGGGACAAACGCGGTCCGGGCGGGGCACAGGGGCTGGTACATGGCGGTGGAGAATACGCGGCTTGCCCCTATCCCGCACCGCCAGCACGGATCGTGCGAAGCTGCTGTAATCGGCGGCGCGCTTGTACCCCCCTCGGTTTTCTCCCAAGGTTTTTCCCATGCAGAACATCCAACTCGGCCAGAGTGACCTCCACGTTACCCCCATCTGCCTCGGCACCATGACCTTCGGCGAGCAGGTCTCGCAGGACACGGCTTTCGGCATCCTGGACCGGGCGGTCGAGCGTGGCATCAACTTCATCGACACGGCCGAGATGTATGCCGTGCCGACCCGCAAGGAAACCTACGGCGCCACCGAAACCATCATCGGCAACTGGTTCGCCAGCCGCCCCGGTGTGCGCGGCAAGGTCACACTGGCCAGCAAGGTGGCCGGCCCGGCACGCAACACGCCGTGGGTGCGCGCCGGCAGCGGCATGACGGCGGCCGACATCGAGGCCTCGTGCAATGCCAGCCTGAAGCGCCTGCAGACCGACACCATCGACCTCTACCAGATCCACTGGCCCGAGCGCCACGTGCCGGCCTTCGGCAACCTGTACTACGACCCGAAGAAGGAAGTCAGCCAGACGCCGATCCGCGAGCAGCTCGACATGTTCGCCAAGCTGGTCAAGGCCGGCAAGATCCGCCACCTGGGCCTGTCCAACGAGTCGGCCTACGGCATCTGCGAATTCGTGCACCTGGCCGAGCAGCACGGCCTGCCGCGCATCGCCACCTCGCAGAACCCCTACTGCCTGGTGAGCCGCCACCTGGAAAACGGGCTGGACGAAGCCATGCACCGGCACGGCGTGTCGCTGCTGGCGTACTCGCCGCTGGCCTTCGGCCTGCTCACCGGCAAGTACGACGAGAGCGGCACCAGTGGGCCCGACGCACCGAAGGGCGCCCGTATCGCCAGTTTCGAGTCGGTACGCAAGCAGCGCTGGGGCCGCGCCGAGGCATTGGCCGCCGCGCGCCGCTACAACGCCCTGGCCCGCGCCAACGGCATGACACCCACGCAGATGGCCCTGGCCTTCTGCTACACCAAGTGGCAGGTGGCCAGCACCATCCTGGGCGTGACCACCGCGGCCCAGCTCGACGAGGACATCGACGCCTGGGGCACCACGCTGAGCCCGGAAGTGCTGGCCGAGATCGACCGCATCCGCTGGGAAGCCAGGGATCCGGCCCTGTAAGGGCATCCCGTATCCTCGGGCGCATGGCAAAAAAGGACAAGGCCCACGTCTCGGAAACCCCGGCCACGCAGTTGCTGCGGACGCGGGGTGTCGATTTCACCGAGCACCCCTACGAGTACCTGGAGCACGGCGGCGCCCAGCACAGCGCCGCGGTGCTGGGCCTGGACCCCTTCACTGTGGTCAAGACCCTGGTCATGCAGGACCAGGATGCCAAACCCCTGCTGGTGCTGATGCACGGCAACCGCAAGGTGTCGACCAAGAACCTGGCGCGGCAGATCGGCGCCAAGTCGGTCGAGCCCTGCAAACCCGAGGTCGCCAACCGCCACAGCGGCTACCTGGTGGGCGGCACCTCGCCCTTCGGCACCCGGCGCGAGATGCCGGTGTACATCGAGGAAACCATCCTGGCGCTGCCGCGCATCTGCATCAACGGCGGGCGGCGCGGCTACCTGGTCGGCATCGATCCGCGGGTTTGTGTGGATCTGCTGGGGGCCGTGCCGGTAGCCTGCGCGCTGGCAGAATAGCGGCCCATCTTCGCCTTCGCCGCCGACCGCGGCCGTCCCCATGCTGCCTTCCCTGTTCGCCGTCGTAGGGGCCTACCTCATCGGCTCGCTGTCGTTCGCGGTCATCGTCAGCCGCGCCATGGGCCTGGACGATCCGCGCGGCTACGGCAGCGGCAACCCCGGCGCCACCAATGTGCTGCGCTCGGGCAGCAAGAAAGCCGCCGCCGCCACCCTGCTGCTCGATGCCGCCAAGGGCTGGCTGCCGGTGCTGCTGGTGCGTCTCTACGGCCCGGCCTGGGGCCTGGGCGACACCACGCTGGCGCTGACAGGCCTGGCGGCCTTCCTGGGCCACCTTTACCCGGTATTTTTCCGCTTCCAGGGCGGCAAGGGTGTGGCCACGGCTTTCGGGGTGCTGCTGGGACTCAACCCGCTGCTGGCTCTTGGCACTGCGCTGACCTGGCTCATCGTGGTCTTCTTCTCCCGCTATTCGTCGCTGGCCTCGCTGGCGGCCGCGCTGTTCGCGCCGGCCTACTATGCCTTCGGCAACGGCGTGGCATGGCAGGCCAGCGCGCCGGTGCTGGCTGCGGTCGCGGCCATGTCGCTGCTGCTGGCCTGGCGGCATCGGCAGAACATCCGCCGGCTGGCGTCGGGAACGGAATCGCGGCTGAGCAGGAAAAAGAAGTCCGAAGAAGACGCCTGACAAGGCGCCGCACCCCGGTCAGGTCTTCGGCAGCCGCAGTTGCCGCCGCACCCGCACACCGATCTGCAGCAGGCGCACATAGTTGTACGGCAGGTCGGTCTGCGCGTGGGACAAAGGCGCCTTGATGCCGGGTTTTCCGTTGGCCGTGCGGTGCAGCCGCGGCTCGCGTAGCGCCAGGCCATCGGTTTCCACCAGCACGGCCACCGCGGGCAGGCCGCTGTCGGGGCCGCGCGCCACCACCACGGCGGTCTCGCCGTTGTCCAGGGCCACGAAGCTGCCGGGCGGCACCAGGCCCACGGCGCGCAGCAGCGCCTGGCCGATCTCGCCCGGGTAGCCGGCCTTGCTTTCCAGGATGGAGCGCACCGAATCGGCGGCGGTACGGCCGCTCCGGGTGCCGCGCGGGCTGATCATGGCCGCGTAGCGGTCGATGGTGCCCAGCACCTGCGCCAGGCGCTCGGCCGGCGGCATGCGGCTCCAGGCCACGTCCTTTTTCGGGTCGTCGGCATGGTGGCCGCGCACGATGGCGATGTGCAGCGCATCGGCCACGCCCAGTTCCCGCAGCAGCACGGCGCTTTCCTCGGCGTGGTGCTCGATGGCCCGGCGCTGCGCGGCGGTGGGTTTTTCGTCCTGCACCGCGAGCTGGTCCTGCGTCTCGGTCATCGCGATGTTCATGGTCAGCGCGGCGCGTATCAGCGCATCGTGCTCGGCCGGGGGCAGACGCAGCTCCTGCCCCACCAGGTGGCAGAGCGAGGCGCAGACCAGCGAGTGCGAGGCGCTGTAGCCCACCGAGGAGGTGGAGGCCAGCTGGAACAGCAGGTAGAAGGCGCTGTCGGTGTCGTGTACCACCAGGTCGCGCATCCAGCGGTCGTACTGGCGCACCTTGAGCGGGAACTCCTGCACCACCTGCGGCTGCGCCAGCACCAGCGACAGGCCGGCCTCCAGGTCCGACCAGAGGCTGAGCAGGTCCTCGCTCGTGTTCTCGTCGGGCAGCGGGACTTCGGTCGGGTGGGCCATGGGCGGTGTGGAGCGCGAAAAAGACCGGCGGCGCCTAGTCGCGGAAATTGTTGAAGCTGATGGGCACGTCGGTCACGTCCTTCTTCAGCAGCGCCATGGTGGCCTGCAGGTCGTCGCGCTTGGCGCCGGTGACCCGCACCGCGTCGCCCTGGATGGCGGCCTGCACCTTGAGTTTGCTGTCCTTGACCAGGCGCTGGATCTTCTTGGCCAGGTCGGACTCGATGCCGTTGCGCACCTTGATGACCTGCTTGACCTTGTCGCCGCCCATCTTCTGCACGTCGCCCTTGTCGAGGAAACGCACGTCCACGTTGCGTTTGGTGAGCTTGTTGCGCAGGATGTCCTCGACCTGGGCGAGCTGGAAGTCGGCATCGCCGAACATGGTGATTTCCTTGTCCTTGAACTCGATCGCGGCGGCCGTGCCCTTGAAATCGAAGCGGGTGGCGATTTCCTTGGCGGTGTTGTCGACGGCGTTGCGCACTTCTACCAGATCGGCTTCGCAGACGGTATCGAATGAAGGCATGGGACTCCTCAGAAAACACAAAGCCTGTGATGTTATGCCGAAAACACGGCCTGTCCGCATCCGGCCCTATACCCCCCCAGGGGCAATGTACCCTCAGAAACGCTTGTCCAGCACCATCTGGTCGTTGGTGCGGGTCATCTGGAACTGGGTCAGGAAGCTGTTGCCCAGCAGCACGTAGGGCATGGCCTGCGGCAGCACCACCGCGTCGACGCCGTAGACCTCCACGTCGCCGATGCGCACCGAGTCGAGCTTGAAGAGCCAGGCCCGCACCGCGCCGTTGGCGGTGCTGGTCATGATGGGCCGTCCGTTCCGGTAGGGCAGGCCCAGCCGGTCGGCCTCGCCCTGGCCGATGGCCACGGCGGTCGCGCCCGTGTCGACCAGGAACTGCACCACCTGTCCGTTGATGTTGCCCTGCGGCCGGAAATGCCCGTTGCTGTCGCCGAACATGACGATGCGCCGTCCCGTGCCCGAGGGGGAGGCCTGGCCCACCAGCGAGGGGCCGCCGCCGAGCTGCAGCACCAGGCGCCGGCCCTCGATCTCCAGGGTGGCGTCCTCGCGCCCGACCGCCACCACCCGCACCCCGCGCAGCGATTCGCCCGGCCCCATGGCATGGGCCGCGCCATCGATCACCAGCAGCGCCTTGCTGCCCAGGATGCCGGCCAGCGTCACCGCGGCTGCCGCGGCCCGGGCCGGCTGTGCCGGCCATCCGGCGGCCAGGCCGAGCGTGGCGAAGGCCGCCAGCAGGGGCCGGCGTGTAATGCGGGCCAGCGGCAGGGGCCGGCGGGGGCCGCAGGCAGTCGGACAAGGATGAAACATCGTGCGTGCCGGCAGGGATGAGAAAATACGGCCCATGGTAGTCGAGAAGAATGTCGCCCTGCAGCCGTACAACAGCTTTGGCATCGTTGCGCGCGCCCATGCCCTGGTGCGCATCGCGGGCGAGGACGACGTGCGGGCGCTGCTGGCCGATCCGGCCCTGGCGGCGCAGCCGAAGTTCGTGCTGGGGGGCGGCAGCAACATCGTGCTCACCGGCGACGTGAAGGCGCTGGTGCTGAAGGTGGAGGTGCCCGGCCGGCGCCTGGTGGCCGAGACCGAACGCGCCTGGACGGTGGAGGCCGGCGCTGGCGAGAACTGGCACGACACCGTGGCCTGGACGCTGGACCAGGGCCTGCCCGGCCTAGAAAACCTGGCGCTGATCCCCGGTACCGTGGGCGCCTCGCCGGTGCAGAACATCGGCGCCTACGGTGTGGAGCTGCAGGACCGCTTCGACTCGCTCGACGCCATCGACCTGGGTACCGGCCGCCTCTTCTCGCTGGAGGCCGCGCAGTGCGCCTTCGGCTACCGCGATTCGGTCTTCAAGCATGCCGCGGCCGGCCCCAACGACCTGGGACTGGCCGGCAGGGCGCTGATCCTGCGGGTACGTTTTCGCCTGCCCAAGACCTGGAAACCCGAGCTGGGCTACCTGGAGCTGGAGCGGCGGCGGGCCGAGTCGGGGGTGGAGCAGCCCACGGCGCGCCAGGTGTTCGACTGGGTGTGCGACATCCGCCGTGCCAAGCTGCCCGACCCGCGGGTCATCGGCAATGCCGGCAGTTTCTTCAAGAATCCCACGGTGTCGCCCGAACAGTGCGCCGACATCATCGCGCGTGAACCCAAGATCGTGCACTACCCCATGCCCGACGGCAGCATCAAGCTGGCCGCCGGCTGGCTGATCGACGCCTGCGGCTGGAAGGGCAAGACGGTGGGCAACGCCGGGGTTTATGAAAAGCAGGCCCTAGTGCTGGTGAACCGGGGCGTCGCCAGCCCGGCCACCAGTGCCACCGGGGGTGAGGTGATGACACTCGCCGGGGCCATCCAGACCAGTGTGTATGAACGGTTCGGTATCCGGCTGGAGCCTGAGCCGGTAGTCATCTAGCGGGGCTGGGCGAGGACGCCCTCGCTGCCTAACGATACAGTCCAGCGGGGGTTTGGGCCTAGGATGGAGGCCATGCCTCTCATTCTTACCCGTATTTTCGATGCCCTTGGCCGGGGGGCGCGTGTCGGTGGGCGGGCGCTGCGGGCGCACCCGTGGCGCACCGCGCTGGCCCTGCCGCTGCTGCCGGTGCTGTATGTGCTGCTGATGATTCCGTTCACACCCAGTGTGGCCGACATCCGCGGGGCGCGCGACGAGAAGCCGGCGGTGCTGCTGTCGACCGACGGCAAGGTGCTGGCGGAGTTCCGGCGCAGCAACCGGGAGTGGGTCAAGCTGGCGGACATCTCGCCCTACGTCACCGCGGCGCTGATCGCCACCGAGGACCGGCGCTTCTACGAACACCACGGCATCGACTACCGGCGCACCGTCGGCGCGGTGCTCAACACGCTGCGTGGCGACCGGCAGGGTGGCTCGACCATCACTCAGCAGCTGGCGCGCAACCTGTATCCGGAGCAGATCGGCCGCTCGGTGAGCCTGAACCGCAAGGTCAAGGAAGCCATCACCGCCTTCAAGATCGAGCACGCCTACTCCAAGGACGAGATCCTGGAGACCTACCTCAACACCGTGCCCTTCCTCTACGACGCCTACGGCATCGAGATGGCGGCGCGCACCTACTTCGACAGCTCCGCCGCCGCACTCGGCCCGCTGGAGAGCGCCACCCTGATCGGCATGCTCAAGGGCACCAGCTACTACAACCCGGTGACGAATCCCGAGCGCGCCCAGCAGCGCCGCAACCTGGTGCTGGCGCAGATGGTGCGCGCCGGCAAGCTGCCGCAGGCCCGGCTGGAGGCGCTGCAGCAACGCCCGCTGAAGGTCGATTTCGAGCGCCAGACCGAGGTCGTCGGCGTGGCGCCGCACCTGGCGCGGCAGCTGCGCCGCTGGCTCATCGACTGGGCCGACCGCCACGACTACGACATCTACACCGACGGCCTGCGGGTCGTCACCACCATCGATTCGCGGCTGCAGGAGGCGGCCAACCGCGCGGTGGAGCGCCAGGCCGAGCCGCTGCAGCGCGCCGCCAATGCCATGTGGGGGCCGCGCACCTTCAATGCCGGCAAGCCGCAGGTGCAGGCCATGCTGCGCGAGACCAAGGCCTACAAGGACGCCCGCCAGCAGGGCCTGGAGGACCTGGAAGCGCTCAAGCAGGTGGTGTCGGACACGCAGGCCATGCAGGCGCTGCGCGAGGACAAGACACGGCTGCAGGCCGGCTTCCTGGCGCTGGACCCGCGCAACGGCCAGGTGCGTGCCTGGGTCGGCAGCCGGGACTATGCCGATGACCAGTTCGACCACGTGGTGCAGGCGCGGCGGCAGCCGGGCTCGACCTTCAAGCCTTTTGTCTACGGCACGGCCTTCGCCCAGGGCATCTCGCCCGACGAGACGCTGGTGGACCAGCCGATGGACATTCCCCTGGGCGGCGGCCAGGTGTGGCGGCCGATGGACGACGACACACCCAGCATGGCACCGATGTCGCTGCGCGACGGGCTGGCGTATTCGAAGAACATCATCACCGCCCAGCTCATGCAGCGGGTGGGCCCGGCGGCCGTGGCCAACCTGGCGCGCGCGCTGGGTGTGCGGCAGAGCAAGCTCGACGAGGTGCCTTCGCTGGCGCTGGGCACCAGCCCGGTGACGCTGCGGGAGATGGTGGCGGCCTACGGCAGCATCGCCAACGGCGGCTCGTACATCGAACCGGTGCTGGTGACCCGCGTGGAGGACCGCAACGGCCAGGTGCTGGAGGAGTTTGCGCCCGTGCCGCCGGCCCCGGCCATGGACCACGCCGCGGCGCAGACCTTGCTCGACGTGATGCGCGGCGTGGTCGACCGGGGCACCGGCGCGGCCATCCGCAGCCGCTGGGGCATCAAGGGCGATGTGGCCGGCAAGACCGGCACCACCCAGGACAACACCGACGGCTGGTTCATCCTGATGCAGCCCGAGCTGGTGGCCGGCGCCTGGGTCGGTTTCAACGACAACCGGGTGACCATGGCCCAGAGCTGGGGCCAGGGCGCACGCAGCGCGCTGCCCATGGTGGGTGACTTCATGCAGGCCGCGCTGAAGGCCAAACTGGTCAGTGCCGATGCCGTGTTCGATGCGCCGCGCCTGGCGCCGGTGCTGCAGTCGCCGCAGGACGCCTCGGCCTTCCCGGGTGATCCGTCGGCCACGGTCCAGCCGTCGGGCCCGCCGAGCTTCGAGAATGGCGGCGTGGCGCCGCCGGGTTCACAGGGCGGGCCGGGATCGGGCGCGCCGCAAGGGCCACCGGGCGGCGGCGGTTTCCCCTATGCCCCGGCGGTCTACCCCGCGGAGGGCGTGACGCCGATCCCCGGCGTCGTGGTGCAGGCAGCGCAGCCCCAGCCCCAGGTCGTCACCGTGCCGCAGACGGCGACGGCATCGTCCGGGGGGCCATCCGACGCCCCCGCGCTGGTGCGGGTCTCGCCCGCGGAAATTGCCGCGCGCCTGGCACAGCCCTGGCCGCCACAGCGGGCTGCGCCAGCGCAGTGACCTCGCGCCCGCGCCGGCTCAGCCCTTCTTCTCGTCGTTGGTGAGTTGCGGCACTGACGAACCCCCCTTCAGCAGGCCACTGCGGGTGTAGATCGCCAGCTTGTCGCGTGTGTCGACGATGTCGAGGTTGCGCATGGTCAGCTGGCCGATGCGGTCGGCCGGGGAGAAGGGCGCATCCTCGACCTTTTCCATGGACAGCCGCTCGGGCTGGTAGGTCAGGTTGGGCGAGTCGGTGCTGAGGATCGAATAGTCGTTGCCGCGGCGCAGCTCCACCACCACCTCGCCGGTCACGGCACGGGCCACCCAGCGCTGGGCGGCTTCGCGCAGCATGATGGCCTGGGGGTCGAACCAGCGGCCCTGGTAGAGCAGGCGGCCGAGCTTGCGGCCGCTTTCGCGGTACTGCTCGATGGTGTCCTCGTTGTGGATGCCGGTCACCAGGCGCTCGTAGGCGATGAACAGCAGCGCCAGGCCGGGGGCCTCGTAGATGCCGCGGCTCTTGGCCTCGATGATGCGGTTCTCGATCTGGTCGCTCATGCCCAGGCCGTGGCGCCCGCCGATGCGGTTGGCTTCCAGGAACAGCCCGACCAGGTCGGGGTACTCGGTGCCGTTGAGGGCGACCGGGCGGCCTTCCTCGAAGCGCACGGTGACGGTTTCGGCCTTGACCGGTACCTCGTCCTTCCAGAAGGCCACGCCCATGATGGGGTTCACGATCTTGATGCCCGAGCCCAGGCTTTCCAGGTCCTTGGCCTCGTGGGTGGCGCCCAGCATGTTGGAGTCGGTGCTGTAGGCCTTCTCGGCCGACATCTTGTAGCCGAAGCCGGCGGCCGTCATGAAGGCCGACATTTCGGTGCGGCCGCCCAGCTCGTCGATGAACAGCTGGTCGAGCCAGGGTTTGTAGATCTTCAGGTTCGGGTTGGTTAGCAGGCCGTAGCGGTAGAACCGCTCGATGTCGTTGCCCTTGTAGGTGCTGCCGTCGCCCCAGATGTGGACGTCGTCCTCCTGCATGGCGGCCACCAGCATGGTGCCGGTGACGGCACGGCCCAGCGGCGTGGTGTTGAAGTAGGTGATGCCGGCGGTGCTGATGTGGAAGGCACCGGCCTGCAGCGCGGCGATGCCCTCGGCCGCCAGCTGGCTGCGGCAGTCGATCAGCCGGGCCTTTTCGGCACCGTACTGCAGGGCCTTGCGCGGAATTTCTTCGTAGTCGGGCTCGTCGGGCTGGCCCAGGTTGGCGGTGTAGGCATAGGGCAGGGCGCCCTTGTTCTTCATCCAGTGCAGGGCGGCGCTGGTGTCGAGGCCGCCCGAAAAGGCGATGCCGACCTTCTGGCCGGCGGGAACGTGCTGGAGGATGGTAGACATCGCGGTAGGGTCTTGTCGGTTCAGCCGAAGTGGCAGATGTAGTGGTAGGCCTCGGCCACACGGATATCGAACTTCGTGTTGCCGGGCACGGCGAAGGTGTCGCCCGCGGAGGACGGGGCCCAGGTGTCGGTGCCCGCCAGCCGGTATTCGCAGGCGCCGGCCACACATTCCATCTTTTCCGGCGCGCCGGTGCTGAAGGTCAGGGTGGCGGGCAGGATCACGCCCACCGACTTCCTGGTGCCGTCGGCCAGGGTGATGCCGTGGCTGACGCACTTGCCCTCGAAATAGACGTTGGCCTGGGTGGTGACGGACACGCCGTCGATTTTGTCGGTGCTCATGTGCAAAGGGCGGCTGGAAGGGAAAACCGGCCATTTTAGGTGCCCGCCGCATCCGGACGGCTTGTTGCCGCGTAAGAGAGGGCATGGGCCACAATCATGGCCATGCCCCTCGACCGCAACGACCACCATCTGATAGACCTCATGCAACGCATCGCCGCGCACGACACGGCCGCCCAGGCGGCCCTGAAGGAGCTGTACGACCTGACGTCGTCCCGGCTCTACGGCGTGGCCCTGCGGGTGACCGGCAACCGCGACTTCGCCGAGGACGCGCTGCAGGACGCCTACCTGAACATCTGGCGCATCGCCGCGGACTACCGTGTGGCGCTGAGCCCGCCCATGGCGTGGATGGGGGTCATCGTGCGCAGCCGGGCACTGGACTTCCTGCGCCGCCGCACGGCTGAGCGCGCCGATGCCGGGGTGGAACTCGACGACTACCTGCAGGACACCATCGCCGGCGATGGCGCCGACCCGATGGATACCGCCCACGCCAGCGAACAGGCCTGGGCCCTGCACCAGTGCCTGTCCAAGCTGGAGAACAAGCAGCGCGAGGTGGTCAGCCTGGCCTACATGCGTGACCTGAGCCATGGCGAATTGGCCGCGCAGCTCAAGCTGCCCCTGGGCACCGTCAAGACCTGGATCCGCCGCGGGCTGGAGCAGTTGCGCGGCTGCATGGCGAGGTTTGCCGCATGAACCTGCAACGCCACCCCGAACTGCTCGACCAGCTGGCCGCCAGCTACGCGCTGGGCACCCTGCGCGCCGGCGCCCGCCGCCGTTTCGAGACGCTGGCCCGCGAGAACCCGGCCGTGCGCGCCCGCGCCCTGCTGTGGCAGGAAAACCTCTCCGGGCTGACCGAGCTGCTGCCCGAGCACATGCCCAGCCCCAACGTGTGGAAACGCATCGAGAACCAGCTGTCGGCCGAACGCAGTGCGGTGGCTGCGGCGGCATCGGCTGCTGCCGCCGCCGTGGCGCCGGCGGTGGCGACACGGCCGGCCTTCGTGCCGCCCGAACTGCTGCAGCAACTGCGCCGGGCGCTGGTGGTGTGGCGCGGCGCGGCGCTGGCCGGCGGCCTGGCCACGGTGGCGGCAGTGCTGGTCGGCGTGTTGCTCGACCACCGGGTGCTGCAGGGCCACGAGGCGCTGGCCGAAGCCCGGGCGCAGAGCCAGCAGCAACTGGCCCAGGCCCGCCAGCAGGGCGAGCAGGTGGTCGCGCGCCTCAGTGCCCAGCTGCAGGCAAGCCCCAACATCCAGTACGTGGCCGTGCTGGCGGACGACAAGGCCGCCGCGTCCATCCTGGTCACCTTCGACCCCGTGCACCAGTCGCTCACCCTCAAGCGGGTGAACAGCTTCCAGGAAGCCCCCGACCGTTCGCTGGAGCTGTGGGCCCTGCCGCCCGGCGCCGCGCCGCAGTCGCTCGGGGTGATGGGAGCCGGGGCCGTGGCCCGCCTGACCGCTGCCGAAGGCCAGGTGGCGCCCGCGCCCACGCTGGCGATCACTCTGGAGCCCAAGGGCGGTGCGCCGGCCGGTATCCCGACCGGGCCCATCCTGTTCAAGGGGCCATTGCTCAAGACGACGCTGTAGCGCCCTGTCGGCGCTGCGCGAGAAGCATAAAAAAAGGAGCCGCGAGGCTCCTTTTTTACGGGGTGGGCAGGGGACCTGCGCGTTTTAACGCCAGTGGCCGCGGCCGTACCCGCCGCGGTAGCCCAGCCCGATCGACACACCGATCGGCGCGACGTAACCCGGTGCGTAGTAGCCCGGGTAGGGCGCGGCATACACCGGCGGCGCGTACACCACGGGCGGAGCGCTGTAGCCCTGCGGCACCACCACACCGGCCTGCACCACGCCTTGCGGTGCATAACCATAAGACTGCGGCGGCGGTTCGTCGTAGCCGTCGGAGGCGGTGCCGACCTGCACCGGCACGAACTTGCCCGGGTCGCTGGCCATCTGCGTCGTGTACTGGCGGCCTGCGTATTCGTAGGTCACGTTGTAGCCGACGGTGCGGTTTTCGTAGCTGTTCTGCGTGTAGCAGTTCTGCACGTTCTGCGCATAGGCCGGACCGGGGCCTTCGACACTGTTGCCCAGGGCGGCACCCCCCACGACGCCCAGCGCAGTGGCCGCAGCACGGCCGCCGCCATGGCCGATGGCGTTGCCGACGACACCGCCGGCAATGGCGCCCAGCACCGCACCGGCACCGCTGGGCGGGGCCTGGGTGATGACCTGCTGCGTGCCGCAGACCTGTTGCGGCACGGCGACCTGCTGCACCATCGGTGTGGCAGAAACGACACGGCCCATCTCGGGGGCGTTGTCCTGCTGGCCGTACGGTTGCTGGCTGTACTGCTGCGGGTTGTTCTGCGCGAAAGCGCCTGCGGCGGCTACCGCCAGAACGGAAAAGACCAGGGTCTTCTTCATGGTGAATCTCCTTCGGGGCACGAGATGCCCTTCAATGTGATCGGAGTGTAGAAGCCGCATTCTGGTTCCGTGTGGGAGGGGTCGTAAAGCGCTGTAAGGGATTGTGCCGTGCCGGCAGTATTTCACGCTTACGCCGGGCGGTTCGACCAGTCGGCGGCGTCGAATCCCACGGTGATGGCGCCATCGGCCCATTCGACCACCGGGCGTTTGATGGCGCTGGCGTGTTCCAGCAGCAGCGCCCGCGCGCCAGCGGGGGCGCCGGCACCGGCCTGCGTGGCGGCATCCAGGCCACGCCAGGTGGTGCCCTTGCGGTTCACCAGCCGTTCGGTACCGGCGGCGGCCAGCCAGGCGTCGAGCCGGTCGGCCGGCACCCCCTGCTTCTTGAAGTCGTGGAAGGTGTAGGCCAGGCCCTGGCCCGTGAGCCAGGCGCGCGCCTTCTTGACGGTGTCGCAGTTGGGGATGCCGTAGAGGGTGATCATGGGCAGGGATTGTCCCGCAGGATTGCCCCCGCTGGAGCAGGGTGCAGGGGCGGTCGGCGACAATCCTGCCCCTTATGCAAACACTTGCCGACTGGCTCGCCCACTGCGAGCGCCTGCACCCCAAGACCATCGCCCTGGGGCTGGACCGCGTGCGCGAAGTCGCCGGCCGGCTCGGCCTGGCCTTCGACTGCCCGGTGGTCACCGTGGCCGGCACCAACGGCAAGGGCTCGACCTGCGCCATGCTCGAATCCATCACGCTGGAAGCGGGCTGGAAGACCGGCGTCTACACCTCGCCGCACCTGGTGCATTTCGAGGAACGCTGCCGGGTGCGCGGCAACATCGCCACGGCCGGCGAGCTGGTGCCGCACTTCGAGGCGGTGGAGGCGGCACGGACGCAGGGTGCTGCGGCGGTGGAGCTGACGTATTTCGAGTTCACCACCCTGGCCATCCTGCGGCTGCTGTCGCGGGCGGGGCTGGACCTGGTGGTGCTGGAGGTGGGGCTGGGCGGCCGGCTCGATGCCACCAACGTGGTGGACACCGACTGCGCCGTCATCACCAGCATCGACATCGACCATACCGAATACCTGGGCCACACCCGCGAGGCCATCGGTTTCGAGAAGGCCGGCATCATGCGGGCCGGCCGCCCGGCCATCGTCAGCGACCCGGCACCGCCGGCCAGCGTGGCCGCGCATGCCGCGGCCATCGGCGCCGACCTGTGGCTGTGCGGGCGCGACTTCAATGTGTCGGGCGACAAGCAGCAGTGGAATTGGGCCGGCCGCGGCCGCCGCTACAGCGGCATGGCCTACCCGGCGCTGCGCGGCGCCAACCAGCTGGTGAACGCCGGCGGCGTGCTGGCCGCGCTGGAGGCGCTGCGCAGCCGGCTGCCGGTGACGGCCCAGGCCATCCGCACCGGGCTGGCACGGGCCGAGCTGCCGGGGCGTTTCCAGATCGTGCCCGGCCAGCCCACCCTGGTGCTGGACGTGGCGCACAACCCCCATTCGGCGGCGGCGCTGGCGGCCAACCTCGACGCCATGGGCTTTTTCCCGACCACCCACGCGGTGTTCGGTGCCATGGCCGACAAGGACCTGGGCCCCATGCTGGCTCGGGTCGGCCCGCTGGTCGACCGCTGGTATTTCTGCGACCTGCCCACGCCGCGCGCCGAGACCGGCGCGCACCTGCTGGCCAAGTGGAACGCACTGCAGATGGCCGCCGGCGGACGCCGCACGGTGCCGGTGAGCGCCCACGCCGGCCCGCAGCAGGCGCTGGACGCGGCGGCGGCCGCCGCCGACCCGGCTGATAGAATCGTGGTCTTCGGATCGTTCTACACCGTCGGTGGTGTGTTGTTGCACGGCGTGCCCCGCCTGGCAGCCAAACACCTCGGCTAGTCACCTACCTCAATGGCTTTTTTCAAGTTCCGGTGGCCGGGCCGCGGCGGGCAGGACGACAGCTCCCGGTCGGTGAACAGCCGCCACGCCCCGTCGACCGAAAGCGTCGACGCCCTGCGCCGCCGGGCGCGGCACCGCCTCATCGGCGCGGCCGTGCTGCTGGCCGCTGGGGTGGTGGGTTTCCCGGTGCTGTTCGACACGCAGCCCCGGCCCATCCCCGTCGATATCCCCATCGCCATTCCCGACCGCAACCAGGCGCCTGCGCTGGTGCTGCCCGGTGCGCAGTCGGGGCAGGATGCGCCGGTGAACGTGGCCCAGGCCCCGGCCAGCCCGGCACCCACCGCCGCACCCAGGCCCGCTGCGGCACCCAAACCCCCTGTTTCCACTCCGCCGGCACCGGCTGCTGCCGCGCCCGCCACCGCGGCGCGCAACGCCGCCGGGCTGGATGCGGGCGAAGAAGTCATCGCATCCTCGCCGCGCAAGCCCCCGGTGCCTGCTGCCGCGCCCGCGCCCAAGCCGGAACCGAAACCCGAATCCAAACCAAAACCCGAGCCCAAACCCAAGCCGGAACCCAAGGCCGACGCCAGGCCCTCCGCCGTCCAGTCCCGGGCCGACGACGCCGCCCGCGCGCGGGCGCTGCTCGAAGGCCGGCCCGAGCCGGTGGCGTCTTCCGCTGCCTCGGCACCGGCGGCCGCGGCCGAAGGCCGCTTCGTGGTGCAGGTCGGCGCCTTCAGCGATATGGCCAAGGCCCAGGAAGCCCGCAACAAGCTCGCCCACAGCGGCCTGAAGACCTATATGCAGTCGGTGGACACCAAGGACGGCAAGCGCCACCGCGTGCGGGTGGGCCCGTTCGCCAGCAGGGCAGAGGCCGACAAGGCGGCCGGGCGGGTCAAGGGACTGGATTTGCCGGCCAGCGTCCTCACCTTGTAGCAGGTGCACGGGCCGGTGGCTGCCGTCGACTGGATTTTTGGGGCCGTGCTCGTGGCGTCGCTGGTCATCGGCCTGTGGCGCGGCCTGGTGTTCGAGGTGCTGTCGCTGCTGGGCTGGGTGGCCGCCTTCGTGGCGGCGCAGTGGTTCGCCCCGCAGGTGGCCGAGTGGCTGCCGCTGGGTGACAGCGGCAATGCCGCCCGCTATGCGGCGGGGTTCGTGATCGTGTTTATCGCGGCGGCATTCGCCGCGGGGCTGGTGGCCTCGCTGTTGCGCAGGCTGGTGTCGACGGTGGGTTTGCGGCCGGTCGACCGGACGCTGGGCGCGGCCTTCGGGCTGGTGCGTGGTGTGCTGCTGCTGCTGGCGGCGGCGGTGGTGGTGGAGACGACCTCCCTGCGCGAAAGCGTGTGGTGGCAAGAATCGCAGGCGGCGCCGCTGTTGCACGCCGCATTGACGGGTATCAAACCCGCGCTGCCCGAGGCGTTCGGAAAATTTTTCCCAGATTAAGGTGGAATCCCATGTGTGGAATCGTCGGCGTTGTAGGCAAGGCGCCCGTCAACCAGCTCATCTATGACGCGCTGCTGCTGCTGCAGCACCGCGGCCAGGATGCGGCGGGCATCGTCACCCAGCAGGGACGCAAGTTCTTCATGCACAAGGCCAAGGGCATGGTGCGCGACGTGTTCCGCACCCGCAACATGCGCGCCCTGCCGGGCACGGTGGGCCTGGGCCAGGTGCGCTACCCCACGGCGGGCAACGCCTACAGCGAGGAAGAGGCCCAGCCCTTCTACGTCAACGCGCCCTTCGGCCTGGTGCTGGTGCATAACGGCAACCTGACCAATGCCACCCAGTTGCGCAGCGAGCTGTTCACCACCGACCACCGCCACACCAACACCGACAGCGATTCGGAAGTGCTGCTCAACGTGTTCGCCCACGAACTTGAGCGCGCCACCCGCGGCATCCCGCTGGAGGTCGACGAGGTGTTCACCGCGGTGAGTGAAGTGCACCGCCGGGTGAAGGGTTCGTACGCCGTGGTGTCGCTGATCGCCGGCCATGGCGTGCTGGCCTTCCGCGACCCCTACGGCATCCGGCCGCTGTGCCTGGGCAAGTCCAAGGACGGCACCTGGATGGTGGCCAGCGAATCGGTGGCGCTGGAAGGCTCGGGTTTTGTGTTCCAGCGCGACGTGGCGCCGGGCGAGGCGGTGTTCATCGACCTGCAGGGCGAGTTGCACGCGAAGCAGTGCGCCGACAAGCCGCAGCTCTACCCCTGCATCTTCGAATTCGTCTACCTGGCGCGGCCGGACTCGTCGCTCGACGGCATCTCGGTCTACCAGGCACGCCTGAACCTGGGCGAGGCGCTGGCCAAGCGGGTGGTCTCCACCGTGCCGCCCAACGAGATCGACGTGGTCATCCCGATTCCCGAGTCCAGCCGGCCCAGCGCCACCCAGCTGGCGCACCTGCTGGGCATTCCCTACCGCGAGGGTTTCGTGAAGAACCGCTACGTGGGCCGCACCTTCATCATGCCGGGGCAGGGCGTACGCAAGAAGTCCGTGCGCCAGAAGCTCAACGTCATCGGCAGCGAGTTCAAGGGCCGCAATGTGCTGCTGGTGGACGACTCCATCGTGCGCGGCACCACCAGCCGCGAAATCGTGCAGATGGCACGCGACGCCGGCGCCCGCAAGGTCTACCTGGCCAGTGCCGCGCCGCCGGTACGCTACCCCAACGTCTACGGCATCGACATGCCGACCAGCGCCGAACTGGTGGCCTCCGGCCGCACGGTGGAAGAGGTGCGGGTGGCCATCGGCTGCGATGCACTCATCTACCAGGACGTCGAAGGCATGAAGAAGGCCATCGGCTCGCTCAACCCCCAGCTGCAGGGCTTCGACGCCTCGTGTTTCGATGGCATCTACGTGACCGGCGACATCACGGCCAGCGACATCGTGAAGATCAACGAAGCCCGTGTCGGCCAGGAAGAGCCCTTCAACGAGGAAGACACCTCGCGCCTGGCCCTGCCCAACGCACAGGACGCATAGCCCAGGCCGCCGCCACCCCGGCACGGCCCTTCGGGGCCGTTTTTGCCACCGCTGAATTCCAAGAGACATGACCGCACGCACCCGCACCCGTTTCGCCCCGTCGCCCACCGGCTTCATCCACCTGGGCAACATCCGCTCGGCCCTGTACCCCTGGGCCTTCGCCCGCTCCACCGGCGGCGACTTCATCCTGCGTATCGAGGACACCGACCTGGAGCGTTCCAGCCAGGCGGCGGTCGACGTCATCCTCGAAGGCATGGCCTGGCTGGGCCTGGACTGCGACGAAGGCCCGATCTACCAGATGCAGCGCATGGACCGCTACAAGGCGGTGCTGGCCGAACTGCAGGCAGCCGGGCAGGTGTACCCCTGCTACATGTCGGTGGAAGAACTCGACGCGCTGCGCGAAAAGCAGATGGCCGCCAAGGAAAAACCGCGCTACGACGGCACCTGGCGCCCGGCGCCGGGCAAGACTTTGCCGCCGGTGCCCGCGGGCGTGAAGCCGGTGCTGCGCTTTCTGAACCCGCAGGGTGGGGTAGTGGCCTGGGACGACAAGGTCAAGGGCCGCATCGAGATCAGCAACGACGAACTTGACGACCTGGTCATCGCCCGGCCCGACGGCACGCCCACCTACAACTTCTGCGTGGTGGTCGATGACATCGACATGGCCATCACCCACGTCATCCGGGGCGACGACCACGTCAACAACACACCGCGGCAGATCAACATCTTCCGTGCGCTGGGCAAGGAGCCACCGGTGTACGCCCACCTGCCCACCGTGCTCAACGAGCAGGGTGAGAAGATGAGCAAGCGCGCGGGCGCCAAGCCCGTCACGCAGTACCGCGACGAGGGTTTCCTGCCCGACGCCATGGTCAACTACTTGGCGCGCCTGGGCTGGAGCCATGGCGATGACGAGATCTTCAGCCGCGCCCAGTTCCTCGAATGGTTCAACCTCGACCACCTGGGCCGCAGCGCCGCCCAGTTCGACGAGGCCAAGCTGCGCTGGGTCAATGCCCAGCACCTGAAGGCGCTGGCCGACGAGACCCTGGCCGCGCTGGTGGCCGAGCAGTTGCTCAAGCGCGGCATCGCGGCCGACGACCGGCTGGCCCGCATCTGCGCTTTGTTCAAGGACCGCTGCGACACCACCGTGGCGCTGGCCGACTGGGCGGCGAAGTTCTACGCGGACGTCAGCATTTCCGACGAAGACAGTGCCGTGCACCTGACCGCCGCCATCCAGCCGGCCATCGACACGCTGGCCGGCAAGCTGGAAGGCTGCGAATGGACCAAACCGGCCATCGCCGCGGCCATCAAGGAAACCCTGGCCGCGCACGGCCTGAAGATGCCGCAACTGGCCATGCCGGTGCGGGTGCTGGCCATGGGAACGGCCCACACGCCCTCGGTCGATGCGGTGCTCGAACTGCTCGATCGTGAAATTTTGATGGCGCGTTTGAAAAAACGCTGAAAAACTGCCTATAATTCGAGGCTCAGCAGATGACGACAGCGCAACGTTAGCAGTCAGCGAAACGCGGCACAGTTGGCAACTGAATGGGGGTATAGCTCAGCTGGGAGAGCGCTTGCATGGCATGCAAGAGGTCATCGGTTCGATCCCGTTTACCTCCACCATTTTTTTGCTGTTGGTTAGTTCCAAGGTTTTGACCCTATCGTCTAGAGGCCTAGGACATCACCCTTTCACGGTGAGTACCGGGGTTCGAATCCCCGTAGGGTCGCCAAGTTTGTAGCGCTTGGTGCTGCGTGCCGCAAGGTACGGAGCGCGAAAGCTGCCTACCAGGAGTGGTAGTTCAGTTGGTTAGAATACCGGCCTGTCACGCCGGGGGTCGCGGGTTCGAGTCCCGTCCGCTCCGCCAGTCAGAAGCCCTTGTAATTCAATGAGTTACAAGGGCTTTTCTGCTTCTGGGAATGACTGTTTTTTTGAGCAAGACCGTTGTACGCGGGCGGGTCGAAGAGGGAAGTTCCAGGCCGCGGTCTGCCAGGCGCGATGCGTTGAGGGAGACTGTGGAGGGGCAGGCGCTGGCCATGGAGTCCTGTCGCGATCTTGGAGCGGCGTTGGATGCGCATGGCATGTCGAGTGTTGCTGCCTTGAGGTTGCGTGCGGGGCTTACCCAGTTGCAGTTGGCTGCAATGATGCAGATCAAGCAGCCGCACCTTTCGCGCATGGAAAACGGCAGGGTACAGATGCCTGATACGGATACGCTGCTGAAGTTTGCTGCAGCGCTGGATGTCAATCTGGACGACGTGGTGCGAGCGTTCAAAGCCGACACCGCAAAGGCATGACGACCGCGACCGTCCCAAACGGCAGCGCGTATACGCTTTTTTGCGACGACATCCGCCAAGAGCAGGGGCAAAAATACGCCGCTATGGGCGTCTATGTGACGCAGATGGTCCTCGATGCGCCCAAGAAGACGCTCGATAAGTTTGTCGCCCTGACCATCCTTGAGTTGCCCATATCAGACGTGCCGAGGCCCGCCACTATCTCTTTGATGGATGGGGACAAGGCACTCGTCAGCGAGCGGTTTGCTATCCCGGCAGACCCGCCCGGGTCGTCTCGAAAGTGCCTCCTTACGATACCCATCGAGGCCATCCCATTCGAGGCGCGCGCTGGCATGAAGCTCCAAGTCCGTATCAGCATGGAGGACTATGACTATTGCAGCGCTCAGCTCGACGTAGCTCAAACGGGGTTGGTGGAGCAGAAGGCGCTCACGGGCAGCTCGGGGCTCCACTCGATATAGCCCGTACGCGTGGCCTGACCCTTCTGCCGTTTCGCTGCGGTCCACAGGATGCCGTCGGCCTGCAGCTGGTCGGTGGTCAGGGCGCGCACCTCCACCGACCGGCGCAGACCTTCCCCTTGGCATCGGCCGCAAACAGGCAGGTATCCAGGCATCCCGGCATTCGTAGCCGTGGGTGTGCGTGGTCTCGTGCGACATCAGCCTTTCGCTAGCAGAAATGCGATGAAATTCCCTTCATGGCATGGGCTCTTTTGCCTTATCTTTTGCGCACTGGCAAATCAAAGCTGCACTCAATAACGATCCCATAAAACAGCAATGCTTCGGAAAGGAAATTCCTGAAGATTGCAAGAAACGTTTATTTATCCAGGATCTCCGATAGCGCCCGGTGATGGCAGGCGTGGAGCAATGGAGGAGTGTGGCCGCCACGGCCGGCATGGCTTTGTAGTCCCCTGGGGGAGAGCTTTGCCTGGTATTCATGAGGAATGGCCAGGGGAATCATATGTAGCTATTGAACGAAACCGTCGTATTCGCCAGCCAAAAAATTATTCAGAGGTGGAAAAGGCTTTCCACAGAGGAGATTAATCGTGAAAAGAATTCTGGTCGCTGCAGGTGTTGCCCTGGTCAGCCTTTCGGCTTTTTCGCAGTCGTCGGTGACATTGTTTGGTATCGTCGATGTGGGCGTCGGGCGTGTCGGCGCAACGGGTGCCGGTCATACCAATGGCATGCTTGCGGGTAATGTTCCGAGCCGCCTGGGATTTCGGGGAACCGAAGATCTCGGGGGCGGGCTGGCAGCCAGTTTCTGGCTGGAGGGTGAACTGATGGCAGACACGGGGAACGCCAACGGTTTTAACTTTCTGCGGCGGTCTACGGTGAGCCTGAGTGGACCGTTCGGCGAAGTCAGGGCAGGCCGGGATTTCGCCATGTCCTACCTGAACAATATTTCGTTTGACAGCACGGGCCAGCGTGGGTTCGACTCCATTGAATTTTTTGGCCCCACGGTCGGTTCCATGACGTCGGCTGGAGCGGCCTTCAGCTATGTCCGCAATAGCAACGCGATTGCATATTTCCTGCCGGCGAGCCTGGGCGGTGTATATGGGGGTGCGCAGTATGCCTTGGGCGAGAACAACTCGAACACGGCCACCACCGCCACTACCAGCAAGAAACAGGGCAACTATGCCGGCGGCCGGCTTGGATATGCCGCGGGAAAGCTGGACATTGCGGTAGGGCAGGGCGTGTATTACGGCGTTTCCCGGGCCACCACCTATACCGACGACTACAAGGTGACGAACTTTGGGGCTTCCTATGATTTTGGTGTGATCAAGCCGCTCTTGTTCATTCAAAACGAGTCGATGGATGGCCGGGGTGCACTCGCCAAGTTCGACCTCAATACCTACGTTCTTGGTTTCACGGCGCCTGTCGGCTCGGGAACACTGCGCGCTTCCTACCATCGGTATGAAAACAAGACCACTTCCGCACTCAACTCGGGGGCAACCAAGATCGGGGCGAGTTATACCTACTACTTGTCCAAGCGAACCGGCCTGTACGCGGAAGTGGCCCGCCTGAAGAACCAGAATGTCGCCCTGCCTCTGGGCGGAATTGGCGCGCAGATTCCGGGGGGCAATATTTCCACACCGGGCGGCCGTGCGACGGGTTACGCCGTCGGCATCAGGCATTCTTTCTGAGCCGTGCCCACCCTGCTGGTTTCCGCCCGCATTCGTGACGCGTTCGGCGATGCACTTTGCGCGGCGGGCGCGGCGGGCGCGGCGGGCGGCTCGGCGCTGCGCCTCGCTGTCAGCGACGTCCACCAGCCGCTGTCGCCACAGCAACTGTCCGAGGTGGACATTGCGCTGATGACGCTGGACGTGATCGGCCTGTCCACCAAGATGGCGCTTACGCCCGGCATGCAGTTCTTTTCCGAGCAGTTGCGCGCCGCTCCGCGCCTGCAGTGGCTGCATGTGCCAACGGCCGGGGTGGACCGCCCCGTCTTCCAGGAGATGCTGCGGCGTGGCGTGCGTGTCACCAATTCCTCCGGCGCCAACGCCGATGCGGTGGCCCACACGGCCATCATGGGCGTGATGGTGCTGGCGCGCGGCGCGTTGACGTGGATACAGGCGCAGCGCGAACACCGGTGGGCACCCTTGCGGGGTCCCGATGCGCCCGCCGACCTGGCGGGACAGACCGCCGTGGTCGTGGGCTACGGCCCTATCGGTCGCAGCATCGCGCAGTTCCTCGAAGCCCTGGGCCTGCAGGTGCACAAACTGCGCCATACGCCGCAAGCGGGTGATGCCACGCTCGGTATCCAGGGGTATGCCGAGCTTCACGCACGGGTGCGTGGGGCACAGTGGCTGGTGATTGCCTGCCCCCTGACGGACGCCACGCGGCACATGGTCGATGCGGCCGTGCTGGACGCGATGCCGCGCGGAGCGTTCGTGCTCAACGTCGGCCGCGGTGGGGTGCTCGACGAAGATGCTTTGCTGGCTGCGCTGGCCTCGGGCCACATCGCGGGTGCGCACCTGGATGTGTTCGAGCAGGAACCGCTGGCAGCGGATTCTCCCTTCTGGGACCTGCCGAACGTGCTGGTGTCGCCGCACAACGCCGGCGCCACCCGGCAGTACGACGACCGCTGCGTGTACATGTTCCTGGACAACCTGGGCCGCTGGGTACGCGGCGAACCGCTGCTGCAGGAAGTCCCGCGCGACCGGGCCCTGGCAGTCGCCCCGTAGCCGGCCTCGGATCCGGGGGGGGCGGGGGGCCTTTCAGCCCGCGCGGCGTATCTGCTGCAGGCGCTGCTGCGCCTGTTCGCGCAGGCTGTTGTACAGGCTGTTGCCATGGGCATCGATGGCCACGGTGCCTGGCCCGAGCCCGTCGAGTTCCAGCGTGAGCAGCCGGAACTGGGCGATGTAGTCCGTCCAGTGCACCGCCACCACCCGCCGGATGGCGCGCGACAGCAGGGTACAGCCCCCGCCCAGGAAGGACAGGTAGGCGCAGCCCTGGCGCTGCATGGCTTCGGCGCTGGCCCGGTCCAGGCCACCCTTGCCACCGACCAGGCGCAGCCCGCAACCCTCGACCAGCCGCGGCATGAAGGCGCTGTAGCGGGTGCTGGTCGTGGGGTTCAGGTACAGCGCCTCGGGGCCGGTGCCATCCGCGCGCTCGCGGTTGTAGCAACTGAGGTGAAAGAAGGCGCCACCTTGCAGGTCCACCGGCAGGGGCAAACCCGCGTCGAGCAGGTCCACCATGCGCTGGTGCGTCGGCAAGCCGATGGACATGGTGACCTGCCCGCTAAGCAGCACCATGTCGCCGAGTTCCAGGGCGTCCACGTCCGCACGGGACAGCGGCAGTTGCAGGTGTTTCATTCGATGCGCTCCACCCGGCCATCCCCATGGAGGCGGGCCGTGGTGCGGCGGTTGATCCAGCAGTTCAGGCTTACGGCCACCGGCACGAAGCCGTGCGAGGCCGAGTAGTTGATGTGCACCGCCATGGCGGTGGTGTCGCCGCCGGTCCCCATGGGGCCGAAACCGAGCTGGTTGATGGTGCTCAGCAGGCGCTGCTCCATGGCGGCCAGCAGCGGTTCGGGGTTGAGCTGGCCGAAGGGGCGCAGCACCGCTTCCTTGGCTATGCGGGCCGCATGGTCGAAAGTGCCGCCTATGCCCACGCCCACCACCATCGGCGGGCAGGCCTGCGAGCCGGAACGTACCACCGTGTCGAGCACGTAGTCTTCCATCTGCTGCAGCGTCGGGTAGACGAAGGTTTCCATCGCCTCCCAGCGCCCGGTGCCCAGGGCCTTGGGGGAGCAGGTGATCTCCAGGTAGTCGGCGTCGTCGAGCAGGTCGAAGCTGACGATGGGCATGTCCTTGCCGGCATGGCCCCGCTCGTGTGTCAGCGGGTTGGTGACCGCCATCAGGATGGGGGGATTGCTGCGCGCGACCATACGCGCGAGGCCATCCACGATGGCCTGGCGCACCGGCCCGGCGAATTGCACCCGCGTGCCGACCTTGATGCTGAAGGTGGGGATGCCGATGTCGGAGCACACCAGCCCGCCCGTGGTCTCGGCCGCGTCCGCGCTCTGCAGCATGATGCGCAGTGTCTTGCGCCCCGTGGTGTTGGACTCACCCGACGACGCCGCAGCGGCAAGTGCCGCCTTGGTGTCTTCCGGGATCTTTTTCAGCGACCACTCGTAGAGGTCGGCGGTCAGGCTGGTGATCTGTTCGTTGGTGATGGCCATGGCGCGGGTGTCGCTGCGGGGGTCACTGCATGACGGTGGCGGCCAGCGGCTCGATGATGGGTGCCCACTTGGCCAGTTCCTCCCCGATGAACTTCGCCAGTGCCTGCGGTGTGCCGCCGATCGGGCGAACCGACAGCGTTTGTAGCTGCGCCCGGCCTTCCGCGCTGGAGAGGTAGTCGTTGGTGATCTTGTTGAGCCGGGCCACGATGGCCGGCGGCAGGCCCTTGGGCCCGACCACCGCGTACCAGCCGGTGGCGCTGGCGTTGATGCCCGACTCCATCACCGTCGGAACGCCGGGCAGGCTGGCCACCCGCTGGGGGCTGAGCACGGCCAGCGGCCGGACCTTGCCGGCGCTGATCTGCTGCAGGTAGGTCGGCACGAGATCGAAGCTCAGGCCCACCTGGCCGGCCACCAGGTCGTTGAGCGCGCCGGCCGATCCCCGGTAGGGCACATGCACCATGGAAACGCCCGCGGCGTGCTGCACCATCTCCGCTGCGAGGTGCCCCATGGACCCGGTGCCACCGGTGGAGTACGACACCTTGCCCGGATGCGCCTTGAGGTAGGTGATCAGCTCGCGCATGCTGGTGACGGGCAGCGAGGGGTGCGCGGCGATCAGCAGCGGCACATCCGCCAGCAGCGCGATGGGCGTGAAGTCGGTCACCGGGTTGAAAGGCGTGTTCTTGTACAGCAGCTTGTTGAGCGACAGCGGCCCGGTGGTCGACACCATCAGGGTGTAGCCGTCGGGCGGTGCGGTGGCCACCCACGCGGCGCCCACGTTGCCGTTGGCGCCGGCACGGTTGTCGACCACAAACGGGTTGTTGAGCACTTCCGAGAACTTGCGCGCCAGCAGGCGCCCCATGATGTCAGCCGAGCCGCCCGCCTGGTAGGGCACGACCACCTTCACCGGCTGGCTGGGCCAGGCCGGCTGGGCCTGCGCGGCACCCGCCGCGGCCCATGCTCCCGCGCCAGCGGTGATGCTGGCAAGACGGTCCAGGGCCTGGCGCCGGTTCATGCGCGATGCATTCATGCAGTGTCTCCTTGATTTTGAATTGCACGGCCGATGCTAGGCACTGGCAGGGCGCAAGGCCATCGAAGATCTGCGGCATTTCGGCCAGCGGAATCGCGGCGGCCGGCGCTCACCCGAAATAGAACTGCAGCGGCGTCTCGGAACCGATCCGGCGCCGGGCCGCGGGGTCGGGCACATCCAGGGCGAACTGGTCCAGCGCCCGCTGGTAGGTCATGCGGGACTCGAAGGCGTTGAAAGGCCAGTCGCTGCCCCACATCAGCCGCTCCGGGCCGGCATGCTGGAGCAGGGCCTGCGCCGCCTGCACCGCGAGTTCCGGCGATTGCAGCCGGAAGAAGGACGACAGCTTGACCCAGGTGCGCCCCGTCTGCACGGATTGCAGCACCCGCTGAAAGCCGGGGCATGCTGTTCCGAGCCGGCCGTCCGGCCGCCCATAGTGGTCCACCACCACCTTCACGCCCGATTCCTCCAGGGCGTCGAGGTAGGCCGGCAGGCGGAAGCTGTCGTCGTGCAGTTGTACATGCCAGCCGAGGTCGGCCATGCGGCGCAGGAAGGCGCGGTAGGGCGCGGAGCGCAGGTCCGGCGGTTCCTTCACGAAGCGCCATTGGAAACGCACGCCGACCACCCCGGCGTCGGCCATGGCACGCATGTCGGCGGCGCTGCAATCCGGGTCGAGTATCACGGTGGTCCGCAGCCGGCTGTGCCGGCGGCAGGCGTCGAGGGAGTAGCTGTTGTTGGTACCAAAAAGGCTGGCCGCCGAAAGCACCCCGAAACGCAGACCATGCTGGTCCAGCGCGTCGAGGTACTGTTCCACGGTGGCCTCGGTCTGCGGCGCATGCCAGGCACCAGGCGCCAGCGGCATGGACAGGGTGTAGGCATGCGCATGGGTGTCCACGGTGGGCACATCCGAGGCGGGCAAGGTGGGGATTTGTGTCATGCGGGTCACGGTGTGGAGGGCGCCTCAACCCAGCATGAAACCCGCGTCCAACTGGATCAGCTGTCCGGTGAGTTTGGTGGCGTGCAGCGCCAGCCAGTAGGCGGTGTTGGCCGCATCGTCGCCCTCGATCACGGTATGGAGCAGGGCGCGGGACGCGTAGCGCTGGCGGCCGGCTTCGAATTTCTCGGCGCCCAGGCCCTGGCGCAGCCATTCGCTGTTGACCATGCCGGGCAGTATGGCGTTGACACGGATGGCGGGGCCGAGCGAGCGGGCGAGTGCCAGGGTCAGGGTGTTCAGGCCGCCCTTGGAGGCGGCATAGGCCATCGACGACCCGGTACCCATCACCCCGGCCATGGAGGAGATGTTGACGATGCTGGGGTTGGTCCGGCCGGCCATCAGGGGCACCACGGCGCGGCACATCTGGAAGGTGCCGATGACGTTGACGCGCCAGGCATCCATGAAGTCCTCGGCCGACAGGGCATCGAGGTCCTTGAGGTTGGCGAACTTCGGTGAGATGCCGGCGTTGTTGACCAGGGTGTCGGCACCGCCCCAGCGTTGCCGTACCTCCTCGGCCAGGGTGCGGCATTCGGCGTCTTCGGCTATGTCGGCACGCACCACCAGCACCTCGGCGCCGGCCGCCCGGCATTGGTCGGCCACCGCCTGCGCGGCCTCGGCCTTGCGTGTGTAGTTGATCACCACATGGTGGCCCCGCTGCGCAAACCACAGGGCGGTGGCCGCACCGATGCCGCTGGAGGAACCGGTGACGATGCACACCCGCTTCTCATCGGTCGTGTTCTCATCGGTCGTGTTCATGGGGCGGCCGGGGCCGCACCGGCCCTGCTCCAATAGGGCGCGCGAAGCTCCCTCTTCGACAGCTTTCCCAGGTGCGAGCGTGGCAGCTCATCGCGCAGCTCCACCGCCGAGAGCCGTTGCAGCCTGCCCACCTGTGTGTTGACCCAATCGCGCAAGGCGGTAGCATCGACGGCCATGCCCGGTTTGGCAACGACCAGTGCCAGAGGGGTCTCGCCCCATTCCGCGCTCGGCACACCGATGACCGCGGATTCCAGCACATCGGCATGGCGTGCCAGCACGGCCTCCAGGTCGGCCGGGTAGATGTTGTGGCCACCGGAAATGACCACGTCCTTGCTGCGGTCCAGCAGGGTCAGGAAGCCGTCCGCATCGAAGCGGCCGATGTCGCCGGTGCGGTGGTACATCCGGCCTTGCGTGTCGTGCCAGCGGATCTCCGCCGTCGCATCCGGCCGGCGGTGGTAGCCGGCCATCATGAAGGGCGACCGGCCGACCACCTCGCCCACGCTGGTGCCGGTGGGGTCCGGAGGCAACCGGTGCCCGGCCTCGTCGATGAGGAAGACTTCTGTACCCGGGGCGGGCCGGCCCACGGTGGCGAGTTTGCCGGGGTCTTGCCGCGCGTCGAGAAAGCAGGTCACCCCGCCTTCCGTCAGGCCATAGCCTTCCAGGAAGCGGCCCGGCCAGCGCGCGAGTATGTCCCGCTTGACCGCCAGCTCCAGGGGGGCGCCGGTGCACTGGCTGAGTTCGAAGGCCGACAGATCGCTGCGCACGAAATCGGCATGCGCCAGGATGCGTTTGTACTGGACCGGCACCAGCATGGTGTGGGTGGCCCGCCGGGACGCGGCCAGGGCCAGGTAGTGCCCCGCATCGAACTTGCGCATCAGCACACAGGTGCCGCCGTTGGCGACCGTGCCCAGCATCGGCGTGAGGGTGGTGTTGGAATACATCGGCGTCGACAGCAGGGTGCGGCTGTGCGGTGTGAAACCGAAGCCGTTGCGCCGTGCCTGCTGCTGGCGCATGCCGTGCAGGTGCACGATACCCTTGGGCACACCGGTGGTGCCGGAGCTGTAGATGATGTTGAAGGCGTCGCCCGGTTCGGATTGCGGCAGGCTCGCCGCCACGCCGTCGGCGGCTCCCCGTGCCCGCCAGGCCGGGTATTCATCCCCGTCGGTGCCTGCGTCGCCGAACCGGACCACGGGCACCGCGCGGGAGGCGGAAAAATCATCGACCACCCTGACCAGGGATGCATCCGCGGCGGGGTCGAGAAATACCATCTTCGCATCGCAGTCGGCCAGCATCACGGCGAGTGTTTCGGCGCTGGCCGATACCACCAGCGGCACCACGCAAGCCCGTGCGGCCACGGCGCCGAACAGGCATTCGGCATAGGGCAGGGAGGGGAATCCGAGAATCGCCACATGGTCGCCCGGTGCCACGCCGCCCGCCACCAGCGCACGGGCCACCTGGCCCACCCGCAGGTGGAGCGTCTTCCAGTCCAGCGCGCGGTCGCCTTCGAGAAAGGCCGTACCCCCCGGCTGGCTCGCCGCATGGGCGGCAATCATCCCGTGGAAAGGCGTGAACAGGCCCTCATCCGGCGTGGCAGGGGTAGGGGTCATCGTATTACTTGTCATAGATCTGCACGATCGTCTCGGCCACCAGGGCCGGCCGCGCCTGCCCCTCGACCTCGATCGTGCATTCAAAGGTGGTGCGCGTACCGTCGGCCAGGCGCTGGCAGGCCTTGACGGTCTGGTGCAGGCGCACCCGGGAACCCACCGGCACTGGGCTGGTGAAGCGGATGCGGTTGCAGCCGTAGTTGAGGCCCTTGCCGCGGTGCGTCACGGTGAACACGTCGCGTTGGAGAAAGGGAATCAGCGACAGCACCAGGAAGCCGTGCACGATAGTCTTGCCGCCGGGCATGTCGCGCCCGGCGCGGTCGGTGTCGACGTGGATCCAGTGGTCGTCTCCGGAAAGAGCGGCAAAGGCGTCGATCCTGTGCTGGTCGATCAGCACCCATTCACTGGTGCCGAGCTTCTGGCCGACATGGGCCGCCAGGTCGCCCGGGTAGTCCAGCACGGTGGTCATGCGGTGCCCCCCGTGGTCTCTGGCGTACCGGGCCGGCCGGGTACGCGGCCTGCGGTGAGCAGGGTCATGACCACGGCGCCCGCCTGGTTGCGCACCGTGACCCGGGTCTTGACGATGCCGAAGCCCGGGCTGGATGCCGAACGCCGCAGTTCGATGACCTCACGGGTGACGGTGAGCACGTCGTCGGCCTTCACCGGTTGTTGCCAGCGCAGTTCGTCGATGCCCAGGCCGACCACCGGTGTGGCGCCATAGCCGCCCGCCACCATGAAGGCCCGCATGGAGATCGCCGCGATGAGCCAGCCACTGGCGATCAGGCCTCCGAACGGGCCGTGGGCGGCACTTTCCGCATCGGTGTGCATCGGCTGCGGATCGTAGTGGCGGCCGAAGGCCACGATCTCCTCCGCCGGGACGGGGGTGGGGGCGCTTTGCCAGGTCTCTCCCACCTGGAAATCTTCAAAATAACGTGCAGTGGCCATGGATGTGGTGGTGGATACGCGGGATCGGTGGGCACCGTGCGAGGGCGCACGCGGTAGCTGCGGGGAGCGGTGCGGATCATGCAGCCCGGGTGAGGATCGCTCAAGTCACCTGGCCCTGCATTTCGCTACGCGAAATGCACCATGCCGCAGCCAGGGCCTGCGTGGTGCATGCGGGACAATGGGCCCATGGCCTCCTTTCCCCCTGTCGAAGCGGTGGTGCGTGCCGTGCAGTTGCTGGAGTGCCTGAACCAGCACCCGGTCACGAGCATTGCGCAGCTGCATCGGCAGACCGGCATTCCCAAGCCCTCGCTGGTGCGCCTGCTCCAGACACTGGAGGGGCTGGGTTATGTGCGGCGTGCGCCCAAGCCCGGCGGCTACCTGCTGACGTCCAAGGTGCGTATCCTGGCGAGCGGCTACCACAGCGAGCCACGCATCGTCGAAATCGTGGCGCCCTTGCTCGATCTGTTGACGGAGAAGGTCAAGTGGCCTGCTGCGCTGGCCATTCCCGACAGCGGTGCGGCCGTCATCCGCTACAGCACCATTCCCCATTCACCGCTGGCATTGCTGCATTCGAGCATCGACATGCGTCTGAGTCTGCTCACGCGGGCGCTCGGACGGGCCTACCTGGCCTTTTGCGACGCAGAGGAGCGCGAGGCCCTCATCAGCCTGGCGGACGTGGCGGAGAACCCGGAAAACATTGCGGTGAGAAACCGCAGGTCGCTGGACGCCACGCTGGAACTGATACGCCGGCAGGGCTATGCCTTGCGTGATCCGAAGGTGCGCCCGGTCTCCAACACGCTGGCGATTCCGATTTTCGATGCGCACCGTGCCGTGGGTTCTATCGGCATCACCTGGTTCGCCTCGACCATGGGTGACGGCGAGGCGGTCAGGCGCTACCTGGATCTGCTGCAGGGCGTCGCGGCCCAGGCGAAGCTGGCCCTGTCTTCGCCAGCCGACCCGGTAGCCGCCGGCGGCGGCGCCTGAGCCGCGCGGCGCTCAGGGCGCTGCCTGGCGGGCGCCGAACATGCCCACGGCCGCCTGCCGGAGCAGCCCCTGGTCCGTACTGACCACGAACCAGTCGGCCCCGCGGGCCGCAAAACGGTCGCGCTCGGCGATGCTGCCGACCGCCATCGCCACCGTCTTGCCCGCCGCCCGGGTGACCCTGATGACGTGGTCCACCGCCTCTTCCACCGCGGCGGCCGAGGTGTCGTCAAAACCCATCGACAGCGCGAGGTCGGCGCGGCCGATGAAGAGGCCATCCACCCCGTCGACCCGGGCGATGGCCCCGGCCGCCTCGACCGCCGGCCCGCTCTCGATCTGGCACAGCAGCAAGGCGCCGTCGCCCTGCGCCAGCGCGCTTTTCATGCCGTAGCTGCCGTAGCCCGAGGAGCGCGGTGAACTCGAAAAGCCGCGCAGGCCACCGCGGTAGCGCGCATGGGCGACCAGGGTGCGTGCCTGCTCGGCCGCGTCCACATGCGGCAGCACCAGGCCGGCGGCGCCCAGGTCCAGCGCCGACAGCAGGGTGGAGGCTTCGCCATTGGGCACCCGGACGACGACCGGCAGGCCACTGGCGCGGCCGGCCAGCACCATGAGGTCTATGTCGCGCCGGTCGAAGGCGGCATGCTCCGCATCGACCACCACGAAATCCAGCTGCGCCAGCGCCAGGATCTCGATGACATGCGGCGCCGGCGTCTTGACGAAAGTGCCCATGTGGGCGCAGCCAGGCGCTGGGCGGGCCAGCCGCAGCGGGTGCAGCGGTACCGCCGCGGTGCTGCTCATGCCGGTGCCTGGTCGGGAGCGGCGTAGTCACCGGCGTTGGCCACCCAGCCCTTGGCAATGAAGTCCGCACGCGGTGGGGAAAACACGTCGATCAGCAGGTGGTGGCCCGGGCCCACGCCCTCGCTGGTGTGGATGGTGTGCACCGGCACCACCATCAGCGAGGGTGAGCCCAGCGGTGCATGCTGGTCCTCGTGCCAGGCGTCGGCGTCCTCGCCCCATGGCGCCCGCAGGTGGTGCACGAAGTCGCCGGCCAGGGCCAGCGAGCCTTGCTCGAAGGCGCTGTGTGCGTGCGGGCTCAGCGCATGGCGGTCGCGCGGGCCCGCGTATTCCACCCAGTTGATGGAGAGGGTCGCGGTCTGCAGCATCTTGAGCCGGGGCTTGTCCTGGGACGCCGATACCGCGTCGATGGAGAAGATACGCACCTCGGTAGCGCCGCGCAGGGGGCGCCAGGCCGGTCCCACGGGCACAATGCGGGCATCGCGCGGCTGGTAGGCCGCCTCGTTGAGGGCACCGGCCCCGGCGCCCTCGCGCAGCGAGGCCAGCACCACGCAGGTGGCGCCGGCCCGCAGGTCGAGCTGCCATGCCCCGGGGGGCAGTATGCAGACGGAGCGCGGCGCCGCTTCGGCGGAGGTATTCCCGCCCGAGATGCCCACGGGCGCATCGAGCACCAGCAGCATGGTCTCGT
Source organism: Pseudomonadota bacterium (assembly GCA_040390235.1). GTDB lineage: Bacteria > Pseudomonadota > Gammaproteobacteria > Burkholderiales > Burkholderiaceae_C > Xylophilus. The sequence continues at coordinate 30,965 of JAZJYT010000020.1, read as the reverse complement.
CGGGCGACTCCACCGGCACACGGCTGCCGCCGCCGGGGCCGGCCCGGGTCCACGAGACGGCGAAATTCTGTCCCCGGCCGGTCCAGTGCCGGGCGGAGGCCGCGGGGGCACCCGGCGGCTGCGGCATGTCCAGCAGGGTGGGGGGGCGAACGGCGGTGGCAGTGTCCATGGAGGGGGGCTCTCTTGTGTTGTGGTGGCGGGGTCAGACCTTGGTGAAGGCCGAGGGCAGTTCGAAGATGGGCCCGGCCTCGGCATACTGGATGCCGCCCAGGCGGGTCACCGGGCGGGCGCGCACGGTATCGAAGCGGCCCTTGTCGTCGATGAAACCTTCGGCGATGTGCACACCGACGATGCGGCCGAAAACCACCGTGCTGCGCGTTTCGCCCGGCAATTCGGGCTCGATCTCGGCGAAGCGCAGCAGCTTGCATTCCATCGCGGCAGGCGAGGCCTTGACCCGGGGCGCACGCACATGCACGCAGGAGGCCTGCTCCACGCCCGCCAGCTCGAATTCATTGCTGCCGTAGGGCACGGGCGAGGAGGTGGCGTTCATGGCCTCGACCAGTTCGCGCGACACCAGGTTGCAGACGAATTCGCCGGTGGCACGCACGTTGGCCAGCGTGTCCTTCTCCGGCCGGTCCGCCGGCGTGTTGCAGGAGAAGATCAACACCGCAGGCGCGGTCGACACCAGGTTGAAGTGAGAAAAAGGGGCCAGGTTGACCTGGCCGCCCGGCCCCATGGAACTGATCCAGCCGATGGGCCGCGGCGCGACGATGGCATTGAAGATCGTGCGCTTGAAGCCCGATGCCTGCAGGAGGTCGTGGAACATCGGCGTCAGCCCGTGGTCGGGGTGTCGCTCTTGAAGACGGCCGAGATGGTCCGCGACCGGTAGCGCCAGCAGCCGTCCGCGCCACGGCGGCAGACGTCGTGCACATCGGCGATCATGATGGCCGGCACCGAGGGCAGTACCGGCGCGCCGTCGGCCGCATGCAGCAGCAGTATCCAGTCGCTGGTAGCGTTGTCCGTATCCTGCACCAGCACCCGCTGGTTGGTGATGACATGGCGTGCCGTGCGCGCTTTCTCGCCGGCCTGCCGGCCCTGGTAGAAGGCCTGGATGGCGGCTTGGCCGGTACGGCTCTTCAGGCTGGTGGTGAACACGCCGTCCTCGGTGTAGAACCCGTGGGCGCCGGCGCCGTTCCGCCGGTCCACGTCGTACCAGTATTCGACGTTCAGGTCCGCGATTTCCGCGGCTATCTGCAGTTTTTCTTGTGCGGTCATGCTTATTCGGTGGCGATGGACGAGGCGAGGGTTTGCCTGGTCCGGATCAAACGATATACGCCGCTACTGCGCGCAGCAAGGCGGCCGCCATTCGATTTCGCTGCGCGAAACATTCCTACGCGGTGTGGGCCCGGCGCGGAACCGCTGCCTAGACTTGGCCCATCCCACCTGGCCTCCACAATCGACGAGGAATCCTGATGCTCGACAGCAGCACCCTGGCCTTGCGCCAGCAACTCGAAGCGCTTGCCATCGACTATTGGCATGAGGTCGACATGAACGGCGGCACGCGGGCGCCCAGCTACTACACGGACGATGCCGTCTTCGGCACGAGTGCACGTGAGTACCACGGGCGCGCGGCCATCGAGCAGTTCTACGGAGGGCGGCAGGCGCGCCCGGCCCGGGTGTCCCTGCACCTGATGCAGAACTTCCGCATCACGGTCGAGCCGGAAGGCGAGGCGCACTGCCACTATTACCTGAGCCTCTTCGCGGCCGACGGGGAACCGGTACGACCCTCGCTGCCGGCCACCATGGTTGCGGCGGTGCACGAGATCGTGCTGCAGGAGCCCGATGGGGTCTGGCGGTACAGGTCGCGCAAGGTACGCCCCTTGTTTCGTGACGGTAGTCCATCGCGTGGCTGAACCGTGTCGTGCTGCCAGGTCCGCTTGCCGGACCGGCGGCAGCCATGGCCGTACCACTATTGCGGCTTGATGTTCGCCTTGGCCACGGTACCTGAAGGGTCCTATTTTTTTGGAATATATAATCGGCCGCGAGCCGGCACCAATGGTGGGTTTTGGGGCCGGCTTTGTCACGCCGGGGGTTGCGGGTTCGAGTCCCGTCCGCTCCGCCAGTCAGAGGCCCTTGCAATTGCTTTGAGTTGCAGGGGCTTTCCTGCTTTTGGGCCGCCACGGTATGTGCGGCACCATGGCCCCGCATCAGAAGGTTTGCAGCACATGGCCATCCAGTGGTTCCCCGGTCACATGCACCTCACCCGCAAGGCCATCGGCGAGCGGGTCAAGGACATCGACGTGGTGATCGAGATCCTCGACGCCCGTATGCCCGGCTCCAGCGCCAACCCGCTGCTGGCCGAGCTGACGGGGCACCGCCCCTCGCTCAAGGTGCTCAACAAGCAGGACGTGGCCGACCCGGCCCGCACCGCCTTGTGGCTGGAGCACTACAACACGCGGCCCGACACCCGCGCCATCGCGCTCGACGCCACCGTGGCCGCGCCGGCCCGGCAGATCATCGACACCTGCCACCTGCTGGCCCCGCTGCGCGGCGGCATGGCCAAACCCATGCGGGTGCTGGTCTGCGGGGTGCCCAACGTCGGCAAGTCCACCCTCATCAACACCCTGACCGGCGCACGCAAGGCCAAGACCGGCGACGAGGCCGGCATCACCAAACTCGAACAGCGCATCGTGCTGGCCGACGACTTCTATTTGTGGGACACGCCCGGCATGCTGTGGCCGCGCATCACCGTGGCGCAGGTCGGCTTCAACCTGGCGGCCGGCGGCGCGGTGGGCCGCAATGCCTACGACGAGGAAGAGGTGGCACTGGAGTTCCTGCACGCCGTCAAGCAGCCTTATGCCGCGCTGCTGCAGGCCCGCTTCAGACTACCCGGCGATCTGGCGCAGATCGCCGCGCTGCACGACGAGGAACTGCTGGAGACCGTCGGCCGCCAGCGCGGCGCGCTGCAGGGCAAGGGCCGCATCAACCTGCAGAAGGCCGCCGAGATCGTGATCCAGGAATTCCGCAGCGCCACGCTGGGCCGCATCACGCTGGAGACGCCGGAAGCATTCGCGGCCTGGTCGGCCGAGGGCGAACGGCTCGACGCCGAGCGGTTGGCCAAGAAGGCGGCGCGCAAGGACGGCAAAAAAGGCGGTGCCCGCCCAGCCCCGGCGGACGAAACCGACGCGTAGAGCAAGACCGCGACGCCGTGCAGCGGCCGCCTGTCAGGCGCCCATCTGTCCGGCGAAGTCTTCCAGGTCGGTGGCGATCACGTCCCAGTCTTCCTCTGCACGCAGGTCCTTGGCCTGGCGCGGGCCGTACTCGGTGGGGCGCGCGATGTAGCCGGTGGCCAGGCCCTGCGCCCGCGCCGCGCGCAGGTCGTTGTTGTGGGCGGCGCACATCATCACCTGGGCGGGCTCCAGCCGCAGCTGGCGGCACACACCCAGGTAGGTGTCGGGGTGCGGTTTGTAGTGCTCGAAATGCTCGGCCGAGAAGATGCAGTCCCAGGGCAGGCCGGCGTACTTGGCCATGTTGACCAGCAGCGCGATGTTGCCGTTGGAGAGTGGGCCGAGGATGAATTTCGGCTTGAGCCGCGTGAGCCCCGCCACCGCGTCGGGCCACCCGTACAGCCGACGCCATACGTAGGTGATGTGCCAGCGCTGCGCTTCGGTGAGGTGGCCCAGGCCCATGCCGGGCAGGATCTCGCACAGCGCGGCATAGTGCAGGTCGTCGAGGTTGGTCCACGGAATCTGGCCCAGGCGCACCCGGTCTTTCTGCGGGTCGTAGCGGCTGCGCCACAGGTCGGCCAGCCCGGTCCAGTCGGCCGACAGGCCCTGGGCGGCGCCCCAGGCGCTGAGGTCCTCGGCGATGCTCTTGCGCCAGTCGACGACGGTGCCGAAAGTGTCGAAAACGATGGCGCGTACCCCGCGCGGTGCAACTGGCATGGTGTGTCCCGGGTAGTTATCACGGCAATGGTAGATCTTTCGGGCATCCCGTGCAGCACACGGCATGCCGTGTTCCGCCGTGCGCCGCCGTGCGCCGGTTGCGATGCGCCAGAATAGCCGCTTGTTTTTTCTGGAGCCCGACATGATCGTGCGTATCGAGGTCGAAGGAAGCCGGGCCGGGTTCTACGAATACCGTGTCAGCTTCGAGTCGGAAGAGCTGTACACCGACGCGGGCCTCGGCTCGGTGGTCGACTGCATGGTCGGTGCGGTCGAGGGCATGTCGCCCGACATGCAGGCCGCCGAGATCTGGTACCGCGGCATCGTCTCGGGCACCTACTCGCTGTCGGTCATCGCCGGCAACGTGGCCGCGGTGGCCGAGCATGCGCTCAACACCACCCTGGCGATCCGCGAGGCGCTCGGCGAGGAGGACTGAGCGCGCTAACCACCTGATACGGCCGGGTGGCGGAGCGGCCGTAGACTTTTTGCATGCACTCCGAAGCCCCTGCCGGCAATGCCCTGGCCGAAGCCGAACAGGTCATCGCGCGCCTCGTGCCGCTGACACGGCCGATCGACACCGCGTCGCACGACTTGCAGGAGCACCTGGCGTCGGCCTGGTTCCGCCAGATGGAGACCCTGCGGGCACTCGGCCGCCACACCGAGGTCGCCGCTGCGGCCGATGCGCTGGCCGGGCATTTCCAGCCCGCCGCCGCCACGCCCGTGCTCCCGCCGTCCGCGGACCCCGTGCGTCCCGAGACCGCCGATCCCGTTGCCTGGCCCTGGCTCGCGCGCGCCCTGTGCGAAAAAGCCCGGGCCCTGGCCGCACTGGGGTCGCCCGACGCCGCCGTGGCAGCGGTGCAGGATGTACAACGGCGCTTCGCCACTGCCCAGGCCCTGCCGCTGCGCCAGTGGGTAGCGGCTGCCGGCCTGCACGAGGCCGAGCTGCGCGCGGGCATGGGGGCGACCTTCGCGCGGGTGGACATGGTGCGCCGCTGCCAGGCCCTGGCCGAGCACTTCGGCCTCGACGACTGGCCTGAGACGCAGGTGCTCGTCGCCCGCATCCGCCTGTGGCGGGCCCGGCTGCTGTCGCAACTGGACTACGACGACGAAGCGCTGAAGGACTTCGCCTCCCTGCACACCGATCTATTTCGTTGCGCCGACCCGCGCCTGCGCGAGCTGGCTGCCGATGCCCAGCATGCCCAGGCACGGCTGCTGCGCGACCTGGGTCGCCGCGACGAGGCCCTGGCCTGTCTGCAGGCGCTGGTGGGCGAGATCCACGGCGAACCGCATCCGGGCACCCGACAGACCCTGGCGCTGGCGCAAACCGACCTGGTGTTCTGGTGGCAAGGTGGCGGAGACGAGGAAGGCGGGGAGGGCGGTGACCCCGATCGCCGGACGGCCTTGCTCGCGGCCTGCGATGCGGTAGCGGCCAGCCACGCCGACAGCGGCGATGCCACCGTGCTGGTCTGTGTCAACCAGGCGCTGCGGCTGAAGGCACAGGCGCTGCGCGCGCAGGCCGACGAGGAAGAGGAGGACGAGGAAGCCGACGACGATGCCGAAAGCAGTGCCGCCACCCTCCGTGCGCAGGCCGATGCCGTGACCGACGGGCAGTGGGACCGCTACGCCGGCCATACCGACGTGCGGGTGGTCAAGGAGGTGCTCGACGCCCTGCTCGGCAAACTCTCCGCCTGGAACCACCCGGCCGGTGAACTGGCCGGCTACCAGGCCGTGCTCGACCGTTTCGGCCCCGGCCTGGAACTGCAGGCAACGCTGCTGCAGCCCCTGCTGGCGCGTACCCTGCAGCTCAAGGCCTGGGCCGAAGGTGCGCTGGAGCGTCCGGACGACGCGCTGGCCACACTCGACGCGCTGGACCGGCGCTGGCACGCCTCCACCGATCCGGCCCTCCGGCTGGCGGTCGCGGCCGGAGGCCTGGAGCGCGGCCGTATCCTGGCCGGTGCCGGCCGCGACGACGAAGCTCTGGCGGTGCTGGACAAACTGCTGCAGGGCGCGGCAGTTGCCACGGACAAGGCCGACGCCGCGCCGGTGCGCCAGGCCCTGGCGCGTGCCATGGACCTGCGGGCCGACATCTGGCAGCGGTGCACGCCGCCCGCGCATGCCGAGCAGGGCGGCAAGGACGCTTCCGGCGCGCCCATCGAGGTGGTCACCACCGAGGCCGAGCGGCAGTACGCCGCGGCGGTCGACACCCTCGGCCAGCGTTGTGCCGCCGACCCGTCGGCCGCCATCCGCGCCATCGCCGCCAACGCCTGCTACCAGCTGGCGGTCCACCAGCGCGAACGCCTGCACCTGGCGCAAGCGCTGGCCAGCTACGACCGCTACCTGCAAGGTTTCGCGGCCGACACCACTCCGGCCATCGAGAAACTCACCGCCAATGCGCTGCTGAACAAGGGCTTTCTGCTGATGATGCTGCTGGACCGCGCGGCCGATGCGCTGGTGGTGTACGACACCCTGATCGCGCGTTTCACCCATGCCACCAGCACCACCATGCGCGACACGCTGGCCCGTGCGGCGGCCAGCCGCCTGACCTGCCTCAACCGCATGCAGCGCCAAGGCCTGACGGTGAACTACGGCGAGCAGTACGAAGACCTGCCGCTGGCCGAGCGCGACGCCCTCACCGCCACCATCGAGCGCGGCCGCCTGCTGGGGGAAAAGGGCGACCACCGCCAGGCCATCGCCGTGTACGACGGGGTGCTGGCCCGCTACGTCGAATCGCTGCACCCCGAGCTGCGCCGCCAGTGCCTGGACACGATGGTGCGCAAGGCCTACAGCCTGGGCCAGCTGGCCCAGCGCGAGGCCGCGCTGGCGGTGAACGACGAGGCCATCGCGCGCTACGGCGGCGAGTTGTCGATCACCTTCGAGAAGGATGTGGCGCTGGCCATGGCCAACCGGGCGGTGCAGCTCGACCGGCTGGGCCGCCACGACGAGGAGCGGCAGACCTACGAGGCCATCATCGCGCGCTGGAGAAGCTCGAACGTGCCGGAACTGCGCCGGCGGGTCGCCAGCGCACGTTTCTGCCAGGCCATCGTGCTGACCGACACCGACCTGGAGCGCGCACTGGCGCTCTACCAGGAGGTGATGGACGACTGCCTGCACGCAGCGGAACCCCGGCTGCGCCTGGAAGGCGCCAAGTCCGCGGCCAACCGCGGTTTCCGGCTGCGCGGCGTGGGCCGTTTCTCCGACGCCGTGGCCTGCTACGAGGCGCTGCTGGCGGCCTGCGGCGCCGACGGCGACGAGGCCATTGCCGCGGAGGTCGTCAAGGCCCGTATCGGCCTGGCCCGCAGCTACGGCAAGGCCGGCCAGCCGCAACGGCAGGCCGAGGCCTACCAGGCCCTGCTGGCCCTGCCCGGCGCGGCGCTGGACAGCGGGCAGCGCAGCGGCCTGCACGACGAATACCGGCAATTGCAGCCGGCGTCGAGCGCGCTCGGCAAGGCTGCCCATGCGCTGGGTGCGTGGATCGGCAAACGACGGCGGTAGGCCTCAGGGCCTGCTCTGGTCCTGCGGCCGCGCACCCTTGAGCTGCAGCAGCAGTTCGGTGAACAGCTGGGCCGCCGGCCGCAACGCCCGGCCGCGGCGGCGGATCACGCCGATCATGCGGCTCACCCGCGGTTCTTCCAGCGGGATGCTCACCAGGCTGGAATGGCCCTGCGGCGGCATCGCCAGGCTGGGCACCACCCCCAGGCCCAGGCCGGCCTCCACCAGGCTCACCAGCGCCGGCACGTGCCGCACCTCGCAGAACCACGAGGGTTTGGGGTCCACCTGCGCCAGCGCCTGGTCGATCAGGAAGCGGTTGCCGCTGCCCTGGGCCAGCGAGATGTATTCGCCCTGGGCCAGGTCGGCCCAGGTGAGTTTCTTGCGTTTGGCCAAGGGATGGCCGCTGGGGCAGGCCACCACAAAACGTTCTTCCAGCAGCGGTTCGAACTCGATGTCGGGCTCCTGCGTGCCGATGTAGGTCACACCGAAATCGGCGTCGCCGTTGGCCACGGCCAGCAGCAGGTCGGCCGAGGATTCGTCGATCAGCCGCACGCGGATACGCGGGTACAGGCGGTGGTATTCGCGGATCACCGAAGGCAAAAAATAGCCCACGGCCGAGGGCACGCAGGCAATGGTCACCTCGCCCGACATACGCTCGGCCACGTCGCTGATGCCCAGCAGGGCGCTTTCCAGCTCGTTGAGCACGCTGCGCGCCTTGTGCACGAAGGTGCGGCCCACGGTGGTCAGTTCCACCCGCCGGGTCGAGCGTGCGAACAGTTCCACCCCCAGCGCCTCTTCGAGCTTGTCCACCCGCCGCGACACGGCCGACTGGGACAGGTGCAGGTTCTCCGCCGCCGCACGGAAGGTGCCGTGGTCGGCCACCGCCAGGAAGGCGCGCAGGTCGGCCAGGTCGAAATTCATGTTCCGTACGCGTGAATCATTCAGATAATTGCACTTTACCGGCAAATGCCCTTCGGCAACCATCGTTCCTTTCCCCGGCCTTTCTTCTCCTGTAACCGAGACAAGCACCATGACGACCCGTACCGATGCCACCCGCCCCCTCTCCGAAACCGAACTGCTCGACCTCGGCAGCCGGGCCTTCCAGGGCCTGGGCCTGCGTCCGGCCGACGCCGCCCGGGTGGCGAAGATCCTGGTCATGGCCGACTTGTTCGGCCTGTCCACCCACGGCCTGAGCCGTGTCGAGTCCTACGGCGAGCGGCTTATCAGTGGGGGCATCAAGCAACAGCCGAACCTGTCGGCCGAAAGCGTGGCGCCGGCCCTGGTCAAGGTCGATGGCGACAACGGCGTCGGCCCGCTGGTGGGCCTGTACGCGCTCGACGCTGCCATGGAGGCCGCACGCAAGTACGGTGTGGGGGTGGCGCTGGCGCGCGGCAGCAACCACTTCGGGCCGATCTCGCCCTATTCGCTGATCGCGGCCGAGGCGGGTTTCGCCAGCATCATCGGTAGCAACGCCACCACGACCATCGCGCCCTGGGGTGGCAGCGATGCACGCCTGGGCAACAGCCCGCTGGGTTTCGGTGTGCCGCACCCGGGTGGCGACCCCTTCCTGCTCGACATGGCGATGAGTGTGGTGGCGCGTGCCAAGATCCGCAACGCCTTCAAGCGCGGCGAGGCCATCCCCGACACCTGGGCCACCGACAAGGGCGGCCGCCCCACCACCGACCCGGCCGCCGCGCTCGATGGCTTCCTGCTGCCCATCGGCGGCCACAAGGGCTACGGCCTGGCGCTGCTGGTGGACATGTTCGCCGGCCTGCTGTCCGACGCGGCCTACCTCACCCACGTCAAGTCCTGGGTCGACGCACCGGACGAACCGCAGAACCTGGGGCACTTCTTCATCCTGCTCGACACCACGAAGCTGGGTTCCACAAAATGGCTGGCTGACCGCATGGCCGACTTCGCCAACATCCTGCACGCCAGCGCGCCGGCCGAGGCCGGCAAGCCGGTCATCGTGCCCGGCGAGATCGAGCTGGGCAAGATGCGCCGCCAGCGCGAGGCCGGCGTGGTGCTGGATGCGACGACGCTGGGACTGCTGCACAAGTACGCGGCCTTGGCTGCGGGCTGAATTGCTGCTCCAGTACGCGGCCTTGGCCGCTGGCTGATGGCCGAGCCGCCGGCGGCGGCCTATGCTGCGATGCGCGAGGTGAACATTCCCGCCGCGGCGCCCGGCCCGCACAGGTCGATGGTGGTCATGTGCTCCAGGCTTTCGGTGAACCAGGCCGCGATGGCCGCCTTGCGTTCGCCGATGTACTCGGGCTTGCCATGGGCATCCAGCCGCATGCTCAGGTCGTGGCCCGGTACCAGCACGGTGCCGGGGGCGGCCTTCCAGCAGTTCCAGATCACCTCCAGGCTGCGCTTGCTGTCGGCGTGGTCGCCGCTGTCGGCCACTGCGCCGGACATGAGTTCGGCGCGGTTCTTGGCCGCGTCGCCGGTGAAGACCACCGGCGGGGTGTTGTCGCCCTTCAGGTGGAAGATCAAATGCCCCGGTGTGTGTCCCGGCGCCGCCAGCGCAAACAGGCCGGGCAGGAATTCATCACCGGCCTGGATGCGCCGTACCCGGCTGGCGGTGGCCAGTTCGTGTACGTAGAGTTCGGGCAGGGGGTTGAAGCCCGGCGGCTGGGCTTCGGCCCAGGCCAGCTCGTCGGCACCGATCCACACGGTGGCGGCGGGGAACAGGGTGAAGTTCACCGCATGGTCGTAGTGCGCGTGGGTCAGCACCACGTCGGTCACGTCGTCCGGCGCCACGCCATGGGCCTTGAGCTGTTTGGCCAGTTCCTTGCGCACGCCGAAGGCGCCCACGTCGATGAGGATGGTGCGGCCCGCGCCGCGCAGCAGGGCCACGGTGCTCCAGCCCAGGCCGCCGTGGCAGACCGCGCGGCCGGGAAAGCCCTGCACGAGTACGTCGAGTGTGTACATGGATGAATAGTCCTTTTCTACTCCGCCTTGACGTGGGCGGACTTGATGAGTTTTGCGTACAGCGCCAGGTCGGACGTGATCTGCCGGGCGAACTCGGCCGGCGTGCCGCCGACCAGCTCGTTGCCGCCCTCGGTGCCCAGGCGCCGGATGACGTCGGGCTGCTGCAGCGCCTTGACCACCTCGGCATGCAGGCGCTCGACGATGGCCTTGTCGGTCTTCGCCGGCACCAGCAGGCCCTGGAACTGGGTAATGTCGAAACCCTGGTAGCCCAGCTCGGCCATGGTCGGCAGCTGGGGCAGGGCGCCGGCGCGTTTCGGGCCGGACACGGCAAACGCCCGCACCTTGCCGGCGGCGAGCTGCGGCGCGGTGGTGACCACGGTGTCGAAGATGAACGAGAGCTGGCCCGCCAGCAGGTCGGCCAGCGCCGGGGCGGCACCCTTGTACGGTACATGGATGGAGTGGGTGCCGGTCAGCACGCCGAAGAGTTCGCCCGCCAGGTGGCCGCCGCCGCCGATGCCGGTCGAGCCGTAGCTCAGGCTGTCGGGCTGGGCCTTGGCCGCCTGCACGATGTCGGCCACGCTGTGGAAGGGCGATTTGGCGGGCACGATCAAGGCGTACTGGTAGCTGGCGATCTGGCTCACCGGCGCCAGGTCTTTCACCGGGTCGTAGGGCAGCTTGCCGTACAGCGAGGGGTTGACCACGATAGGCCCGCTGGCCACCAGCAGCACGGTGTAGCCGTCGGGCGCGGCCTTGGCCACCATGTCGGTGCCGATGTTGCCGTTGGCACCGGCGCGGTTGTCGATGAGCACCGGCACGCCCATGGACTCGGACATCTTCTGCCCCACCACCCGGGCGGTGATGTCGGCGGCGCCGCCGGCGACGTAGGGCACGACCATGCGGATCGGCTTGCTGGGGTAGCCCGGGGCCTGGGCTGCCGCGGCGAGCGGCAGGGCGCACGCCAGCAGCGCCAGCGTCTTCTTGAGGTTCACGGTGTCTCCTTGTGTCCGGCGCTCTGCCGTGCAGGCAGCAGGCGCTGGACGCAAGATCGCAGCAAAGGCGTCGCGTGTAAAGTGCGAATATCGCGCTGATTGATGTGTTCAGCGCATCAGCGCCGGTGTTGTCTCAGCGCGCCGCGGCGCCCGGCCGCACGGGCGCGGTGGTGGTCGCGGGCCGGGCATGCGGCCGCACGTCCTGGATCGAGCGGAACACGGCGGCCGACAGCAGCGTGATCACGCCCACGGTGACGAAGGTGAGGCGGAAGGCGGTGCCGGTGGCCATGCTGGCCGAGAACAGGTTGAGCAGGCCGCCGCCGACGGTCACGCCCAGGCCCATGGCCAGCATCTGCGCCATCGAGAACAGGCTGTTGCCGCTGCCCGCGTCGGCCCGGGGCAGCCCGCCCAGGGTGACCGCGTTCATGGCCGCGAACTGCATGGAGTTGGCCGCGCCGAACACCATCAGCTGCACGATCTGGATCCACAGCGGCCACTGCGGCGAGATCAGCGCGAACGACACGATCGAGCCGCCGACCACCAGGGTGTTGACCAGCAGGAACTTGTCGAAGCCGTAACGGCCGACCAGGCGGCCCACCCAGGATTTCGCCATCAGGCCGCTGAGGGCCGCGGGCACCATCATCAGGCCCGAATACAGCGGGGTGTAGCCCATCTGCAGCTGCATCAGCAGCGGCAGCAGGAAGGGCACGGCGGCGCTGCCCAGGCGCGAGATCAGGTTGCCGATCAGGCCGGGGGTGAAGTTGGGCTCGCGGAACAGCCCCAGCCGGAACAGCGGCATCGGCCGGCGCCGCGCATGCGGGATGTAGACCAGGGCCGTCAGCACGCTGGCGCCCAGCAGGCCGACCGCCCAGGCACCGCGGTGCGCTGTCACCGGCACGTCGAGCGCCAGCGAGAACGCCACCATGCAGGTCGAGAGCAGCGCGAAACCCAGGAAGTCGAAGCGGCCCACGTCGTGCACACGCTTGTCCGGCACGAAGCGCTGCACCGCCCACAGGCCGACCACGCCGATCGGCAGGTTGATCAGGAAGATCCAGTGCCAGGTGACCCACTGCGAGAGCGCGCCGCCCAGCGTCGGCCCGATCAGCTGGCCGAACTGCCCGGCGATGCTGGTGGCCGCGAGGGCGGCGATGTAGCGTTCGGTCGGAACACTCTTGAGCAGGGTCAGCCGGCCGAGCGGCAGCAGCATGGAGCCGCCGATGCCCTGCAGCACCCGCGCCGCCACCAGCTGCTGCAGCGACTGCGCGCTGGCGCACCAGGCCGAACCCAGCACGAACAGCAGGATGGTGACAAAGAAGGTCTTGCGCAGGCCGAAGCGGTCGGCCACCCAGCCCGAGGCGGGCGTCAGCATGGCCATGGTCAGCGTATAGGCCACCACCACCGGCTGCATGGCCAGCGGGCTTTCGTGCAGGCCCTGCGCCATCGAGGGCAGGGCGGTGTTGACGATGGTCGTGTCGAGCGTCTGCATGAAAAAACTCATGCCGACAATGCACATCAGTGCCTTCAGGGTGGTGTCTTCGCTGGTGGGGCCGGTTCGCTGCAACGTTCGCTTCCAGACGGCGCGCCGGGGCACCGCACAAATATCGAGTATCGCGCGCAAGCGGTACCCGACGGGGACGCTAGGTCGGACGACTTGCCTTTTCTCGGCGTGGTGTCAGCGCGGTGGCATGCGGATGGCCCCGTCGAGCCGGATCACTTCGCCGTTGAGCATCTCGTTCTCGAAGATGTGCCGCACCAGCCGCGCGTAGTCGGCCGGCGTGCCCAGCCGGGAGGGGAAGGGCACACTCGCCGCCAGCGCGTCCTGCACTGCCTGCGGCATGCCGAAGACCATGGGTGTGCCGAAGATACCCGGCGCGATCGCCATGTTGCGGATGCCCAGGGACGCCAGGTCGCGGGCGATGGGCAGCGTCATGCCGACGATGCCGCCCTTCGAGGCGCTGTAGGCCGCCTGGCCCATCTGCCCGTCGTAGGCCGCGACCGAGGCGGTGGAGACCAGCACACCGCGTTCGCCCGACGCTTCGGGTGGGTTGGCCGCCATGGCCGCGGCGGCCAGCCGGATCATGTTGAAGCTGCCGACCAGGTTGATGGTGACGGCCTTGCTGAAGGTGGCCAGGCTGTGGGCGCCGTTGCGGCCCACGGTTTTTTCCGCGGGGGCGATGCCGGCGCAGTTGACCAGGCCCGACAGGCGGCCCAGGGCCACGGCCCGCTCCACCACCGCCTGGCCATCGGCCTCCTGCGTCACGTCGCAGCGCACAAAGGCGCCGCCGATCTCGGCCGCCAGGGCTTCGCCCTGGGCCTGCTGGACATCGGCGATGACCACCCGGCCACCCTGCTGCGCCAGCATACGTGCCGTGCCTTCGCCCAGGCCCGAGGCGCCGCCAGTGACGATAAAGACCTTGCCTGCGATGTCCATGGCGCAGGGCCTCAGGCTGCCGGTGCGGTGCCGGCCGCCATGCCCGCGGCGGTGGCGGCCAGCGCCGCCTCGGTGCCCGCGATGGCGGCACGCAGCAGGGCCAGGCCCTGGTCGGCGAAGGCCTGGTGTTCGGCCAGGTCGGCCCAGCGGCTGGCCGCTGCTTCGGCCGGCGTGGCCCAGGTGAAGCGGATCTTCTTGCCCGCCAGCGCCGCGAAACGTTCCTGCCAGAGGGGGCCGGCCTTGTCCCAGGCATTGCCCAGCAGGGTGCGGCGGCCACGCGGTTCGCGCGCCTCCAGCTCGGCGAAGAAGGGCCGCTTGGCGGTGACCCAGCCGTGCAGGCCGCTGTCGGGTGTGGCGGCGGCCGTGCTGTGGGCCTTGTTGCGGAATCTGTTTTCGTAGGCGCGCAGTTCGCCCAGCGTGTAGTGCGGGGCCTGCTTTGCCGCGGCCGGTGCGGCCTGGATGGCCGCGCGGCCGCCAGCGCCACCCGCACCGCCGCCCCGTTTGCCGTCGGCGGGCCGGGCCGGCCGGCACAGTTCGTCGAACTGCGCGGGCGGCATGCCGAGGTACAGCGCCGCCAGGTCGGCCGGCACGGCCACGCTATCGGCCAGCCCCGCGGCTTCGCCTGGCGCCGGAGCGCCGTCGGGGAGGGAGGCGTCGGCGCTGGCGTCGTGGGTGGTCATGGCGGCATTCTAGGCGGCGGCCTCCCGGTGGAGCCCTGGGCACGCTGCGGACGCAAAAAAGCCCGGCATTGCCGGGCTTCGTCGTCAGTTCACCGCAGCACCCTGGCGGGTGCCGGGGCTTACTTGGCGGTGGTCTTGCGGGTCGCGGCGGCGCTGGTGCGCGAAGCGGCGTTCAGGGCGCTGGCGGACAGGGCGCTGTAGTTGGCTTCGGCCACGTCGGAAGCCTGCTTGACGGCCTTCTGCACGGATTCGAAGGCGTTGTTGGCAGCAGCCACGGCGCTCTTCATCACGGCCACGGCGGTTTCGGAACCGGCGGGTGCGTTGCGGGAAGCGGCATCGACGATGCCGGCGAAGGCCTTTTGCGTTTCAGCGGTCTTGCCTTCGACAGCCTTGCCGAATTCGGCGCCGGTGCCCTGGGCGATGTCGTACAGGTGGCGGCTGTAGGCGGCGGTCTTTTCGGCGATGGGCTGCAGCGCGCCGGCTTGCAGGGCGATCAGTTCCTGTGCGTCCTTGACGCTCAGCAGCGCCTTGGTCTGGTCGGCGGCGTCGGCCAGGGCGGCGCGCGAGGCGGTCAGGTTCAGCTCGACGAGCTTTTCGAGGCCTTCGAAAGCCTTGGCGGTCAGGCCGAACAGGGTTTCGACGTTGGCTTTGTGGGCGGCGAGCAATTGGTCAGCGGTGAGGGACATGGGAGACTCCTTGAAGGGTGGTAAAAGGTGAGGGCAAACCATGCCCTTGCTGCTGCGCCGCGTTTATGTTGCAGTGCAGCATGGACGAAGTATAAAGGCCTGCGCACCAATTGCAAGCGCTTTTTGTTGCGGTGCAGCAAAAAGTGTAAAACTGGCACCGGAGGACGGTAACACCCGCAGATGTCAAAATCGCGGCTGCCCCTGTGCGGCGCCTCCCGCGCCCTGCCAGCAGGCGGCCGCACCGCCATGATCATCACCAGCCTGCTCGACACCGACCTGTACAAGTTCACCATGATGCAGGTGGTGTTGCACCAATTCCCGGGGGCGCATGTCGAATACCGCTTCAAGTGCCGCAACGCCGGCATGCCGGGCCTGGACCTGGCCCCCTTCGCCGACGAGATCCGCGACGAGATCCGTTCGCTGTGCACCCTGCGTTTCCACGAGGGCGAGCTGGCCTACCTGCGCTCCATGCGTTTCATCAAGAGCGACTTCGTCGACTTCCTGGGCCTGTTCCGCCTCAACGAGAAGAACATCACCGTCACGCCGCTGCCCTCGGGCGAGATCGACATCGCCATCCAGGGGCCGTGGCTGCACACCATCCTGTTCGAGATCCCGGTGCTGGCCATCGTCAACGAGGTGTTCTTCCGCAACACCCAGCGCATGCCCGACTTCATCGGCGGCCGCCAGCGGCTCGACACCAAGATCGGCCAGCTGCAGGGCGAGGGCCTGGCGGCGCTGAAGATCGCCGACTACGGCACGCGCCGGCGCTTCAGCAAGTCCTGGCACGAAGAGGTGCTGCGGGTGCTGGCCAGCCGCCTGGGCACGG
Organism: Pseudomonadota bacterium; assembly: GCA_040390235.1. GTDB lineage: Bacteria > Pseudomonadota > Gammaproteobacteria > Burkholderiales > Burkholderiaceae_C > Xylophilus. The sequence goes on along the minus strand of JAZJYT010000020.1, from coordinate 14,989 downwards.
GCGAGGACGGCCAGTTCGCCGGCACCAGCAACGTGCTGTTTGCCATGAAACTCGGCCTGACGCCGCTGGGCACCATGGCGCACGAGTACCTGCAGGCCTGCCAGGCACTGGGCCCGCGGCTGCGCGACAGCCAGGTCTTCGGTTTCGAGACCTGGGCCAAGGAGTACCGGGGCGACCTGGGCATCGCCTTGTCGGACGTGTACGGCATGAGCGCCTTCCTGCGCGACTTCGACATGTACTTCTGCAAGCTGTTCGACGGCGCGCGCCACGACAGCGGCGACCCGTTCCAGTGGGGCGAACGCATGCTGGGCCACTACACCGACAACCGGGTCGACCCGCAGACCAAGGTGCTGATCTTCAGCGACGGCCTGACCGTGCCGCGCACCATCGCGCTGTACCGCCAGTTCGCCGGCCGCTGCCGGCTGGCCTTTGGCATCGGCACCAACCTCACCAACGACCTGGGCGACCCGCCGGCCCACGTGCCGCTGCAGATCGTCATCAAGATGGTGCGCTGCAACGGCCAGCCGGTGGCCAAGCTGTCGGACACCCCGTCGAAGAACATGTGCGATGACGAGAAATACCTGGCCTACCTGCGCCAGGTGTTCGAGATCCCGTCGGGACCCGCTGCGTGAACACCGCCGCCGTGGTCGATGGGGCCACCCTGTCGGTGCTGTGGGGCCTGCCCTTCGCGGGCCTGCTGCTGTGCATCGCGCTGTGGCCGCTGGCCGCGCCGGCTTTCTGGCACCACCACTTCGGCAAAATAGCCGCCGCCTGGGCCTTGCTGTTCCTGGTGCCCTATGCCGCCGTCTTCGGGCCCGGCGCGGCGGCGCACGACCTCGTGCATGCGCTGCTGGGCGAGTACATCCCCTTCATCGTGCTGCTGACGGCGCTCTACACCGTGGCCGGCGGCATTTTCGTGCGCGGCAACCTGCACGGCAGCCCGGGGCTCAACACCGGCATCCTGGCGGTGGGTGCGGTACTGGCCAGCGCCATGGGCACCACCGGCGCATCGATGCTGCTGCTGCGGCCGCTGATCCGTGCCAACGACAACCGCCGGCACCGCGCGCACGTCATCGTGTTCTTCATCTTCATCGTGTCCAACATCGGCGGCTCGCTCACCCCGCTGGGCGACCCGCCGCTGTTCCTCGGTTTCCTGCAGGGCGTGGACTTCTTCTGGACCGTGTCGCACATCCTGCCGGAGACGCTGTTCCTGGTCGGCTCGCTGCTGGCCATCTTCTACCTGCTGGACCGCCACTACTACCGGCACGAAGGGGTGGTGCCGGTCGATCCCACGCCGGACGACCCGCGCCTGGGCTTCGACGGTGCGGCCAATTTCGGCCTGCTGGTCGTGGTGGTGGCGCTGGTGCTGATGAGCGGCTTCTGGAAAAGCGCGCCGGTGTTCGACGTGTACGGCACCCCCCTCAGCCTGGCCGCGGTGCTGCGCGACGCCGGGCTGGTGGCGGTCACCCTGCTGTCGCTGGCCACCACGCCGGCGCAGGTGCATGCCGACAACCGCTTCGGCTGGGCGCCGATGGCCGAGGTGGCCAAGCTCTTCGCCGGCATCTTCCTGACCATAGTTCCGGTCATCGCCATGCTGAAGGCCGGCGCGGCGGGGCCGTTCAGCGCGGTCATCGCCGCGGTGACGCGGCCCGACGGCCAGCCCGACCCGGCCATGTACTTCTGGGCCACCGGCCTGCTGAGCTCCTTCCTGGACAATGCGCCGACCTACCTCGTCTTCTTCAACACCGCGGGCGGCGACGCCCGTACGCTGATGACCACGCTGGCCCCGACCCTGGCCGCCCTCTCGGCGGGCGCCGTCTTCATGGGCGCCAACACCTATATCGGCAACGCACCGAACCTCATGGTCAAATCCATTGCCGAAGACCGGGGCATCGCCATGCCGGGTTTCTTCGGCTACATGGGCTGGTCCTGCGCGGTACTGCTGCCCCTGTTCGCCATCGCCACCTTCATCTGGTTCTAGACTTTATGCCGACAAAACCTTCCATCCTCGTCGCCCGCGCCATCTTTCCCGAGACCATCGCGCGCCTGTCCGAACACTTCGAGGTCGAGACCAATACCGAAGACGCCGACTGGAGCGCGGCCGAACTCACCGCGCGCCTGAAGGGCAAGGACGGCATCCTGGCCAACGGCGGCGTGCGGGTAGATGCCGCACTGCTCGACGCCTGCCCGAGTGTGCGTATCTGCGCCAACATGGCCGTGGGCTACAACAACTTCGACGTCGACGCCATGACGGCGCGTGGTGTGCAGGCCACCAACACACCCGACGTGCTGACCGAGACCACCGCCGACTTCGGTTTTGCGCTGCTGATGGCGACCGCGCGCCGCATCACCGAGAGCGAGCATTTCCTGCGCCGCGGCGACTGGAAACGCTGGCGCTACGACATGTTCGCCGGCTCGGAAATCAACGGCGCCACGCTGGGCATCCTGGGCATGGGCCGCATCGGCCAGGGCATTGCCAAACGCGGTGCACACGGCTTCGGCATGAACGTGGTCTACCACAACCGTTCGCGCCTGTCGCCCGCACTCGAAGCCGAATGCAAGGCGCGCTACGTCGGCAAGGAAGAACTGCTGAAGACGGCCGACCACCTGGTGCTGGTGCTGCCCTACAGCCCGGCGGCGCACCACACGATAGGCGCGGCGGAGATCGCCCTGATGAAGCCCACGGCCACGCTGGTCAACATCGCCCGCGGCGGTATCGTGGACGACGCGGCGCTGGCCGTGGCGCTGAAGGCGCGCACCATCGCCGCCGCCGGCCTCGATGTGTTCGAGGGCGAACCCACGGTGCACCCCGGCCTGCTGGCCTGCGACAACGTGGTGCTGACCCCGCACATCGCCAGCGCCACCGTGGGCACCCGCCGCGCCATGGCCGAACTGGCGGCCGACAACCTGATCGCCTTCTTCGGCGGCAGGGGGCCCGTCACCCCCATCAACACGCTGCCGGCGAAGGCCGCCGCATGACGGGAGGCGAGGGCGGCTCCGGGCTGTGGCTGGTGGTGGTCTGTGTGGCCGTGCTGGCCTGCGGCGTGCTGCTGGGCTGGTTCCTGGCGCGCCGCGGTGCGGCGGCCGAGGCGGCCAGCCGGCTCGACGCGGCGCTGGCCCAGGCCCGCGCCGAGGGGCTGGCCGAGGTTGCCACCGCGCGGGAACGCGCCCGCGGCCTGGAGGCCGAACGCCAGCAGTTGCTGGACGACCTGCGTGCGCTGCGCCAGCAGGGCGACCAGTGGCGCGAAGCGCTGGACGGGGCGCGCGATGACAAGGCGCAGTTCGCCGAGCGTGCCGCACGTATCGGCCCGCTGCAGCAGGAAGTGGCCGATGCCGCGGCACGGCTGCAGGCGCAGGGGGCCGAGCTGTCGGCCGCCCGTGCACGGGTGGCCCAGCTCGAAACACTGCTGGAGGCCGAGCGCACCCAGGCGCAGGAAAAACTCGACCTGCTGCGCAACGCCGAGACGGCTCTGTCGAACCAGTTCAAGAGCCTGGCCAACGACATCCTCGAAGAGAAAAGCAAACGTTTCACCGAACAGAACCAAGCCAACCTGGGCCAGCTGCTGGACCCGCTGAAGCTCAAGCTGCAGGACTTCCAGGGCAAGGTCGAGCTGTTCTACGACGCCGAGGGCAAACAGCGCTCGGCCCTGGCCCAGCAGGTGACCCAGCTGATGGATCTCAACCGCGTGCTGAGCGACGAGGCCAAGAACCTGACGCAGGCGCTCAAGGGTTCGTCGAAGACCCAGGGCAACTGGGGCGAACTGATCCTGGAGCGGGTGCTGGAGGCCTCGGGCCTGCGCCGCGGGGTCGAATACCACGTGCAGCAAAGCCATGTGAACGAGGAGGGCCGCCGGCTGCAGCCCGACGTGGTGATCCACCTGCCGGAGGAACGCCGGCTGGTGGTGGATGCCAAGGTGTCGCTCATCGCCTACGAGGAATGTGTGCGCGCCGAGACCGACGAGTTGCGCGCCGCCGCGCAGCGCCGCCACCTGGCCTCCATCCGCCAGCACATCGACGGCCTGTCGGGCAAACGCTACCAGAACCTGTATGCACTGAAGTCGCTCGACTTCGTGCTGATGTTCGTGCCGATCGAACCCGCCTTCATGCTGGCGGTGGCGGCCGATGAACAGCTGTTCATGGACGCCTGGCAGCGCAACGTGCTGCTGGTGAGCCCGTCCACCCTGCTGTTCGTGGTGCGCACCGTGGCCCACCTGTGGCGCCAGGAGGCACAGAGCCGCAACGCGCAGGACATTGCCAAACGCGGTGCCGAGCTGTACGACAAGCTGGCGGCTTTTGTCGGCGATCTGGAGAAGGTCGGAAAATCGCTGGACTCCGCCAAGGGCGCCTACGACGATGCCTTCAAGCGCTTCGTGTCCGGCAACGGCAACGCCATCCGGCAGGCCGAGATGCTCAAGCAACTGGGCGTGAAGCCCTCCAAGGCGTTTTCCGCGGCGGCGCTGGACGTGGCCTTGCCCGAAGCCGGTTTGCCGGACGGGGCGCCGACACCCCCTCTGCTGCCCCGCCGCATCGGCGGCGAAAGCGGCGAGACGGCAAGCCTGCTGCCCGATACCTGAGCGACACCCCCCCACCCGGACGGCAGCGGCTGCGGGTTTTCGAGACAAGAGACAGAGACAACCGACACGATGGCCACCCAGCTGCTGCGCTTGATCCCGGCGCAAGTCTTTTTGCATGCCACCATGGCCGGCACCCGCCTGGCCGTGCCCTTGCTCGCCCTGCAGCAGGGCTACGGTGCAGCCGCGGTGGGGCTGTTGCTGGCGCTGTTCGCGCTGAGCCAGGTGTTCCTGGCGCTGCCGGCCGGCCGCTACGCCGACCGCCATGGGCTCAAGGCGCCGATGCTCATCGCCGTCGTGGTGGCGGGCGTCGGTACCGCGGCGGCGGCGGTGTTCCCCCATTTCGCGGTGATGTGCCTGGCGGCGCTGGCCACCGGTGCCGGCACCGGCATCACCACCATCGCCCTGCAGCGCCACGTAGGCCGCACCGCGACCGATGCGCACCAGCTCAAGCAGGTGTTCAGCTGGCTGTCGGTGGCGCCAGCCATCGCCAACTTCGTCGGGCCTTTCGCGGCCGGACTGCTCATCGACCATGCCGGTGGCGTGGCGGGTGGCCTGTTCAACTACCGCATCACCTTCGCGGTGATGGCGCTGCTGCCGGTGGTCTGCTGGCTGTTCGTGCGCGGTGCGCAGGAAGAGCTGCCGCAGGCCGCGCCTGCCGCGCCGTCCGGCCCCAAGCCCAGCGCGCTGGACCTGCTGCGCTCGCCCATGTTCCGCCGCCTGCTGTTCGTCAACTGGCTGCAGTCGTCGAGCTGGGACGTGCATTCCTTTGTCATTCCCTTGCTGGGCCACGAGCGCGGCCTGAGCGCCTCGGCCATCGGCACCATCCTGGCCGCTTTCGCCGTGGCGGCCACGGCGGTGCGTATCTTCCTGCCGCTGGTGGCCGCCAAGGCCACCGAGCGCGACGTGATCACCGTCTCCACGGTGGCCACGGCGCTGCTGTTCTGCATCTACCCGCTGCTGGATTCGCCCGTCGCCATGGGCCTGTGCTCGGTGCTGCTGGGTTTTGCCCTGGGCGCGGTGCAGCCCATGATCATGAGCATGCTGCACCAGATCACGCCGCACACCCGCCATGGCGAGGCGCTGGGGCTGCGGGTGATGGTGGTCAACGCCTCCAGCGTCGCGGTACCGGTGGTGTTCGGGGCGCTGGGCACCGTCATCGGCATCGCGGGGGTGTTCTGGATCATCGGGGCGGTGGTGGGCATGGGCTCGCCTGCGGTGCGGGGCCTGCAGGCCGACGCCGGGGGGCACGCGCCGCCGGCATGAGGGTGGGGCCAACCGTGTGGCACGATGCCAGGATGCCCGAGCCGTCACGCCGCATACCGTACCGCACCTGGCCAGGTGCACTCGCGGTACTCCTCGCCATGGCCGCCTATGGGGGTGGCCTGGCACTCTGGGACCGCCATACCCCCGGCAACCGGCCCCTGGCGGCCGGGCAGACGGTGGCCGTCGGCCACGTCAGGTTCGTGCCCGCCGACGCATGGCAGATGGACGTGTCGCGCTCGAAGGCGGGCCAGTCCCTGGTGCTGTTCAAGGGAAGCCACAAGTTTCTGGTGACGACGGCTGCGTGGGCGGGCGGGCCGCAGGGGCCGGTAGCGCGGCAGCGGAGGCTCATGGAGCGCGGCCAGGGCCTGCGTATCGATGGCGATCCGTCCGGCTTCCTCAACCCCTGGGGGCTGCAGGGAAAGACCTTCGCCTACTACGGTGCGACCCTGGCCGGCCGCTTCTGGCAGGTGGTCGACGTGCAGCGCCGACTGCTGGTGCAGATCGACTGCTACGGCCCCAACGAGGGGCTCGACGATGCGCTGGCCGAGGCGCAGGACATGCTGGATTCGATGGACCTGGAGGCCGCGCCGTGAACCTCTACGCCTTCGATGCCGATCCGGCCTGGCCGGTGGGCACCGACTCCTTTTTCCAGCCGCGCCGCGCCGCCTTCTGGGTGCTGCTCGCCTTGGTCGTCAACGGCCTGTTCTATACCGTCCACATGTTCGCCATGGGCTTCCGTGTGGTTCCCGTCACCGTGTCGCTGGGGCTGCTGGCGTGGGGGCTCTACACCCTGGTTTTTGTGCTGGCGTTCCGGACACTGGATCTGCTGGAGCAGCACCCTCCCGAGGCTTTTGTCCTGGCGTTTGCTTGGGGCGGGCTGGGGGCGGTCTACTTCGCCGTTCCGGCCAACGTGGCGTTCCAGAGCCTGTGCGGCAAGCTGGTGTCGCCGGAGTTTGCCGCCGTCTGGGGCGCGGCGCTCGCGGGGCCGACCACCGAGGAGTTCCTGAAACTCGCCGGTGTCGTGCTGCTGGTGCTGGTCGCCCGCAACCAGTTCCAGACCCATCTTTCCGTACTCATCGTCGGTGCCATGGCGGGGCTGGGTTTCCAGGTGGTCGAGAACCTGAGCGACACCGTCAACCTCTCCATGCACTTTCCGCTCGAGAACCAGGTGTATCCGGTGCTGCTCAATCTGCTGATGCGCGGCGTGCTGGGCGGGCTGTGGACCCATGCGGCCTATACGACGATCGCGTCCTTCGGTGTGGCCTGGTTCCTGCTCCACCCGGAGCGGCGGATGCGGACGAGGCTCGCCTGCGCCTTCCTGTGCTTCGCGCTGGCGTGGGCCATGCACTTCACCTGGAACTCGCCGCTGCTGGAGCATCTCTTCGGCGATGGCTACGCCGGCATGGCCCTGCTGCTCGTCGCCAAGGGCATGCCGGTGGTGGTGGCGGCCGGGCTTTTCTGGTGGGTGGCTGCCCGCGAGAATGGCGCCTACCTCCATGCGCTGGCGGCCTACTTCGTGCCGGAGCGCGAACTGATCCGCGACGACGAATGGGTTCGCCTGGGCGCGCCCGTGCTGCGCTACCAGGCCCGCAGGGCGACGGCAAAGGCCTTCGGCGCCCGGGCAGGCCGCCTGAAGACACGGCTGCAGCGCGAGCAGCTGCGCCTGATCCGGCAGGCCGCAACCTATGGGCGCGGGCGGCAAACGCTGCGCCACGAGGTGGCGATACGACGTATACGCGCCAGGCTGGACCCGCTTACCGGGATGCCGGCACAGGGTTAACAGGCCCTAACCCTGCAGGCGGTAGAAGGCCTGGATGTTGTCCCAGGCATCCTGCGGATCGTCGGTGATGTGGAACAGCGCCAGGTCGGCCGCGGAGATGGTGCCTTCTTCCACCAGCACGTCGAAGTTGATCAGCCGCGTCCAGTAGTCGCGGCCGAACAGCACGATGGGTACCCGTTTGCTCTTGCCGGTCTGCACCAGGGTCAGCACCTCGAACAGTTCGTCGAGGGTGCCGAAACCGCCGGGGAAAGCCACCAGCGCCTTGGCACGCATCATGAAATGCATCTTGCGCAGCGCGAAGTAGTGGAACTTGAAGGACAGGTCCGGCGTGATGAAGCGGTTGCCGCTCTGCTCGTGCGGCAGGGCGATGGACAGGCCCACCGTCAGCGCGCCGACCTCGTGGGCGCCGCGGTTGGCCGCTTCCATGATGCCGGGGCCGCCGCCGGTGCAGATATAGATACGTTCGTCCACCGGGCGCGCCTCGCTGTCGGTGGCCACCAGCCGGGCGAACAGGCGGGCCTCTTCGTAGTAGTGGGCGTTCTTCACCTTCAGGCGGGCGCTGGCGATGGCCTCGGCATCACCGGCGGCTTCGGCCGTGGCCAGCAGGGCGTCGGCCTCGTCGGGCGGCAGGAAGCGGGCACTGCCGTACACCACCACCGTGTTGTGGATGCCCCGGGCCTGCTGCTCCAGGTCGGGCTTGAGCATTTCCAGCTGCAGGCGGATGCCGCGGGTCTCGCGGCGGACCAGGAATTCGGGGTCGGCAAAGGCCAGGCGGTAGGCGTCGGCCTGCAGGGCGTTGCCGCTGTCGGCATAGGCCTGCAGGTCGGCCCAGGCGGCGGCGATGCGCCGGTCGTTCAAGTTGTGCGTGGAATCCATTACCCCGATTGTCGGGGATGCGTGTACCGGCCGTTCGAAGGTAAGGGTGTATAGGGCATGCAATAGCCTTAGGATGGCCGCGGCCCCGCCACCGAACCCCTCCGTACGGTCCCACCATGCCCCTGCCGCCGCCCGCTCCCGAATTCACTGCGTTGGCCAAGCCGGCCCCGTACCGGGCCCATGTGCCGTCGGCCAAGCCCATGGGGTCGCACCAGGTGAATACCGACGTTTTCGAGTTTTTCACGCGTTTCATCCCCAAGCAGCAGAACGAGAGCCTGAAGCAGTTCAAGGACCGGGTCATGCGCGACCCGGTGCTGTCGCTGAAGGTGGAGGAGGCCCTGCGCAACGCGCCTATGGCCGAGCAGATCAAGCTGGCGGCGATGCGGCGTGCGCTGGCCGTGGCCGGCGGCCAGCGGACCGGGGGCAGTCCGGTGGCGACCCCGGTGGCCGGCAGCTACACGGCGGACTTCCGCGGCAGCCCGGAGGCGCGCAAGAAGTTCGCCGCCGACATCGTGAATTTCCTCGACACCGGCTTCGACTACAGCTCGCCGACGAATGGCAGCATCTTCTGGACCGGTGTGGACCCGGACAAGCTGGTCAAGCAGGTCGGTGTGTGGAACGAGGCATTCGGCGCGCAGATGTTCGGCCAGCTGGAGGCCACCACCGATGCACGCTACATCAACGGCGCCTTCGACTGGAGTGTGAAGGACGCCGAGCAGCAGGTCACCCAGGACTATTTCGGCAAGGTGTCCGAGCGCTACGGCGCCAACGCCGTGGGCCACGTCACCTCGGTGCAGATGTGGGGCCTGCGTAATGACTCCATCTTCACCACCAAGGAACTGCCCACGCTGTTCCAGCATATGGCCGATGCCATCAGCAAGGGCGAGACGCCGGCGGTGCAGGACCTCACCATCGTGGTGCTCGATCCGCTGGAGTTCGAGCAGATGCCCTACAAGTTCTACACCAACGCCGCGATCGGCGGTATCGCCATCGTGCACAAGAGTGTGGACGACTCCGTCAGCAAGTGGATCCGTGGCCGGCAGGACTGCGGGGTGACGAAGTACCTGCGCGACATCATCCCGCCGGCCCTGGAGGGTTATTGGCTGCTGCAGCGCGGAGCCCAGGAGCCCAGCGCCGCGGCGCTGCAGATCGGCAAGGACTACCCGCTGATCAAGCGCGGCTGAGCCGGGCCACGCGGCCCCCGGGTCAGGCCTTGCTGGCGCGCCCGCCGCGGACCAGCCCCACGGCGCCGGCATCCACCAGCCCCAGGTCGTGCAGGGCATGGGTGAACGCGGTGGCCTGGGCGTCGAGCAGGGCTGTCGCGTCGTCCCCGGCCAGGAAATGCGGGCGCAGCTGGTTGGTGGCGAGGAATTCCTGCCATTCCTTGGCCTGGGTGGCCTTGCGCAGCGCCTGCGTCCAGTAGGCCTGCGCGTCGGCACCGATGCCCTTGGGGGCGAGGATGCCCTGCGACGACAGGCCGACCACATCGAAGCCCTGTTCCTTCCAGGTCGGCACCTGCGCCAGCGCACCGCCGAGCCGCTTCGGCGCATCGACCGCGATGACACGGATACGGCCGGCCGCCAGTTGCGCCACCACGTTGGGCGTGGAGCACGACACGATGTCGATATGCCCGCCCAGCAGCGCGTTGAGCGACTCGGCCGAGGACTTGAAGGGCGCCACGGTGAGTTTGCCCACTTCCACCCCGCCGAGCTTGAGCGGCCGGGCGATGCCGATATGGATGTGGTTGCCCAGCGCAGAGGCGATGCCGATAGACAGCGCCTGCGGGTCGCGCCGCAGGCGCTCGGCCAGGTCGCGGCCGCTGCGGATGGGCGAGTCGGCGCGCACCGCCACCGCCACGAACTCGTCCATCAGCACCGCCAGCGGGGTGAAGTCCTGGTAGCTGACCGGCAGCACGCCGGTGGCATAACCGGTGAGGTAGCTGGCGCTGAGCGACACGAAATAGTTGGCATTGCCCTCGTTCTGCTGCAGCACGTGCAGCGCCAGCAGGCCATTGGCGCCGGACTTGTTGTTGACCACCACCGTGCGGGCCGACTTCTGCTCTTCCAGGATATGGCCGAGCCGGCGTGCGGCCATGTCGAGCGCCGCGCCCGCGCCCGAGGGCACGACGTATTCGACCGTGTCGGCGGGTTTCCAGCCGGCGGCGGCCCAAGCGGGGCGGCCGAGCAGCGCCGTGCCGGCGGCGAGGGCGAGTGCGTTGCGGCGGGTGAGGGTGGGGTGCATGGAGGAGCCTTCGGGACAGACGTGCGGGAATGGGACCCAGTCTAGGAATGCGCCGGCCCGCCGTGAACTGCCGAATCCGGATTTGCTTATCCGGAAAGCTTCCGATGGGGTGCGCCTTGCCGTGCTGGAATGGCTGTACACATCCCACGGAGATTCCCCATGAGCGCAGTCCTCCAGCCCCATCCGCAGCCTATCGAGGTGCACCCCCAGTCCGCCCACATCGGCGCCGAGATCCGGGGCGTCGACCTGTCGCAGCCCTTGCCCGCCGAGCAGGTGAGCGCCATCCGCCAGGCCCTGCTCCAATGGAAGGTGGTGTTCTTCCGCGACCAGCCGCTGTCGCACGAACAGCAGGTGGCTTTCGCCGCGCAGTTCGGCGAGCCGACCGTGGGCCATCCGGTGTTCGGTTTCGAGCCGGACCACCCGGCCGTCTACTCGGTCGGCCGCAACCGCAAGAAGGCGCGTTTCTCCGGCCCGTCGGTGGTGCGGCCGTGGAGCGGCTGGCATACCGACGTGACGGCCGCCGTCAACCCGCCCTGGGGCAGCATCCTGCGCGGCGTGACGATTCCGCCGTACAGCGGCGACACGCAGTGGACCAACCTGGCGGTGGCCTACCGCGAGCTGTCCGAGCCGCTGCGCAACTTCGTCGATGGCCTGCGCGGCCTGCACCGCTTCGCCGCGCCGGCCGGCTCGCAGTCCCTCGCCCTGTTCGAGGAAAAGACTGCCCGCCGCCCGCTGCTGACCGAACACCCGCTGGTGCGGGTGCACCCGGAAACGGGCGAGAAGTCGCTGCTCATCAGCCCGACCTTCCTGCAGAGCATCGTCGGCCTGGCGCCGCGCGAAAGCCAGGTGCTGCTGGAACTGCTGTTCGAGCACAGCCTCCGCCCCGAATTCACCGTACGCTTCAAGTGGGAGCCGGGCAGCGTGGCCTTCTGGGACAACCGCGCCACCGCCCACCTGGCGCCGCAGGACATTTTTGCGACCGAGTTCGACCGGCAGCTGTACCGCGTGACGTTGGGCGGCGTGCCCCCCATCGGCCCGGACGGCCGTGCCTCGGTCGCGCTGGAGGGCGACCCCATCACCTCGGCCGCCGCGCACCGGGAATAAACGTCGGGCAAAGCGGGGAAAAACGGGGCACATCGGGGTACAGGGCGGCCGGGGTGCGGGATACTGGCGTTTTTGCGCCCCACCACCATGCCCACCTGCGCCCCGGTGACCCGTCTGTTGCTCCAGGGCCTGCTGGCCGCCGTGTTGCTGGTGCCGGGGCTGCGTGCCTTTGCGGCCGGCGATGCCGCCAGCCCCTGCACCGATGCCGCGTCCGACGCCTGCTACCGCGCTTTCACCCCGCCTGGCGTGCAGGGGCAGCTGCACTACTACGCATCGCGCGCGCCGGACGAAGTGGGCGCCCTGGGCGATGCGGGCGCCGTGCCCACGGCCGCACTGATCGCCCTGCACGGCCATCCGCGCGACGCGGGCAAGACCTTCGGCGCGGCGCTGTCGGCTGCGCGCAATGCGGGGGTGCTGGGCCGCACCCTGGTGGTCGCCCCGCTGTTCCAGGTGGCGGCCGGCCAGGCTGGCAAGTGCCGCTCGGCCGGCGACCCGCCCGCCCAGCCGGGCGACCTGCTGTGGACCTGCGCCTCCTGGATCGACGGCAGCCCCGATGCGGGGGGCGCCGGCATGAGCTCCTTCGCGGCGCTGGATGCCCTGGTGGCCGAACTGGTCCGCCAGTGGCCCGGCCTGCGCACGGTGACGGTGGCCGGCTTCTCGGCCGGGGCGCAGATGGTGCAGCACTACATCGGCTTTGCCGGTGCCGGCACGCCCGCGCCGGCCGGCGTGGCGCTGCGTTATGTGGTGGCCGACCCCGGCACCTGGCTCTACTTCGATGCCGTGCGGCCGCAGCCCCGGCGCGATGGCGCGGCGGCCGATTGGGCGGCGTGCAGTGGCGGAGCGGACTTCCTGGGCGGCTGCACGCTGGACTTCGTGCCCGCCGCGCAGGCTGCCTGCCCGGGCGTGGACCGGTGGAAGTACGGCCTGCAGGCGCTGCCGGCCAGCACCGGCCGCCCTGCAGCCGAGGCCCGCGCGCGTTATGCGGCGGCCGATGTGTCCTACCTGGAAGGCGCGCTGGACAGCAGCGACGGCGCCGGCACCTTCTACCGCATCCTCGACAAATCCTGCCCCGCGCTGGCCCAGGGGCCGTACCGCATGCAGCGCGGGCTGGCCTATGCCGCGTACGACCGCCAACGGCTGGCGCCGGCCCAGGCCCGCAGCGTGGCCGTGGTGCCGGGCTGCGCGCACGACGTGGCCTGTGTGTTCCCGTCGGCCGCTGCGCGTCCGGCGCTGTTCGGCACGGCGCGTTGACGCCCGGGGCCGGCCCGGGCCGCAGCGTGCGGCCCGGTAGAATCGCGCCCCTTCCATGACCGCACCCGCCTACCGTTTCTCCGACCTGCTGCAACAGCGCGATTTCATGCGGTTCTGGGCCTGCCGCCTGTTCGGCACGGCGGCCATGCAGATGCTGATGGTGGCGGTGGGCTGGCAGATGTACGACATCACCGGCAGCGCCTGGGACCTGGGGCTGGTGGGCCTCTACCAGTTCGCCCCGGCACTGCTGCTGACGCTGGTGGCCGGCCACGCAGCCGACCGGCTGCACCGCGGGCGCATCGTGGCGGCCTGTCTGCTGGTGCAGGCGGCCATCGGCCTGGTGCTGGTGCTGGCGACCGAGGGGCACTGGGTCGGCCGCGGGCTGCTGCTGGTGCTGTCGGTCGTGCTGGGCATGGCGCGGGCCTTCCAGATGCCGGCACAGCAGGCCATGGTCCCGATGCTGGTGCCGCCGCTCATGCTGCCGCGCGCCATGGCCTTTTCCTCGGGTGGCATGCAGACCGCCATCATCGGCGGACCGGCCCTGGGCGGACTGATCTTCGTGGCCGGCGCCAGCGCGGTCTACGCCACCAGCGCACTGCTGTTCCTGGTGGGCTGCGTGCTTATCGCCCGGCTGCGCCATGCGCATGTGAAGTCGCCGCGCGGGCCCATCACCATGGGTACGGTGCTGGCGGGTGTGCAGTTCATCTGGCAGCGCAAGCCGGTGCTGGGCGCGGTGTCGCTCGACCTGTTCGCCGTGCTGCTGGGCGGCGCGGTGGCGTTGCTGCCGATCTTCGCCAAGGACATCCTGCACACCGGCCCCTGGGGCCTGGGGGTACTGCGCGCGGCGCCGGCCATCGGTGCGCTGACCATGTCGGTGGTGCTCACCCGCTGGCCGCTGGAGCGGCGGGTGGGCCGGCACCTGCTGGGCGCGGTGGCGGTGTTCGGTGTGGCCACGGTGGTGTTCGGCCTGTCGCGCAGCCTGCCGCTGTCGGTGCTGGCGCTGGCGGTGTCGGGCGGGGCCGACATGGTCAGCGTGGTGATCCGCCAGACCCTGGTGCAGCTGGACACCCCCAACGACATGCGCGGGCGGGTGAGCGCGGTCAACTCGGTCTTCATCGGCGCCAGCAACCAGCTGGGCGAGTTCGAGTCAGGCGCCACGGCCGCGCTGTTCGGGCCGGTGGGGGCGGTGGTGATCGGTGGCGTGGGCACGGTGCTGGTGGCGCTGGCGTGGGTCCGGCTGTTTCCTTCCCTTGCGCAGCGGGATACGCTTACGTCGAAGTGAGCTCCCGCGCTCGTTCAAGGCGGGACGGGACTGCCGCCGGTAGCGCTTCGGGGAAGGCCGGCGGGGCACTCGGGGCAAGGGAATGTCATTCCGGAACCGGCCTGCGGCCGGCTCCTCCCTTCTTTATTTCCCAAGCCCCGAGTGCCCCACCAGCCTCCGGGGTTTGATCGACCACCATGCCCTCTGCATCGGCGCCCGGGTACCCCGCGACAGCGATCAGCGGCTGCCCATGCTGACCAGGGCCCAGGCCCCGCGCGCCGTGGCGATGCCCGCCACCGTCATGGCCAGCGAGCCGCCCACATGCAGCGCGGCGGTGCCCAGCGCCAGCAGGTAGCGCTGCTGCAGCGCCATGCCGACCACCTCGGCCGAGAAGCTGGAGAAGGTGGTCAGCCCGCCCAGGAAACCGGTGACCAGCAGCAGCCGCCATACCGGATCGAGCTGCGGCAGGGCCTGGAAGATGGCCATGCAGATGCCGATGAGGTAGCCGCCGATGAGGTTGGCCGCCAGCGTGCCCCAGGGCACTCCCGGGGCATTGGTGTTGAGCCAGAGGCCGAGCAACCAGCGGGCCAGTGCGCCCAGGCTGGCGCCGATAGAGATGGCAAGGACGGGGAGCATGGA
>JAZJYT010000019.1:92354-148054 GCA_040390235.1 Pseudomonadota bacterium | reverse complement strand
TCGCGGTGCTCGTCGCTGCGCTGGCGCCGGCCCAGCATGGACACGCGGGAGAGGTGCCGGTAGTGTTCGGCCGCATCGAACAGCTGGCCGCAATAGCCCAGCAGGAGCTGCGAGCGGCAGGCCGCCACCATCTGCAGGTGGAAGGCGCGGTGCGCCGCTTCCCACTGCGGGTTGGACTGGGGTTCGGTGTCGGGGGTGAGGTAGCGCGGCAGCTTCGACAGGCGGTGGAAGGCCAGCACCAGCGCCTCTTCCCAGGCCGCGTCGCCGTGGGCGATGGACTCGCGCAGCGCCAGTGCGTTGAGCCAGCCGCGGGTGCGGGTGAGTTCGTCCAGCCGCCCCAGGTCGACCGAGGCGACGGTGAAGCCGCGCTGGTCGGCCTGCTCGACCAGGCCGTCGCCGGCCAGGCGGTTCAGGGCCTCGCGCACCGGGCTCAGGCCGGCGCCGTAGCGCGCGCACAGGTCCTTCAGCAGCAGCTTCTGCCCCGCGGCGAAGCGGGCCTGGATGACGTCGCGGCGCAGGTCTTCGTAGACCCGCGAGGCGAGTGTGGAAGGTGGGTGGGCCAGCGGCGCGAGATCCATGGCGGGAGTGTAAGCGATGCTTCGAACATCGATATTTTCCCTTGGTTGACATAATTTCGAATTTCGAAATAATAAAGGACCAACCCAGAAGGAGACAGACATGCACCCTGACGACATCCACGCCGGTGGCACCGAAACCCACCTGCCGGCCGATTTCCTGTGGTCCGACCACAAGCGCCTCGCGGTGTTTTTCCGCGTGGCCTTCGAGTGGTGGTCGGATGGCAAATGGCCCGGCATCGGCCCCATGGGCAATCCGCTGACCGGCGGCGTGGTGGACACCAACGCCCTGGGTTTTGCCGAGTACGGCCACCGCCGCGGCATCCAACGGGCCCTGCGCGCCCTGGAGCGGCACCAGGTGCGCGCCACGCTGCTGGTGAGCGGCATCATGGCCGACCGGCACCCCGGGATCGTTCGCGACATCGCCCAGGCCGGGCACGAGATCGTGGCGCACTCCTATGCCATGGACATCGTGCCGGCCTACCTGGACGAAGCCAAGGAAAGAGACAACATCCTGCGCACCACCGACGCCATTTTCCAGGCCACCGGCACGCGCCCGGAGGGCTGGATCAGCCCCCGCGGCACACCCAGCCCGCGTACACCCCGGCTGCTGGCCGCCGAGGGCTACACCTGGCACGGCGATACGCTCAACGACGACCTGCCCTACAAGGTGGACTTCGGCGACCGTTCCATCATCGCCTTCCCCGGCAACATGGAGGTCAACGACCTGCCCGTGTACCTGCGCCACGGCCAGTCGCCGCGCCAGCTGATGGAGCTCTACGAGGACTGGCTGGAGTATTCGCGCGACGTGGAGCCCGGTCCGGCCCGGATCGACCCCACCATCCATTCGCACGTGTTCGGCCGGCCCATCGGCATGAGTGTGTTCGAGAAGATGATGGCGCATGCCCAGGCGGCGGACGATGTGTGGGTCGGTACCCGGGGCGAAGCCGTGGCGCATATCCGCGCCCTCGGCATCTTCTGAGCGGGGCGCGCCATGCAACGCAGACAACTGCTGGGCGCCGCGGTCGCGCTGTGCGGCGCCACCGCCGTACCGGCCCGGGCGCAGGCCCGCGACTACCCCAGCCGGCCCATCCGCATGCTGGTCGGCTTTGCCGCCGGCGGCACGCCCGACGCCATCGCCCGCAACCTGGCCGAAGCCATGTCCCGCCACCTGGGGCAGCCCATCACCATCGACAACCGGGCCGGCGCCAACGGCATCATCGCGGCCGAGGCCCTGGTCAACGCACCGGCGGACGGCTACACGCTGCTGCTGACCACCGCATCGCTGGTGGTCAACCCCAGCGTCTACAAGAAGCTGCCCTACGACATCGACAAGGACTTCGCGCCGGTCACCGACGTGGCGCTGGGCGACGGCTACCTGCTCATCGCCCATCCCGGGCTGGGGTTGAAAACGGTGTCCGACCTGGTGGCCTTCGCGAAGAAGAACAAGGGCATCACCTTCTCCTCCCCCGGCATCGGCAATACGCTGCACCTGGCCGCGCAGACCTTCTGCGACGGCGTGGGCATAGAGATGACCCATGTGCCCTACAAGGGGGCCGCGCCCGCCCTCAACGCCGTCATGAGCGGCGAGGTGCAGGCCATGGTGATCCCGCCCACCGTCGCCATGCCGCAGGCCAAGGCCGGCAAGATCACCGTGCTGGCCTTTACCGGCAACCAGCGCTGGCCCTTCATGAAGGAGGTGCCGACCATCGCCGAGACGGCCAAGGGCTTCGAGCTGAACAGCGGCTGGCACGGCCTCTTCGCGCCGGCGGGCACGCCGGCCGACACCGTGACCCGGATCAACACCGCGGCGCGCAAGGCGATGGCCGAACCCAAGGTCCGCGATTTCCTCATCGAGGGTGGTTACCACCCCGACCCGCAGTCGCCCGAGGAGTTCGCGGCTTTTCTCAAGAGCGAACGCCAGCGCTACGCGCTGGTCGTCAAGTCGGCCCACATAGAACCGGAATAAAGGAAGTCCCCATGGATCTCGGACTGGAGGGGCGCAGTGCCCTGGTGTGCGCGTCGTCGCAGGGCCTGGGCCTGGCCTGCGCCACCGCGCTGGCGCGCGAGGGCTGCGCGGTTTTTATCAACGGCCGCGATGCCGGCAGGCTGGCAACTGCCGCGGACGCCATCCGCCAGGCGACCGGCCGGAGCGTGCGGACGGTGGCCGCCGACATCAATACCGACGCGGGCCGCGCGGCACTGGTGGCCGCCTGCCCGGACGCGGACATCCTGGTCAACAACAATGCCGGGCCGGCGCCGGGCAAGCTGGAGGACTGGGACCGCGCCGCCTGGACCGCGGCCATCGAAGCCAATATGCTGGCGCCGATCTTCATGATCCGTGCGCTACTGCCCGGCATGCGCCAGCGGCGCTTCGGCCGCATCGTGAACATCACCTCGGCCATGGTCAAGTCGCCCAGCCCCGCCATGGGACTGTCCACCGCCTGCCGGGTGGCGCTGGTGGCGCTCAGCAAGTCGGTGCAGCGCGAAGCCGTGGCCGACAACGTGACCATCAACAACCTGCTGCCGGAGCGCTTCGACACCGACCGCCAGCGTTTCATGGCCGAACGCATGATGCAGCAGAAGGGCATCTCGAAAGAACAGGCCTACGCCAGCATCGTGGAGACCATCGCCGCCGGCCGGCTCGGCACCCCGCAGGAGTTCGGCGACACCTGCGCCTTCGTCTGCAGCGCGCAGGCCTCGTTCATGTCGGGCCAGAACATCCAGCTCGACGGTGGCTCCTACAAGGGGCTGATGTGAGCGCCCCGGCGCAACCCGGGCCACGGGTGCGGCTGGTGCGGCTGGAGCAGCCGGGCGGCCCGGAGGTGCTGGACCTGGTGCAGGTGCCGATACCCGAGCCCGGTCCCGGCCAGGCCCGGGTGGTGGCGCATGCCATCGGCGTCGGCAAGCCGGACATGCTGGTGCGCCGCGGCATCTACAAGTGGATGCCGCCGCTGCCGGCGACGCCGGGCAACGAACTCGCGGGTGTGGTGGATGCGGTCGGCCCCGGCGTCCAGGCCGTGGCAGTAGGCGACCGGGTGCTGGTCAGCGCACGGGAGCTGCCCGCGCGCGGCGGCTGCTATACCGAGTGCCTGTGTGTGCCCGCCGAAGCCCTGTACCCGCTGCCCGGCAGCGTTTCGATGGTGGACGCGGTATCCGCGCCCAACTACCAGATGGCCGCCGCCATGCTGTTCGACGCGGGCGGTGCACCACCGGCCTCGGTGCTGGTGCACGGTGCCGCCGGTGGTGTGGCCACGGCAGTGCTGCAACTGGCCCAGGCACGGGGCATCCTGGGCATAGGCACCACCAGCACGGCGGCCAAACAGGCGGCGGTGCGGGCCCTGGGCATAACGCGGGTGATCGACCGGTCCGCCGGCAATCTGCACGACCAGGTGCGGGACATGACCGGCGGACGCGGCGTGGACCTGGTGCTCGACCACGTCGGCGGGCCAGGGTTCGTCGAGAACCTCGACCTGCTGGCGCCGCGCGGCACCCTGCTGTCCTTCAACGTGCTGGCGGGTGTACCGCAGGACAACCTGGTAGACGCCCTGCGCGCCCGGCTCGACCGCAGCCTGGCGGTGCGCTGCTATTCCATCCACACGCTGGATGCCGACCGGTCCCGGCGCCGGCACCTGATGGAGATGGTGCTGGCCCTGATGGGCCAGGGCAGCCTCAAGCCACCCCAGGTCACCTCGTTCGCCCTGGAGGACGTGCGGCAGGCGCACGAGGCGCTGGATGCGGGAACGACGCCCGGCAAGATCGTGCTGCTGCCGGAAGACTGCCCCGGGCGATAAGCCACGCCACTCAGTGCATCCCCTCCATCCCTTCCATCCCCTGCATGCCCGGCTTGCGCACCTGCACCTCGACATCCGATGCCGACGCGGCGATGGCCCCCTGCTGCCGTACCGGCTCCGGCAGCACCCCCGTCCACTCGTGGGCCTGCGTCCCCGCCGGTTGCCTGTACCAGCCCGGGTCGCGGTAGTCGCCGGGCTTCTGCTCCGCCCGCACCTTCACCACGCTGAACATGCCTCCCATGCCGATGGATCCGAAAGGGCCGTCGCCTCCCATCATGGGCGCCGTGTTGGTGGGCAGGGGCATGGGCATGCCGGCCATATCGGCCATACCGTTCCCCCCCATGGGCATGTAGCCGGGCACCAGCCGGGCTATGCGCGGGGCGATGCCACCCTGCTCCACGCCCACCATGTTGGGCACATCGTGGCCCATGGCGTTCATGGTGTGGTGTGCCTTGTGGCAGTGGAAGGCCCAGTCGCCCGGCGCGTCGGCCACGAATTCCAGCTGGCGCATCTGGCCGACCGCGATGTCCACGCTCACCTCGGGCCAGCGTGCGCCCGGCGGCACGGGGCCGCCGTCGGTGCCCGTCACCTCCATGCTGTGGCCATGCAGGTGCATGGGGTGGTTGGTCATGCTCAGGTTGCCCACGCGGATGCGCACCCGGTCGCCCAGCCGCACCGGCAGCGGCGCGATGCCGGGGAAGATGCGGCTGTTCCACGTCCAGATATTGAAGTCCGTCATGGTGGAAGTCTTGGGCATCGCCGCGCCGGGCGCGATGTCGTAGGCATTGAGCAGGAACACGAAGTCGCGGTCCACCCGCGCGATAGCCGGGTGCGGAGTCTTGGGGTGCGTCACCCAGGAGCCCATCATGCCCATGGCCATCTGCGTCATCTCGTCGGCATGCGGGTGGTACATGAAGGTGCCTGGCCGCTGCGCCACGAACTCGTACACGAAGGTCTTGCCCGGCGCTATGGCCGACTGCGTGAGCCCCGACACGCCGTCCATGCCGTTGGGCAGGCGCTGGCCGTGCCAGTGCATGGAGGTGCGCTCCGGCAGCCGGTTGGTGACGAAGAGGCGCACGCGGTCGCCCTCCACCACCTCGATGGTCGGCCCCGGCGACTGGCCGTTGTAGCCCCACAGCCGGGCGGTGAAGCCGGGTGCCATCTCGCGCAGCACCGGTTCGGCCACCAGGTGGAATTCCTTCACGCCCGCATTCATCTTCCACGGCAGCGTCCAGCCGTTGAGTGTCACCACCGGGTCGTAAGGGCGGCCCGTGGGCGGTTGCAACGGCGCCTGGGTGTCGGCCCTGCCGCGGGAATGCACCTCGGGCAGCGCCGCCAGCGCCACACGGCTGACGGAAGTGGCTGCAACCGCGGTGGCAGCGGTAGCGGCGGCGCCAAAGAGCAGGCGCCGTTTCGGATCGTGGGTCATGGGTTGATTTCGATATGGCCGGTGCCGGCCATGGCCTGTTGCAGGTCCACGTCGGCGCGCCAGAAACCGCGGCGTGCGTCGATGGCGGCGGCGCCGGCGGCGCTGCGGCGCTGGGCATCGGCCAGCAGGGCGTCCACACCGATCAGCATGCCGTTGTAGCGCAGCAGCTGCTCGGCGGAGATGGCCTCGGCCAGGGGCAGGTCCACCGCCTGCGCATGCACCGCGATTTCGTGCGCCGCGGTATAAGCGGCCCAGGTGCTGCGCACCTCCATCCGGGCGCGCATGCCGGCCTCCTCGGGGTATTCGAGCGCATGCACATGGCCGTCGGGCGCGCTAGCCACCAAGCCGGCGGTGGCGGCGGGCGTGCCGCCGGGCAGCGCGACAGCGAGCCGGGCGGCGATCACGTCGATGCGCTGCGACAGGGAGCGCAGCTCCAGCAGGTCCTGCGGCACCGGCTGCTCTGGCAACACCGGCAGGCGGCGCGGCAGCTTCACCGTGTCGGCGTCCTTGAAGAACAGGCCCATGGAGGCGTCGAGCCGCTCGCGGGCGACCTGCGCCGCAATGCGCAGCCGGGCCTGCTGCACGATGGCCTGGCTCCACGCCTGGCGGGCCTGCAGCGCGGCCAGGCGCGAAGCGCTGCCGATGCGCGCCTGCTGCTCCACGATGTCGCGCAGCGCCTCGGCGGCGGCTACGGCATCGGCCTCGGCGTCGAAGCGCTCGGCCGCGCCGACGGCGTCCACCCAGGCGCGGCGCACGTCGAACATCACCGCGCCGGCCTGGTCGGCCGCGGCGCTCTGGCGCACGGCGGTCTCGCCATCGGCCAGCGCGGCGCCCGACAGCCAGCTCATGAAGTTGGTGGTGGACGGCAGCTCCAGCCGGGTCTCGCCGCCGAGCGGCACGCCACCGTCGTGCCGCGGGTCGGGCACGTACAGCATGCGCAGGCGCTCGTTGGTCAGGCCGAGCTGGTCGAACAGGCGGGTCAGTGTGTGGTTGCGCAGCACGGCGATGGCCACGGCGCTTTCGGACGTGAGCGGCTCCGACAGCAGCTTGTTGACCCGGGCGTTCCACAGGGCCAGCGTGGGGGGGTCGGGAACGGGGTTGGTGCCGGGCGTGACGCTCGCAGGCCCGGCCGAAACCACGCCCGGGGTGGCGATCGCGGTCACAGGTGTGGGCGTGGCGGTGCGTGGGCTGCTGCAGCCGGCGAGCAAGAGGGCCAGGCCAAGGACCAGGCCCGGGATCGGGAACAGGGGGCGCAGGGCTTTCGGGCCAGGGCCGGGACGCCCGGGGCGGGCGGAACAACTCATGGTGCTGCGCGGGGGTGGGTGTGTGCGGCGTGAGGGTCCTGGAAAGCCTGGGCGGCATGGTACGCCATGCCGTGTGCACCGGCCGCCCGTGGCCGAAGCGAGGCCGGCTGCTGGCGCAAGGCCGGTGGCCGGGCGGATGCCGCCGTGGCCGGCCCTGGCACGACCCAGGGCAGCGGCCGTTCGTCCGGCGGCCGGCTGACCTCGGCCAGCCGGGTGTCGAAGGCCAGGTTGCGGGCGGAGGCCTCGGGGTCGTCCGGGCCGCCGCCGGAGGGGCCGTGCGCCCAGGCGGCAGCCGGGCCGAGCAGCGCACCCAGCACGAGGTGGAGCCCGACGCGCCGCACCATCGCCATCAGAGCTTGGCGACCGCCTTGGCAGCGCCGGTCAGCTCCAGGATGTGGAGCCCGGCGCCCACACGGTCCACGATGTAGATGTAGCCCCGCTCGTCCACCTCCGCGTTGTTGGTCTGGATGACGGTCTTGCAGTTGTCGACGCCATCGACCTTGGTGCAGCGCGGGCGGACGCGTTCGTTGAGGGCGGGAATGTAGTGGCCGACCTCGGCGGGCGCGAACGGGTTGCGGATATCGATCACACGCACGCCGGCGCTGAACCAGGTGACGAACAGCAGGCGCTTGGCGTACATCGGTATCTGGTTCTCGTTGATCGAGTGGGTACCGAAGCGGCCCCCGCGCTGGCAGAAGTCATTGCCATTGGGCACGTTGAAGTTGGAGACGCCGAAGGGCCGGGTCTCGGTGGTGATGTCCACCATGTACATCATCTGCCGGCCTTCCTCGCAGTTCTCCTTGATCGATTCGCCGGTGATGGCGACGAAGTCGCGTGTCTTGCCATCGGTACCCTTCAGCATGTCGGGCACCTCCACCCCGAGGATGGGCAGCGCGGTGTGCGCACCCATGTTCGGCGGGGTGTAGAGCGTGGTGATGATGGGGTAGGTCAGGTTTTCCGGCGTCGGCGCCAGGGGGTTGGCCACCGCCGGGTTGCCGTGCAGCAGCTTCTCGCGATCGAGGACCTGCACCACGCCGTTGACGTAGTTGCCGAAGCCCATGTAGACGCGGTTGCGGTCAGGCACGGGAATGGGGCCGTGCAGGTCGTAGCGGTGGGCCTCCTTGTTGTCCGGCGCCGTGGGCTCCTGGCCGACCAGGCCGAAGTCGCGGATGAACTTCGGGTGGGCCGGGTCGCTCAGGTCCCAAACCTTCAGCATGCGGCGGGTGTGCCAGCCTTCGCCGCCGGTGACGAGGTAGGCGATGCCGCTGCCGCATTCCCACCAGTTCTTGTGGGTGTCGGTGATGGTGCCCAGGCCGATCTTCGTCAGCATCGCCGGCTTTTCAGGCACGGTCACGTCCCAGATCTCGTGCTCCAGCTGGCCGACCGCACGCAGCAGGTAGGTCTTGGACTTGTCGGCATGCGGCAGCTGCATACCGGTGCAGATGCGCGTCATCTGCGCGCCGCCCGACTCACCCACGCCCTCCTGGCCGGGCAGGTGGACCAGGTACTTGGGCTTGGTGGGATCGGTCACATCCACGATGGAGGTACCGTTGGCTTCCACCTGGCCGGTCGCCGGGTTCACCCCCTTGCCGCCGTGGTGGCCAATGTAGGCGATGTAGCGGTTGCCCTGCTTGACGATGGTCGGCTGATAGGCGTTGCGACCCTGCAACTGCTCGTAGCCGACCAGGCGCATGTTGGAGGCGTCCTCCTTGCCGGGGGAAACATTGCTGGGGGTGGAGCCGGGGCTGACGGCGAGCGGCGGGGCGGCCGGCGGGGATTGGGCGAATGTGGCGGCACTGGCGAGGGCCAGGCACGCGCTGGCCAGCAGTCTGGCGGTACGGCGGATCATCAGAGTGTCTCCTCGTTTAAATATACGTATAACATTGCCGGCGCATGGTAGCCAACAGGATGCCCATGTGCAATAGTTTTTACGTATAAATTAAAATCAACAGGCCAGCCAGGTGCCGGCGCCGGCCCGGCCGGAGGACAGCAGGGCGCGGAGACATACCCCGATGGGATGAACGCCGCGTGCCCGGCGGGGCCCGCTCAGCGGCGCTTCACTTCGCGGCGGAAGTCGAGCGAATAGACGAAACGGCCTTCAGGGTGTGTGCTCACCGTGATCTCGAACACGCTGCCCTGGCTGTTGCTGTAGCGGCGCGTCACCACCATGGCCGCCGTTTCCTCGGGCACCTGCAGCGCCTGCGCCTGGCGCGGCGTGACACGGCGGGCCTCGATGTCGGCCTGCGCGCGTTCCACACGTTCGCCGTAGGCCTGCTCCAGCTGGTCGTACACCGGAATGCTGCCGTGGTGCGGCAGCTTGATGACCCCGGCATAACGCGGCGCCAGGTACACGTCGGTCCAGCATATGGGCTTGCCGCCGGACTCGGCCCAGCGCAGGTACTGGATACGGAACCAGGGCGTGCCGACATCGCAGCGCAGCAGCAGGGCGGTGGCCTGGTCGGCCACGATGTGCTCGGACTCCAGCACCTCGCGGAAGGTCGACGGCGGGTAGCGCAGCAACTGCTGCAGGTTGCCTACGCTGTGCGAGAACACCGTGTGCTCCTGCGTGGCAATAACACGCGAGCCGCTGCCGGCGCGGCGCACCACCAGCCCGCGCTCGGTCAGCAGGCGCAGCGCATGGCGCACGGTGTGGTTGCTGGACTTGAGCTCGGCTACCAGCTGAACCTCGGTCGGCAGGTCCTCGCCCAGGGGGTAGACACCCGTGCGGATGCGCTCGTACAGGATGTCGGCGACCTGTCGGTAAAGGGGAAGCGTCGTACGCAAGGTTGCTTCTCGATGGGTGGTGCGGCCATGCCTGTTATACGCCGTCCGCCGGGAATTCTAGCCCAGCACCCTGCAGGCGCCCGGCCGGGGTGGCGCCAGCGCTTGCCTGGCCGTCGTCGCCCAATTTATACGTAAAAAGTATTGCACATGGACGGGCTGTTAGATACCATGCGCCGGCAACTTTATACGTATATTTAAATCATGGAGATAGGAATGAGCAGCTTGGACACCGGGGCATTCACCGACATCCTGTTCGAGGTCAAGGAGCAGGTGGCGTGGATCACCATCAACCGCCCGACGATCCACAACGCCTTCCGCGAGCAGACGCTCGATGAACTGATCGCCACCCTCAGCTGGACGCGGGAGGACCCCTCGATCGCCTGCGTCGTCATCACCGGGGCGGGCGACAAGGCCTTTTCCGCGGGCGGTGACTTCCACGCCATGCGCCGTCTCAACTTCACCAACGCGGCCATGTGGAACGACCGCATGCAGGGCGTGGCCATGACCATCCGCGGCCTCGCCATTCCCGTGATCGCCATGGTCAACGGCTGGTGCATGGGCGGCGGGCACGAGCTGGCGCTCTGGTGCGACCTGGTCATCGCATCGGAACACGCGGTGCTGGGCCAGAGCGGCGCCAAGGTGGGCGCATGCCCGACCGTGGGTGCCACGCAGTACCTGTCGCGCATCATCGGCGAGCGCCTGGCCCGCGAGATGATCTTCCTGGCCCGCCGCTTCACGGCCCAGGAGGCGGCCGACATCGGTCTGATCAACAAGTGCGTGCCGCACGAGAAGCTTCTCGAAGAAACCCTGGTGTGGTGCGAAACGATCAAGGGCCACAGCGCGCAGACGCTGCGCATGACCAAGAAGAACCTCAACTTCGAGTCCGACCAGCTCTACGCCTCCTGGCAGCACGGCATGGAGCTGCTGGCCCATGTCTGGGGTTCCGAGGAATCGCTGGAAGGCATGAACGCCTTCCTGGAAAACCGCAAGCCGGACTTCCAGCGCTTCCGCATGAAGAACAAGCAGGAGCTCGACACCTACCTCGACGGGCTGGACCGGGACCTCAACACCCCGCCGGCACTGCGCCGCAAGGCGGGCTGACATGGCCGCGCAGCCCCAGGCGGGAGAGCGCGCCGGCGGTCCCGGCGACGCGGATGGGCCGCTGTCCGGCATCCAGGTGCTGGACCTGACACGGGTGCTGGCCGGTCCGCTCTGCACCATGCAGCTGGGTGACCTGGGAGCCGAGGTGATCAAGGTCGAGTCGCCCGGCGGCGACGACACGCGGGCCTGGGGGCCGCCCTTCATCCAGGGCGAATCGGCCTACTTCCTCGGGCTGAACCGCAACAAGCGCAGCATCGTGCTCGACCTTGCCACGCCCGAGGGCCTGGAGACCCTGCGCGAGCTGATCCGGCGGGCCGACGTGCTGGTCGACAACTACAAGAGCGGCACGTTCGAGAAATGGGGACTGACCGACGCCTGGTTCGAGCTCAACGCGCCCGCGCTGGTGCGCTGCTCCATCACCGGCTACGGCGATACCGGGCCCAAGGCCTCGCTGCCCGGCTATGACTTCATCCTGCAGGCCGAGACGGGCCTGATGAGCATCTGCGGCGAGCCGCAGGGGCAGCCCATGAAGTACGGCGTGGCCATCGTGGACATCGCCACCGGCCTGCTGGCCTGCAACGGCATCCTGGCCGCGCTGCAGGCGCGCAACACCTCGGGACGCGGGCAGAAGGTGCATGCCTCGCTGTTCGAGACAGGTGTCTTCCTGCTGGCCAACGTGGCATCCAACGCCCTGGCCACCGGCACCACGCCCCAGCGCTATGGCAACGGCCATCCCAACATCGTGCCCTACACCACCTACCAGGCGTGCGACGCCGCGGTGGCCGTGGCGGTCGGCAACGACAAGCAGTTCGAGAGGTTCGCCGAACTGCTGGGCCGGCCCGAACTGGCACGCGACGAGGCCTACCGCACCAACGCTGCCCGGGTGCAGAACCGCGAGGCGCTCGACGCGCTGATCGCCACCGACTTCAGCACCGCGCCCGCGCAAACCTGGGTCGGGCGGCTGATGCAGGCGGGCATTCCCGTGGGCAAGATCAACTCGGTGGACGAAGCCCTGGCCGCGCCGCAGTGCGCGGCACGCGAGATGGTGCAGACGGTGGAGCACCCCACGGGCGCGCCGGTGCGCATGGTCGGCTTTCCGGTGAAGCTTTCGCAGACGCCAGCGCGGGTGCGGCGCCCGCCGCCGCTGCACGGCGAGCACACGGACGAAATCCTGCAGTCGCTGGGCCACGCGCCAGCCCGTCTGGAGGAGCGCTGATGGACTGGGGTGTCTCCCACATCGCCATCGCGGTGCCCAGCATCGCGCGTGCCGCGGCGGCACTCCGCCGCACCTATGGCATGGAGGCGAGCGCGCCGTGCGAGAACACCGCCCAGGGCGTGCGTATGGCCTATGTCGACCTGGCGGGCGGCGGCCGCCTGGAGCTCATGGAGCCGCTCACGGCGGACTCCGGCGTGGGCCGCTTCCTGGCCAGGAATCCCGCGGGCGGCGTGCACCACATCTCGTTTTCCACGCCGGACATCGAAACCTCCCTGCAGCAACTCGCGCTTCGCGACGTGCATGTGCTGGGTGACGGCCACAGCCGCAATGTGCATGGCGACCGCATCGCATTTATCCATCCACGGGACTTCCTGGGCGTCCTGGTCGAACTCGAACAAGCACCGGGGCATGGGTCGGATCATTGATCCGCATCACAACACGAGGAGACACAATGAACCGTCAAGAATTTTCGCCCTCCGGGGCCATGGGCATTGCCCTGGACCGCCGCCGTGCCATCGCCCTGGCCGCAGGCGCGCTCACCGGGGGCAGTGCCGCAGCACCGGCTGTGGCCCAGGGCACCTACCCCAACCGCCCGATCCGGCTTGTCCTTCCCGTGCCGCCGGGCAGCGCGATGGACACGATCATCCGCCCGCTCGGCCAGCGCGTGCAGCCCCTTCTCGGCCAGCCGTTCATCCTGGACAACAAGCCGGGCGCCGCGGAGATCCTCGGCTCGCAGTTGGTGGCGCACGCACCGGCCGACGGCTACACCTTGCTGATGGCCAACGACGTGCCGTTTTCCATCATGCCGGCGCTGGGCACGCCCATGCCCTTTGATCCGGACCGCGATTTTGTGCCGCTGACCATGCTGGCCCAGGTCTCCCTGCTGCTGCTCACGGGCAAGGACTTCCCCGCCACCAACCTGGCGGAATTCATCGCCTACGTGAAGGCGCACCCCGGCAAGCTGAGCTATGGCACGGGCGGTATCGGCAGCCCGCACCATGTTGCGATGGAGCGGCTGATGGCGCGCACCGGCATGGACATGCTGCATGTGCCCTACCAGGGGATTCCTCCGGCCTTCAACTCCCTGCTGTCCGGCGACACGGACGTGATGCTGGTCGCCATCACCGTGGCGAACGAACACATCCGCGCGGGCAGGGTCAAGGCGCTGGCGTTCACCGCCGCACAGCGCCACCCCAAAGCGCCGACGGTGCCGACCTTCAAGGAGTCCGGCTATCCCGACTACGTGGTCGGCGCCCTGTTCGGCATGTTCGCGCCCGGCAACACACCGCCGGAGATCACCAGACGATTGTCCAGCGTGCTGTGGGAGGCCGTCTCCAGCGACGAGTTCACCGACAACGTGCTGGTACCCGGAGGCTTCGACCCGCATCCGTCGGTTACGCCCGGGCAGTTCCCCGCCTTCATCCGGGATGAACGCCGCAAGTGGCGCGATTCGCTGGCCAGGATCGACCCCAGGAAGTTCATCTCGTGAAGGCCGCGGGAGACAACATGGGCAGCACCCTTGACCGCCGGCATGCCATCGCCCTGGCCGCGGGCGCTTTCGCCGGCATGGCCACACCCACCCTCGCCCAGAGCGCATACCCCAACCACCCGATCCGCATCGTCGTTCCGGTGCCCCCTGGCGGCGCTTTCGACCTGGTTATCCGCCCACTCGGCCAACGCGTCCAGCCAGTGCTTGGCCAGCCGTTTATCCTGGACAACAAGCCGGGTGCCGCGTCCATGCTGGGCGCGCAGCTGGTAGCGCGCGCGCCCGCCGATGGCTACACGCTGCTGCTGGCCAACGACGTGCCGTTTTCCATCATGCCGGCCTTGGGCATGCCCATGCCTTTCGATCCGGACCGCGATTTCGTGCCGCTGTCGATGCTGTCCCAGGTCTCCCTGTTCCTCATCACGGCCGCCGGGTTCCCAGCGGCCAATGTGCGGGAATTCATCGCCTATGTGAAAGCCAACCCCGGCAAGGCGACCTACAGCACCGGTGGCGTCGGCACCCCGCACCACGTGGCGATGGAGCGGCTGATGGTGAATGCGGGCATGGATATGCTGCATGTTCCCTACCAGGGCATCGCCCCGGCCTTCAATGGGTTGCTGGCCGGCGACGTGAACGTGATGCTGGTGGCCCTTACCGTTGCGAGCGAGCATATCAAGTCGGGCCGGCTCAAGGCGCTGGCCTTCACCGGCCCCCAGCGCCACCCCAAGGCGCCCGGTGTGCCGACCTTCAGGGAATCCGGCTTTCCCGACTACGTGGTGAGCGCGCTGTTCGCCCTGTTCGCACCCGCTGGCACACCGCCCGAGATCACCCGGCGCCTGTCGGGCGCGGTGTGGGACACCGTCTCCAGCGACGAGTTCAACGACAACGTGCTGCTGCCCGGCGGCTTCGACCCGCATCCGTCGGTTCCGCCCGACAAACTGCCGGCCTTCATCCGCGAGGAACGCCGCAAGTGGCGCGACGCGCTGGCCAAGATCGACCCCAGGAAGTTCGTGCCGTGAAGACGCCGCTCATTGTCCGCCGCGTGGACGCCATCTGCGTGCGGTTGCCAATGGCCAGGCCGTTGCGCATGGCCCACATCGACATCCGGCATTCCGACAACATGCTGGTGCGCATCGAATCCACCTCGGGCCTCACGGGCTGGGGCGAATCGACCTTCTCGCCCAGTTTTGGCGGGTCCACGCTGCCGGAGATGGTGCACACCATCGAGAACGAGGTGCGCGGCTACCTGCCGGGAAAGGACGCGCTCGGACTTTCGGCCCACACCGCACAGCTTGCGCGGCTCAAGGCAGGCAAGGCCGACAACGCCATCGCCGCGGTCGACATGGCGCTGTACGACCTGGTCGGCAAGAGTCTGGGCCAGCCTGCGCATCTGCTGCTGGGTGGGCTGCGCCGCGCCAGCATCGCCCCGCTGTGGCTCATCGGCACCGACTCGCTGGAAGCCGACATGGCCGAAGCCGAGGCCCGCTACCAGCAAGGCTACCGTTTCTTCAAGCTCAAGCTGGCGGTCAAGTCGCTGCAGGACGACATCGCCTCCACACGCGCGCTGCACGCACGCTTTCCGGACATGCGGCTGTGCGCCGATGCCAACGAATGCATGACGGCCGACACCGCGCTGGCCTATACAAACGCGGTAGCAGATTGCGGGCTGGTCTTCCTGGAGCAGCCCATCCCCCGGGCGGACCTGGGCGGCCTGCGGCGGCTCTGTGCGGCGTCTCCCGTTCCCATCGGCCTGGACGAAGCGATAGGCAGCAGCGCTGCACTGCTGCGCCTGGCACCCCTGGGCATCGGCGGCGCCGCGCTCAAGACCATCAAGCTCGGCGGCTTGAGCGGCGTGGTGGCGGCCGGCCATGTGTGCGAGTCGCTCGGCCTGCGCATTAACCTGTCGGGCAAGATCGCGGAAACCAGCGTCGGCTCGGCCGCGCTGCTGCAACTCGGCGGCGTACTGCCGGACGTGCACTGGGGCGTCAGCCCTGCCCACCTGTACCTGGGCGAAGACATAGTGGCCGCTCCGCTCCAGCCCATCGACGGGACCTACGCCGTGCCCACCCTGCCAGGCCTGGGCGTGGAGGTGGATGAGGCACGGGTGGAGCGCCTCCGGATAGCGGCCTAGTACCTGGAGCCTCCAGATGGCAATGGCACACGGCGGCAGCCGCTCCCGGCCCGACCAGGTGGCAGTGCGCCGCTGGCACTTCCATGCAGGGCTTTTCTGCCTGCCGTTCTGTGTGTGGCTGGCCCTCACCGGCACGCTCCCTCTTTTCCGGCCCGGCATCGAGGACTGGCTCGATCGCCCGTACGAGAACCTCCGGCTCAGCGGACCGCGCGCCGCCCCATCGGCCGAAGCCCAGGCGGCTGAGGCCGCCGTGCCGGGATCGACCTTCAGCCACTACCAACCGCCGCTGACGGCCACCGGCGCCGCGCAGGTGCTGGTGGTGCGCAAGGGCGTTCTGTACCGTGTGTATGTGGAACCAGCGACGCTGCGCGCGATGAAGGTCATCGAGGACGGCCAGCGGCCGATGAACCTGGTCGCCCACCTGCTCGCCCCTCTGCACGGCAGGCTGTTGCCGGGCCCTGGTGGCTCCAGGGCCGTGGAAACCGCGACGCAGGGTGCGCCCGGCTGGCCTGCAGCCCCTTCCTTCTCCGACGTGTGTTCTGCGGAACCGGCAGCGTACCTGCGCGCTTTGGACAAGCTGGTTCCCCTTGCGGCCCGGCTGCGTCCGCCACGCCCGATCTGGATTTCGCCGCCGGCGACGGTGGAGGACGACTGGACGGTATCGTCACAGACACAGGACCAGCCCTTGCGCGTGACGTACAGGGTCGATGCCGGGCGTGCCGTCGTTACTGGCATCCGGCGGTTTGGCAACCCTTGACCCGGCCCGGGCGCTGCCCGCCAGCGCCAGGGTGTTCAGCCCGGAATTCGCGCGGTCCAAGCTGGGTAGAATCGCCAGCGGCCGGCATATGACAAGCATGGCCGCCCTCCCCAGCGAGAAGCCCACTTGCGCAAGACGCCACCTCTCTACCAGCAGATTGCCGACATTCTGTACGAGCGTATCCGCACGGGCGTCTACCCGTTGGGCGAGGACCTGCCGACCGAGGCGCAGATGGTGGCCGAACTCAAGGCCAGCACCCACACCGTGCGCCATGCGCTGCGCCTGCTGACCGAGCGCGGGCTGGTGGTGAGCCGCGCGGGCAGCGGCTCGCGTGTCATCGCCCAGCAGGAGCACACGGTGTTCTCGCACAGCGTGGGCAACCTGCAGCAGCAGATGCGCTACCCGCCATCGACCTACCGCGAGGTGCTGGGCTCCGAGCACATCGTGGCCGACCAGGCCACCGCCCTGCTGCTGCGCTGCGATGTGGGAACGCCCTGGTTCCGCGTCCAGTACCTGCGCTGGGCCGAGTCCGGCGGCAAGCCCATATGCTGGAGCGATGTGTACCTGGCGCCGCGTTATGCCGACGTCAAGGTGCCGCGCGACGGCAGCATTCCGATGTATGACCAGCTGGAGCAGGCCTACGGCGAACGTGTGGAACGCGCGCAGGCCGACATCGAGGCCCGCCGTGTCACGCCGCGCCAGGCGCAGGCGCTGCAGGTGCCCGAGGAAACGGCGGCCATGGTGGTGACGCGCCGCTACAGCAACAGCCAGGGCAGCGTGTTCGAGATCACGGTGAGCACACACCCTGAAGGCCGTTTCGTCTATTCGCTCGACTTCCGCCGCGAAGTGAAGCGCCGCTGAGCAGGCGCGGCCCGCGCCGCGGCTGCCCCGCCACACCGCTGCCAGCGCACCTTGCGGTGCCGGCAGCGCCAGCCACCCCGCCATCGAGCCGCCCGGGCCGAACCACCCGCATGGGTGGCGCCTGCCCGCGCCCGGCCCGAGCCGGCCCGGTCATGCAGCACTTATACGTAAAACCTATTGCGCATGGACTCTCGGTCCGCTACCATGCGCAGCTAAATTATACGTATATTTAAACCAAGACCCCCTTTCATCACGAGGACCGACCATGAAATACCGCAAGAACGAAGCCAAGGAATACGCGAAGACCGCACTCAAGGGCGTGTGGACGGCGCTGCCCTACCACTTCACGGCAGACGACAGGCTCGACGAAAAGGCCATCGCGCACTCGCTCGACTATTCCATCTCCGAGCTGAAGATCGAAGGCCATTACTGCTCCGGCAACGTGGCCGAGTTCTGGTCGCTGACCAACGAGGAACGCATGCGTGCCCACGAGATCAACGTCGAGGCCAACCAGGGCCGCGTGCCGCTCATCGCCGGCTGCCACCACCAGAACCCCTACGAGGTGGTCAAGCTGGCCAAGCACGCCGAAGCCATCGGCATCGACTTCGTCATCATCCTCACCCCCTACCAGGGCGCCAAGAACGACGACGCCGTCTACGACTTCTACCGCTTCATCTGCGAGCGGGTGAACATCGGCATCGTCCTGTTCAACATCCCCACGGTCTACTACCCCATCAGCGAGCACCTGGCGGCCCGCCTGGCCAAGCTGCCCAATATCTCCGGCTTCAAGCAGGGCGGCGGCGCCCCGGGCGCCATGATCGGTTTGCGCAAGGCCATCGGCAAGCAACTGTCCTTCAGCTGCGCCGACGAAGCCCCGTGGCTGCACAACCTGACGGTCAACAAGGACCAGTGGCTGCTCAACTACTGCCCGCACCTCTACCAGGTCGCCGGCTACACCCCGGTACAGGACTACACCGAGGCGGCACGTGCCGGCGACTACAAGAGGGCCATCGATATCTGCGCCACCCTCACCCCGCTGCGTGAAGCGCACCACAAGTGGATCGGCTCCTACGGCAAGCCGCAGGGCCGCATGCCTTCGGCGGAGATGAAATACTGGCAGGAACTCCTCGGCATGCCGGGCGGCCCGGTGCGCACCCCGTGCCTGGAAATGACCGACGAGATGAAGGCCGAGATGTATGCCGACCTGAAGGCGACCGGCATCCTCGACCGGGTCCGGCCGGCACTGAAGGCCGCCTGAGCGCGCCACACATGAAGTCTTCCCTTCATCGCCAGTCCTTCCTGGCCGCCGCCGTCCTGGCGCTCGGCCTGCCGCTGCTGGCGTCGAATGCCCTGGCCCAGGCCGCCTACCCGTCCCGACCCATCACCGTGATCGTGCCCAACGCTGCCGGGGGTGGTGCGGATACGGTGGCCCGCTCGGTCGCGCCCCGGATGTCAGCTCTGCTGAACGCGGCGTTCATCATCGACGACAGGCCCGGCGCCAACGGCAACATCGCCGCCACACTGGCGGCCAAGGCGCAGCCCGATGGCTACACCGTGCTGCTGGGGCAGACCTCGCAGTTCGCCACCAACCCGCACATGTACGCGCAGATGCCCTTCGACGGGCAGAAGGACTTCGTGCCCATCGTCATGCTGGCCGACGCGCCCAACGTGATCGTGGTGGCGGCCGACTCGCCCTTCCATACACTCAAGGACATCGTGGATGCGGCCAGGGTCAGCAAGGACGGGCTGGACTTCGCCACGCCCGGCGCCGGCACGGTCTCGCACCTGATCGGCGCCATGTTCCAGCAGGCTGCGAACATCAAGCTCGTGCATGTGCCGTACAAGGGCGGCCCGCCCGCCATCACCGATACCCTCGCCGGCCGCACCGCGTTCATGGTATCGGCGGTGCCTTCGACGCTGCCGCAGGTCAAGGGCGGCAAGATGCGCGCGATCGCGGTGTCGGCCACCCGGCGAAGCCCCTCGCTGCCGAACGTGCCCACCATCGCCGAGGCCGGTTATCCGGGCTTCGACGCCGGCACCTGGTACGGCCTGTTCGTGCCGACCGGCACGCCGCCGGAGGTCGTGAAGAAGCTCGGCGCCGCGGCCAACGAGGCGCTGAAGTCGCCCGAGGTGATCGAACGCCTGCGCAGCGAAGGCGGCGACACCGTGGGCGGCAGCGCCGACGTGCTGGTGGCCCGCATCAAGAAGGACTATGCGCAGCTTGGGCAGGCGGTGAAGGCCTCGGGCGCCAAGGTGGAATAGGGGAGACAACGGTATGCACTTCACCCGCCGCATCGCAACGCTGGCCACGCTCGCCGCCGGCCTGCCCACCCTACCCGCCCTCGGCCGGGCGGCAGAAGCCGCCTGGCCCAACCGGCCGGTGCGCATGCTGGTAGGCTACCCGCCCGGCTCGGCCACCGACACCTTCGGACGCGCGATCTGCAACCAGCTGCAGACCTCCCTGGGCCAGCCCTTCGTGGTGGATAACCGGCCCGGCGCCACCACCAACATCGCCACCGAGGCCACGGTGCATGCCGCGCCGGACGGCTACACCATCCTCAACACGGCGGTGCAGATCACCATCAACCCTTGGCTGATGAAGGTCGGCTTCGATACGGGCAAGGACCTGATCCCGGTGACGCAGACGCTCACCGTCACCAACGTGCTGCTGACGGGCCCGGACTTCCCGGCCAAGACCCTGCCTGAACTGGTGGAGTACACCAAGCAGAACCCTGGCAAGGCCAACTACGGCAGCTATGGCGCCGGTTCCGCCTCGCACCTCAATATGGCGATGCTGCAGCATGTATCGGGCTTGGATGCCAAGCACATTCCCTACCGCGGCTCGCCGCAGATGCTGACGGCGCTGATGGCCGGCGAGATCGACATGTGCTTCGATACCACCACCTCCGCTGCCGTGCATGTGCAGGCCGGCAAGATGCGCGCCATAGCGCTGGGCAGCCCGCAGCCGCTGGAGCTGATGCCCGGCGTGCCGACCATCGCCAGCACGTACCGGGGTTTCAACACCGATGCCTGGCAGGGCATCTTCGTGCCCGCGGGCACACCCAAGCCCATCGTGGGCCTGTTGGCCCGTGAGATAAGAAAGGCACTGGAAACGCCGGAACTCAAGGCCCTGGGCGCGCGCACCGGCGTGCGCCTGACGAGCAGCACGCCGGAGGAGTTCGGCGCCTATGTGCGGGCAGAACTCGCCAAGTACGAAGGTGTAGTCCGCGAAAACCACATTACCGTCGACTGAGCGACCTGGCCGCCCACGGGCTTTCATCGATCACAACACCAGCCCATTGCGAGCCGTTATTGCTTCTGCGGAGACACCATGAGCACCCACATGTACGACATCCATGCCGGTGGCACGGAAATCCACACACCCGAAGGTTTTACCTGGCCGGGCGGCAAGAAGATTGGCGTGGTGTTCCGCATGGCCTACGAATGGTGGTCCGACGGCCACTGGCCCGGCATCGGCCCCATGGGCAACCCGCTCAAGGGGGGCACGCCCGACCTGAACGCCATCGGCTGGGCCGAATACGGCCACCGCCGCGGCGTGATGCGGGCACTGGAAACCTTCGAGCGCAACGGCGTGAAGGCGTCCATCCTGGTGTGCGGCATCATGGCCGAACGCTATGCGCACGAGGTCAAGCACATCGCCGACCTCGGCCACGACATCGTGTCGCACTCGTATGCCATGGACGTGATCCCGGCCTACCTCGATGAAAAAGCCGAGATCGACAACATCCGCCGCACGACGGACCTGATCGCCCACGTGATCGGCCACAGGCCGGCCGGCTGGATCAGCCCGCGCAGCACGCCGAGCCCGCGCACCGCGCGGCTGCTGGCCCAGGAAGGCTACCAGTGGCACAGCGACACCCTGAACGACGACCTGCCCTACAAAGTCGATTTCGGGGACTGCTCCATCGTGGCCGTGCCCGGCACCATGGAGGTCAACGACCTTCCCATGTTCATGCGCCACGGCCAGCCCCCGCGCGTCATGGTCGAGATCTTCGAGGACTGGCTGGCCTACGTGCGCAAGTACGAAACGCGCGCGAACAAGATCGACCCGACGGTGCACGCCCACGTCTTCGGCCGCCCGGCCGGCACCGGCGCCTTCCAGCGCATCCTCGAAATCGCCACCCAGGCCCCGGACATCTGGGTCGGGACCCGCTCGCAGATGGTCGAGCACGTCCTGGCCCACATCTGAGCGAAACCCGCAGGTGAACGGCCATCGGGCCGCCAAGAAAAAGAACCCCTGGCAATCAAGGAGACAAGCATGGCTATCGATCGACGTGATTTCCTGGCCTCGCTCGCCGTCGCCGGCGGCAGCGCAACACTGGCCGGCTGTGCCGGCCCCGCCACGCAAACGGGCAATGGCGACTACCGCAACATACGTGTGATCGACGCACACGCGCACTGGTACCCCCAGGAGTTCGTCACCCTGCTGGAAAAGGAAGGCCCGGCCAACGGGGCCAGGATGGGCAGGGATTCGCAAGGCAACCCCGTGGTGCTTTCGGTCCTGGGCGGCACGCAGACCTCGGTGATGCGCCGCAACATGACCGACCTCAACGCCATCATCAGGGAGATGGATGCACGCAAGGTCAACACCTACGCGCTGTCCATGACCAACCCGATGGTCTACTGGGCACCCCCCGCCTTCGCGTTGAAACTGTCGCAGGCGGCCAATGACGCCGGGTCGGCCGCCCACCTGCAGTACCCGGACCGTTTTGTCGGCACCATCATGCTGCCGATGCAGGACACGAAGCTGGCCGTGCAGGAGCTGGAGCGGGCCGCCAAACTGCCCGGCATGCGCGCCATCGGCATCGGCGAGCACATCAACGGCAAGAACCTGCACGAAAAGCAGTTCTGGCCGGTGTACGAACGGGCCGAGGCGCTGGGCCTGCCGCTGTTCACGCACAACCTCTACCCGACCGACGGCGAGCGGCTCAAGGACTTCTACATGATCAACACGCTGGGCAACCTCAGCGAAGACGGCATTGCCGCCGTCTCTCTGATCTGCGGCGGCGTGATGGACGCGTTTCCCAAACTAGAGGTCTACCTGCCGCACGCTGGCGGCACCTTCCCGTTCATGATCGGGCGGCTCGACTACGCCATCGGCAAGAACCCGGCGCTGAACCATATGACCAGGCCGGCGCGCCGCTACCTCAAGCGCTTCTACTACGACATCATCACCCTCGACCCGCAGGTCATGAAGATGGTCATCGATCTGGTGGGCGTCGACCGGGTCATGATGGGCACCGACTATCCGCAGATCATGGGTGTCAACAACCCGATCGAGTTCGTAGATTCGGTGCCCGGCCTCTCGCGGCAGGAGCGCGAACGCATCCTCGGCTCCAACGCCGCCAGGCTGCTCAAGATCGGCTGAGTACCCGGGCGGTCGCCAGCGCCGGCTCTACGGCGCCTTCGGAAGCCAGGCCGCCGCGGGGTCGGCCGGCCCCGCATGCGTGTGGTCATTCCGGCTGTATGCCCGCCGCCTTCACCGCCTCGGCGAAGGTGGCGAAGTCTTCCGTGACCTGCTTGCGGAACTCCGCGGGCGAACGCCCGTCGGCCAGGTGGCCGGAGCCGTTGGATGCGATGGCGTCGCGCACGGCGGGGCGCTGAAGTATGGCGGCGATGGTGGTGTAGAGCTTGTCGACCACCTCGCGCGGCGTGGCGGAGGGACAGAACATACCGATCCACGAGCCGTAGAACACCATGTCCTTCACCCCCGATTCGGCCATGGTGGGCACGTCCGGCAGATCGGCCAGGCGCTCGCTGCCGCTGGTGGCCAGGGCCTTGAGCCTGCCGGCCTTGATGAACTGCGCGGCCAGGCCCAGAGGGGTGAACTCCATCTGCACCTCGTTGGCGACGACGGCGTTGAGCGCGAGGGAGCTACCCTTGTAGGGTACGTGGGTGATGCGTGCGCCGGTGCGCTGCTTGAACAGCTCCATGCACAGGTGCAGGGTGTTGCCGACACCGGGGGTGCTGTAGTTGAGCTCGCTGCGCTGGGACAGGGCCACCAGTTCCTGCACCGTCTTTGCCTGAACCGATGGGTGCATGATCAGCACCAGTCCCAGCGCCTTGGCGATGGAGGTGACGGGCGTGAGGTCGCGTACCGGGTCATAGGGCAGCTTGCGGTAGATGGCCGGATTCACGGTGAAGGACTGGGTCACCAGCATCAGCGTATAGCCGTCGGGCGGCGCGTGGGCCACGATGTCGGTGCCCAGCACGCCGTTGGCACCGGGCCTGGCGTCGAGGTAGATGGGTTGGCCCAGTTCCTTGCTGAGCAGGTCGATGATGGGGCGGGACTCCGTGTCGATGGTGCCGCCGGCGGCAAACGGGACGACGATGCGAATGGCCTTGTTCGGGTAGCGCCCGGCCTGCGCCCAGGCCGGCACCAGGGTACCCGCGGCACCCGCGGCCATCACTGCCAGCGCCATGCGGCGCACGACGGGCGCCTGCGGGCCCTGTCCGGTTGTCTGTTGGGGCATGTCCGTCTCCTGCCGTTGTTGTAGGCCTATTCTGGTCGTACATGCTCCCGAGCCGCCATGCAGCCATCCGGATACTGAAAATAGACGCCGCCGAATATACCGGCCTGCTGCTGCGCCTCGGCAGGGGCCGCCCTTGCCCGCATCCGGCTGGTTAATATTATTTACGGATGAATCCTAGACCGAAGGCACCTCGTGCAGCGCCGCCACGATGCCCTGCAGCTCGGGCCGCGGCGCCGGGTAGCGCAGCAGCACCGCCGGGTCGTGCCCCGGCACCACATGGGCATGCGAATCGGCCAGCGCATCGACACGGCGCCAGCCCTCGACCATGTCGCCCATGTGGTGCACGATGGGAAAGGGCCGGCCCTCTTCCATGTTGCGGTAGTAGTGGCTGGCGTCCGAGGCCAGCACCACCCAGCCGCGTGCGGTGAACACCCGCACCACCTGCAGCCCCATGGTGTGGCCGCCGATGAGGTGCACCGACAGGCCCGGTGC
The DNA here is from genome assembly GCA_040390235.1 of Pseudomonadota bacterium. GTDB lineage: Bacteria > Pseudomonadota > Gammaproteobacteria > Burkholderiales > Burkholderiaceae_C > Xylophilus. The sequence goes on along the minus strand of JAZJYT010000019.1, from coordinate 123,630 downwards.
CAGCCCGGCCTCGCCGTCGTGGAACTGCACCCGCCCCTCGTACACGCTGCCGACCATACGCAGCACATCGAACACGTTGTAGGCCTCGTGCAGGCAGCGGTGCGCCATGTAGCGGCCGGTGGCGAACTGCATCTCGCGGTCCTGCAGGTGGAAGATGGCCTGGGGGAAGAGCTCGCAGTTGCCGGCGTGGTCGTAGTGCAGGTGGGTGACGATGACGTTGCGGATGCCGGCCGCCGACTCGCCCAGCAGGCCCACGGCGTCGGCCGGGTTACGCAGCAGCACACGGCCGCGCGCGTCGGCGGCCTGCTGGTTGAAACCGGTATCCACCACCCAGGTGCCGGACGGGCCGCGCACCAGCCACACGAAGTAGTCCATGGGCATGGGGCCGTCGTGCGCGTCGCCACCGATGAAGTTGGCCGAAGCCTGGCGCCGGTGTTCGGCGTACTTGATGGCGTACACCTCGTGGATGGGGGGGGTCATGGCTGCGGCCTCTCGTGCTGACGTGCGGGTCACTGCATCTGCAGGTTCTTTTCCTTGACGATTTTCGTCCACTTGGCGGTCTCACCAGCGATGAAGCCGCGCGCCTCGCTGCGGCTGTTGCCCACCAGGTCCAGGCCGTCGCGCTCGAACATCTGGCGCAGCGCGGGGCGCTTCATGGCTTCCAGCGCGGCGGCGTGCAGCTTGTCCAGGATGGCGGGCGGCGTGCCGGCCGGCGCCGACAGCACAAACCAGTTCAGCGCCTCGAAGCCAGGCAGCGTCTCGGCCACGGTGGGGGTGTCGGGCAGGGCCGCCATGCGTTTGCTGCCGGTGGTGGCCAGCAAGCGCAGCTTGCCCGAGCGTACATGCACCATCGAGGAAGCCGGGTTGTCGATCATCAGGTTGACCTGCCCGCCGATCAGGTCGGCGAAGGCCGCGCCGGCACCCTTGTAGGGAACCTTGGTGAAGTCGGCCTTGCCGAGCGAGCTCATCAGCTCGGTGGCCAGCGCCTGGATGCCGGTGCTGGCGCTGAGCGCGAAGTTGACTTGCTCACCGGACTTGGCGATGCGCAGCACGTCGGCCACGCTGGTGGCCTTGTAGCCGGCATTGGCTACCAGCACCTGCGGGGTGGAGGCCAGGATGGTGATGTGTTCGTAGTCCTTCACCGGGTCGTAGGGCACCTTGGGGTAGTAGGCCGGGGTGGTGGCGAAGGCGGCCGAGCTGATGAGCAGGGTGTAGCCGTCGGCCGGGGCGTGCGCCACCTCGATGGCGCCGATCTGGCCGGTGTTGCTGGCCTTGACGTCCACGTACATGCTCTGCTTGAGGATGTCGCCCATCTCCCTGGCCAGCGGACGGGCCAGCGCGTCCACCCCGCCGCCGGCGGCAAAGGGCAGCACCAGGCGGATCGGCCGCTCGGGCCATTCGGCGCGGGCCAGGCCGGCCAGGCCCAGGCCGAGCAGGCAGAGTGTTGCCAACTGGCGGGAAAGCCGGGGCAGGCGGGAATGTCGCGAGGCTTGGGCAGGGGCGTTCAAGGCGGTCTCCGGTTTTGTGGTGGGCTGAATGTCGTCCCATCATACAATGTGGCAATCATATTGACGCTCGCAAAACTCCCGTCTAGCATCCGGCAGCCCCCCGGCTTCCACCCATCCCGCTCTTCTTTCCCCCTCCTCTCCTCCATCCCCCCAGAAAGCCAGCCATGCTGAACAAAGAACTGTACGAACAAGGCCTGAAGATCCGCCGCGAAGTCGTGGGCGACGCCTACGTGGACGCCTCGCTGAAGAACTCCGACGAGTTCAGCCAGCCGATGCAGGAACTGGTCACCCAGTACTGCTGGGGCGACGTGTGGTCGCGCCCGGGCATGGACCGCCGCACCCGCAGCCTGATGAACCTGAGCATGATCGCCGCGCTCAACCGCACCGACGAGCTGCACGTGCACGTACGCGGCGCCATCAACAACGGCGTGACCAAGGAAGAGATCCAGGAGGCTTTCCTGCAGGTCGCCATCTACTGCGGCATGCCGGCGGGCCTGGGCAGCTTCAAGGTGGCGCGCGCGGTGTTCAAGGACATGGGCATCTGAGCATGGCCGTACCGCTGCAGGGCAAGACCGCCCTGGTCACCGGCTCCACCGGCGGCCTGGGCCTGGCCATGGCACGCGGCCTGGCCGCGGCCGGCTGCCGCGTGGTGCTGCACGGATTGGAGCCCGAGGGCGATGCCATGCAGGCCCTGTGCCGCGAGATCGGCCAGGCCCACGGCACCCCGGTGGTGTACTGCCGCGCCGACCTGGCCGACCCGTGCGCCATCGAGTCCATGATGGGCGACATCGCCGCCACCCTGGACGGGGTGGACGTGCTGGTCAACAACGCGGTGGTGCGCCACATCGCGCCGATCGAGCAGTTTCCGGTGGAGGCCTGGGACCGGGCCCTGGCCGTCAACCTGTCGGCAGCCTTCCATACCATCCGCCTGGCACTGCCGCGCATGCGTGAGCAGCGCTGGGGCCGCATCTTCAACATGTCGTCGGTGTACGGCTCGCGGGGTACCCCCAACCGCATCGACTACGTGACCACCAAAAGCGCGCTGCTGGGCATGACCCGCGGCGTGGCGGTGGAAGCGGCGGCCGACGGCATCACCTGCAATGCCCTGTGCCCGGGCGCCGTGCACACGCCCGGCGCCGAGGCGCGCATCCAGGCGCTGATGGCCGCCGAGGGCGTGGACCACGGCGAGGCGGTGCGCCGCTTCCTGGTCGGCAAGCAGCCTTCGCTCAACTTCGTCAGCGAGGCACACGTGGCCGAGCTGCTGGTCTTTTTGTGCGGCCCGGCGGGCGCCGAGATCAATGGCGCCATGCTGCCCATGGAGGGCGGCTGGCTGGCGGGCTGAGCGGCGGCGTCTCTCCTCTTTTTTTCGAACACACACAGCAATCAACGGAACAGTTCCATGGACAACAACAGCAGCAGCAGCAAACCCCTTCTCGGCTTCGTCGGTGTCGGTGTCATGGGCGGGCCGATGGCGCGCCGGCTGATCGAGGCGGGCTACAGCCTGGTGGTGTACGACCTGAGTGCGCAGGCCGTGGCCGCGCTGACGGCCCTGGGCGCACGCGCTGCGGCCAGCGCCGCCGCGGTGGCCGACGAGGCCACCATCGTCTTCACCAGCCTGCCCAGCGTGGCAGTCTTCAAGCAGGTCGGCCTGGGCGCGGGTGGCGTCGGCGAGGGCAAGGCGGTGAAGACGGTGGTGGACCTGTCCACCGTGGGCTCCGCCGCCACCGCCGCGGTAGCCGCGGCGCTGCTGGAAAAGGGCATCGAGATGGTGGACGCACCGGTCAGCGGCGGTGCCGCCGGGGCCAAGGCCGGCACGCTGGCGGTGATGGTCGCCGGCAAGCCGGCGGTGGTCGAGGCCGTCATGCCCATGTTCAACATCTTCGGCAAGCCCTTCGTGGTGGGCCAGAAGCCGGGCCAGGCGCAGCTGATGAAGCTGCTCAACAACATGCTCTCGTCCACCGCCTTCGCGGTGACGGCCGAGGCCTTCGTCGCCGGCACCAAGGGCGGGCTGGACCCGGAGACCATGATGGCGGTCTTCAACGCTGGCAGCGGCCGCAACAACGCCACTTCGGACAAGTTCCCCAAGTACGTGCTGCCGCGCACCTTCGACTTCGGTTTCCCCATCTCCAGCGTGTGCAAGGACATCGGCCTGGCGGTGGAAGAGTGCCAGGCCCTGGGCGTGCCCACCTGGATCGGCGGCCAGTCGCGCCAGCTCTGGCAGTCGGCCTACCTGCAGGACGGCGCCAAGCTCGACATGACCGCCATGGTGCAGTTCATCGAAGGCTGGGCAGGCGGCAAGAAGCCCGGCTGATCGCGTTTTTTCCCTACGGCGACAAACGACACCCCCCAAGAGGAGACAAACCATGGCCACCCCCTTCTTCCTGCGCCGCCTGCGTGCCTGCGCCGGCCTGCTGCTGTGCGTGCTGGCGCTGCAGGCCCACGCCGCGTACCCGGACAAGCCGGTGCGTTTCATCGTGCCCTTCCCGCCCGGCGGCGGCACCGACGCCTTCGCCCGCATCATCGGCGTGGAGCTGACGAAGATGTGGGGCCAGCAGGTGCTGGTGGACAACCGCGCCGGCGCGCAGGGCAACATCGGCACCGCCATGGCGGTGAAGGCGCCGCCCGACGGCTACACCCTGGTGTTCGCGCACCAGGGAGTGCTCACCGTCAACGCGCACATGTACCAGAGCATCGGCTTCGACCCGCTCAAGGACATGGTCCCGGTCTCGCGCGGCACCGAGCAGCCCTTCATCCTGGTGGCCAACCCCGAGGTGCCGGCGCACAACCTGAAGGAGCTCACCGCGCTGGCCAGGAAGGACCCGGGCAAGCTGACTTTCGCCTCCAGCTCGTCGGGCCCGCAGATGGCCGGCGAGATGTACAAGATGGCCGCCGGCATCGACATGCTGCACGTCACCTACAAGGGTGCAGGCCCGGCCGTGATCGACCTGCTGGCCGGCAACGTGAACCTGATGGTGGCCAACCCGACCTCGGTGGCGCCCCACGTCAAGAGCGGCAAGCTGCGCGCCATGGCGGTCTTCGGCGACAAGCGCCTGGACATCCTGCCCGACGTGCCCACTGCCGCCGAGGCCGGCTACCCCGAGCTGGGCAAGAACCCCGAGTGGTACGGCATCGCCGTGCCAGTGGGCACGCCCCCGGCCATCGTGCAGAAGCTCAATGCCGACATCAACACCGCCCTGAAGTCCGACGAGGTGCAGAAGGCCATCCGTGGCCTGGGCCTGATCCCCTCGCCCAGCACACCGGAAGAGTTCGCCCGCCAGATCCGCACCGATTACGAGGTGTGGGGCAAGGTGGTGAAGGCATCGGGGGCGAAGGCGGACGGGAACTGAGGAGCCCGGGCTGCCGCGGGTTGGCCCGGGATTCCCCCGGGCCGGGGATAGCACGTAATATCCGTCTGTATAGGATCGCAAAAAAGCGCAGTGACCACGCCCCTCTCCTCCTCCGCTCCACATGCCCCTACGCCCCTGACGGCATGGCTGCGCACCGTGTTGCTCGGCGCGCTGCTGGTGCCGCTGGCGGTGTTCATCGGCGTGGCCTGGTGGGGGCTGGAGACCGCCCGCACCGATGCCGAGGCCACCGCCGTCCGTGCCACCACGCTGGCTGCCGAGCAGGCGAAGAGGACTTTCGACATCGCCGCCGAGGTGGCACGCAAGACCGGCTCGCTCACCGCCGGCCCCGACTCGGAGCTCGCCGCCCACGAGCTGGACATCCGCCAGCGCCTGGCCGACATCGCCACCGGCCTGCCCTTCATCATCAACCTCAATGCCTGGGACGCCGAGGGCCGCCCGCTGGTACGCAGCGACCGTGCACCCGACCCCAGCGCGGTGGTGTTCAACCGCCCGTATTTCCAGGAGCAGAAAAAGGGCGGCATGCCCGGCTTCGGGGTGAGCGACGTGATCCGCGGCCGGCAGACCGGGGTGGAACTGGTGAACCTGGTGCTGCGCCGCCCTTCGGTCGACGGTAGTTTCCGCGGGGTGGTGGCGGTGTCGATCGCGCCCGAGTTCTTTCGCGATTACTACCGCTCGCTGACCACGGACAACGGCCGGCTGGCCAGCTTTGCGCTGGTGCGCGCCGACGGCGAGATCCTGGCGCGCTGGCCGCCCACGACCGATGGCCGCAAACGCATGCTGCCGGAAAACAAGCTGATGCAGCGCATCCGCGACGGTGAGGTCTCGGGTGTGCAGCTGCGCCCGGCCGAGCCCAACCGGGAGTCCCGCATCGCCAGCTTCCGCCGGGTGGAAGGCTACCCCCTCTACGTCGTCGCCGGCTTCAGCCGCAACGCCATGTTCCGGGACTGGCTGCGTTTCCTGGCGGTGCTGGCGGGGGTGCTGGTGCCGGTCACCGCGGTGCTGGTCTACGTGAGCTGGGTCGCACTGAAAAAGACCCGGCAGGAAACCGCCATGGCGACCGAGCTGCGCGAGGAAATCCGCCGCCGCTCGGCGGCCGAACGCAGCATGCTCGAAACCCAGAAGCTGGAAACCCTGGCGGTGCTCACCGGCGGCGTGGCGCACGACTTCAACAACCTGCTGGCCATTGTCAACACCAGCCTGCACCTGCACACCCGCAAGCACCCGGCCGAAGCCGAAGAGCCGCAGTTGAAGGCCATGGCGCGCGCCATCCAGTCGGGCGTACGGCTGACGCGGCAACTGCTGTCGTTCACCCGCAAGCAGGCGCTCCACCCCGAGACCATCGAGCTGCAGAGCTGGCTGCCCGCAACGGCCGAACTGCTGCGCACCACCCTGGGCGGCACCATCCGCCTGCGCCACGACGTGGCGCCGGGCACGCGGCCCCTCGTGGCCGACGCGGCGGAGCTGGAGCTGGCCCTCATCAACCTCGCGGTGAACGCCCGCCACGCCCTGCCCGACGGCGGCAACTTCGTCGTCGCCGCCAGCAATGCAGCGCACCCGCAGGACGCCGGCCGGCCGATGGTACGCATCCGCGTGCAGGACGACGGCGTGGGCATTCCGCCCGAAGTGCTGCCCCGCGTGACCGAACCCTTCTTCACCACCCGCGAACGCGGCGCCGGTTCGGGCCTGGGCCTGAGCCAGGTGCACGGCCTGGTACAGCAGGCCGGCGGTGTGCTGCGCATCGAGAGCCCGCCCGGCGCGGGCACGACGGTGTATCTGTTTTTCCCCCCGGCCCCGGTGGAGGCGGCCGAAGCCGAGGCCGCCGCTGCCGCCGCGATTGCCGTCGCCCGGGAAACCGCCGCCTCCGTTGGGAAACTCGCCGGCAGCCTGCTGCTGGTGGAAGACAACGACGAGGTGGCGCAGTCCACCGCCGACATGCTGGTCGCCTCGGGCCTGCAGGTCACCCGCATGGCCAGCGCACGCGAGGCGCTCGACCACCTGGCGGCCGCCGCCCCGCTGCTGCCCGACGTGGTGCTGAGCGACATCGCCATGCCCGGCGGCATGGACGGCATCCAGCTCGCCTTCGCCCTGCGCGAGCGCCACCCCGGACTGCCGGTGCTGCTGGCCACCGGCTACGCCGACCAGCTCGACGTGGCCACCAGCGGCGGGCTGGAGGTGCTGCCCAAGCCGCTGGCGCCGGACAACCTGCTGCGGCGGCTGCGGGAACTGCTGGCCTAGGGCGGACCCCGGCCACCGTGCCCGTTGCGGCGGTAGCCGGCGGTTTTTGCAAAAAAAACGCCAAAAGGGCACAGATCCGCGGGCCTGGTGCTACAAATTGCTACCAAACCAACCGGGCGGCAGCATATGGCAATCACCAGTTACGAGGTCTGGATGAAGGAAACCGGCCTCACATTCGGCCGGCGAGAAACCACGCTGCTGATACTCGACCAGTACCTGCTGGCCTACAACCGCTCGAAGAACCGTCTCAGCGGACTCTCCCTGGACAAGGCGATACAGGACTACAAGAAGGCCGTGCCGGGTTGGCAGAGTTCGAGCCGCAACCGCACCGGCCTGATGGCGCGCACCTTCCATACGGTGGCCCGGGAATGCGTTCCCTGGATGGAGCAGCGCGGCTTCATGTGGTCGCCGCTGCACACGGAGCTGACCATCTCCAACGGCGCGCGCAGCTGCATCACCGGCTACAACCTGTTCGGAACCTGGCAGGGTGGCGGCGAGCCCCTGACCGACCTGAGCCAGATGGGCATCGATTCGACGCTCTACATCATGGCGCACGGGCATGGCCAGATGCCCGCGTTCAAGATCGACAAGACGATCTGGACACCGCAGCAGCTGACCGACGAACTGATCAAGGACGGGCTGCGCACCGAGCACCGCTTCATCACCATGCTGGTCTGCCATGCCGGCGAATCGGTCAACAGCAAGTCGGCGGGCGAGAGGCTGCTGGCCATCCAGCAGGACAACGATGCCGCCAAGGCGCAGATCGCAACCCTCAGCCCCCGGGCGGATGCCGGTAATGCCGGGGCCGCCTCCGCCGTGGCCGCACTCACGGCACGCCGCGCGGCCAATGGCGTAGCCTTCGCCGCGATCACCGCGGGCGGGAGTGGCTACCGGCATGCCGAGCACTGGGAATCCCTGGCCAGCCAGGCCGACCAGTTGCTGCCGATGGCAGCCCAGCTCAGCGCCGCGATGAAGGCCAAGGGCTTCAACAACTTCGTCCTGAAGAGTTTCAAGGCGCCGGTGGTGAACATACCCAAGAACGGCAAGCTGTGCCTGGACCTGTCGTACGCCCGCGCGAACGGCGACCGGCGGCTGACTTTCCCCCTGCCCGCAGGGGTCGACTGGGACGAGGTGCCGGCGGAGCTGGTGCCGGACTGGGTCGTGGAGTGGCGCTAGGTCAGGTGGCGTGGCGACAGGTCAGGCCTTCGCCCCCTTCCACCCCGAGTGGGTGATGTCAAAGATGATGCCGTTCGGGTCGGTGTACTTCTTCTCGTAGTAGCCGATGGTCTGGCCAGCGGGCACGTCCTGGAACAGGGTGGCGCCGGCGGCTTCGACCTGCTGGCTCTGCGCGGCCAGGTCCTCGCACAGGAAACCCATGTGGTGCAGGCCGACGAAGTCCTTGCCGCGGGGGCCGGCCGGCGCGTCGGTGCGGTAGGTCAGCAGCGCCAGGCTGACGGTGCCGTCGGACAGGTACACCCCGGTGGCCGTGGCCGAGTTGGCGATGCCCACCACCTCCATGCCGAAGGCCTCGCAGTAGAACTTCGCCGTTTCCTCGGGGTTGGGCACCGACAGGGCTATATGCCGGAGTTTGGGCCGGAGCTTGGGTTTGGGTTTTTCCATGGTATCGATCGGTCGGGGCGGCCGGCTCAGTCGGGCTTGACGCCGGTCTTCTTCACCACCGCGCCCCAGCGGATGACCTCGGCCTTGACGTATTCGCCGGTCTTGGCCGGGGTATCGGCCACGGTATCGAAGGCCAGGCCCTGGATGCTTTCCTTCATGCCGGGGCTTTGCAGCACCCGCACCAGTGCATCGTGCAGCTTGGTGACCGCCGCGGGCGGCACGGCGGCCGGCATGAACACACCGACCCAGGTGTAGTCGAGCATGTCGGGGTAGCCCGATTCGGCCAGCGTGGGCACGTCGGGCAGCAGCGGTATACGCGCGGCGCTGGAGACAGCCAGCGCACGCAGCTTGCCGGCCTTGATGTTCTGCAACGGCGCGGTCATGGCCATGACACCCACCGGTGGCTCGCCACTCAGCACCCCGCCCACGGCGGGGCCGGCGCCGCGGTAGTGGATGGCGGGCAGGCCCAGCTTGCCGGCGATGTTGAACAGGTTCTCGCCCGTCAGGTGGGGCGTGGTGCCGCTGCCGGGTGTGGCGAAGGCAAGCTTGCGCTCCTTGGCGTAGGCGAAGAATTCGGCCAGCGTCTTCACCGGCAGGCTGGGGTGTACCACCACCACGTTGGGCTGGCCGGCGATGATGGTGACGGGCGCGAAATCCTTCTCGGCCACGTAGCCCGAATCCGGGAAATTGGTGTTGACGGCGAAGGCCGACGAGGTCACCAGGACGGTGTAGCCGTCGGGCGCGGCCTTGGCCACGTAGGCGGTGCCGATGTTGCCGCCGGCGCCGGCCCGGTTCTCGATGATGACGGGCTGGCCGAGCAGTTCGCCGAGCTTGGGGCTGATGAGCCGGGCAATGGTGTCGGGCGGACCGCCGGGGGCGAAGGGCACGATGACGTGCAGGGGCTTGTCCGGCCACGGTGCCGGCTGGGCCAGGCCCAGGGGCGCGAACACCGCCGCCGCACCCGCCAGCAGCAGGGAACGCAGGAAAACATGGCGGCCCTGGGCGCGCACGGGGCGCAGGGGGCTGGGGGGACGCGCGGACGGGTGTGCGGATGCCATGGTGGTCGGGGCCCTTGTGGTGCTGAAATAACAGGGCAAGTTAGCATGCCTGTCCCGTATCCGCATTCAGCAAAAACCCCCGGCCCGGCGTCGTGTTAGGGTCGGCACTTCGAGACAAGGAAGGCCATGGCGACATCGTCGACGAGCAACTGGACGGGGCTGGAAGCACGGTTGAGCGGCCTGCTGCGCTTTCCTGCGGACGCACAGCTCCTGCCACGGCTGCGCGACATCGCGGCACAGGTCGCCGACACGGCGCGCGGGCACCGGGACGAGCTGGTCTACCTCATCGTGCGGCACGACCACGGGCGGCACCACAACTACGGTGTGGTGCAGTCCCTGCACACCGCGGCGCTGTGCGGCCTGCTGGCCCGGCGCCTGGAATGGGAGCCCGACAAGGCGGCCAGCCTGATGGGCGCGGCACTCACGATGAACCTCTCCATCCTGGAACTGCAAGGCGCGCTCGCCTCGCGGGGCGAGGCCCCGTCGGAGGAAGAACGCCAACGCATCGACCGCCACCCGATCGACAGCGCGCGGCTGCTGCGCGAAGCCGGCCTCGACGACGAGGACTGGCTGCAGACGGTCGAGCAGCACCACGAGGTGGCCGGCGGCGGCGGCTACCCGGGCAGGATGGAAGCGCCCACCGAGATGTCGCAGCTGCTGCGTTTTGTCGACATGTTCACCGCCAAACACAGCCCGCGCACGGGCCGCACCCCCGTGCCGGCCCAGCAGGCCGCACGCGACCTGTACCTGCAGGGCAAGCGCGACCCGCTGGTGAGCCTGCTGATCAAGGAACTGGGCATCTACCCGCCGGGCTGCTACGTGCGGCTGGCCAATGGCGAGATCGGCATCGTCACCCATGTGGGCGACGCGGCACACACCCCCGTGGTGGCGTCCTTCACCACCCCCGAGGGCAATGTGCTGGCCAACCCGCCGCGCCGCGACACCGCCCTGCCGGCCTACGCCATCAAGGCGACCGTGCCGGACAGCAGCATCCGGGTTACGCTGTCGGTGGACAAACTGTACGGACGACGCACGACATGAGCACGACGGAGATCGAAGAGAGCAAACCGCTCCAGGTATCCATGTGGGAGGACAACGGCACGGAGCACGAAGTCACGGCCTGGATCCGGCGTATACGCTTCTGGTTCGACGACGGCACCGGCTGGTCGCCATGGACCGAGCAGCCTCTGTTCAAGACGGCCACCTCCGGCGTGACACGCCGGGAAGACGGCGCCTACCTGCTGGTGAACAAGGGCCTGCGGCTGCGCACCCGCGCCCAGCTGCCCCCGGACTTCTTCCCGGGCTGAAAGCCCCGGTTCAGGCCTTGCCGCTGACTTCCACCACTTCATCGTCCGGCAAGGTCACCGCGATGGTGGTGTCGGAGCGCTTGACCACCACGATATCGGTCTTGGCGCCCAGCGCGTCGAGCGCCTTGTCGGACAGCTTGCCATCGGGAAACGCGAAGTTGCGGATGTCGTAGATCAGTTCGTGGCGCTCATCCGCCTGCGCCGTCTTGTTGCCGGTGTTCAGGGCCGCCAGGTAGGCTTTCCAAGTGTCGATCACGTCGTTTATCAAAGTCACCGCTGTTTTTCCTGCTCGTAAACCCGCCATTATCGGCGGAGAGCCGGCACGCGACCGCGGCTCAAAAAGGAACGCCGTCGAGGGTGCCCATCGCGCCGCTGGCGAAATCCCGCCGGGCCTGCGCCAGCCGTTCGGGTGTGTCCATGACAAACGGCCCCGAGAACAGCACCGGCCCCACGGTCGCCTGGCCGCCGAGCAGCGCCACGTCGGCCCCCGCATCGCCGGTGGCGGTGATGCACACCTGCCCCCCAGGCGACAGCAGGGCCAGCGCGCCCGTGCCCAGCGGCGGGCCGGCGGCGTTCTGGAGCCGGCCCTGCAGCACGTAGAGGCCGAGCTCGACGTCCGCATCGACGTCGAGCACCGCCGTCGCCCCCGCGGCGAGCCGTACATGGGCGAACACCGTCGGGCTGGCCAGCCGCATCGGCCCTTGCACCCTCGTGACCTGGCCGGCCACGACCCGCGTGGCGACACCATCGCCCCCGACCTCGGGAATGTCGGCCGCCCGGAACGAGGCATAGGTGGGCGCGGAGAGCTGCAGCGCGGACGGCAGCTTGGTCCAGAGCTGCAGGCCATGCCGGCCGCCGGCGGGCTGTTCGGCGTGCAGTATGCCGCGGCCGGCATGGATGCACTGCGCATCGCCCGGCCCGAGGCGGTCGACGTTGCCCAGGCTGTCGCGGTGCTCGACGCCACCTTCGAGCAGGTAGCTCAGCACCTCGATACCGGCATGGGGATGGGGTTTGTCGCCGATGCCGCGCCGGCTGTGGTGCCGGTAGTGGTCGATGAAGATGAAGGGCCCGAGCGAGGTCCGCGCAGGCAGGGGCAAGGCGCGCCAGAGCACCATGTCACCGTCGTCGATGACCTGCTCGGCGGGCAGAACGGAGTCGATGCTTCTCTGCATGGCGCGGCCTCCGTCAAATCTTCTCGAAGCCGCCGCCGGCCGCTTCGAGCTTGCCCTCGATACGCAGCGTCTCGATGCTGCCGTTCAGCTCGAACGCAGGGATGCCCTTGCCGCGGGTCTTGAGGCCGCCCTCGATGACGATCTCGCGCGCCGAGCCGCCCGGCTTGACGCTCAGCCCGATGGCCGAGAGTGTCATCACCACGCCCTTCACCAGCGACTCGCCGGTGCCGCCGAAGGTCTCGATGCCGCGGTGCACCACCAGGCGGCCGATGGGCTGGCTGATCTGCACACCGATGGCGCCATCGGCGTGGGTGGTGATGCGGTCGAACTCGGCCAGGCCCACGGTGCCGGTATAGACGTTAAAACCCCGCGCGCCCTGTCCGAAGGTTTCGATGGGCGCCAGCATCTTCAGTTCGTTGACGGTCCCGAAATTGACGAAGCCGATGCCGCTCGGCCCGTGGGAGGTGATCTTTTCTTCGGCCGTCCAGCGGTCGACCGCGCCCCAGTTGTCCAGCACCATGTCATTGACGCCGTAGGTCACCACCGGACCGCGGTTGCGCACCACATCGACATAGGCGCCGTAGACGGTGAAGACACCGCCGGTGATCTGGTCGGGGGTGCCCGGGGCGATGCCGCCGTCGCTGTAGACGGCGCCGGTTTCGAGCAGCGGCACGACCAGCCGGCCGGCCGCGTCGCCGCCACCGCCCACGAAGATGCCGCTGCCGCGCACCGGCGCACCCGCGCGCCCTGCCGACAAACCGACCAGCCTGGCGCTGACGGTGCAGCTCTTGTCCTGCTGCATGTTCCACAGCGTGAAGGCGCCCTGCAGCACATAGACACCGTAGCCGTGCGGGCGGTCGGTGCGTGCACGCGCGTCCGCCGCGACGATATCGAGGCCCGCGACCTCGACATGGCCGCCGAGGACCGCATCGCGCGCCAGGATCTGGATCTGCCCGGTGGCCGTCACATCGAAGATGCCGATCCTGCCGAGGCTGGCCACGCGGGTGTCATTGAAGATGGCGCGCCGGTCCACCGATGTATGCAGGGCCACACCGCGCACTTCGTTGTCCGTGCTGAGCTGGAGTCCGTCGTTGCCCGGGACGAAGCTGATGGTGGCACTGCCGTCTTCCCCTTCGAGCACGACACCCGGCGCCAGCCGGAACGAAGGGGCACCGACCAGGTGGCCCCGCACCACGATCCGGGACACCCCGGGATTCCCGGCGGCGGCCACCAGCTGGTCGACCGATGTGAGAACAGGAACCGATGTCATTTGAAACCGACCTTTCTTGGAGGGGTCTGGACGTGGAGACAACGGCCCATCATAGAACGATGGGGACGCGCCTGCCGTACCGAAGCAGACACACGGACCGGTTCTAATACCCGTCCCATGACACCCACTCCCACCGCCCCCTCCACCGGCTTCTCGCGCTACCAGAAGTTCGTCGTCGCGAGTCTGGCCTTCCTGCAGTTCGCCGTCATCCTCGACTTCATGCTCATGGCGCCGCTCGGCGCCATGATCCTGCCGGCGCTGCACATCACCACCCCGCAGTTCGGTCTGATCGTGTCGGCCTACGCCTTCAGCGCGGGCGCGTCGGGCCTGCTCACGGCGGGCTTCGCGGACCGCTTCGACCGCAAGAAGCTGCTGCTGTTCTTCTACACCGGCTTCATCGTCGGCACACTGTGGTGCGGCCTGGCCGACAGTTTTCCGATGCTGCTGCTGGCGCGTATCGTCACCGGCCTGTTCGGCGGCGTGATCGGCTCGGTGGTGCTCGCCATCGCCGCCGACCTGTTCCCCGCATCGATGCGCGGCCGGGTGATGGGCATGGTCCAGACCGCCTTCGCCGCCAGCCAGATCCTGGGCCTGCCGGTCGGCCTGTACCTGTCGAACCGCTGGAACTGGCATATTCCCTTCCTGGCCATGGCAGCGCTCGGCGCCGTGGGCGGCCTGGTCATCGCAATGGGACTGAAGCCCGTCACCGGCCACCTCGGCGCGCCGCACGAACACAGCCCTTTCCGGCACCTGCTGAACACCGTCACCGAGCCGCGGCACCTGGTCGCGTTCGCCGCGACCGCCATGCTGACCACCGGCGGCTTCATGCTGATGCCCTTCAGCAGCGCCTTCATCGTGCACAACCTGGGCATCGCGCTGGACACGCTGCCCACCATCTACCTCATCACCGGCCTGTGCACGATCTTCGTCGGCCCGGTGGTCGGCAGGCTGTCGGACGCCTTCGGCAAGTTCCGGGTGTTCTGTTTCGGCTGCGCACTGTCGATCGCCATGGTGCTGGTCTTCACCCACCTGGGCCCGGTCGGTTTTCCGGTGATCGTGGTCGTGAACGTGCTGATGTTCCTCGGTATCTTCTCGCGCATGATCCCGTTCCAGGCACTGGTCGTCTCAGTGCCCGAGCCGTCCCGGCGCGGCGCGTTCAACGCCATCAGCGCCTCGATCCAGCAACTGTCGGGCGGCATCGCCTCGGTCGTGGCCGGCCACATCGTCACCCTCGGGGTGGATGGCCGCATCGAGCACTTCGACGTCGTCGGCTACGTGGTCATCGCCGCCACGCTGGCCTCGGCGTGGCTGGTCCGGCGCATCGATGTCATGGTCAGGAAACCCCGGCCCGCCTGAAGCTGCCCGTCCCCATCGGCCTGGCGACGGTGAAGGGTAGCGATCTCTGAAGCAGGGCCGGCGAGGGGCCGCAGCGCAAACTCATAAATCGAGTGTGAGTTCAGGCGTTTTCGCGCGCGAGCAACATATCACCACACTTGTACCGGCCCTCTTCTCAGCATCGGTCAAAACCAGGTCCCGGTGATCGGGCACTCCTGCCAGAACCGTGGTCACGCACGCACCGCAGATACCACTCATGCAGGAATAGGGAACATCCACGCCTGCATCCAGAACCGCCTCCAGGATAGTGGACCCCGGTTTCACCGGCACGATCTTGCCGGTGCGGGAGAGCCGGACCGAGAAATTTTCGTCAACAGAATCTTGTGCCTGCGCTGTGGGCGCGGCTGCGGAGAAAAATTCCCGATGCACCAGGGCGGGCGGATGGAGTGCGGCGGCCAACTCGAATGCCGTCAGCATACGGACAGGGCCGCAGCAGTAGAGGTGCGCGTCCGGCGGGCTGGCTTGCACGATGGCCTGCAGATCCAGCCCCCTGCCGCCGGCATCCTGGTCGAAGTAAAGATGCACCGCGCATCGTTTCTCCGCGCCGAGTCCCACCAGCGGGTCGACAAACGCAGCGCCGCCGTGCGTTCGAGCGGCATAGTGAAGCGTCCATGGCGCGTCCAGTTGCGCCAGCCGCTGCACCATGCTCCACAGGGGGGTGATGCCGATTCCACCGGCAATGAAGACGGAGTGGGTTGCCTCTTCGTGCAGCGGAAAGCTGTTCCGCGGCTCCGAGATCGAGAGTTCCTGGCCCACGCGGAGCCCGTCATGCAGGTAGCGCGAGCCTCCCGTACCCGACTCCTCACGGTTCACGGCAACGACATAACGGTGGCTCTCGCCCGGCGCGTTGACAAGCGAGTAGCTGCGCCGCAGGCGATGGGGCAGAAGCAGGTCCACGTGGGCCCCAGCGCTGACGGCGGGCCATGCAGCACCGTCCGTGGGCCTGAATTCAAAGCGGTGGATGCCGCGGGCGAGCTGCTCGATCGCGTGCAGGCGGGCTTGGAGTGTCTTCATGGGGAGATTTTTGGCCATCCTCGCCGTGTTTTCCAATCCAAACCGGGCGCAACCGTTCCCGAGGTTTCATTTCATGGTCTACAACGATCAACCGATTTTTGGGGCAATAGAAACCGATAAAACAATTGAGCGCATTGCCCTCTTGTCCTTCACGCTTGCCGTCACCATAGTCCCTGCTGGAAATGAAAGATCCACAACCCGATAGGCTGACTGGAAAATCGCACCCATGATCGACATCCCCGCCCCCATACGCCTGGGAGATACCCAACTCGACGACGACCACGCGGAATTGTTTCGCCTGAGTCGGTCGCTGCTCGACGTTTCCAGCGATGGGGCGCTCCATGCACTTGAGTCCATCCTGCAAGAGGCCCGCGATCACTTCGCCCGTGAGGACGCGGACTTGCACCGGCTGGGTGGAAACAATGCCATCTGCCATATCGATGAGCATGCCTGCGTGCTGAAGTCGCTGAACGAGGTGCATGGGATGCTTCGCGACCCTGCGACCTCCCCGGAGCTTGCGATGCGCTTGGTATCCAGCCTGTCCCTCGAACTGCTGCGCTGGTTGCCCGTTCATGTCAGCGAAATGGATGCTGGCTTGGCGGCTGTGCGCAGCAAGTCCCGTTTCGGCGGGGTCGCGGTATTGCCACCGAAATCCACACTTGCGAGCAGCAAGCCATAAGGCAGCCAAGCCGCGCCCACCGGTCGGTGGCGCGGCTTGCTTTCGCCGTTGTCTTACCGGGACAGGGTCAGAAATCGTGCCTCAGGCCCAGGCCAAAAACCCGCTTGTTCGCACTGGGCTTGCTGGAGTCGACGGTGTCATGGTCGTAGAAGGCCTGGACTTCGGTCCGCTTGGAAAGATCGTAGGTGTAGGCCACCTGCTGGCGCGGGCGGGTGGCCGTGAGAGACGTCTGCACGTCGCGCCGCAGCAAGTTGAGGACGACGGCGTGCACGCTGTGCTTGAACTTCACCCCCAGCACTTCATAGTTCACGTTGCGCCGGCTGGCGGGCGTGTTGGCATAGGTATCGCGTCCTACCAGGATATAGGGCGCAACCCAGCCGGCGTCGTAGCGCAGTCCTGTCTGCAATTTTTCGGAAAACTCATTGGCCAGCAAGCCACCAGGACGGGTATCCCGCCCGTAACTGAGGCCGGTCCGCCATGGACCGTTGGCATATGCCACCCCCAGGTCGAGCGACTTGGCACCGTTCTCGACCGCGACACTGTCCGGCAAGCCTCGCATGTAATAGCGCGCCCGAAAAACCATGCCACCCCATTTCGGGCTCATGTACCCTATCGAATTCGATGTACGGTTGCGCAGGTTGAGGTAGTTGGGTCCGATCTGGGTGGCGCCGGCATCATTGGGCGCCAGATTGATGATGGACAGCGCCTGCGAAAAAATGGGCGAGCCGACGGGTGCGCCAGAATCCAGCCGCCCCAGGGCCAGCATGCCAAAACCGCCCTTGAGTCCGACGTAGCTATTGCGGAACTGGGGAACCAGGGCCGCCCCCGTGGAACTGTCGTAGCCCATCTCCAGGCCGAACATGGCGGCCAAACCTCCACCGAGATCTTCGGTACCCCTGAATCCCAACCGGGACCCGTTGTCGTCCACGGTAGCCTGCCTTACGGTTCCGGTCTTCGCACTATTCACCGAAGTGACCACCTTGCCATAGACCTGTACGGTCTGTGCACGGATCGGTGACATCGGGATGGAAAGCAGAATCATGCTGGCCGCGCCCAAGGCGCAGAGTTTGTTGCTCACTGTTTTGGTTCCTCACATGGTGGGACGCCATCTTCAGTTTCGCCACAGCCGAGCACAACATTCACCCTGCCTCCATAGAAACAAACCGAACATTTCCGCCGCCTGACCTGGCGATCCACGGATAGCAACAATGGCAACAATCCTGGCACTGCATGCCTGGCATGCCTTTGTGGTGTCGGTCAAACTGGCTGCGAGCAATCACCACAAGAGGATCACCTTGATCAATGCGAACTTTAACCTTGGACGCTACCTGTGCGATGGCAAGATCGTCATCGGCCGTCCAGGTGCGGAAACCATCGACGTCGTCAGCGAGAGCGACGACCTGCCGAAGATGCTGGCCTCGCCGGAGCAGGCCCGCCGCTCCATCAGGCAGATTCCGATCGACAGTGCCGCCATCCTGGCACCGGTCGATCCGCGCGCCCGCATCTTTGCCATCGCCATCAACTACCACGCCCATGGGCTGGAGGCCAAGGCGCGGCCGCCCGAGCGGCCCCTGATGTTCTACAAAGCTCCCTCGAATTTTGTGGGCCATGGCGGCACGCTCAACCCGAACAAGCAACTCACGAAGAAATTCGACTACGAGGGGGAAATAGGTGTGGTCATCGGCAGCGTGTGCAAGGGCGCAACGATCGAGAACGCCCTTGACTTCGTTGTGGGTGTCTGCGCGCTCAACGATGGCAGTGCGCGCGACCTCAGCAAAGTCGCCCTCGGCAAGGCTGCCGACGCCACGGCCACCCTGTGGCCCGATTGGACCGCCAACAAGGGCCTCGACGGAGGCTCCGCGCTGGGCCCCACCATCACCTGTGGACCCGACGTTCTCGCTGCACTGAAGGCGCGCACGTTGACGATCACCACACGGCTCAATGGTGCCCAGGTCCAGCATGAGAGCATGAAGGAAATGATCTTCTCCACCGAAGAGATCATTGCCACGCTGTCCTCGTACATGACCCTGCTGCCCGGCGATGTCATCGCGACCGGTACACCGGCAGGCGTGGGCGTGGCCCGCAACCGCTTTCTGGACACCGGCGACCAACTGGACATCGAGGTCAGTGGCCTGGAAACCCTGAGCCTTGCGGTAGGCTGAGGCATCCACAGAAGAGGAAAAACCATGCTGAACAAACGAGACATGCTGAAGCTTGCGGGCGCCTTGCCGGTCGCATGGTCGGGCGTCGCGGGGTTGCCTGCATTCGCACAGAGCCCGCCCTACCCTACCCGGCCGGTAACCCTGGTAATAGCCTTCGGGGCGGGGAATGCCGCCGACACCATTGGGCGCCTGGTGGCCCACCATCTGGGCAATTTCCTGGGACAACAGGTCATCGTCGAGAACCGCCCAGGTGCCGGTGGAGTCGGCGCCGTCACGCAGGTCGCAAGTGCAAAGCCGGACGGCTATACCCTGCTTTACATCGGCGCCGGGGTCGCCATCAGCCAGGCGCTGTTCAAACCGCCACCGTACGACATGCTCAAGAGCTTCATACCGGTGTGCCCCATCAGCAGCAATGACGTACTGCTCCTGGTCCGCAAGGACTCCAGGCTCAAACGGGTAGAGGATCTCATCCGCGAAGCCAGGGAGAAAAAAGGGGGGTTGATGGTCGGGGTCGCCCTGCTCGGTACCACCCAGCACCTCAGCGCGGAACTTTTCAAGCTGCGCGCGAAGGTGAATTTCACGATCGTCCCCTTCAAGACGGCCTCCGCAGTCACCACCGCACTGGTCGCCGGGGACATAGACCTGGCGTTCGAATATGTACCGCCATCGCTGCCTATGCTGCGCGGCGGTCAACTGAGGGGCCTCGCGGTCGCCAATGCAAAACGCTCGGAGGTGCTTCCCGATATTCCGACCGTTGCCGAGCAGGGCCTCCCCGGCTTTGACGTGTCGTCCTGGGGAATGATTGTTGCACCGGCCCAGACCCCCGATCCCGTGGTCCAGCGCCTGAACCAGGGAATGGTGCATGCCCTGCACCAGCCGGATGTGGTGAAGAGGCTGGGAGACATGGGCGTGAGGGTGCTGGGAGGCACACCGGCGCAAGCCCGCGACCTGATGGCGACGGAGATCGTTCGCTGGGCCGATGTGGTCAGTGAATCGAACATCTCCCTGAAGTAAGGCGTAAAGCGCATACCCAGCATGCCGCATGCAACCCCAACAACCGACATGAATACCACCATGAACATCACACCGTCCGATCTCACGGCCCAGGAAGATTCCCGGAACCTCTCAACGGACCAGGCGCAGCGCCAGAGAATGGCCGAAAAGCTGGGCCAGCTTGCCGAAACTTCGGCCGGAACCCCCATGGGGCAGCTGCTGCGCAAGTTCTGGCATCCGATCGCGCTGTCCAGAAGCGTCGCGCCGGGCAAGGCCCGCGAGGTTCGTCTGCTGGGTGAAGACCTGGCGCTGTACCGCGGCCAGGGCGGCAACGCCCATCTTTTGGTGAATCGTTGCGCGCACCGGCTGACCAAGCTGCACACCGGCTGGATCGAGGGTGATGAACTGCGCTGCATGTACCACGGCTGGAAGTACGACGCCCGCGGCCAGTGCGTCGAACGGCCTGCCGAACGGCCCGGCAGCCACGGCAACACACGTGTCACCTCTTACCCCATACACGAGTACAGCGGCCTCATCTTTGCTTACCTGGGGGACGGCGCGCCACCGGAGTTCGACCTGCCGCGCAAGCCCAAGTTCGAACAAGCGGGCGTCATGCTGTTTCAGCGCCAGGAGATCTGGCCCTGCAACTGGCTGCAGCACGCCGAGAACTCGCTGGATGCGGTGCATGTGAGCTTCGCCCACCAAATGGGCAAGGTGGGGGTTTTCGGAGATGCCATCACCAGCGGAGTGCCCACCTTGCACTACGAGGAAACCTCGGCCGGCATCCAGCAGACGGCCGTCCGTATGGTCGATGGCAAGTCCCAGGTCCGCGTGAGCGACTGGACGTTTCCTTATGGCAATCACGTCGCCATCCCCGCAGTGCATGCCGGTGGCCCGTGGATGGAAAGTGCCAACTGGATGGTGCCCATCGACGACACGCACACGCTGCGCGTCTCGTTGCGCGCCGCGCCATCGACCACACCGGAGGCCGACGAAGAACTGCAGCGCTATTTCGACGGTTGCGACGACTACAACTCCGCGGACCACCACGATGCGCTGTTCGCCGGCGAATACCCGGACGATCCCCTGGTTCGCCTGACGAGCGCGCAGGACTATGTCGCGCTTATCGGCCAGGGTGTCATCGCCAACCGTGCACAGGAGCGCCTGGGTGCCTCCGACCTGGGCATCGCCATGCTGCGCCGCATTCTCGCGCGTGAACTGGAAGCCATTCGGGCGGGAGCGCCCACCAAGGACTGGCGCCGTATCGCCGGGCCATCGACACTGTTCCAGTACCAGGATGCAAAAGCCGACGCCTGAGAAAGCCGGCATCGAACGCCGGGATACCCGCATGAAGCGTTAGCGCCCGCCGCCTCCCCACTGTGTTAAAAAAGCGACGCCCTCCACGAGGGCATCGCATGGGAACAACACGGTGAGGAGGCGGGTTTTTATGTATGAGACGCTGATAAGGCTTGCCATCACCCAGTCGGAGCTCTTTTCCAACTGGCCCGATGAAGCGATCGCACGCCTCATCGCCCATGCCGATGTGCAGATCGTGGAGCCGGGCACCTGCGTGCATCGCACCGGGGACACCGCCAAGTACATTTCCCTGCTGGTTTCGGGTTACATGAGCCTGTCGAGGACCATGCCGGGTGGCCGCAACTTCACGGGCGGACTCAATCTTGCGGGCGAGTTCCACGGTCTCGGACCGGTGATTGCCCAGGCGCCCCATATGTACGACGCGATCTGCAAGGAAAGGACCATGCTGGTGCGGATTCCTGGCGAACTCATGCGCGAGATGATCGCCAGCAACGGGCGTTTGTCCTTCTCCCTCTTTGCCGCGCTGGAGCGCCGCTACCTGCGGGTGCAGATCCTCCATGCAAGTGCCGCCATCGAATCGATGCAAGCCAGGCTGGCAAGGCTGCTGAAGTCGATCGATTCCCGCAGCGTGCAAGGACGCGATGGGGCCGAGGTGAACCTGTCGCAGGATGAGATCGCGACGATGCTGGGCACGCGGCGGCAGGTGGTGAACCGCGTATTGCGAGAGATGGCCGAGAAAGGCGCGGTCCGGGTCCTGTATGGCCGCATCTCCATCGTGGACGACGACAAACTTACCCAGATGGCGCTCAACGGAAACTAGGGGCGTAGCCAACCTCACCCCATCGGGAAGACCCGCAGCGTATGAATATCTGAAAAGCTTCGTTGCCGCGGCCCCGTGGGGGCGGGAAGATGGCGCAATCGCCACTTCCACCGCGCACGATGCCTCCCGCCACGCTTTCCCCCACGCGCCGCAGTTTTGCAGGCTTCGCACTCTCGCTGGCCCTGGGCATCGCCTGCATGCCGGCCCATGCCGATGCCACGCTGGACAAGATCCGCCAGCGCGGCAAGGTGGTCATCGGCGTGGTGGTCAGCGGCGGCCCCTTCGGCTCGATCGACCCCGCCACGCAGCAGCTGATCGGCTGGAACCCCGAACTGGCGCGCGACCTGGCCCACCGGCTCGGCGCCCAGGCCGAACTGGTACAGGTCCAGCCGTCCACCCGGGTGCAGTTCCTGCAGTCGGGCAAGGTGGATCTGCTGATCGCCTCGATGGAATACAACGCGGACCGTGGCGAGATCCTCGACCACGCCCCCACCCCTTTCTACCGTGTCGGCGGTACCGCCGTGGTGCAGAAGGCCAGCGGCATCCGCCGCTGGGAGGACCTGCGCGGCAAGACGGTGTGTATTTCGCAGGGCAGCAGCTATGCCAAGCCGCTGCAGGAGCAGTACGGTGCACAGGTGCGTGGCTTCAAGAGTTCGGCCGAATCGCTGCTGGCGCTGCGCGGGGACAACTGCGTGGCGGCGGTACACGACGCAACATTGGTCTATCCGCTGCTGCGCAGCAACACCGAATGGGCGGCCTACGCCGCGCCCATCAGCGGCGAGATCCTGCCCGCGCCCTCGGTGGTGTGGACCCGCAAGGGTGAAACCGACACGGCCGCCGCGGTCGACCGGGTGGTGCAGGAGTGGCACCGCCGCGGCTGGCTGATCGATACGGAAAAGCGGCTGGGCATCACGCCGCCCAACCCGTTCCTCGCGGAACAGCAGGCGAAATTCCGCGCCGCCTCCTGAGCCCCGGTCCCATGGTGCAATTCCGCTCTTCTTCCCTGGTATCCCACGCCGCACGGGCATCCCTGCTATCGCTGGCAATGGCCGGCGTCGCCCACGCGGATGCCACACTCGACAAGATCCACCAGCGCGGCAAGGTGGTCGTCGGTGTCATCCTGTCGGGGCCGCCTTTCGGCACCCTCGATCCCGTCACGCAGAAGCCGGTGGGCTACAACGTCGAACTAGCCGAAGGCGTGGCCAAGGGCCTGGGCGTGGCGCTGGAGACGGTGACGGTGCAGCCGTCCAACCGGGTCCAGTTCCTGCAGCAGGGCAAGGTCGACCTGCTGATCGCCAACATGCAATGGACGCAGGAGCGCAGCGAGATTCTGAGTTTTGTGCCCACCCCCTTCGAGGAAGTCGGCGGCGCTGCCATTGCAGCGAAGAACAGCGGCATCCGGCGCTGGGAGGACCTGCGCGGCAAGCCGGTATGCGTGTCGCAGGGCAGCAATTTCACCAAACCCCTGGCCGACCAGTACGGTGCGCAGATCAAGGCCTTCCGCGGGCAGCCCGAATCGCTGCTGGCCCTCAAAGGGGGCAACTGCGTGGCCGCGGTGCACGTCAGCCCCACCCTGCGCGAGCTGGTGGCCGGCAACATCGACTGGAAGGACTACGCCATCGTTTCGCCCGCCGACCTGATTCCCTCGCCCTCGGTGATCTGGGTGCGCCGCGATGAATCCGACACCCAGGCCGCGCTGGACCGCATCGTCCAGCACTGGCACCGCACCGGCTGGCTGATCGAGGTCGAGAAAAAGAACGGCATGGCACCCACGCCGCTGCTCCACCAGTTGCAGGACAAGTTCCGCAAAACACCGGCATGACGGCCGGCACGACCGACGGGATGCTGGCCCACGGGGTCGCGGCGCTCAAGTCGCTGGGGCTGAACTACGGGTTCGTGCTCGACGCCGGGGAGCGGCAAGCCTTCCTGCACGGTATGGCCGTCACGCTACAGCTGTGCCTGCTCAGCATTCCCGGCAGCCTCGCGGTCGGCGTGGCGGTGGCGGCGGCTCTGACCTCGGGCCGCCCCTGGCTCGCCGTGCCGGCCCGCATTTTTGTGGAGCTGACCCGCAACACCCCCACCCTGGTGCAGCTCTACTGCGCCTTCCTCGTGCTCAACATGCTCATCACCCAGCAGTTGAAGACGGTCGGCGGCAACCCCCTCACCCCGTTCGTGTGGGTCTTCATCGTCCTGTCCCTGCACAAGGGCGCCTTCCATGCCGAGGCCCTGCGTGCCGGCATCGGGGCGGTGCCAGCCGTGACCCTGGAGGCTGGGCGCTCGCTCGGCTTCTCGCGCAGACAGTTGCTGTGGCGTGTCGAACTGCCGCTGGCCCTGCGCTTCTCGCTGCCCGCGCTGGTGAACAACGTAGTGGACCTGGTGAAGATGACCGCGGTGGCCTCGGCCATCGCCGTGGGCGACGTGACCTACGAGTCGATCATGATCTGGACGCAGCGCGACAACGTGCTCGAACTGCTGCTGCTGATCCTGCTGTACTTCGGCCTGCTGACCTGGCTCGTCAGCGTGGCCGGCCGCCGGCTGGAACAGCGCCTGAGGATGCCCGGTTATGGCCAGTAGCGAACTGCTTCCCGTGGCCCTGGTCCATCTCTGGACCTGGTCGCCCGCGCTGCTGCGGGGCCTGGTGGCCAACATCCAGATCAGTGTGCTGGCGATCGCGCTGGGCACCCTGGCCGGGCTGGTGGCCGGCGCCCTCTCGCTGTCGCCCCTGCCCTGGCTGCGCACCGCCATCCGCTGGTACGTGCTGGCCTTCCGCAACGCGCCCATCCTGGTGCTGGTGTACTTCACCACCTACGTCTTCCCGTTCGAGCTGCACCTCGTGTCCTGGACCTTTCCTTTCCCGGACTGGGTCAAGGTGGTGCTGGGCCTGGCCCTGCCGGCCAGTGCCAACGTGGCGGAAATCTTCCGCGGCGCCATCCAGTCGATTCCGGCCGCCCAGTGGGAGGCCGCGCAATCGCTGGCCCTGCGGCGCCGCCAGATCTTCCGGCTGGTGGTGCTGCCGCAGTGCGTGCGGCGCATGCTGCCGCCGTGGATGAACCTCTACGCCAGCATCACCATGAGCACCTCGCTGGCCTCGCTGGTGGGGGTGCACGATGTGGTGGACACCGCCCAGATCGCCAGCAACACGGTGGCGCGCACCGACTTCACCGTGCTGGTGTATTTCACGCTGCTGGCGCTGTTCTTCGCCTACTGCTGGCCCATCGCCCGCGCAACCCGCGCCCTGGAACGCCGCTATGTGCACCATTGAAGATTTCTCCGAGGCCGCCGGCAACACCGCGCCAGCCGCCGCTGCGCTCGTGTCCCTGCGCGACCTGCACCTGTCCTTCGGCGCCAACGAGGTCTTGAAGGGCATAGACCTCGACGTCCGGCGCGGGCAGGCGGTATCGATCATCGGGCCGTCAGGGTCCGGTAAATCCACCATCCTGCGCTGCATCACTGGCTTGTTGCGGCCGCAACGGGGTAGTATCCGGGTGGGCGACACGCAGGTCGGCCTGCTGCACACCGAGGCCCAGCTGATCGCCCTGCGCAAACGCGTCGGCTTCGTGTTCCAGCAGTACAACCTGTTCCCGCACCTCACGGTCCTGGAGAACCTGGTGATCGGCCCGACCCGCGTGGTCGGCCGCGACCGGGGCGAGGCCGAACGCGAGGCCCGGGTGCTGCTCGACAAGGTGCGGCTCTCGCACAAGGAAAAAGCCTACCCCGGCGAACTCTCGGGCGGCCAGCAGCAGCGTGTGGCCATCGCCCGTGCGCTGGCGATGCGCCCGGAGCTGATGCTGTTCGACGAAGTGACCTCCGCGCTGGACCCCGAAACCGTGGGCGAGGTGCTGACCGTCATCCGCGAACTGGTGCGCGAAGGCATGACCTGCGTGCTGGTGACCCACGAGATGCGCTTCGCCGAGGAGGTGAGCGATGCCGTGTATTTCACCGAAGCCGGCCGCATCGTCGAGCATGGGCCGCCAGCACACATCTTCGGCAAACCGAGGAGCGAACGCACCCGCGAGTTCCTGCACCGCGCGCTGGGCGCGGGCGGGCGCTATCCGGCTGCGCCCGACCCGGCCTTCGCCGGCCTGTCTTTCGAACAGGTCCGTTTTTCCTGCTGACCCCCACGCCCCCAACCCCCCATGACCACTCCCCCCTCCGGCCGCCCGCCGGGCGACACGACCCGGCTGCTGCATGCCGGCACCCCCGCGCTGCGCGACGGCGCGGGCCCGGTCAACGTGCCGGTGGTGCGTACCAGCACGGTGCGCTTCGCCAACGTGCAGGCCCAGGCCGACCACCACCACCGCCGGGCCGGCGGCGAACGGGTGGCCTCGTACGGCCGCCACGGGCTCGACACGCACCGCGCGCTGGAAGACGCGGTGGTCGGCCTCGAAGGCGGCCACCGGGCCTTCCTGGCGCCCTCGGGCCTGGCGGCCATCACCCTGGTGCTGCTGTCCCTGCTGGGGCCGGGCGAGCATGCGCTGGTGTCCGACAGCGTGTATTCGCCGGTCCGGCGCGTGGACAAGACACTGCTGCAGCGCCTGGGCATCACCCTGGAATACTTCTCGCCGGCGCACGACGACCTGGCGGCGAAGATACGCCCCACGACACGCCTGCTGTACCTGGAGTCGCCCAGTTCGCTGCTCTACGAGGTGCTGGACCTGCCGCGGCTGGCCGCCATCGCCCGCGCACGGGGGGTGGTGGTGGCGGCCGACAATACCTGGAGCGGCGGCTGGTTCTACCAACCCCTGGCGCTGGGCGCCCACCTCTCGGTCCAGGCGGCCACCAAGTACATCGCCGGCCACTCGGACGTGATGCAGGGCATCGTGGTGGTGGACAGCCCGGAGCTGGCATTGCGCATCGGCCAGACGCACGAGGCCCTGGGCCTGGCCGTGGGTGCGGACGACGCCTACCTGGCGCTGCGCGGCCTGCGCACCCTGCCCGTACGTCTGGCGCAGCACCAGCGCAACGCCCTGCAGGTCGCCCAGTACCTGGAGCAGCACCCGGAGGTACAGCGGGTGTTCTACCCGGCCCTGCCGCGAGACCCGGGCCACGCCCTGTGGCAACGCGACTTCACGGGTGCCAGCGGGCTGGTGTCTTTCGCCTTCCGGAACCCCGACTCGGAGAGCGCCAACACGTTTGTCGATGCGCTGCGGTACTTCGGCATCGGCGCCTCCTGGGGCGGCTACGAGAGCCTGGCCACCATCGCCGCTCCGGAACGGCTGCGCGAGCACAGCGCCTGGACGGGCAGCACGCCGGTGGTGCGCCTGCACATCGGGCTGGAAGACCCGGCGGACCTGGTCGCCGACCTGGAGCAGGCCTTTGCGGCAGCCGCGACACGGTCCGCCCCTTCCACGGCTTCCGCCGTTTCCGTCGCGCTTCGGTAGCGCTTCGGTCGCATTCGGTAGTGCTTCGGAGAGAGGCCGGCGGGGCACTCAGGGCACTGGACTGTCATTCCGAACCGCTTTGCGGTTCTCCCTTCTTTATGTCCTGTGCCCCGAGTGCCCCACCGGCCTCTGGTGGTGGGATCGAAACTTCATGCCCTCTACGGTGTGGGCGTTCTCGGGCGCTCGTCACGGTTGATGCGGGGTTGACCCACTGCGGTGGCCGTGGGCCGGGGAGGGCAAGCGGTTGATCACGGAAGCCGGGGTTTCGCCAGTTCAGCCTGTGCCAGCCGCCTGTCTGCAGGCAGAGCGCAGACCGGGCGCAAGCCCGTGTACGCGGCGCTGAATCCGCCACGGATGTTCGCCACGCGGAGGGCATGAAGGTCCACTCGACCACCAGAGGTCAGTGGGGTACTCGGGGCTTGGGAAATAAAGAAGGGAGAAATCGGCCTTCAGGCCGATTTCGGAATGACATTCCCTTGCCCCGAGTACCCCGCCGGCCTCCCCCGAAGCGCTACCCAGGCGGCCATCACGGCACAGCCAGACTAGCCGACGCGCCGCTGCCCCTCCAGCCGCCGCACCACGGTGACAAGCTGGTCGATCTCGTCGAAGGTGTTGTAGAAGGCCAGCGAAGGCCGCACCGTCGTCTCGACACCGAAGCGCCGCAGGATCGGCTGGGCGCAGTGGTGGCCGGTGCGCACGGCGATGCCTTCGTCGTTGAGCGCATGGCCCACCTCTTCGGTGGTGTAGCCCTGGAGCACGAAGGACATCACGCTGGCCTTGTCGGCGGCGGTGCCGATCAGGCGCACCCCCGGAACCTGGCCCAGTTGCTGCATGCCGTAGACCAGCAGCTCATGCTCGTAGCGGGCGATGTTCTCGATGCCGATCTTGTTGACGTAGTCGATCGCGGCGCCCAGGCCCACCGCATCGGCGATATTGCCGGTGCCCGCCTCGAACTTGTTCGGGATCGGCTGAAACACCGTTTTCTCGAACGTCACGTCGGCGATCATGTTGCCGCCGCCCTGCCACGGGGGCATGTCTTCGAGCACCTCGCGTTTGCCCCAGACCACACCGATGCCGGTCGGGCCGAACACCTTGTGGCCGGAGAAGACGAAGAAGTCGGCGCCCAGGTCCTGCACGTCGACCCGCATGTGCGACACCGACTGCGCGCCATCGACCAGGGCCTTGGCCCCGGCGCGGTGCGCGAGTTCGACGATCTCCTTGACCGGCACCACCGTGCCCAGGGCGTTGGAGACCTGTGTCACCGCGACGATCCTGGTGCGGTCGTTCAGCAGCTTGCGGTATTCGTCCAGCAGCACCTGGCCCGAATCGTCGACCGGTATGACCCGCAGCTTCGCGCCCTTGGCCGCCGCCAGCTGCTGCCAGGGCACGATGTTGGCGTGGTGCTCCAGGTTGCTGACGATGATCTCGTCGCCCTCGCCCACATGCTGGCCGCCCCAGCTCTTGGCCACCAGGTTGATGGCCTCGGTGGTGCCGCGCACGAAGATGACTTCGTCGACCTCCGGTGCGTTGATGAACTGGCGCACCCGCTCGCGTGCGCCCTCATAGGCATCGGTGGCGCGGGCCGCCAGTTCGTGCGCCGCACGGTGGATGTTGGAATTCTCGTGCGCGTAGAAGTAGGCGATGCGGTCGATCACCGACTGCGGCTTGTGGGTGGTGGCGGCGTTGTCGAACCACACCAGCGGGCGGCCGTTGACCCGTTCCTGCAGTATGGGAAAGTCGCGCCGCACGGCGTGCACGTCGAAAGGCTGCCGGCCGGCGGCGGCCTGGGGTACGGGCTGCGCGGACCCGTGGGGCGCCGCCTTGGCCGGGGTGACATAACCGCTGGTCAGGCGCACCGAGTCGACGAAGTAGTACTGGGGCGCGCCCGGCGCGGCCGTTGCACCCGTTGCACCCGGTATGGCCGGGCTTGCCGCGGTTGCCGGCGTCGCCTCGGGGGCCGGCCGCCTCGGCGCCAGGCTGTCGGGCAGCGGCGTTTGCGGCACCGGCGGGCTGCCGGCACCCGGCACACCTGCCGGCGGCGCGCCGTAGCGGTCGCTGACGAAGTAGAAGGGCGAGGCACCGGCGGCCGGCGCCACCGTGGGGCCGGGCAGGCCCGCGGGACCGGCGTGGGCCCCCTGGGCCTCGGGCACACCGAGCACCGCGCCACCCAGGCGAGGTTCATAGGCCGGCAGCGCGCTGAGCGCATGGTCGGGCACGCCGTTGCCGGCCACCGCGTGGGGCGGCAGGGCCGGCGCGCGGTTGCCGAGCGAGAGCACGGGGGTGGGCGAGGCCGGAACCAGGTTGCTGCCCGGCACCTGCCCCTGCGGGATCGGTGTTCCGGGCACGGACGGGCCGAAGCCCGCCGGGCTGGCGAGCGGCGAACCGGGCGGTGCGATGTTGGCGGGCGCCTGGACGCCCGGTGGACCCGGTGGAAAGACCGGGCTTGCTCCGGGCAGCGCCGCGAACAGCTGTGTCGCCATGCGGGCCAGGAGGGCCGGGTCGAACGGCGTCTCCGCGGCCTGCGGCAGGCCGGGTGGGGAAAGGGGCGTATTCACCGGTCGGCTTACTTGTAGGTGTCGGCGTAGTCGTGGTATTTATTGACCTCGACCTCGTCCAGCACCGCCAGCGCATCGGTGGTCAGCACCGCGAGCGAGCAGTAGAGCGAGATCAGGTAGGACGAAATCGCGTGGTTGTTGATGCCCATGAAACGCACCGACAGGCCGGGACTCTGCTCGCCCGGCAGGCCCGGCTGGAACAGGCCGACCACGCCCTGGCGCTTGTCGCCCACACGCAGCAGCAGGATCTTGCTTTTGCCGTCGGCCACCGGCACCTTGTCGGACGGAATCAGCGGAACGCCACGCCAGGTGATGAACTGCGAGCCGAACAGGCTGACGGTCGGGGGCGGTGTGCCGCGGCGGGTGGCTTCGCGGCCGAAGGCGGCGATGGCCAGCGGGTGCGCGAGGAAGAAGGCGGGCTCCTTCCACACCTTGGTCAGCAGTTCGTCCAGGTCGTCCGGGGTGGGTGCGCCGGTCAGCGGCAGGATGCGCTGTTCGTCGGTCACCTGCGCCAGCAGGCCGTAGTCGGGGTTGTTGATGAGCTCGCTTTCCTGGTTTTCCTTGATCGTCTCGATCGTCAGGCGGAGCTGTTCCTTGATCTGGTCGTGCGGGCTGCTGTATAGATCGGAGATCCGGGTGTGCACGTCCAGCACGGTGCTCACGGCGTTGAGGAAATACTCGCGTGGGTTTTCCTCGTAGTCCACGAAGGTGCGCGGCAGCTGGTTCTCTTCCTCGCGCGAGGTGCAGGTCACCTTGATCGAGCCGGGGTTCTTGACCTTGTTCAGCCGGTAGATACCCGCTTCCACCGGCACCCACTGCAACAGGTGGGTGAGCCAGCGCGGGCTGATCGTTTCCAGTTGGGGAGCGGTCTTGGTGGCGTTGGCCAGCTGGCGTGCGGCGCTGTCGCCGAGGGCGGTGGTTCCACCCACTGTTGCGGTCATGGTGACTCCGTAGATCGATGAAGGGAAAAAAGCATCCGCAGTGTCGACCGCCAGGGGTTTTCCCTCAACGGGCTATAGCCGCCAAGTTGATGCGCTGTTCGGTGCGCCGCTGGTCCAGCTGTTCGCAGCACATCAGCAGCCCCGCCACATTGAGTTCGAGGGCGCCGGCAAGCTTTTGCGCCGTGACGATGGAGGCGATGACCCGGCCCCGCTCGATCTCGCCCACATAGGAGCGGTTGAGCTCCGAGCGCTCGGCCAGTTGCTCCTGCGACAGGCCCCGCTTGACACGCAGTTGCCGGACCGCCAGCCCGAAATGTTCGACCAGGGGGTGCATGTGTCTGGTCTGGTCAGGCCTGCAGCGCCAGGCCCGCACCCGTGCCGGCACCGGCACCAGTGCCCGCCGCCGCACCCGCACTGGCCGGGGGTGCGTTCTGCAGGCTGGCCTGCGTCACGCTGGCCCCGGGCGGCACGCTTTCGGTCA
>JAZJYT010000019.1:0-92254 GCA_040390235.1 Pseudomonadota bacterium | reverse complement strand
CGCGCCAGCAGCGGCAGTTGCAGGCCGTACAGCGTATGGGCCAGGCGGTGGTGGATCATGGCCAGCACACCCGGGTAGCACAGCAGGACCTCGTCGACGCTGTGGGCGGCAGGATCGCCCTGGTAGGCGGCCACCACGTCGCTGTCCAGCATGCGCCGGATATCCGGCAAGGCCGCGGCGAACTGCCGGACTACCTCGCGCGCCTGCTCCTCGATCTCCGAGGCAGCCCGGGGGTCGCGGCGGGCGCTGTAGAAAAACTCCAGGCGGGCCTGGTCGAGCAGCGAGTGCAGCGCGGAGTCGAGCGTGCGGGCCACGTAGAAATCCTCGCTCTCGTGGCGCAGGTCCGTCGGGCCGAGCCGCATCGGAAACAGGGCACCCTTGAGCTCTTCGACGATCCGCCCCAGGGCGTCGCGCGACGGGAATTCCCGCCCCGCTGGTTCACGTGAACGTTTTTGCGCGTCGCGCCATTCGCCGCGCACACGCTGCAAGGCATCGACCACCTCGCTGACATCGAATCCCGGCATCGCCTGGCCTTTCCTTCAGTCCTGCACCCACGGCAGGTGGTGGAAGCGCCATCCGTCAGCGGTGCCGCGGTGCCGCGCACCATCGATCTCGCCCTCGAACCCTTCGAGCACGTTGAACACATGGGTGAAACCCGCCTTGGCCGCCGCTTCCGCGGCCAGGGCGGAGCGCTTGCCGCTGCGGCAGAGCAGCAGCACGACCGCTTCCTTGCCACCGTCCTTGGCCAGCCGGACCTCGAGTTCGCGTACAAAACGCGGGTTGCGGGTCAGCGCGGTGCCGGTCGCCCAGGGCACATGCAGGCTCTCGGGGATGTGCCCCACGAATGCCCGCTCCTCCCCGGAGCGCACGTCCACCAGCACTGCCTGCCGCTGCTGCACGAGCTGCCAGGCAACCGGCGGCGTGACGCCCCCCGCGTAGGGCAGATTACGCTCCGCGGCCTGCGCCTGCGCCGCCTCCAGGGCCTGGGGCAGTGCCGGCAGTGCGACAGCGATGGCGTCCGATGACATGGTGTGCTCCTTGGATTTCCGGTGCCGTTTGGTGGCGATAGCCCACTTTATGCCGGTCACCCGGCAACTCAAACGACTAAAAACTCCAGTTCTTACTACCGGAACAACTAAGGAAGCCGGGCGGGCTAGCGGCTGTTCGCGTGGCGCGTGAAATCGCAGGTTTCGGCGGCCAGCGCGGCCAGCCGGCCCAGCGCATGGCTGGCGCCGGCCGCCTTGTACACGGCGCTGTAGACCATGGGCGGCGGCATGGGGTCCGACCGGACAATACGCAGCCGGCCCGCCGCCAGGTCCGAGGCCACGTAGTCCACCGCGAGCTGGCTGATGCCCAGGCCGGCGATGGTCAGCTCCCGCAGCACGGTGACGTTGTTGGTCGCGAAGACCTGGTTGAAGGCAAAGCCGTGCTGGGCGCGCCAGGCGGCATAGAAGATGTTCTTCGACGAGCCCTGGGACTGCTCCAGGATCGGGTAGCGCGCGAACTCGTGCGGCAGCAGCGGGCGGTCCGGCAGCTCCAGCGCCGGGCTCGCGACCCAGTAGTCCTCCACCTGCCCCACCTTCAAGGACAGGAAACGCTCGCCCCAATGCGTACCGGGCATGATCGCCAGGTCGATCCGGTTGGCATCCACGTCGTCCAGCAGCTTCATGCCCGCATCGACCACCGGCTCCAGCATGAGGCGCGGATACAGGGCGCGGAGCTTCTGGATGAGGTGGGTGAGCCAGGTCAGGGCAATCAGCTCCGTCACGCCGATCCGGTACAGGCCGCGCAGCTCCTGCCCGTTGCTCACCTCCTGCTCGATGCGCAGCAGCAGCCGTTCCGACTCCTGCGCCAGGGGCAGCAGCTGCCGCCCGGCCTGCGTGAGTTCGAGCCCCCGGGACCCACGGTGCAGCAACGGGGCACCGCAGCTCCGCTCGATTTCGGCAATTCTCTTCGAGATGGCGGACTGCGTGGTGTGCAACGCCGACGCCGCGCCGCTGAAGCTGCGTGCGTGGGCGCTGGCCAGAAAGGCTTCCAGCTGCTTGAACGTGATGTTCAGTCCTGCGCTACGTGTTGGCATGGGGTCGGCATGGGGTCGGCCCAGGGTCCGTATAGGCCAGGAAAATAAGGAATAGCTCCCCAGGCCAATTTGTCGTTTGCCCTGGCAGCGACTGCTGAGGATACTCCCCTTGCATCGGGCATTCCGGTGTTCGCCGCGCCAGGCGGTGTCCGTCATTCCAGGAAGGGAGCCATGAAGAATTTTCCTGCATACCGGCTGCTGGCCGGAGCCGCCCTTGCCCTGTCGCTGGCCGCCCCGGCGGCGGCGCAGGGTTTTCCTTCCAAGCCCGTGCGCATCGTCGTGGGATTTTCCCCCGGGGGGTCCAACGACATCGTCGCCCGCCTGATCGCGCCGAAACTCGGCGAGGCGCTGGGCCAACCCGTCTTCATCGAGAACAAGCCCGGCGCCGGCGGCAATATCGCCGCGTCCGCCGTGCTGGCGGCCCCGGCGGACGGCCACACCCTGCTGATGTGCACCACCGGCGTGCTGTCGATCCAGCCCTTTCTCTACAAGAAGCTGCCCTTCGACCCGGAGCATGACATCGTGCCGGTCACGCAGATCGCCAACGCGCCCTACCTGCTGCTGGTCAGCGCGGCGCTGCCCGTCAAGAACGTGCCGGAGCTGATCGCCTATGCCAAACAGCATCCCGGGGCGCTCAACTTCGCCTCTTCCGGCAATGGCACCGGCGGCCACCTGGCGGGTGAAATGCTCAAGAGCAAGGCGGGCATCGACATGGTCCACGTGGCCTACAAGGGTACGGGCACCGCGATGTCGGACGTGCTGTCGGGCCAGGTCGGCCTGATCTTCGACCAGCCGGTCAGCTCCATGCCCAACGTGAAGGCCGGTACCCTGCGGGCGCTGGCCATCGCCAGCCCGCGCCGCCTGCCCAGCCTGCCGAACCTGCCCACCGTATCGGAGTCCGGCGTGCCCGACTTCGACCCGGTCACCTGGACTGGCCTGTGCGCCGCCAGGAACACACCCCAGGCCGCGATCGACCGCATCCAGCAGGAAGTGGCGAAAGTCATCGCGACGCCGGAAATCGCCCAGCGCCTGGTGCAGGACGGGTTGGAGCCAGTGGGCAGCAAGCCGGAAGAATTCAGGCGTTTCCTCGCCGCCGACAAACGCAAGTGGGGCAATGCCGTCCGGCAGGCGGGCATCACCCTCGAATAAGGGCCGCCGCAGGCCCATCGCACCCATGAACCATCCGCAAGGCAAACTTTTTCCATCCGACCTGCTCGACCAGATCAGGGACCGCTTCCTGCTGGTCGACCAGGACGCCCAGGGCCAGTCCCGGCTCTATTTCGAGAACGCGGGCGGCTCGCTCCGGCTGAAGGCCGCGCTGGATGCCGTGGTGCGCACCGACCAGATGCCCGACTCGGCCAGCCGCATCCATGCATCGGCGGGCCTGCTCAAGCAGGTACAGCGCCAGGGCATAGACGACGTGCGCCTGCTGCTGAATGCCCGGGGCGGCACGGTGCACGCGGCCCTCACCGCCTCAGCCGCCATGTTCGAGATGGTCCGTGCCATTGCCGAGAACGTGCCGGGCGGCAACATGGTCACCACCGTGCTGGAGCATCCCTCCTCCTACGACGCGATGGCCGCCTATGCGGCCAAGCTCGGCCGGGAGCTGCGGGTAGCGCCCAGCAATCCGGTCACCGGCGGCATCGATGTGGAGGAGATCACCCGGCGTATCGACGGCGACACCTGCCTGCTGAGTGTGATCCAGGCGTCGAACATCTCCGGCGCCAAGCTCGACATCGAGGAGATCGTGCGCAGGGCGCGGGCCATCAAGCCGGACCTCTTCATCGTGGTGGACGCGGTGCAGCACGCGCCCCATGGCATCGTGGACCTGCAGCGTGTGCCGGTGGACGGCATCAACATCGCACCCTACAAGTTTTTCGGTGTGCGTGGTTCAGGCTTCTGCTGGTTGTCCGAGCGTGCCGCGGCACTCCCCCACCACCGGCTGGAGGGCAAGGAGCCGCAGGTGTGGGACCTGGGCAGCTCGGCGCCCTGGCAGTTCGCCGTGCTCAGCGAGATCGTGGACTACGTCTGCTGGCTGGGCGACCAACTGGGCAGCCAAGGAGACAAGCGCGCCCGCTTCGTGGCGGGCATGGAAGGCATCGAGCTGCACGAGCGCGCGCTGCTGTGGCGCATGCTGGAGGGCTCCAGCGGGTGCGCGGGCTTGCGGCAGTTGCAGGGCCTGGCGGTCTACCTGGACCATGACGACCTGACCCGGCGCGACTTCATCGTCGCCGTGGGTTTCGAGCACCTCGACCCCGCCCAGGCCGTCAGGGAATACGACCGCCGCGGCGTCATCGTCTACGAACGTGTCACCACCAGCCTGTACTCCCGGCGCATGCTCGAATCGTTCGGGCTGGCGGGCGCGGTCCGGGTGTCCCCGCTGCACTGCCACAGCACCGGCGACATCGACCGGTTCCTGCGGGCGTCCGCCGAACTGGCCGCGCTGGCCTAAGCCAGGCCCGACGCGGCGGCCCGCATTCTGCGCACCGCCCGCGCCGGCACGTAGCCGTAGGCGGCCTTGCGCGCTTTTGCATACGGCGACTGGGGCGTAATGGCCCAGGCGGTCGCGGTCACGGCCAGGACCGCCCGTGCGCATTCATCGATGGTTCTGTGCTGCATCGCCCTGTCCTTTCTTTTCCGGCTGCCTATTTCTCCGCGAAGGCGCGTTCGATCACGAAGTCGCCCGGCGTGCTGGTGTTGCCTTCCTTGAAGCCGCGCCGCTCCAGCAGGTGCTTCAGGTCAGTCAGCATGTGCGGGCTGCCGCACAGCATCACCCGGTCCTCGGCCGCGTTCAGTTCCGGCAGGCCCAGGTCGGTGGTCAGCTTGCCGGTCTCGATCAGCTCGGTGATGCGGCCCATGTTGCGGTAGCTCTCGCGGGTCACCGTGGGGTAGTAGAGCAGCTGCTTGCTCACCATCTCGCCCAGGAACTCGTGCTGCGGCAGGTGTTCGACCACCATGTCATGGTAGGCCAGCTCGTCGACCTGGCGTACCCCGTGCACCAGGATCACCTTTTCGAATTTCTCGTAGGTCTCCGGGTCGCGGATGATCGACAGGAAGGGGGCCAGGCCGGTGCCGGTGCCCAACAGGTACAGGCGCTTGCCCGGCAGGGTGTAGTCGATCAGCAGGGTGCCGGTGGGCTTCTTGCCGACGATGATGGTGTCGCCCACCTTGACGTGCTGCAGGCGCGAGGTCAGCGGCCCGGCATCGACCTTGATGCTGAGGAACTCCAGGTGTTCTTCGTAGTTGGCGCTGGCGATGCTGTAGGCCCGCAGCAGCGGCTTGTCGTTGACCCGCAGGCCGATCATGGTGAAGTGGCCGTTGGAGAACCGCAGCGTCGGGTCGCGGGTGGTGGTGAAGGTGAACAGGCGGTCGGTCCAGTGGTGGACGGACAGGACGGTTTCTTCGTTGAAAGCACTCATGTTCCCACGGGGAAGAAGCGGCTTAGCACCACCAGCAGGACCAGCAGGACGATGCCGGTGCCCAGGCTCCAGCCGATCAGCTTTTTCTCGACGGGCAGCAGCGGCTCCTGGTAGGTTTTGCGGATCTCTGCCTTGATGGCCTGCAGGTCCTGGGTGTTCCGGGTGTCCTGGCTATCCCGGATGTTCTGGATGTTCGGGATGTCTTGAATAGGGGTGCGGGTCTGGTCGGTCATGTCGGTGCTCCGTTCAAAAGGTAGGCGGTGGTGTTCAACCCACCAGCGGCGGCTTGATGCCGGCAAAAAATATCCAGGAGATCAGGAGGCCCACCCAGATAACGAAGCCGAACAGGCTCAGCACGTAGACGGCCGCCAGCTTGCCCAGGCCCTCCTCCCACAGTTTGCGGAAATTGGACAGCACGCCGATGGAGAAGAATGTCAGCACGAAGAAGATGCCGCGCAGGTTGTTGGCCTCGACCACCACCCCCTTGAGCCTGGCCGTGAACTCCGGGCCGGCCCCCAGTGCCAGCACCAGGATCAGGGCGAAACTCAGCGCGTAGCCGATGATGAACTTCGGAAAACGCAGCCAGATTTCCCCCGCGCGGGCCTTGTCCGGCTCTTGCGGGTTGATGTGCCGGGTCCAGATCCAGGCCAGCAGAAAGGCCCAGATGCCGATGAAGATGTCGATGAACACCTTGATGGTGGCGGTGGTGCCCAGGATCCAGCCCGGCTGGTAGTGCACACCCGCGGCCGCCGCCTTGGCCAGGATCAGCGACTCGGTGATGCCGCCGCCCGCCACCGCCGCGCCATCGGTCTTGATGGCCAGGCCGATCCACGAGGCCGCCACCAGCGGTTCCTGCCACAGGAAATGCTGCGCCAGGAAGGGAAGAATCAGCAGTTCCACCACCGCGAACACCACCACCAGCGAAGACACCACCACCGGCACCAGCGGGCGTGCCCGTATGGCCCCACCCACCGAGATCGAAGCGGCCACGCCGCAGATGGAAATGCCCGATGCCAGCGGTGCCGACCATTCGCGTGAAAAACCGAACCACTTGCGAGCGATGAAATACACCACGGACCAGTAGATCAGGTAGGCCTCGATGATGGCGGCGACGCCGCGCAGCACCAGCGACGCGGCGAAGCTGGCCCGCTCGGCCGCTGTCACCGCGATGAAGGCCCCGAGGATGACGATGGCCGTCTTGATGTAGAGCTCCGGTCGGATGGCCGATGCCAGCCAACCGGCGAAGCGCGGAAAGAAGTTGCTGATGACCAGCCCGGCCAGCAGCGCCACGATGTAGCCGCCTTCGGAGGTGAGATTGAGCGACCAGCCGATACCGAACTTCTGCGCGTCCGCCGGTGTATTGACGGCGAGGTTGGCCTGGCTGCCGATGAACCAGCTGGCGTAGCTCAGCCAGAACACCACGGTGAAGGCCAGGGCGAAACGTTTGACGTCGGCCCTGAGCGCGACCGCGCCGGCCGACAGCACGGCCAGCAGGACCAGCCAGGTCACCAGCAGCGAGCCGATGCCCCCCAGGCTGCCATACGCGGCCGTGGCGGGCGCCAGCGCCTTGGCGGGGTCGGTCCAGATACGGGTGGTGACCGACCAGCCCAGCAGGTCGGCGCCACCCAGGCTGACCAAGGCCAACACAACTACCAGCAGCCCCAGCCAGACGGCCAGCCAGTCTTCGCCGATACCGTGCGACTGAGATGTAGATGCAGCACCCATCGGCGCCTCCTCGAAATGGTTTTTGGATGAAAGCAGTCGGTCTATGCCGGTGCGGTACAAACGGTAACCCTGCCAGGCGGCGCTGCGAACGACTGTGTTTGAATGAGTAAATAACCCCAGCGAGATTGGCGCCGCCGGTGCCGGCATGGCCGGCAGCAAGCCCTAATGCACAAAACCGCCTTGCACAAAACGCACGGGCTCGGCGTCCATTTCGGCAATCAGGGAAGACAGCGCATCCATGGCTTGTGCCGCCACACCGCCGCCGGGCTTGTCGTTCGAGCGGCACAACAGGTCTGATGCGGACCAGGTCTCTTTTCCCAGCGGGCTGAAGGCCCGCAACCATCCACCGCGGTCGGCGATGAATTGCGCCCCCCCGAATGCCCGTGCATCTCGGCCTGCAATCAGTGCCAGTGCCTCCCGCGCATCCGGGGTGTCCGCCACGCAGTCGGCAGACCCGGTCTGCGCGGGCCTGCCCGGCAGGACCAGTTCCACCGTCAGCATCCGCGGATCGGGCAGCACGTCCGGGGCATTCCGCTCCGGGGCCAGGATGAGCAGCCGCTGGCCCCGCAGGTCGGTGCTGGACAGGTGCCCACGGCGCTCGCAATCCAGGGAGAACTTCGGTACTCGTACCGGCTGCACCCAGGCCCCGCTCGCCTGCAGCGCCTGCCCCGCCGCCAGTGCCCGCATGTAGTCGATCAGCGCCCATGCCCCTTGCACGTCCAGCCGGGCTTGGAAACCCGGCATGGTCTCGGTGCCTTGCCGGTCGCTTTTGCCATGCAGGATGACCCACAGCAGCTCCCCGTCCGCCCGCCGCCACAACAGAGGGCTGGAGAGGTCCGGAGGCCACATGGCCAGTTGCCGGGCCAGCGGCCCCTGCCCCCGGCCGTCGCCGCCGTGGCAGGACACACACTGCTGCTGGAACAGCGTGCGCCCCCGCACCACGGAGTCCGCGGAGAAGCCGGTAGGCGAGGTATGAAAGCTCGTCGGATAGGCCCGGGTCCACAGCGCGTATTCGGAGGGCCAGGGGGCCAGGGCCAGCGTGGCCACTGTCGCCGCCGCCAGGGGCCATGCCACTTTGGGCCACCCGCGCCGCCAGCAGCAGGCCGCTGCGACCAACAAGAGGAGGGCAGCGGCGACCAGCAGCAGGCAGACCACCAGTTGCCGGGCCTGGCCGATATCCAGCATCAGCGTCTCGCCGGCGATGCGACGCCCGAAGGGCCAGCCCGGCTGTCCGTCCACATCGGGCGCCCACCCCAGCAGGTGCAGCAGCTCCAGCAATGCCGCCTGCGCGGACCGCAGGCATTCGAGCAGGGTGTTCAACCACCGGGACGTGGGAATCACGGCTGCCCCCTGCGGCTGGGGCTACCAGTTCGCATCCAGCCCCAGGTGCCGCAAGGCTTCGTGCCGCAGCGCCGCCAGCCGCGCATCTCCCCGGTGGCGCGGGTACGGCAGATCGACCTGGAGCTCGGCCAGGATACGCGCCGGCCGGTGGCTCAGGATGATCACCCGCTGCGCCAGGAACAGGGCCTCCTCGACGTCATGCGTCACCAGCAGCGCGGAAAAACGCTGGCGCTGCCACAGGGCCAGCAGCTCGCCCTGCATCTGCAGGCGCGTCAGGGAGTCGAGTTTTCCCAGGGGTTCGTCCAGCACCAGCAGTTGCGGGTCGTTCACCAGGGCGCGTGCCAGCGCGGCCCGCTGCGCCATGCCGCCCGACAACTGGTGCGGGAAGGCATCAGCGAACTCCGTCAGGCCCACCAGCTTCAGGGCGGCCTCGATGCGGGCGCCCTCGCTTTTCAGCAGGCCACGCGCCTCCAGGCCGAGCGCGAGGTTGTGCCGCACGGAACGCCAGGGGTACAGGGTCGGGTCCTGGAAAACGACGATGCGCGACGGGTCCGGCCGGGTGATGGACGCGCCGTCCTGGGTGATGCGCCCCCGGCTGGCCGGCTCCAGCCCGGCCACCAGCCGCAGCAGCGTGGACTTGCCGCAGCCGCTGGGCCCCAGCAGGGCGACGAATTCCCCCGCGGCCACACCCAGGCTCACATCGTCCAGCACCTGCAGCGCACCGCCGGCCAGGTCGAACCAGTGGCTGACGTGGGAGATGTCTATCGCGGCGCCCACGCGTTCCGCCACGGCCTCTACCATTTGACGACTCCCTTCTGCCATGACAACACCCGGTCGCGCACCGCGAACAGCAGCGTGATCAGGCCCGAACACAGGGTGGCCATGACCAGCAGCGCGCCGTACATATTGGGATAGGCGGCCCAGCCCTGGGCCCACTGCAGGTACCAGCCCAGCCCGGCCTTGACCCCCATCATCTCGGCCGTGACCAGGGTGGAAAACGAGGCGCCCAGGCCCATGAACAGGCCGACGAACACCTGCGGCAGCGCCGCGGGCACCGCCACCCGCGAGACCAGGAACCACTCCGACGCGCCCACCGTCCGCGCCACGTCGTAGTAGGCCCGGCTGACCGAACCGACACCCGACCAGGTCAGCACCGCCACCGGAAAGAAGGTGGCCAGCGCGATCAGGAACACCGCCGCCACGTAGCTGGACGGCGCAAAAAAGAAAGCCAGGGGCAGCAGTGCCGATGCAGGCACCGGCCCCAGGAACCGCAGCAGCGGGTGCACCCAGTAGCCGGCAATGCGCGACCAGCCGATCCACACGCCGGTGAGGAAGCCCGCCAGCGCCCCCAGCACGAAGCCGGTCGCCAGCAGCCGCATGGAATGCAGAGCCGACAGGCCCAGCCGCGGCCAGTCTTCCACCGCCACCTCGATGAGGCTTTGCGGCGGTGCGAAGAACGGCGCCGGCAGCAGGGCCAGCTTGGCGGTGCAGATCTCCCACACCGCCAGCAGAATCGGCGCGGCCACCAGCCAGCGGCCCGCGGGACGCAACACCTCGCCCACACGACCCGCATGCGGCCCCAGCAGTGCCACCGCCAGCAGCAGCGCGGCGACCACCGCCACCGCACCACCGAACTCGGTGGTGTAGGCCCAGTCGCTGAAGCCGACCTGTTTGTTGGGCCAGAAGGCCGTGACCACCCCCAGCGCCAGCCAGGCGGCGGGGGCCAGCAGAGCGGCGGGCGCGGGCAGCGACCACGCACGGGGCACGGCGACCCCGTAGGGTGCGGCGCCGGAGCTTGCGGTGCCCATATCAGGCCAGCACGTCGAGGGTGACCTGGTCGGCGAAACGCACCGGGTCGGTCCCCTTCTTGAGGATGCCGGCGGTGTGGAAGTCGCGGGCGAAGAACTCCACCTCGTTGCGCAGGTTGCGGCCCGCCGGGTGGTGCGCGAAATTGGTGGTGTGCAGCAGCCCCGTCAGCTCCTCCTGGGATACCTTTGAGTACTTGGCATAGATGCGCGCCGTCTCGGCCGGGTTCTCCACGGTGAAGTCCGATGCCTGCGCCAGCGCCCGCACCACGGCGGCGGCGGCGGGTTTGTCATTGCGCACCAGGGCGCCGCGCGCGCCGATCACGCAGCACAGCTTCTCGGCGTATTCACCCGTGCCGCTGTTGCCGATCTCGACGAACTGGCCCTTGTTGCGTTTCTCGATCAGGAAGAGGTTGGGGTCGCCGTCGGCGATGGCCTGGATCTCGCCCTTCTTGGCGGCGATGTCCAGCAGGTCGGCCGGGTACACCCGCCACTCCACGTCCTTGCCCAGCCCGCGTTTGGTCAGGTGGATATCGAAGAAATTCTTGGCCGGGCTGTTCTGGTCGCTGACCCCGATGACCTTGCCCTTGAGCGATTTCTCGTCCAGCACGCCGGCCTGCTTCAGGCCGACCAGCCGCAGGCAGCCGCAGGCAGCCGCCATGGATGCTGCCGACGATCTTCACGTCGAAGCCGGTCTCCAGCGGCTTGAGCCAGCGGTGGATGAGGCCGGCGCCGACGTCGGCCTTGCCGGTGGCCAGCGCTTCCAGCAACTGGTCGGAGGAGCCGGCCCAGTTGAGCG
Source organism: Pseudomonadota bacterium (assembly GCA_040390235.1). GTDB lineage: Bacteria > Pseudomonadota > Gammaproteobacteria > Burkholderiales > Burkholderiaceae_C > Xylophilus. The sequence continues at coordinate 81,085 of JAZJYT010000019.1, read as the reverse complement.
ACTCCACCTCCAGGCCGTTCTGCTCGAAGAAGCCGCGCTCCAGGGCCACCGGAATCGGCGACTGGCAGTAGCCCGACTGGCTCCAGGCGAAGGTGATCTTCTTCTTGCGGGACTGACCCCAGGCACGCGAGGCCAGCAGCCCCGCGGAGCCCGCGACGCCCGCGGCGGCGCCCGCGCGGAGGATGCCGCGGCGCGGCAACAGGAAGGAAGCGTTGGAAGGCATACGAAGGCTCCGGACGGCAGGGTTGCGCAAAGGGTGGAGCCGAAAGTTAGCGTTGATTGCCGGCGCCGGCAACGTAGACAAACGCATGAAGTTATCCGGTTTTCCAGCACTTTTTCCACATATGCATAGTCCCAAATATTCGTCGCCCCGCCGCAAACGCGCTCCTAGAGTCGCCCGACGCCACAGCCGCCCCGGCTGCGGCCCCTTGCAAGGACCGACACCCATGGCACACCGCACAGGCACCTTCAGCCTCGGCGCATTCCTCTACCCCAGCGGCCACCACATCGCCGCCTGGCGCCACCCCGATGCGGCGGCCGACGCCGGTGTCGATTTCCGGCACTACGTCACCTTGGCCCAGGCAGCCGAGGCGGCCAAGTTCGACCTGGTATTCCTCGCCGACGGCGTCGGCACCCGGGGCGACGATGTGGAGTACCTGAGCCGCACCGCCCACAGCTACCAGGCGCAGTTCGAACCCATCACGCTTCTTTCGGCACTGGCCGCCGTGACCAGCCGCATCGGCCTGGTCGGCACGGCCTCCACCAGCTTCAACGAGCCCTACCACATCGCCCGCAAGTTCGCGTCGCTCGACCACATCTCGGGCGGCCGCGCCGGCTGGAACTTGGTCACCTCGTCCAACGCGCACGAAGCCCGCAACTTCAACCGCGACCAGCACTTCGCGCATGCCGAGCGTTACGGCCGGGCGGCCGAGTTCGCCGACGTCGTGACGCAACTGTGGGACAGCTGGGAGGACGACGCCTTCGTGCGCGACAAGCAGAGCGGGCGTTTCTACGACCCGGCCAAACGCCATGTACTGGCGCACCGCGGCGAACACTTTTCGGTGCAGGGGCCGCTGAACGTCGCAAGGTCGCCGCAAGGCCACCCGGTGGTGGTGCAGGCCGGCTCCTCGGAGCCCGGCAAGGAACTGGCGGCCCGCACCGGCGAGGTGGTCTTCACGGCACAGCAGACCCTGCAGGACGCCATCGACTTCTACGCCGACGTGAAGGACCGCCTGGCCAAATACGGCCGCGAGCGCGACGACCTCAAGATCATGCCGGGCGTGTTCCCGGTGCTGGGCCGCAGCGAGGCCGAAGCGCAGGACAAGTTCGGGCAACTGCAGGAGCTTATCGACCCGGTCGTGGGCCTGGCGCTGGTTTCGGCCCTGACCGGAGGCTTCGACCTGGGCGGCTACCCGCTGGACGGGCCTATTCCCGAGCTGCCCGAGACCAATGCCAGCAAGAGCCGCCAGCGCCTCATGTTCGAGCTGGCGCGGCGTGAGAACCTCACCATACGCCAGCTGTACCAGCGCGTGGCGGGCGCCCGCGGCCACTGGCAACTGATAGGCACGGCCGAACAGGTGGCCGACCAGCTGGAAGAACGTTTTACCCACTATGGCGCGGACGGCTACAACATCATGGCGCCCACCCTGCCCGGCGGCCTGCGCGATGTGACCGAACTGCTGCTGCCGGAGCTGCGGCGGCGGGGCCTGTTCCGCAGCGAGTACACCGGCAGCACGCTGCGTGAACACCTCGGTTTGCGGCGCCCGGCGCACCCGCGTGCGGCCGCCCAGCCCCTCCCTCGGCCTGGCACCCAGTCCAGCCCCCATCCCGAACCCCAGGCAGCCTGAGAGCCATCCATGAGCGACCTTTCCAACACCGGCATCGACCACCTCGCCCGCGAGACTCTGCGCCTGCTCGGCCCCGCGCCCGACAACTGGGTGCCCCGCCATGCCGGCGTGGACCACAACGTGCTCATCGTGGGCAGCGGCCAGTCCGGCAGCGCCCTCGCCTTCGCCCTGCGCCGCGCGGGTATTGGCGGCGTGACCGTGATCGACGCCGCCCCCGACTCCACCCAGGCCGGCGGCTGGCTGACACGTGCACGTATGCAGCAGCTGCGCACACTCAAGACCCTGGTGGGACCGGAACTGGGCATCGCGGCGCTGGGCTTCCAGGCCTGGTACGAATCGCGCCACGGACAGCCAGCCTATGCGGCGCTGGAGCGCATTCCCCGCACCGCCTGGGCCGAATACCTGGCCTGGTTCCAGCATTTTGTCGGGGTCGAGGTGCGCTACGGCACCCGCCTGGCCCACATCGAACCGGTGGCGGACAGCCCGGTGCCGCTGCTGCGCCTGCACCTCAGTTCGGGCGGCCAGGCACGCACCGAGACCGCACGCAAGCTCATCCTGGCCAACGGCGTTTCCGGCAGCGGCGCGCCTTTCATTCCACCGGCGCTGGCGACCGCCGTTGCCGCCGGCCTTGCGGCCCACACCGGCCATGCCATCGACTTCGGCACACTGGCCGGCAAACGTGTCGCGGTGATCGGCTCGGCCGCGTCGGCTTTCGATGCGGCGGCGGTCGCACTCGAATCCGGCGCCCAGGCGGTGCACCTGTTCGTGCGCCGCGACCATGTGCCTGCGCAGCCGGTGGCCAAGAGCCGGGGCTATCCGGGCATCTACGACAACTACCTCGCGCTACCCGACGCCCTGCGCTGGCACCACGCAGCGCGCTACCGCCGCTTCGGCTCCACACCGCCCCGGGACTCGGTGGAACGGGTCCTGGCGTTCCAGAACTTCCACCTGCACCTTGCCGCGCCCTGGTCCGCGGCGCAGGTGGCCGATGGCGCGGTGGTGACGGAACTCGGGGGGGAACGCTTCGTGTTCGACTTCGTCATCGCCGGCACCGGCTACAGCACCGACCTGGCGGAGCGGCCGGAACTGGCCGGCATCGCCCCCTTCGTGCTGCGCTGGCGCGACCGCTTCGTGCCGCCCGCCGACGAACGCGACGACGCCCTGGGCGCCTCCCCTTACCTGGGCGCCGCGCTCGAATACCAGGAGAAGGCACCGGGTACCGCTCCCTGGCTCGGCCAGATTCACGCCTACAACCCCGGCGGCTTCGCCAGCGTGGGGGTGCCCCTGGGCGATGTGCCGAGCATGCGCCGCGACATACCGGCCGTGGTCCGCCGCATCAGCCAGGACCTGGTGCTGGACGACCTGGCGCTACACGAACAGCGTATGCATACCGAGGTCGCGCCGGAGTTCGGCCCGGACCTCTATGGCACGCACCTCCACGGCGCGGCCTAAAGAAAAACCCGCCGGGGTGAGCCGGCGGGCAAGTCCCCGGAAGGAAACCGGGGAGGAGACAACAGCAACGGGACATTCCCCGCTTCGACAGCCCAAGTCTAGCGGGCGAAACCACTCCAGGCGTGCCGCGCTCAGAACGTTTTCGCATGAGCTCGACGGGTATATGCACCCGCCCGCGGCCGATGGCGCCCGACCGGCGGCCACGGCGGCTCGTTACGTGCCGACCAGGTCCGGGTCGCCGCCCGGCGGCACCGGGCTTCCGGTGGTGGCGGCGTGGGCGCTGACATCCCGGGGGTCCGATGGCGCCGGCTGCGCCCTGGCGGAGCCGGCGCCCTGCTTGCAGGTCATGGCGTAGACGGCGGCAGCGCCGAGGGCAAAAGCGACAAGGGTGCAAAGTCTCATGGTGGTCAGCTCCAGGCAACACAAGGGTCGGCGCGCACGACACTTCCGGCGCCAACCAAGGCCGCAGTGTGGCGTCGATCGCGCCCTTGCTGGTGACTGGTTGCTACCGCCGTGGCCGGGGTGGCCGCGGTGGCCGGGAGTTCAGGTTTCGGCCTTGACGCCCGCTTCCTTCACGAACCTGGCCCACTTCACCCGTTCCTGGCGCATGAAGGCGCCGAAGGCCTCGGGCGCCATGGGCGCCGGGTCGAAGGCCTGGGCGCGCAGCTTGGCCACCACGTCCGGGTCCCTGAGCACCTTGACGCAGGCCGCGTTGAGGCGCGCGATGATCGCCGGCGGCGTGCCGCCGGGCGCCACCAGGCCGTGCCAGTTGTTGGAGGAAAAGCCGGCCACGCCCGCTTCCTGCAGCGTGGGAACCTGGGCCAGCAGGGCGGTGCGGCGCTCGGTGGTCACCCCCAGCGCGCGCAGCCTGTTGCCCTCGATCTGCGGCACCGCGGTCACCCCGCTGGAAAAGGCCAGCTCCACCTCGCCGCCCAGCAGCGCGGAAATGAGGTTGCCGCCGCTCTTGTAGGGCACATGCAGCATCTTGACGCCGGTGAGGCTGGAGAACATCACCCCCGCCAGGTGGCCGGCCGTGCCCACGCCGGAGGAGCCGTAGGTCAGCTCGCGTGTCTTGCCGGCCTCGATGAGCTGGCGCACGGTGGTGAATTTGGAGGCGACGGGCACCACCAGCACGTTGGACGAGTCCACCGCGTTGGTGATGGGGGCGAGGCCCTTGTCGGGGTCGAAACCCAGCTTGCTGCCGTACAGCGCGGGGTTGATGGCCAGCGCGGCGATGGTGCCCATCATGATGGTGTAGCCGTCGGGTCTGGAGCGCTCGACGAACTGGGCGGCCACGTTGCCGCCCACGCCGGGTTTGTTGTCGACGATGATGGGCTGGCCCAGTTCGCGGGAGAGCGCCGGTTCCATCACACGCGCCACGCTGTCGGCACCGCCGCCGGGCGTGAAACCCACCACCATGTGGATGGGGCGGTTCGGGTAGTCCTGCGCCCAGGCGCTGGAAACCGCCAGGGAGGCCAGCGGCGACAGCGGCGCAAGGGCCAGTCCGGTGCAGAGGCTGCGGCGGCGCATCATGCCGCCACCCCGGCCGCAGCGGCCGGGGCCTGCGTTTGCGCGGCGGCGGCCTGCGGTGGCCGGGCCTGCCGGGCCTGCTTTTTGTGCACCGCGATCTGCGCGCAGTACTGCAGCGCCTTGGCGATGGCGCCGACCTCGGCCTTGCCCTGGCCGACGATGTCGTAGGCCACGCCGTGCGCCGGTGTGCAGTAGGTGGCGGCGAGGCCGCCGGTGATGGTCACGCCCTCGAAGAAGCCGAGCAGCTTGGTCGCGATCTGGCCCTGGTCGTGGTACATGATGACCACGGCGTCGAAGTCGCCCTTCACCGCCTTGAGGAACACCGTGTCCGACGGCAAGGGGCCGGTGGTGGGCAGGCCCTGCGCGGCCAGGGTTTCCAGCGTCGGGCGGATGACCCGGATCTCCTCGTCGCCGAACAGGCCGTTCTCGCCGCCGTGGGGGTTGAGGGCCGCCACGCCGATGCGCGGCTGCGCGATGCCGAAGGCGCGCAGCGTGCTGTGCGCCAGGGTCACGGCGCCGGTGATACGTTCCGGGCCGACCAGGTCCACCGCCTGGCGCAGTGCCACGTGCGAGGTGACGCGGAAGGTGCAGAACTGCGGGATGACGTTGACCTCGCCGTAGTAGCCCTGGTGCTGGTTCCAGTGCGCGAAGAGTTCGTGCTCGTCGTTGTACTTGAAGCCGCCGCGGTGGAGCGCGGCCTTGTTCAGCGGGGCGAAGCAGATGCCGTCCAGCTCACCCGCCAGGGCGCGGTCGGTCATCCACTGCAGGGCCTGGCCGGCCAGCCGGCCGGCGTCGGCCGAGAGCGCGCCGCGCTGGAAGGCGGTGGGGTCGGTATCGCCCAGGTCGATCATGGGAACGGCACCGGTATCGCTCCAGTCGATGTCGGCAATGCGCTCTACGAGCTTCACCTGCACGGTCTGGCCGGCGTCGCGCATGCCCAGGTCCAGCACGCGGCGGTCGCCGACGATGACGATGCGCGCCAGTTCGTGGGTGCGGGGCTGCTGGAGCAGCTTGACGGAGATTTCGGGGCCGATGCCGGTCACGTCGCCGAGCATGAGGCCGATCAGGGGGCGGGAGTCTGCCATGGGGTCTTGCGCTTTCTTCTGTAGTAGCTGTCGAACGCCCCGAGTGTTGCCGCTGGCTTCGCAACCCGCAATAATCCAAACATCACTGTATTCTTTACCAAAATTCAATAATGCTGGACCGATCCGACCTCGCGCTGGTGCTGGCCATCCGTGACCATGGACGGCTGGCCGCCGCCGCGGAACACCTGGGCGTCACACCGGCGGCCGTCACCAAGCGCCTGGCGCTCATCGAGCGCGGCCTGGGCGTTCGCCTGTTCGCGCGCACCACCCGCCGCATGAGCACCTCCGACGAGGGCGAGTTGTGCGCCGCCTACGCGGCGCGCCTGCTGGAGGGCTTCGACGACCTGGAGGCCCTGATATCGGCCAACAGCGCGCGTGTGGCCGGGCGCATCCGGCTGCTGGCCAACGCCGGATTCGGCCGCGCGCACCTGGCGCCGCAGGTGTCGGCCTTCCAGGAGCAATACCCCGACATCGAGGTGGAACTGCACCTGTCCAACCTGCTGCCCGACCTGCAGGCCGAGGGTTTCGACGCCGCCGTGTGGCTGTGGGGCCCGGCCACCACGCGCTGGGTGGTGGCACGGCTGGCGCCCAACCACCGGGTGGTGGTGGCGTCACCGGCCTATGTGGCGCGCCATGGCATGCCGGTCCAGCCGCAGGACCTGTCGGGCCACACCTGCCTGGTGATGGCGCAGCGTGATGCGTTCGACCGCATGTGGCGCCTGCAGCGGCTCGGCGGACGGGCGCGCGGCAAGCCGATCGACGTGAAGATCGGCGGCGCGCTGCGCAGCAACTCGGGCGACGTGGTGGGCGACTGGGCGCTGGAGGGCCGCGGCGTGGCGCTGCGCCCGCTGTGGCAGGTGGTGGACCATATCCGCGCCGGCCGACTGGTGGACATGCTGCCCGGCTGGGCGCAGTGCGAGTCCGACGTGCAGTGGATCGCCCCCTTCCGCGCCAACCTGCCGCACCGGGTGGTTTTGTTCAAGCAGTGGCTGCAGGCGGCGTTCGCGAAGCCGCCCTGGGGCTAGTTGATCGAAGCCGGTCAGGCCGCTTGCGGCCCGGGCACGCCGTCGCGCACCACAAAACGCGCCAGCGTCGATATGCCGCTGTCGGCCCGCGCCACGTCGTCGACCACACGCAGCGTCGTCTGCCAGCGTTCCGGTGTGACCTCGGCCACCGCGTAGCCCCGCTTGTCCGAACGCGCCAGGAGGATGTGGGGGTTGTTGTCCGCGATCTCCTGGGCCCGGCTCTGCGCGACGCCGCTGGCCGATGAGATCGACGTGCCGCAGAACTCGCTCCCGATGACAGCCGAGCGGGCATTCGAAAAGTCGGCGAGCACCCGGCAGACATAGTTCTGGTGGATGTCGCCTCCCAGGAACACGGTATTGCGCGGTCCGGCGGCCTGCACCGCGTCGAGCAGGCGCCGCCGCCCCGCGGGGTAGCCGTCCCAGGTGCTGGGGTGGTAACTCTCTTCGGGCAGGGGTTTGTAGTTGCGCTGGGAGAAGATGGTCTGCTGCGCCACCACACTCCAACGCGTGCCGGTGCCGGCGTCCTGCGCCAGGCCCTCCGCGACCCAGCGCTCCTGCTCGGGCCCCAGGATAGAGCGGGCCGGGTCGCGCAACTCCGGGCAGCCCCGGGGTGTCACCGGGCCGGGCGATTCGCCCCCCGGCACCCGGCAGGCCTGGCGGTCGCGGTACTGCCGGGTGTCCAGCACATGAAAGCGCAGCAACCGGCCCCAGTCATGCCGCTCGTAGATACGCAGTCCGTCGTGGGTGCCCAGCCCGGCGACGCCGTGGGTGAGCACCGAGGCACGCAAGGGCATGTTCTCGTAGAAGGCCTGGTAACCGGCGCCCCGCCGCGCGAGGAAATCGCTGGCCGCACCGATGCCTCCCAGGCCCGCGTAGTCGTTCTGGACCTCGTGGTCGTCCCAGGTGACGATCCACGGGCAGGCCCGGTGCGCCGCCTGCAACTGCAGGTCGGTGCGGTACAGCGCGTAGCGGTCACGAAAGTCCGACAGGGTCTTGGCCAGCGGCAGGCTGTGCGTGCGGACCAGCGGGTAGCGGGGCGGCTTCCTGGGCATGGCGTACTCGTAGATGTAGTCGCCCAGGAAAAGGACCAGATCGAGGTCTTCGTCCAGCATGTGCCGGTAGCCCGCGTAGTGGCCCTGCTCCCAGCGTTGGCAGGACACGAACGCGAAGCGTGTCCTTGCGGGCAGGGTGCCCGGTGCCGGCGCGGTGCGGGTGCGTGCCGTCTGCGTGACCGCGTCGCCGTGCATAAAACGGTAGAAGTACCAGCGGTCCGGCCCGAGGCCCGTTACCTCGACATGCACCGCGTGCCCCAGTACGGCCAGGGCGCTGGCCTGCCCGGCACGCACGATGCGGTGGAAGGCTTCGTCTTCGGCCACCTCCCAGCGCACCGTCAGCACATCGGGCAAGGGGGAGACGGGGGCGATGGGAGAAACAGGCATGCGCGGCGCTTCGGCCGCGGCGGTGCCCGGCACCGGGCCGTCGAGCAGGCGGGTCCACAGCACGAAGCCGTCGGGAGACGGCGAACCGCTGGCGACTCCCAGCGGGAACAGGTCGCGCTGGTGCAGCGTGGCGGACCAGCTCCACCGGGGAAGTGCGGTGGCCACGGCTGCAGCCTGGGCCAGGCGGAAAAGCGCGCGGCGATGCATGGGATGGGCTCCTGGGGCGCCACGGGACGCGGCGTGCGTATTACTTGTTGCTTGTCGCTTATTGCAGCGGCCGCCCCTGCATGCCGTCGGCCGCCACCCCGAGATGGCGCAACACGGTCGGCGCGATGTCGATCAGCGACGCAGCCTGGTCCCGCGCGCCGGGGCGCAGCCCTCCACCCCGCAGGTACAGGAAGGGATGCTGTTCATTGTCGCCCAGGCCGCCATGCTGCGCGCAGCCGACCGGCGAAGAGCTGCTGAAGGGGCTGCGCACGGACACGCTGCGCCCCGCCACGCCATACGGGTTGGCGCTATCGTCATGGCGCAGCGCCAACGCGATGCCCAGCAGTCCATCGGCGGGCAGGCCGACGTCGGACAGTGCCTTTCCCGTGAGCACACGGCCGGCGAAATCCTGGTCCTCCAGCCAGCGCGCCAGGGCCGGAATGCTGGCCCGGTTGCCTTGCGCGAAATACAGCAGCGCCGCCGTTCCGTTGGGGGCCACCACCACCTCCGACGACTCGCGATCCCTTTTCCAGCCCGCCTCGACCAGCAGTGCATCCAGGTCGATCTGCCGCCCTACCGTTTCCATGCCGTGGTCGGAGCAGGCGACCAGGAGCATGTCTTCACCGCCCGGGTCCAGCGCATCCACGGTGCGCCGCACCTGGTCGACACAGGCATCGGCGCAGGCGATCATCGCCAGGTGCTCGGGCGAGCCGAGCGCCGTGTGGTGCGCCGTGTGGTCGGGCTCGGACAGCCACAGCACCGCCAGCGCCGGGGCGCGCTCGTGCAGTACCTCGCGGCAGAACCGGTCGGTCATGGCCCGGTCGCCCGCGGCGCCCACCTCGATGGCCAATCCGTCGGCCAGCACGGCGCCGCCGGGCCCCCGGGAGCCGCTGCGGTGGTAGACATGGCCGAAACCATCGGGGTCCTGGAGGTAGGCCGCGCCGGGCGAGACATTGGACAAGACAACCGCGCCGCCGTGGCCCGCAAGCCGCTCCGCCCAGGTCGGCCGCAGCAGCGTCCTGCCCGTCGCGCGGCGCAGACGTTCGAGAAAATCGGGCTTGCCGACCGACAGGCGCACCAGCCTGCCGTCTTCGCACAGGACCATGGTGTTGCCCAGCAGGCCATGCACACTCGGCAGGCAGCCCGTGGCCATGGATGCGGAACTCGTGCGTGTCGTCGAGGGGAACACACCCCGGGCCGACACGAAGTCGGCGCTCTGCGCCCGCAGCGCCGACAAGGCAGGCGCCGAGGCCGGACCGACCAGGTCGGCGCACAGGCTGTCGCACACCACCACGACCGCACGGCGGCGTCCGCTCATTTCGCCGCCCCCGCAGGCGCCGCCAGCGTGGACTTGTCGAGGTAGTCGTGGAAATGGACGGTGACCTGGTCCGTCTCCAGGAAGACGACGGCATAGGCCGGCGGTTCATGGCTCTTGGGAACCGGCGAGACGGTGTGCAGGTCGAACGGCACCTGGTGATTCAACCCCCGCATGGTCGAGAACGGTATACCGCGCCAGCTGCCGCACACCGGGCGGTGCACATGCCCGAAGAAGAGGTGGCGCAGGTTGGACCTTCCAGCGGTCAGCCGGGCGAAGGACTCGGGATTCGACAGGCCGATGCGGTCCAGGCACGGGATGCCGATGTCGAACGGCGGATGGTGCATGAACAGGTAGACCGGGCGGTCGCCCAGCCGGCGCAGCTCGCTGTCCAGCCATGCCAGGCGCTGTTCGCAGTACAGGCCGCCGTTGCGCCCTTCGTCCAGTGTGTCGAGCATCAGCAGGGTCGCATCCGCCAGGTCGAAGCTGCCCTGCACGAAGCCCTGGCCATCGTTCAGCAGCCCGGGGAGTTTCGCCGCGAGCAGGCTGCGGACATCGTGGTTGCCGACCAGCGGAAAGCAGGGAAAGGGCAGCCTTTCGAGCTGGCTGCGCAACGCGGTGTAGGCTGGCGCCTCCCCACGGTGCGCGAGGTCGCCGGTGATGACGCAGCAGGCCGCATCGCGGTGCTTGTCCAGGATGTCGTCGATGCAGGCGACGAGACGGGCATACGGGTCCAGCCCGTGCAGCATCTCGCCAGCCGAAACGAGGTGGGGATCGGTGATATGGATGAGCTTGGTCATGCGGGAATCGTTTCGGGAGGTGTGTTCACGGAATGCAGGGCGGTGGCTTGCAGCAGCAGGCGGGTGTACGCGTTGCGGGGGCAGCGGAAGACTTCTTCGGTGGACCCGGCTTCGCAGACCTCGCCATGCCGCAGCACGACCACACGGTCGGCCATGCGGCGGATCACGCCGAGATCATGGCTGATGAACAGGTAGGCGGTGCCGGTCTTGCGCTGCAACTCCAGCAGCAGCTCCAGCACCTGGGCCTGCACCGACACGTCGAGCGCCGAGGTGATCTCGTCGCAGATGACGAGGTCGGGCTCGGCGGCGAAGGCCCGCGCTATCGCGACACGCTGCTGCTGCCCGCCCGACAGCTGGCGGGGATAGCATTCGAGCAGCGCCGGGTCCAGGTGCATGGCCTGCATCAGCGCCTGGGCTCTTTCGCGCAGCGGGGCGCCGCGCAGGCCGGTGAAGATGGTCAGCGAACGCTCCAGGATGGTGGCGATGCGCTGGCGCGGATTGAGCGAGGACAGCGGGTCCTGGAACACGATCTGGACCCGGCGCCGCAGCGCGAGCGAGCGGTCGGTGGCCTTCGCCGCCAGTGCCTGGCCTTCGAACTGCAACAGGCCACCGGTGGGTGCCATGAGGCCCGCGATGAGCGATGCGGCGGTGGACTTGCCGCTGCCCGACTCGCCGACCAGGCCGAGGGTCTGCCCCTTGCCGATGGAAAACGACAAGCCGGCCAGCGCCGGCCGGGCCGCGGCCTGCGGGGGGGTGAACCATGCCCGGCGGCGCGCCGGGTACGAGAACGCAAGCTCTTTCGCCACCAGCAGCGGGGTTTCCCCGGCCCCGTCCTGCAGGTGCGCCCGGGGCGGTGGCTCGGCGTCGATGCGCGGGATCGCGGCGATGAGCTGCCGGGTGTAGGCATGCGAGGGCGTGCCGAAGATCTTCGAGGCCAGGCCGCGCTCGACGATGGCCCCCTGGTGCATAACGATGACCTGGTCGCACATGCGCGAGATCACGCCGAGGTCGTGGCTCACGTAGATGAGCGATGTATTGAACTGGTGGCGCAGGGTGCGCACCAGTTCCAGCACCTGCACTTCCGTGGTCTTGTCCAGCGCGGTGGTCGGCTCGTCCAGCACCAGCACCCCCGGCTCGCCGGCAAGCGCCGCGGCGATGACCACCCGCTGGCGCTGCCCCCCCGACAGTTCGTGCGGGTAGCGCACGCAGATGCCCTGGGGATCGGGCAGGTTGGTCGCCTGGAACAGTTCGAGTGTGCGCGCCCGCGCCTCTGCCGCGCCGCAGCCCCTGAGATGGCGTACCGCCTCGTCGACCTGGTCGCCGATGCGCATGTGCGGCGTCAGCGAACTCAGGGGGTTCTGCGGTACGAAGGCGATATGCCTGCCGCGCAGCCTGCGCCGGCCGGCCTCGTCCAGGCGCAGGATGTCCTCACCCGCGATGCAGACCGAGCCCGCCGTGACCACGCCGCCCGGGCGGCAGTGGCCCAGCAGGGCGCGTGCGACGGTCGACTTGCCCGAGCCGCTTTCGCCGACGATGCCCAGGCTGGTGCCGGCCTCGACGGTGAATTCGACACCGCGCACCGCACCGACGATTTTTCCGTCGCTGCGCCGGTAGCCGATGTCCAGGTTCCGGACTTCCAGCAGCCCGTCCCGGCCAGGCGCCATTGCCAGGCGCGGCCCCAGCGGCCCGGACGCGGGATGCTTCATACGTTCTGCTTCTTTCAGGGTTCGGGCCATGGCACTCATGCGGCGTCCTGACCCCGGGTGGCATCCAGGCCCAGGGCCCGTGCCAGCGCCTCGGCGCCGAAGTTCAGGCCGACGACCAGCGTGGAGATAAAGAGGGCCGGCGCCAGCACCAGCCAGGGTGCATAGGCGAGCTGGCTGACGCCTTCGGCGACCATGAGGCCCCAGTCGGGTGTGGGCGGCGAAATGCCCATGCCGAGGAAGGACAGCGAACTCAGCAACAGAATCGCGTGCGACATGCGGATGGCGAACTCGATGTAGATGACGTCCAGCGTGTTCGGCAGCAATTCGCGCAGGATGATGGCCACGGTGCTTTCACCCCGCAGCTGCGCCGCCTTCACGTAGCCGAGGTTGACCTGCGTCAGGGCCTGCGCCCGCACGATACGGATCACGCCGGGGAAGTACACCATGCCGACGAGCACGATCAGCACCGGCAGCGACTCACCGAAGCCCACCGCGAACAGCGCCACGAACAGGATCCCCGGCAGGGCGAGCTTGAGATCGACGATACGCATCATGATGTCGTCGAAGAGCCCGCCCAGGTAGGCGGCGGCCACGCCGAAGACGCTGCCGACCGTCACCGCGACGATCACCCCGGTGAAGGCCGCCAGCAATGCGGTGCGCCCGCCCCACAGCAGCCGGGACAGGTAGTCGCGGCCCAGCACGTCGGTGCCGAGCCAGAACTCCGCGCTCGGCGGCTCGGCGCGCCCGCCATTGAGCGAGAGGGGGTCGTAGGGCGCGATCCAGGGCGCGGCCAGCGCGATCACCAGGTGCAGGAGCACCAGGCCGATGCCGAAGACGGCAACGGGCCGCAGCAGCGCGTGGTGGTTGATTTTGAGCATCATGGTTCAACGGCTCCTGGAGCGGGGGTCGAGGGCGACCACGGCGAGGTCGGCCAGCAGGTTCATCGAAACGACGGCCAGGGCGGCCAGCAGGCTGATCGCCTGCACGACAGGGACTTCCCGCTTGTCCACGGCCTGCAGCAGGATCATCCCCAGGCCGGGATAGCCGAACACCTTCTCGACCACCACGATGCCGCTGAGCAGGCCGGCCACATACAGCGCCGCCGAGTTCAGCGCGGGAATCACCGAGGCGGGCAAGGCGTGGCGGAGAATCAGGCGCAGCTCACCCAGGCCGGTGAAGCGGGCACGCTCCACGTAGTCGCTCGCCAGCGCCTCGATCAGGCCGGTGCGGATGAGCTGGACCAGGTGGGCGATCGACCCGAAGACGATGGTGATGACGGGCAGCACCGACACGGCCAGGAGCGCGGACGGAGGCGCATCGGCGAAGGCGAGGATCACCGCCGGAAACACCGGCAGCCAGACCGCGAAGACCAGCACCAGCAGGTTGCCCGAGGCGAATTCGGGGATCGAATAACCGATCACCGCGCCCATCGAGGCCAGCGTGTCCGGCAACCGGCCGCGCCAGTAGGCGGCGACGATGCCCAGGAACAGGGAGGTGGGGATCGCCACCAGCGCGGTCACTGCCGCCAGCAGCAGCGAGTTCTTCACCGGTTCGCGGATGATGTCGATGACCGGCGTGCCGTCCAGGATGGTCTTGCCGAACTCCCCGTGCACGGCGCCTATGAGCCAAGCCATGTAGCGGAGCGGCGCGGGCTGGTCCAGGCCAAGGTCGTGCCGCTTGCGTGCGAGGTCCTCCGGATTCATCATCGCAATCTCGTCGGCGGTGAGGCTGACCTCGAGCGCGTCGCCCGGAAGCACCTCCGTCGCGACGAACACGAGCATCGACGCCAGCAGAAGGGTCAGCGCATACAGGCCCACGCGCCTCAGGAGGGTTACCAGCATGGTCGACCCCGTGGGCGCTCAGGCCGATGCGGCCATTCGCAGGCGCTCATGATTTCCAGACCTCGTCGAAGCGCATCGACCAGAACTGCGAGTGGTTGCGCAGATCGTGCACGTTGGGCTTGTGGATGATGAGGTTGCGCCGTCCACCGGCCGAGATGATGGGCACCTCGTCGCGCAGGATTTCCTGCATACGCACATAGTTCACCCGCCGCTTGTCCGCGGACGCCTCCGCCAGCGACTTCTGGTAGAGCGCCATGTACTCGTCGCATCCCGCTCCGCTCCAGTAACCGCTCTCGTTGTTGTCGGGGCGCAGGCGGTACAGGCTCACTCCCGGGTTGCGCGGACCCGAGGGTGTGTAGGCGAAGCGGTGCTTGCGGGTCTTCTCGGCATCCTCCACCCGCCACTGGCGGTAGCCGTCGCCGGGCCGCTGCTCGATCGGCAGGGCGATGCCCGCCTCTTTCACCGACTCGCTCAGCACCTGGAATACACGCGGCACCTCGGGCCAGGTCGCGGCGAAATAGAAGGTCGGCAGCTTGACGCCGCCGGCATAACCGGCCTCGGCCAGCAGCGCGCGTGCCCTGGCGACGTCATGGATACGCTGCAGCGGCTGGAACGACGCATTGGCCGGCGTGAGATGCGAGTCGTTGCCGACCCAGCCCGCCTTCTTGCCGTAGACGATGCGGATGATCTTCTCCCGGTCGATCGCCAGCGCCAGCGCCTGCCGCACCCGCTTGTCGTTGAGCGGCGAGCCCTCCACCTTGGGAAGCACCATCAGGGCCTGGTCGCCGCTGCTCGACAGGCTGTAGCGGACGTCGGGCGTGCGCTCGAGGTCCGGCAGCAGCCCCGGGTCCACGCCGATCACGGCGTCGAACAGGCCACCACGGAACCCGTTCAAGGCGCCGTCCATGCGGCCTGGCGAACTCACGACTTCGAGGCGGTCCAGGTACGGGAACCCCGGGCGCCAGTACTTCTCGTTGCGCTCCAGGATGAGGCGGCGTTTCGGGTCGAGGCTCACGATCCTGAAGGGGCCCGTGCCCACGCCCGACAAGCCGATCGTCTCCTTGTCGGCGGCGGGCATGATCATCAGGTGGTACTCGGCCAGCACGTACGGGAACTCGCTGTTCGGCGTGTCCAGCGTCATGCGCACCTTCTTGCCGATCTTCTCGACCTTGACGATCTGCTTGGCGTAGCCGGTCGACGCCTGGTGGAACTGGTAGGAGGACACTACGTCGTCGGCCGTCATGTCCCGGCCGTTGTGGAACACCACACCTTCGCGCAGGGTGATGTCCCATACCTTCAGGTCAGCGCTCGGCTCCCAGGCGGTGGCAAGCTCCGGCTGCACCTCCAGGTTCTCGTCGACCCAGGTCAGCGCGTTGTAGGCGCTGCGGTTGTTCAGGTCCAGCCAATGCTGGGGATGGCGCCCAGTGCGCGCGTCGCCCATCCGGTTGTTGGCATAGGTGTTGGTGTAGACGAAAGTGCCGCCCCGCCTGGGTTGCTCCGCCTGCGCCGCCTGCGCCTGATGCGGGAACAGCAGCTCGCCCAGCGACAACGCGGCGCCCGCGCCAGCGCCCGCGAGCAGTCGGCGGCGCATGGCATTCGCCTGGAAGATTTCGTTGCGTCTCATCATGTCTCCTGGCTGTTATAAGGGCGCTTCGTCCGCACTCTTCGGGTCGAACTTATTCTCCGCTGGGGGCCGGTCCGCTCACCACGGCAGCGTGAACGTCTTGCAGTTGGTGAAGGACTTGATCGCCTCCTGCACCCCTTCCTTGTAGCCCAGCCCGGAGTCCTTGATGCCGCCAAAGGGTGTCAGCTCGATCCGGTAGCCGGGAACTTCCCACAGATTGACCGTGCCGACCTTGAGTTCCTTCGCAAAACGCGTCACGTCGTCCAGGCGGTTGGTGCAGACACCCGACGACAGGCCGAATGCGGTTCCGTTCGAGATGGCGATGGCCTCGTCGATGGTGGCGAAGGTCACGATAGGCGACACCGGGCCGAAGGTTTCCTCCCGCACCACGGTCATCTCGGGGCGGACCCGGTCGAGCACCGTCGGTGAGTACGAAGCACCGTCGCGCTGGTTGCCCACCAGCAGCCGGGCCCCCTGGGAGACGGCCTCCGCCACCACCGCCTCGAAGCGGCGGGCCGCGGCCTCGTCGATGACGGTGCCCATGTCGTTGCCGGGGTCCATGGGGTCGCCGTACTTCCATGCGCGGCTCTTTTCCACGACGAGCTCAGTGAACGCGGCCGCGACCTTCTCGTGCACCAGCATGCGCTTGACGGCGGTACAGCGCTGGCCGGAGTTCTTGTAGGAGCCCTGCACGGCAAGGTCGCTGGCCCGGTCCAGGTCGGCGTCGTCCATCACGATCAGCGGATCGTTGCCGCCCAGCTCCAGCACGATGCGCCGGTAACCCGCCTTGGACGCGATGTACTTGCCAATCTCGACGCCGCCGGTGAAGGTGACGAGGTCCACATGCCGATGGATCAGCATCTCGTCGGCGATTTCCCGCGGGTCGCCGGTGATGACCTGCAGCATCTCGGGCGGCAGGCCCGCCTCGTAGAGCAGGTCGGCAAAGTACAAGGCCGACAGCGGCACTTTTTCCGACGGCTTGAGCACCATGCGGTTGTTGGTGGCGACCGAAGGCACCACCTTGTGCGCGACCTGGTTCATCGGGTGGTTGAAGGGGGTGATGGCGGTGATCACACCCAGCAGGGGCTCCCGCATGGTGATCACCTTGCGTTTTTTCCCATGGGGGGTCAGGTCGCAGGAGAACACCTGGCCGTCGTCGCGCAGCGCTTCGTTGGCACCGAAGTTCAGCACATCGGCCACCCGCCCGATCTCGTAGATGCTGTCCTTCTTCGACAGTCCGGACTCGCTGGTGATGAGGGTGGACGCCTCCTCGGTGCGCTGGCGCAGCAGCGTCGCGGCGCGGTTCAGGATGGCGGAGCGCTCGTAGCGCGAGAGCGTGGGAACATAGGCATGGCCGATCTCGTAGGCACGCCTGACGAGTTCGAGTGTTGCCATGGGAACCGTGCCGACGCGTTCGCCGGTGTACGGGTTTCGCACGTCGATCGTGCGGTCCGTGTGCACCTTTTCGCCCCCGATGCGCAGGGCTTCCACCCGAAGGTCGTGGCGTTCCAGAACAGCGTTCATGCCATCTCCTTGGGTGCGGTACCGATGAAGTTTTTTCCCCGCGCGCCGGTCAGGGCGTGGGCGACCATCTGGTCGGCCTGCTCGTTGCTCACGCCGTAGTCCGAGAAGCGTGTCTTGACACCGAGGCGTTCGATGAACGCTGACAGGCGTTGTGGCGCGCCGTCCAGCGGCCCGAGCGCCCGCGCCAGCACGGCGTCGCGCTGCGGGTTCTGTCCAATCGCACGCTGCAGCACCATCGGCAGGGGGAACGAACAGGCGATGCCGTGCGGCAGCCCGTAGCGCAGTGTCATCTCGTAGGAGATGGAGTGGGCAAGCGCGGTCCGGGTGTTCGAGAACGCCATGCCCGCCTTCAGGGCCGCCAGGGCCATGCGTGCACGAAGATCGACGTCACCGGGCTTTTGCATGAGTTGCGGCAGGGTCTCGAGGATGTCCTGCACCGCCGCCACCGCGAACAGGT
Organism: Pseudomonadota bacterium; assembly: GCA_040390235.1. Lineage (GTDB taxonomy): Bacteria > Pseudomonadota > Gammaproteobacteria > Burkholderiales > Burkholderiaceae_C > Xylophilus. Next base: position 63,233 of record JAZJYT010000019.1, on the reverse strand, counting down.
CGGACACGACGTTGGCATTCACGTTCCAGATCGACTCGAGCGCGTGCGAGAGTGCATCCAGGCCGCTTTGCAGCGTCACCGAGGCCGGCAGCGAGAGCATCAGCTCCGGGTCCACGAGGGCGATGCTCGGCCAGGTCTCGGGCAGGTGCAGCGAATGCTTGCGCTGCGCCTGGCGGTCCCAGATGGTGGCCCAGGGCGTCACTTCGCTGCCCGTTCCTGCGGTCGTCGGCACGGCAATCAGCGTCTTCAGGCGCGCCGGGGTGAACGGCTTGCCCGCGACCAGTGCCGCCACGAGATCCTCGAAACGGCCGCTTTCCGTGCCGACCATGAGCGCCTTGGCGGTGTCGATGGAGCTGCCGCCACCGACGGCGATCAGCACCTCGGCCCGCTGAGGGTCCTGCCAGAAGTCTTCGTAGAGCGCCTGCAGCTCGGCGACGTCGGGGTTGGGCAGGACCTGGTCGATCACCCCCACCATGCGGTCACCCAGGAGCGCCTGCAGGCGGTCCACCAGCCCGAGCTGGCGGGCCTCGGGAAATGTCACGACAACGGCCTTGCGGCCGGCCAGCAGCGTGGGCAGGGAGGACAGGGCCCCTGCCCCGCATATGCTGCGCACGGGGTTGAAAAATTCGTGGTTCATCGGGAGGTCTTCAGGTTGCGGTGCCGGCTGGTTGAATCTGTGCACGAAGCGGATCAGCGGCTTTGCCGCGCTTGATGCCGTTTCGCTTGCCTGCACTGTCCGCCCGAACGCTCCATACGTCCAATTCAAGTTTCTTGACCGATGTATAGAGCCAATCTATAGTTCGTACGGGAATACACCGGGGCATTTTTCATGCGACTGACACAGCTGCGCTCCTTCCATGCCGTCGCGACGATGGGCAGCTTTACCGGAGCGGCCCACAGCCTTCACCTGAGCCAGCCGACGGTGACGATGCAGGTCGGCCAGTTGGAGGAGCTCTACAAGGTGGAGCTGTTCCACCGCGCCGGCAGGCGTGTGCTGCCGACCGAAATGGGGCAGCGCCTGCTGCACCTGTCCCGGCAGATCTTCAGTCTCGAAGCCGAAGCCCTGCAGTTGCTGCGGGAGTCGGGCGAACTGAGGACGGGCCATCTGCGTGTGGCAGCGGTCGGACCCGCGCAGGTGACCGCCATGCTCGCGGTTTTCCACCAGCGTTACCCGGGGATCAGGGTCTCGGTCAGCACAGGCAACTCACAGGACGTGCTGGACCGCCTGGCCGACTACAGCGCCGATGTCGGCGTGCTCGCGCAGGTGGCCAGTGACAGGCGGTTCGTATCGACGCCCTACAGCGAACACCCGGTGGTCATCTTCTGCTCGACGCAGCACCGCTTTGCGCGGCGGCGCAGCATTCGCACCGCCGAACTGGCCCACGAGAAGCTGATCCTGCGGGAAGTCGGCTCGACGACCCGCAAGGCCATCGAACAGGCTCTCCGGGAGGCGCACATCGAGCCGGACGTGGTCATGGAAGTCGGCAGCCGCGAGATCATCCGGGAGGCCGTGGCGCAAAACCTCGGCGTAGCGGCCGTCTCCGAAGTGGAATTCGTTCCCGGCCCCGGACTGCATGCGGTCCGCTTGGACGATGCCCAGATCCGTACCCATGTGCACATGGCCTGCCTGGCAGAACGGCGGGACATGCGTATGGTGCGTGCCTTTTTCGACGTGGTCGGCAAGGACCATTGATCCTCAGACGATGGACCCCGCCAGGCTCCCGCAGGGAGTCGTGCAGCAACGGAACGAAACGCCGGTGGTGACAGGCCTGCACCGGGGATTTGCCACCATGGAGTGACGCAGGCGCGTATCAGCCACATGCCTGTGTTATGCGCCTTGGCTAATTACAGTTATCCATCCGGTGGCATGGAAACTGGAGAAGGCATTCCGTAAACTGAGGAGGCTTCCCACACTACGCCAGATAACAATGTAGGAGACACTGCATGAATCGCACCGCACGAGGCCGGATTGCCGCGCTGGCGGCGTGCGCCGCGGCGCTGTTCGCCGCCGGGACCGCTGCCGCGGCGGATGAGCAGCAGCCATATCCCGCCAGGCCGGTGCGCCTGATCGTGCCGGCAGCGCCGGGCGGCGGTGCCGACGTCGTGGCGCGCATCTATGCCACCCGGCTGGGCCAGGTGCTGGGGCAGCCGGTCTTCGTGGAAAACCGCGCGGGCGCGGGCGGCGCCATAGGTGCCACGATAGCTTCGCGCGCCCCCGCGGACGGCTACACCCTGCTTGTCACCTTCGCCTCGCACGCCGGCAACCCGGCGGTCATGAAAAAACCCGGCTACGACCTCGCGCGCGACTTCGTGCCCGTATCCCTGGTGGCGACGCAGCCCTACCTGCTGAGCGCCAACCCGGCGCTGGGCGTGCGCGACGTGCAGGGGCTCATCGCGCTGGCGCGCGCGCAACCGGATGCCGTACGCTACGGCACGGGGAGCTACGGGGCGAGCGACCACCTCGCCATGGAGTCGCTGATCGGTACCACCGGCATCAAGATGCTGAACGTCCCCTACAAAGGGGCCGGGCCGGCCCTGACCGCCGTCATCGGGGGCGAGGTGCAGACCATGATGGGCAGCCTGGCCTCCACGCTGCCCCAGGTGCGCGGCGGCCGGCTGGTCGCGCTGGGGGTGACCAGCGCGAAGCGCTCCAGCGCCGCACCCGACGTCCCGACCCTCGCCGAATCCGGTGTGCCCGGCTTCCAGGCGGCCAACTGGTCCGGCCTGCTCGCGCCCGCCGGCACGCCACGGCCCATCGTTATGAAGCTGCACGCTGCGATAGTGAAGACCCTGCAGGACCCGGCGGTGCGCCAGCACCTGGTCGCCGAGGGGGCTGAAGCCGCGCCCAGCCGCACGCCCGAGGAATTCGGCGACATGATCCGATCCGAGCTGGGCAAGTGGAGCAAGGTCGCGAAGGATGCCGGCATCCAGCCGGAGTGACGCAATCAGGGAAAGAAGAATCGATGAACGCACCAACGGACGTGAAGGTTTCGTACACCGCGGCAGTGATCAAGCCCCTCGGCGAAGACAAGCATCCCATGTCGCAGCCGGAGCCGCTGCTGCCACCGAATATTCGCCGCATCTCCAGCGCCCTCGATATTTCCGACTACACCACCGAGGGCGTCGAGGAAGCGATGGGGGAACGGTACTGGACCTGCGTGGACGAGCTGGTGAAGCAAGGCGCGGACAGCATCACGCTGCGCGGCTTTCCCATCGCCTCCCAGCTCGGGCGCAGGCGCATGCTGGAACTCATGCAGGAGACGAGCAAAAGAACCGGCATCGTGGCCGACTCGCATGCGGAGGCCACCATCGCCGCGATGCGCCATCTGGGCATGCGCCGTATCGCCATCGCCAGCCGCTGGTCGGACACCTTGAACCAGAAGCTGGTCGCCTACCTGGAGGAAGCGGAGTTCGAGGTCCTGGCCGTGACCAGCGTTGGACAATGGGCGAAGCAGGCATTCTCGATGAGCATCGAGGAGGGCGTGAAGCTCGCGTTCCTGCTGTCGCGCGAGGCCATGCAGAAAGCCCCCCATGCCGACGGGCTGCTGCTGCCGGGCGGCGCCTGGCGCAGCCTCGCCGCCGTGCCCATACTGGAGCAGGACTTCGGCAAGCCGGTCGTCACCAACCCCATCACCGAGGCGTGGCGCCTGATCGCCGCCGGCCTGGCGCCGCCTGTCGAGGGCTGGGGTCGCCTGCTGGCCAACCGGTAAGTGATAGCCATCACAGATTTCCCCTGCAATAAAAACAATACTGCCTCCTTCCTTTTGGAGACACCTATGAAGCGCCTTCTCGCCGCCCTTGCAGCTTTCATGGCCAGCATGCTGGTCCTGGCTTCCTGTGGCGGGGGCGGCGACGGCGGCGGCACCGTCGTCCCCCCCGCGGCGTTCGCGCTTGCGGTATCGGTCAACGGTAGTGCGGCTGCGCCTGATGCCTCCGGTACCTACCGCATCAAGCCCGGCGATACGGTGCAGGCCGTGCCCAGCCAGCCCGCCACCTGGTCCAGCAGCGGTTCGGACAACAACGCCGCCGATGCCCGTAACCCGAGCGTCAGCACCACCCGGTGGTCGGCGCCCATCATCAATTACCTGCCAAGCACCGAGACCTTCACCCTCAATGCGCAGGCCGTGGCCAGTGGCAGCAACCCGGGCCCCATCACCAGCGCGTCGTTCCTGGTGTCGGCCGGCGATACACGCAATGCCAGCTACCGGGTATTCGCCGGCAACGGCACGCAACAGACGCTGGCGCTCAGTTTCGACACCCTGAGCTACCGCATGGCGGACCCGGCCGGCGTGGTGGCGACCGACACCTTCAGCGCCGACACTTCCGAGCCCGGTACCTGGCTGCTCCAGAGCCAGCGCAGCACTGCCCTGCCGGGGCGGTTCCGCCTGACCGGTGGCGCCCTGGTCGGCATGTTCCCATTTGCCGTGCCGTCCTTCCCCGCCAACTACCAGCAGCAGTCCTTCATGGCGGCCAACAACTTCGTGGCCGGCCAGGCCGCATTCGACGGTTTCTACAACCAGTTGGGGCTGGAGCTCGGCCCCCCCAGCGCATCGGTCGCATCCGTGTGGATCCGCAACGGCGGCACCCAGCTTCTGCGCTGCCTCAGCAGCACCGTGCGCGCCGACCAGTGCCCCGGCGGCAGTCTCGCCACCTACACGGTCTCGCCCGACGCGGCAACACCGGGCAGCTGGACCCTGGTCAACACCGCCAATGCCGCAGACACGGGAAAGTTCATGGTGGCTTCCGTCGGCGGCAAGAACGTCCTGCTGTCGGCCTTGTCCTCCGCGAACAGCGGCTACCTCCGCATCGGCCTGACCGGCACGCTCGCCGTCTCCGCCCAGCCCGCCCATGCGGGTGACACCACCGGTACCTGGGGCACGCTGGCGCTGGACACGGCCAACTACAGCTACACCCCACTCGCCGGCACCGGCACCACCTACAGCGGCCCGGTGCAGGCCCTTGCGGACCCCACCACCGCCTCGGGCATTCGCACCATCATTCCCGGCGGCCTGCTGGCTTTCTATGCGGCCCAGAACAGCCCGCTCGTAGTCGTGGTGAACCGCGGCACCAGCAGCAACCCGCCCTTCCTGCAGGTCGGCACGTCGGACTGAGCTTAGGGCTGGGCTTGTGTCGGCAGCGTCGCGGCCACGCGACCGCGTACAGGGGGCTGGCCGCGAACACAGCCCACGGCCCTACTCTCCAGCTGGCATGGAACCAAGCCGGCTGGCCCAGTATGCAAAAAGCCTGAGGCTTGGTCGATTTCTTCCCCACCACCCTGCTGAGCGGACCATCGAAAACAGGGCGTTCTCCGAGTGGTAGGCCGTGTTGGACTTGAACCAACGACCAAAGGATTATGAGTCCTCTGCTCTAACCAACTGAGCTAACGGCCCCCAGGGAAAGCGCGCGATTGTCGCATGTCCTACACCCCCAGCTTGCCCAGCTCCCGCGCGATCACCATGCGCTGGATCTCGCTGGTGCCTTCGTAGATCTGGGTGATGCGGGCATCGCGGTAGTAGCGCTCCACCGGGTAGTCCTCCAGGTAGCCGTAGCCGCCGTGCACCTGGATGGCCTTGGAGCAGACCCATTCGGCCATTTCCGAGGCGAAGAGTTTGGCCTGCGAGGCTTCCGACAGGCAGGGTTGGCCGGCCGTGCGCAACTGGGCGGCGTGCAGCACCAGCAGGCGGGCGGCGTTCACGCGGGTGTGCATGTCGGCCAGGGTATGGGCGATGGCCTGGTGGCCCATCAGGTTGACGCCGAACTGCTGGCGCTCCTGCGCGTAGGCCAGCGCGGCCTCCAGCGCGGCGCGGGCGATGCCCACCGCCTGCGCGCCGATGCCGATGCGCCCGCCCTCCAGGTTCGACAGCGCGATGGCCAGGCCCTTGCCGCGCTCGCCCAGCAGGTGGGCCTCCGGCACGGCGCAGCCGTCGAGGGTGATGGCGCAGGTGTCGGATGCGCGTATGCCCATCTTGTGCTCCACCCGGCTGACCACGAAACCCGGTGTGTCGGTCGGCACCAGGAAGGCCGACAGGCCCTGCTTGCCGGCCTCGGGGTCGGTCACCGCGAACACGATGGCCAGCGCCGCGCGTTTGCCGTTGGTGACGAACTGCTTGGCCCCGTCGAGCACCCACTGCCCATCACGTTGCACCGCGCGGGTCTTGAGGTTGTGCGCCTCGGAGCCGGCCTGGGGTTCGGTCAGGCAGAAGCAGCCGATGGCCTCGCCCGAGGCCAGCCGGGGCAGCCACTGCGTTTTCTGTTCCTCGCTGCCGTAGCGCAGCAGGGGCCCGCAGCCCACCGAGTTGTGCACACTCATGAGGGTGCCCAGCGCGCCGTCGGCCGCCGATATCTCTTCCACCGCCAGCGCATAGGCGCTGTAGTCGGTGAAGGATCCGCCCCAGGCCTCGGGCACGACCATGCCCAGCAGGCCCAGCGCGCCCATCTGCGCCACTACCGCCGTATCGATCCAGCCGGCCTTCTCCCAGGCCGCGGCCTGCGGCGCCACCTGTTCGCGGGCGAACTGGCGCACCATGTCGCGCACCATGCGCTGTTCCTCGGTGAGCAGGGCATCGTTCATGTCAGGTCGCCTCCGCAAAAAAAGACTGCACCAGGGCCTCGTCCACCTCGCCCACCGTGGCGGGGCGCCAGCGCGGCTGCTGGTCCTTGTCGACGATGACGGCGCGCACACCTTCCATGAAGTCGCCGCGCGCGAACCACTGGCGGTCCAGCGCCAGCTCCATACGCAGGCAGGCTGCCAGCGGCAGCGAGGCACCACGCGACAGCAGCGCCCGGGTCACGCCCATCGCCAGCGGCGAGCGGCGTGCCATCAGGGCATGGGTGTCCGCGGCCCAGGTCGCCAGGGCCGGGTCGCTGTCCTTGGCCGCCCCACCCTGCGCCACCTCCGCAGCCTGCGCCGCCAGCGAGGCCATGGTCGCCGCCACGTCCGGCAACGAAAAATGCCTGTCGATGGCCGCACGCACCGCCGCCAGCGGCGCAGGCTCGGCCGCGGCAGGCTGCATGTCGGCCACCAGCGCGGCCACCGCGGCCTGGATGTCGCCGCCGCCGCGCCAGTCCAGCCCCTGCAGGCGCTGCACCAGTTCCGGCAACTGCGCCGCCGGCACCCACAGGTCAGCCAGCCCCGCGTACAGCGCATCGGCCGCGCGGATCTGCACGCCCGTCAGCGCCAGGTACAGGCCCAGCCGGCCGGGCAGGCGCGGCAGGAAATAGCTGCCGCCCACGTCGGGGAAATAACCGATGCCCACCTCGGGCATGGCCAGGCGGGTGCGCTCGGTCACGATGCGCACCGTGGCGTTCTGCGAGATGCCCATGCCGCCGCCCATCACGTACCCGTCCATCAGCGCGATGTAGGGCTTGGGGTACTCGGCGATGTAGAGGTCCAGCGCATACTCTTCCTCGAAGAACTGCAGGTACATCCCGTCGCCCGCGCGGTAGCTGTCGTACAACGCGCGGATGTCGCCGCCGGCGCAAAAGGCTTTTTCTCCCGCGCCGCGCACCACCACCGCCTGCACCGCGCCGTCATCGGCCCAGGCCCGCAGTTGCCGGTGCATGTCCTGCACCATCTGCAGCGACAGCGCATTGAGCGCGGCCGGCCGGTTCAGCGTCAGCAGGCCGATGCCGCTGCGGACCTCGGCCAGGATCACCGGGGGCGCGGCAAGAGACGCGGCAAGGGGCGTCGCGCCGTCGTCAATAACTGCGGCCATGGCCTCAGTCCCTGCGGTACATCTGGATGATGGCCGAGAAGTCCAGCCCGCCCTTGCCCTGCGCGCTGAAGGCCTGGTACAGCTGCTGCGCCGCCGCGCCCAGCACCACCGGCTGGCCGGACAGGCGCGCGGCCTCGGTCGCCAGCCCCAGGTCCTTGAGCATCAGGTCGGCGCCGAAACCGCCGGTGTAGCCGCGCGAGGCCGGCACGTTGTCCAGCACACCCGGAAACGGGTTGTAGGTATCGGTGCTCCAGCAGCGCCCGCTGCTGGTGTTGATGACCCCCGCCAGCACCTTCGGGTCCATGCCCAGCGACACCCCCAGCGCCATGGCCTCGGCCGCACCTACCATGGAGATGCCCAGCAGCATGTTGTTGGCCACCTTGGCGACCTGGCCGTTGCCGGTGCCGCCGCAGTGCACGATGTTCTTGCCCATCTGCGCCAGCACCGGGCGCACCGCGTCGAAGTCGGCCGCCTCGCCGCCCACCATGAAGGTCAGCGTGCCCGCCGTGGCGCCGCCGGTGCCGCCGGAGACCGGCGCATCCACCATCGGGTTGCCCTGCTGCTGCGCCGCCGCCGCCACCGCGCGTGCGGTGTGCGGGTCGATGGTGGAGCAGTCCACCAGCCGCACGCCGGCCGGCACACCGGCCAGCACGCCGTCTTCGCCCAGGTACACCGCCCGCACATGGGCCGAGGCGGGCAGCATGGTCAGCACCAGTTCCACCCCCGCCGTGGCGACCGCGTCCTTCGGCGACGTGGCCGCCACGGCGCCGGCCGTGGTGAGTTCGGCCACCGACGCCGCCACCGGGTCGAACACCACCAGCGTGTGCCCCGCGGTGAGCAGGTTGTGCGCCATCGGCCGGCCCATGTTGCCCAGGCCCAGGAATGCGATTCTCATGTTGTGTGCCTCCGTTTTTTTCTTCTACAGGTTGCGGAAATCCGGCTTGCGTTTCTCGCTGAAGGCGGCCATGCCTTCCTTCTGGTCCTCGGTGGCGAAGGTCGAATGGAACAAACGCCGCTCGAAATGCAGGCCCTCGGCCAGCGTGGTCTCGTAGGCGCGGTTGACCGATTCCTTGGCCATCATCACGATGGGCAGCGACAGCTCGCCGATGCGGGTGGCGACCTTGACGGCCTCGTCCACCAGCTCGGCCGCGGGCACGATGCGCGACACCAGGCCGCAGCGCTCGGCCTCCTCGGCGTCCATGGTGCGGCCGGTCAGCACCATCTCCATGGCCTTGGACTTGCCGATGAGCCGTGTCAGCCGCTGCGTGCCGCCCGCGCCGGGGATGGTGCCGATGGTGATTTCCGGCTGGCCGAACTTGGCCGTGTCGGCCGCCAGGATGAAGTCGCACATCATCGCCAGCTCGCAGCCGCCGCCCAGGGCGTAACCGGCCACCGCCGCGATGGTCGGCTTGCGGAAGCTGGCGATGCGCTCCCAGGTGGCGGTGATGAAGTCGGCCTTGTACACGTCCATGTACGACCACTCCTTCATCACCTTGATGTCGGCGCCAGCGGCGAAGGCCTTCTCGCTGCCGGTCAGCACCACCGCGGCGATGCCCTCGTCGGCCTCCAGCGCGTCCAGCGCATGCGCCAGCTCGCGCGTGAGGTCGGGCGACAGCGCGTTGAGCGCCTTGGGCCGGTTCAGGGTGATGAGCGCGACCTTGCCGCGGCGTTCGAGGAGGAGGTTGTCGTAGGTCATGGCCGCATTATTTCAGGCTGATGGTGGTGTTGACACCCCCGGCCACCGTGCTGTCGTCGAACCAGCGCTGGGTGATGGTCTTGGTCTGGGTGTAGAAGGTCACCACCTGCTTGCCGTACGGCCCCAGGTCGCCCAGCTTGGAGGCCCGCGAACCGGTGAAGGAGAACATGGGCACCGGCACCGGGATCGGCACATTGATGCCGATCTGCCCCACGTCGATGTCCTCCTGGAACCTGCGGGCCGCCGCGCCGGACTGGGTGAAGATGGCGGTGCCGTTGCCGTTGGGATTGGCGTTGATGATGGCGATGGCCTGGTCCAGCGTGTCGGCCGCCATCAGCACCAGCACCGGGCCGAAGATTTCCTCGTCGTAGGCCGCATTGCCGGGTGCCACGCCGCTGAGGATGGTCGGGCCGACGAAGTTGCCCTTCTCGTAACCGGCCACCTGCGGCGCGCGCCCGTCGAGTTCCAGCGTGCCGCCGTCGGCCACGCCGCGCTCGATCAACCGGTGCACCCGCGCCAGCGCGGCGCCCGACACCAGCGGGCCGATGTCCGTGCCCTGCTCCACCCCGGCGCTCACCTTCAGCTGCCGCGCCTTGGCGATGAGTTCGGGCACCCATTCACGCGCCGCGCCCACCAGCACCACCACCGACAGCGCCATGCAGCGCTGGCCGGCGGCACCGAAAGCAGCCCCGGCGATGGCGTTGAGGCTTTGCTCCTTGTGCGCATCGGGCATGACGATGGCGTGGTTCTTCGCGCCCATCATGCACTGCGCACGCTTGCCGTTGCCGGTGGCGCGGTTGTAGACGTGGGTGCCCACCCGGGTCGAGCCGACAAAGGAAACGGCCTTGATGTCCGGGTGGTCGCACAGCGCGTTGACCACGTCTTCGCCGCCGTGCACCACGTTGAGTACGCCGGGCGGAATGCCGGCCTCCAGGGCCAGCTCGGCCAGGCGCATGGTCACCATCGGGTCCTGCTCCGAGGGCTTGAGCACGAAGGTGTTGCCGCAGGCGATGGCCATGGGGAACATCCACAGCGGAATCATGGCCGGAAAGTTGAAGGGGGTGATGCCCGCGCACACCCCCAGCGGCTGCAGCAGGGTGAAGGTGTCCACCCCACCGGCCACGTTGTTGGCCAGCTCGCCGAGCTGCAGGTTGCCGATGCCCGCCGCATGCTCGACCACCTCCAGCCCGCGGAACACATCGCCTTCGGCGTCAGCCAGGGTCTTGCCCTGCTCGGCGGTGAGGATGGCGGCCAGCTCCCGCATGTTCTCGCGGATCAGCTGCTGGTACTTCAGGAAGATGCGGGCACGCGCGCCGATGGCGGTCTTGCGCCAGGTCTTGAAGGCACGCTGGCCGCTGGCGATGGCGGCGGCCACCTCATCGGCCGTGGCGAACGGCACCTGCGCCAGCACCTCCTGCGTGGCGGGGTTGACGATGTCGCGCCACTGCGTGGTGCGGGATTCGACGAACTGGCCGTCGATCAGCAGCTTGACGGAAGGCACGCGGGCCGGGGCCGGGTTGGCGGACATGGGAAAAGTCTCCTGTAGTGGGCTCGGAACCCGGCCATGCTATGTCTGCAAATGCACCGAATCAAGCTGCAAAAAACCGTCAAGCCTTGCAAATTTGCACAGCCCCCGGAGGCAGGCCCCACAATCGGTGCATGGACTGGGACAAGCTGCGTTTTTTCCTGGAGCTCGCCCGCACCGGCAAACTCACCGACGCCGGCCGGCGCCTGCAGGTGGACCACACCACGGTGTCACGCAACATCCAGTCGCTCGAAAGCGCGCTGGGCACCACCCTCTTCGCCCGCGCCGTCGGCGGCATGACCCTCACCGAAGCCGGCCGCAAGCTGCTGCCGCATGCCGAGGCGATGGAGGCCGCCAGCCTGCGCGCCGGCGGCGCGGTGGGCGCGGCCGGCCCCGGCGCAGGCCCGGCCGACCCGCTCACCGGCACCGTGCGCATCGGCGCCACCGAGGGCTTCGGCACCGCCGTCCTGGCGCCGCGGCTGGCGCTGTTCGCGGCGCAGCACCCGGGGCTGACCATCGACCTCATCGCGGTGTCCAAGATCGTCAACATCTCGCGGCGCGAGGCCGACATCGTGGTCGCGCTGGAACGCCCCACCCGCGGCCCCTTCCTGGTCACCCAGCTCTGCGAGTACAGCCTGCACCTGTACGCCGCGCCCGGCTACCTGGTCGCCCAGGGCACACCGGCCAGCCTCGACGACCTGCGCCGGCACCGCTTCATCGGCTACGTGGACGACCTGGTCTTCAGCAAGCAGCTGCAGTACCTGGGTGAGCTGGGCCTGCCGCTCGACTTCTCGCTGCGCAGCACCAGCCTCGTGGCCCAGCAGCAGGCGGCGGCCGCCGGCGCCGGCATGGCGGTGCTGCCGGCCTTCCTGGCCGGCACCGATCCGCGCCTGGTGCGTGTGCTGCCGGAGCAGGTGCGTTTCCGGCGCAAGTTCTGGATGTCCATGCCCGCCGAGGTCAAGCACCTCGCGCGGCTGCAAGGCTGCTGGGACCAGCTGCGCGGCATCGCACGCGACAGCGCCGGGCTGCTGATGCAGCCGTAGGGCGCGGGCTGACTCAGGACGGCACAGTAAACCCCCGCAGCGCCGGCAGGTCCAGCACCCGCAGGCCACCGTACTCCACCCGGATCGCCTGGCGCGCCTCCAGCACCGCCAGCGCCTCGTTGACCCGCTGGCGCGACAGGCCGACCAGGTAGGCCAGCTCCTGCTGGGTGATGCGCAGCACCTGGCCGCCGCCCGGGTACAGCACCGGGTTGAACAGGGCTGCCAGGCTGCGCGCCACCCGCACGTCGGGCCGGTTCAGGCGGTCGCTTTCCAGCGCCATGATGAACTGGCCCAGGCGCTCGTTGAGCTGGTTCATCACGAAGCGGTTGAAACCGATCGAGTGGTCCAGCAGCCAGTGGAAGTCGTCCACCGGCAGGCCGGCCACCACACTGCGGCGCAGCGCCTGGATGTTGTAGCGGTAGGGCTCGCGCTTCAGGGCCGTGCCCTCGCCGAACCAGCCGCCCGGCGGCAGGCCGGCGAAGGTGACCGGGCCCGAGCCGCTGCCGCTGTCGTCGTTGCCCATCTTCAGCAGCCCCTCGACCACACCGAACCAGTAGGTCACCGGCCGGCCGATGCGGCACAGCAGGTCGCCGGGCTCGGCATCGCTCAGCACCAGCGCTTCGCTGGCGCGGGCCCGGTGCGGCGCATCGAGCACCGCCATCCAGGGAATGCCGTGCAGTTCCTCCGCGGTGGGCGGGCGGCGGCGGGCGTGCAGCGGCGGGATGGGCATGGTGCGAGCGTGCCGCCCGGCAACACCGGCGGCGACTGGGGAAAGTCCGGGGAAGGGTGAACCCTTGAATTGTCGGCCGAATGACAACACGGCGTCAAAGCCGTGCCTACAGTGCGTGCAAGAGAGCCCCCGAGACCCGAAGAGACACCCGACCCAAGGACCCGACATGCAGAGCACTTTTCCCCGCCTGCTGCTCCAGCACGCGGACGCAAGGCCGCAGGCGGCGGCGCTGCGCGAGAAGGAATACGGCATCTGGCAGACCTACGCCTGGGGGGCGCTGGCGCTGCTGGTCGGGCACATCGCGGGCGGCCTGCACCGGGCCGGGCTGGTGCGCGGCGAGCACCTCGTGGTCATCGGCGCCAACCGCCCGCGCCTGTACGCCACCCTGCTGGCCGCGCAGTCGCTGGGCGCCATTCCCGTACCGCTGTACCAGGATGCGGCAGCGGCCGAATGTGTATTCCCGCTGGTCAATGCCGAGGTGCGCTTCTGCGTGGTGGAAGACCAGGAACAACTCGACAAACTGTTGGAGATCCGCGGCGACTGCCCGCGGCTGGCCCGCATCTGGTACGACGACCCGCGCGGCCTGCGCCAGTACGCGGAGCCCGGCGTGGCGCCGCTAGCCACGCTGGTGGCCGAAGGCCAGGCCTTCAGCGCCGCCCAGCCCGGCTGGTTCCGTGCGCAGGTCGAGGCGACCCGGCCGGAGGACGTCGCGGCGATGTTCTTCACCTCGGGCACCACTGGCAAACCCAAGGGCGTGGTGCATACCCACGCCAGCCTGCTCGACCGCGCCAGCGCCGGCGCCGAATTCGACCGGCTGACCGAACACGAAGAGGTGCTGGCCTACCTGCCGCCGGCCTGGATCGGGCAGAACATCTTCAGCTATGCGCAATGGCTGGCCTGCGGCTACGTGGTGAACTGCCCCGAGGACACGAGCACGGTCGCCATCGACCTCAACGAGGTCGGGCCGACCTACTACTTCGCGCCGCCGCGCATCTTCGAAGGCATGCTCACCCGCGTCATGATCCGCATGGAGGATGCCGGGCGCCTCAAGCGCGGCCTGTTCGGCCACTTCATGGCGCTGGCGCGCCGCGTGGGGCCCGCGCTGCGCGACGGCCGGCCGGTCGGCCTGGCCGACCGCCTGCACTACCGGCTGGGCGACTGGCTGGTGTACGGCCCGTTGCGCAACTGCCTGGGTTTCTCGCGGGTGCGGGTGGCCTACACCGCGGGCGAGGCCATCGGCCCCGACCTGTTCAGCTTCTACCGTTCCATCGGCATCAACCTCAAGCAGCTCTACGGCTCGACCGAGACCGCCGTGTTCGTCTGCCTGCAGCCCGACAACGAGGCGCGCAGCGACACGGTGGGTGTGCCCATCCGCGGGGTGCAGATCCGCCTGGCCGACAACGGCGAGGTGCTGGTGAAGTCGGCCGGCCTGCTGCACAGCTACTACAAGAACCCCGAAGCCACCGCCGAGGTGCTGACGGCCGACGGCTGGTACCGCACCAGCGACGCGGGTTTCCTCGACGCGGCCGGGCACCTGAAGATCATCGACCGGGTGAAGGACGTGGGCCGGCTGGCCGGCGGCCCGCACGACGGCGCGATGTTCGCCCCCAAGTACGTGGAGAACAAGCTCAAGTTCTTCCCCCACATCAAGGAAGCGGTGGCCTATGGCGACGGCCGCGACCGCGTCTGCGTGATGCTCAACATCGACTTCGAAGCCGCCGGCAACTGGGCCGAGCGGCACAACCTGCCCTATGCGGGCTACACCGACCTGGCGGCCAAGCCCGAGATCCACGCGCTCATGAAGGAGTGTGTGGAAAAGGTCAATGCCGACCTGGCCGCCGACACCCTGCTGGCGGGCAGCCAGGTCTGCCGTTTCCTGGTGCTGCACAAGGAACTGGACGCCGACGACGGCGAGCTGACCCGCACCAACAAGGTCCGCCGCGGTTTCATCGCCGAGAAATACGCGCCGCTGGTCGATGCGCTGTATGCCGGCCGCGGCGAGCAGTTCATCGAGACGCAGGTGGTGTTCGAGGACGGGCGCACCGGCAGCATCGCCGCCACGCTGAAGATCCTGGACGCGACCACCTTCACCCCCCTGCGGGAAGCCGCATGAACGCCGCCGTTCCGCTGCACGTGGTCGCGCCGGCGGCCCAGCCGCCCGCCGCGGCCGGCGAGGTCATCCTCGACGTACGCAACATCTCGCTGTCCTTCGGCGGGGTGAAGGCGCTGACCGACATCAGCTTCAACGTGCGTGCACACGAGATCCGCTCCATCATCGGGCCCAACGGCGCGGGCAAGAGCTCCATGCTCAACTGCATCAACGGCGTCTACCAGCCGCAGCAGGGGGCCATCACCTTCCGGGGCCGCACCTTCAAGCACATGAACAGCCGCCAGGTGGCCGAGATGGGGGTGGCCCGCACCTTCCAGAACCTGGCCTTGTTCAAGGGCATGAGTGTGCTCGACAACATCATGACCGGGCGCAACCTGCGCATGAAAAGCAACCTGCTGCTGCAGGCGCTGCGCATCGGCCCGGCCGAGCGCGAGGAAATCCGGCACCGCGCGTTCGTCGAACGCATCATCGACTTCCTGGAACTCCAGGCCTGGCGAAAGGCCCCGGTGGGCCAGCTGCCCTACGGCCTGCAGAAGCGGGTGGACCTGGGCCGCGCCCTGGCGATGGAGCCGCAGGTGCTGCTGCTCGACGAACCCATGGCCGGCATGAACGTGGAGGAAAAGCAGGACATGTGCCGCTTCATCCTCGACGTGAACAGCGAGTTCGGCAGCACCATCGTGCTGATCGAGCACGACATGGGGGTGGTGATGGACATCAGCGACCGGGTGGTGGTGCTCGACTACGGCCGCAAGATCGGCGACGGCACACCCGACGAGGTCCGCAACAACCCCGACGTGGTCCGTGCCTATCTCGGCGGCGGCCACTGAGCGAAGAAGAACAAGGACAGGGCCCATGGGATTTTTCCTCGAAACCGTCTTCGGCGGCCTCATGGCCGGCATGCTCTATGCGCTGGTGGCGCTGGGCTTCGTGCTGATCTTCAAAGCATCGGGTGTCTTCAACTTCGCCCAGGGGGCGATGGTGCTGTTCGCCGCCCTGGCCATGGCACGCTTCAGCGAATGGCTGCCGCGCTGGCTGGGTTTCGACAGCCTGCTGCTGGCCAACCTGCTGGCCTTCTGTGCGGCGGTGCTGTGCATGGTGGCCGTGGCCTGGCTGATCGAGCGGCTGGCGCTGCGCCGGCTGGTGAACCAGCCGGGCATCACCCTGCTCATGGCGACGCTGGGCATCGGCTACTTCCTCGACGGCGCGGGGCAGCTGCTGTTCGGCAGCGCCACCTACAAGATCGACATCGGCATGCCCAAGGACCCGATGATCGTGCTGGAAAACACCTTCCCCGGCGGCCTGCTGCTCAGCACCGAGGACCTGTACGCGGCCCTGATCGCCGCCCTGCTGGTGGCCACACTCTCGCTCTTCTTCCAGAAGACCCGCACCGGCCGCGCCCTGCGCGCCGTGGCCGACGACCACCAGGCGGCGCAGTCCATCGGTATTCCGCTGGGGCGCATCTGGGTCATCGTCTGGTCGGTCGGCGGCATCGTGGCGCTGGTGGCCGGCATGATCTGGGGCTCCAAGCTGGGGGTGCAGTTCTCCATCTCGCTGGTGGCGCTCAAGGCCTTCCCGGTGGTGATCCTGGGCGGCCTCACCTCGGTACCTGGCGCCATCGTCGGCGGGCTGATCATCGGTGTGGGCGAGAAGCTCTCCGAGATCTACCTCGGCCCCTTCCTGGGCGGCGGCATCGAGAACTGGTTCGCCTATGTGCTCGCCCTGGGTTTCCTGCTGGTGCGGCCGCAGGGCCTCTTCGGCGACAAGATCATCGACCGCGTCTGAAGGGCCGACACCATGTTCTACCGCGAAAACGGCCAGTTCAAGAGCAGCTACCGCGCCGACCTCGCGCTGTTCCCGGTGGCGCAGGACCGCTGGGCCATGCTGGCCTTGCTGGCCTTCGCCTTCGTGGCCGTGCCCTGGCTGGCCAGCGACTACACCTTCCGCGCGGTGCTGATCCCCTTCCTGATCCTGGCGCTGGCGGCCATCGGGCTCAACATCCTGGTGGGTTACTGCGGGCAGATTTCGCTCGGCACCGGCGCCTTCATGGCGGTGGGTGCCTACGCCGCCTACAACCTGCAGGCCCGCATCGAAGGCCTGCCGCTGCTGCTGGCGCTCCTGGGCGGCGGGCTCTGCGCCACGGTGTTCGGTGTGCTGTTCGGCATTCCCAGCCTGCGTATCCGCGGGCTGTACCTGGCGGTGGCCACGCTGGCCGCGCAGTTCTTCGTGGACTGGTTCACCAACCGGGTGAAGTGGGTCACCAACGACTCCTCCTCCGGTTCGGTCAGCGTCAACTCCCTGGGCATGTTCGGCTGGCACTTCGACACGCCGGTGCAGAAGTACCTGCTGTGCCTGAGCCTGGTCGCCCTGTTCGGCCTGCTGGCCAAGAACCTGGTGCGCGGCGCCATCGGCCGCGAATGGATGGCCATGCGCGACATGGACGTGGCGGCCGCCGTCATCGGCATCCGGCCGGTGTACGCCAAGCTGTCGGCCTTTGCCGTCAGCAGCTTCATCGTCGGGGTGGCCGGTGCGCTGTGGGGTTTTGTGCACCTGGGCGCCTGGGAGCCGGCGGCCTTCGGCATCGACAAGTCGTTCCAGCTACTGTTCATGATCATCATCGGCGGGCTGGGCTCCATCGCCGGCAGCTTCTTCGGTGCCGCCTTCATCGTGCTGCTGCCGCTGCTGCTGAACTACCTGCCGGGCTGGCTCGGGCTGTCGCTCTCGACGGCCACCGCCTCGCACCTGGAACACATGATCTTCGGCGCGCTGATCGTGTTCTTCCTCATCGTGGAGCCGCACGGCCTGGCCCGGCTCTGGTCCACGGCAAGGCAAAAGCTCAGGCTCTGGCCCTTCCCACATTGATCGCGACCCCCCTTTTCTACAACCGCGGCACCTGGCGTGCCCACAACAGGAGACAGGCATGGCACTGAAAAACCTCGCTTTTGCAATGACGGCAACGGCGGCGCTGGCCGCGGTGGTGGGCATGGCGCCGGCACAGGCGCAGCCGGCCGAGCAGTTCGTCCCGCTGCTGGTCTACCGTACCGGCCAGTTCGCACCGCTGGGCATTCCCTGGGCCGACGGCAAGCAGGACTACCTGAAGCTGGTCAACGCCCGCGACGGCGGCGTGAACGGGGTCAAGCTCTCGTACGAGGAATGCGAGACGGCCTATGACGCGGCCAAGGGCGTGGAATGCTACGAGCGCCTGAAGACCAAGGGCACCGGCGCCTCGGGTTTCGACCCGCAGTCCACCGGCATCACCTTCGCGGTGACCGACAAGGCCTACAACGACAAGGTGGCCATCGAAACCCCGGGCTACGGCCTGTCGCAGTCGGTGGACGGCACAGTGTTCGAATGGAACTTCCCCCTGCTCGGCACCTACTGGACCGCCGCGGACGTGATGCTGCAGGACATCGCCAAGAAGGAAAAAGGTAGCCTGAAGGGCAAGAAGATCGCCCTGGTCTACCACGACTCCCCCTACGGCAAGGAGCCGATTCCGCTGCTGCAGCGCCGCGCCGCGGCCGAGGGTTTCGAGGTCAGCCTGTTCCCGGTCACGCCGCCCGGCGTGGAGCAGAAGTCGACCTGGCTGCAGATCCGCCAGCAGAAACCCGACTACGTGCTGTTCTGGTCGGCCGGCGTGATGACCCCCGCCGGCATCCGCGAGGCGCAGGCCAGCGGCTACCCGCGCGAGAAGATCTACGCCATCTGGTGGGCCGGCTCCGACCACGACGTGAAGGACATCGGCGCGGGCGCCAAGGGCTATAACGCCATCACCATCCACAACAGCGCCGCCACCGACCGGGTGCAGGCCGACCTGAAGAAATACGTCTACGACAAGGGCCAGGGATCGGGCCCCGCCAGCAGCATAGGCGCCATCGCCCACACCCGCGGCATGATGATCTCCATGCTGCAGGTGGAGGCCATCCGCGCCGCCCAGGAGAAGTACGGCAAGGGCAAGACACTGACCTCCGAGCAGGTGCGCTGGGGCTACGAGAACCTCGACCTCACGGCCGACAAACTCAAGGCCCTGGGCTTCGGCGACATCATGCGGCCGGTGAAGACCTCCTGCAGCAACCACATGGGCACCGACTGGGCACGCATCGTGACCTGGGACGGCGGCAAGTGGCAGATCGGTTCCGACTGGTACCAGGCCGACAAGACCCACATCGACCCGCTGGTGAAAGAGTTCGCGGCCAAGTACGCCAAGGACAAGAACGTGACACCGCGGGCCTGCTGATCTATCTCCCCCAGGCTGTGCGCACTGCGTGTCGCTTCGCCAACCCCCTCGCCGGGGGCAACACCAGCGGTCCGGCAAAGCCGGTCCCGCGGTGTTCCCCGAACGGAACGCGCCATGAATGAACCTGCCATCCTGCTCGATGTCAACGGCATCGAGGTCATCTACCACCATGTCATCCTGGTGCTCAAAGGCGTGTCGCTGGCGGTGCCGGAGCACGCCATCGTCGCCCTGCTGGGCGGCAACGGCGCGGGCAAGACGACCACGCTGCGCGCCATCTCCAACCTGCTCGCGGGCGAGCGCGGCGAGGTGACCAAGGGCAGCATCAGCCTGCGCGGCGAGCGCGTCGAGAAACTCTCGCCCGCGGCGCTGGTGGAGCGGGGGGTGGTGCAGGTGATGGAAGGCCGCCACTGCTTTGCCCACCTCACCATCGAGGAGAACCTGCTGGCCGGCGCCTACACCCGCCGCGACCGCGGCGAGATCGCGGCCAACCTGGAGAAGGTCTACACCTACTTCCCGCGCCTGAAGACCCGGCGCGCCAGCCAGGCGGCCTACACCTCCGGCGGCGAGCAGCAGATGTGCGCCATCGGCCGGGCGCTGATGGCCAACCCGCGCATGGTGCTGCTCGATGAACCGTCGATGGGCCTGGCGCCGCAGATCGTCGAGGAGGTCTTCGCCATCGTGAAGGACCTGAACCAGAAGGAGAAGGTCACCTTCCTGCTGGCCGAGCAGAACACCGGCATGGCCCTGCGCTTCGCCGACTACGGCTACATCCTCGAAAGCGGGCGGGTGGTGATGGACGGCCCCGCCGCCACCCTGGCGGGCAACGAAGACGTGAAGGAGTTCTACCTGGGCGTGGGCCATGGCGCCGACGCCGGCCAGCGCAAGAGCTTCCGCGACGCGAAGAGCTACAAACGGCGCAAGCGGTGGCTGGCATGAGCCTGGCCCCCACCCCACCTGGCACGCTCCCCGCGCCTGGCGACTACTACGATGCGCTGGAAACCCGCGACGCCGCCACCCGCGAAGCCGCCCTGCTGGCCGCCTTGCCGCGCCAGGTGGCCCATGCCCAGCAGCGGACCGCCGCCTTCGCCGGCATCCTCAAAGGCGTTTCCGCCGCCGACATCACCAGCCGCACCGCCCTGGCCCAGCTGCCGGTGACACGCAAACACGCCCTGCTGGAACAGCAGCAGGCCGCGCGTGCCCGCGGCGGCGACGCCTTCGGCGGCTTCAGCGCGCTGGCCTACGGCAGGCACATGCCGCGGGTGTTCGCCAGCCCGGGCACGCTGTACGAACCCGAAGGCACCCGGCCCGACTACTGGCGCCTGGCGCGTGCCCTGTTCGCCGCCGGCTTCCGCCGCGGCGACCTGCTGCACAACAGCTTCAGCTACCACTTCGTGCCCGCCGGCGCCATGATGGAGAACGGTGCCCACGCGCTGGGCTGTACCGTGTTTGCTGGCGGTACCGGGCAGACCGAGCAGCAGTTGCAGGCCATGCGGGAGCTGCGGCCCGCCGGTTATGTGGGCACGCCGAGTTTCCTCAAGATACTGCTGGAGCGTGCCGCCGAGAGCGGCGTGCCGCTGCCGCACCTGCGCCGCGCCATGGTGTCGGGCGAGGCGTTTCCGCCCTCGCTGCGCGACTGGGTGCGCGCCCGGGGAGTGGAGGCCTACCAGTGTTATGCCTCGGCCGACCTGGGCCTGATCGCCTACGAAACCGAGGCCCGCGAAGGGCTGGTGCTCGACGAGGGGGTGATCGTCGAGATCGTCCGCCCCGGCACCGGCGAGCCGGTGGCCGAGGGCGAGGTCGGCGAACTGGTCGTCACCACCCTGAACCCCGACTACCCGCTGGTGCGCTTCGGCACCGGCGACCTGTCGGCGGTGCTGCCCGGCACCTGCCCGACCGGGCGCACCAACCAGCGTATCCGCGGCTGGATGGGCCGGGCCGACCAGACCACCAAGGTGCGCGGCATGTTTGTACACCCGGCCCAGGTGGCCGACATTGCGCGCCGCTTTCCGCAGTTGGGGCGGGTAAGGCTGGTGGTGTCGGGCGAAATGGCCGACGACCGCATGCTGCTGCAGGCCGAATGCCCGCCGGACGAGGCCCAGCCCGCCCTGGCCGCCCGGGTCGGCGAGGCCGTGCGCGACGTGACCAAGCTGCGCGGGGAGGTGGCCTTCTGCGCACCGGGCGCACTGCCCAACGACGGCAAGCTGATCGAGGACGCGCGCAGCTACCGCTGAACCTACTTCTGGTGGCTCAGCGCGTTGCCCACCACCCGCGCGGTGATGTCCACGATCTGGATCATGCGGTCGTAGGCCATGCGGGTGGGGCCTATCACCCCCAGCGTGCCCACCACCTGGCCGTCCACCTCGTAGGGGGCGCTGACGATGGAGAGCTCCTCCACCGGCACCACCTGGCTTTCGCCGCCGATGTAGATACGCACCCCGGCCGCCTGGCTCGACACGTCGAGCAGGCGCATCAGCTGCGTCTTCTGCTCGAACAGGTCGAAGGCGCGGCGCAGCTGGCCCATGTCGCTGGAAAAGTCGCTCACCGACAGCAGGTTGCGCTCGCCCGAAATCACCACCTCGTCCTGCGCCTGGGCCTGGTGCGCGGGGTCGGGGCTGACGGCCTGCTGCATCAGCTGGGCGATCTCGTTCTGCAGCTGCTGCACCTCGGACTTCAGGCGCTCGCGCACCGTCTCGATGGCCAGGCCCGCGTAGTTTGCGTTGAGGAAGTTGGCCGCCTCCACCAGCTGCGACTGGCCGATGTCCTTCTCGGTGAAGATGACACGGTTCTGCACGTCGCCGTCGGGTGAGACGATGATGACCAGGATACGCCGCTCCGACAGCCGCAGGAATTCGATGTGGCGGAACACCGAGGTGCGGCGCGGTGCCATCACCACCCCGACGAACTGCGACAGGTTCGACAGCACCTGCGCCGCGTTGGCGATGACCTTCTGCGGCTGGTCGGCCAGGATGCGCGGCGCCGCCAGCTCGGTGCTGCGCACGGTGAGCATGGTATCGACGAACAGGCGGTAGCCCCGCGCCGTGGGCACCCGCCCGGCGGAGGTGTGGGGGCTGGCGATCAGCCCCAGGTCTTCCAGGTCGGCCATCACGTTGCGGATGGTCGCGGGCGAGAGTTCGATGCCGGTGGCGCGCGAAAGCGTGCGGGAGCCGACGGGCTGCCCGTCGGCGATGTAGCGCTCCACCAGCGCTTTCAACAACAACTTGGCGCGGTCGTCGAGCATGTCATGATTTTAATGATGTAATTTCCCGTATGAATTCCCGCTTCCGCCATGTCGCCCTCATCGGCAAGTACCACTCGCCGGTCGCCGGGCCCGCGGCGGATACGGCGCGCACGACACTGGCCGATATTGCACTGTTTCTGCGCACGCAGGGTTGCGAGGTATCCCTGGAGGCCTCCACCGCCGCCGGCAGCGGCCTGGAATACCCCAGCCTGGACCCCGCCCAGATCGGCGCCACCTGCGACCTGGCGGTGGTGGTCGGCGGCGACGGCACCATGCTCGGCATCGGCCGGGAGCTGGCGCCATACAAGCTGCCGCTGATCGGCATCAACCAGGGCCGGCTGGGTTTTGTCACCGACATTCCGCTGGACAATTTCGAGGCCACGCTGGCCCCCATGCTGGCCGGCGCCTATACCGAAGACCGCCGCAGCCTCATCGCCGCCCAGGTGGTGCGCGACGGCAAGGTGGTGCTCGATGCCCTGGCCATGAACGATGTGGTGGTCAACCGCGGCGCCACCTCCGGCATGGTCGAGCTGCGGGTGGAGGTGGACGGGCATTTCGTCGCCAACCAGCGCGCCGACGGCCTGATCGTGGCCACACCCACCGGCTCCACGGCCTACGCCCTGTCGGCCGGCGGCCCCATGCTGCACCCCTCGCTGCCCGGCTGGGTGCTGGTGCCCATCGCGCCGCACACCCTGTCGAACCGGCCGCTGGTGCTGGCCGACGCCTCCGAAATCGTCATCGAGCTGGTGGCCGGCCGCGGCGCCAGCGCCAATTTCGACATGCAGTCGCTGGCCTCGCTGCTGCACGGCGACCGGGTGGTGCTGCGCCGCTCCGAGCACCAGGTGCGCTTTCTGCACCCGGAGGGCTGGAACTATTTCGGCACGCTGCGCAAAAAACTGCACTGGAACGAAGGGGGTTCCTGAACGTGGCCCTCAAACGCATCGCGCTGCGCGACTTCGTCATCGTGCGGGCACTCGAACTCGACCTGGCTGACGGCTTCAGTGTGCTCACCGGCGAGACCGGCGCGGGCAAGTCCATCCTGGTCGACGCGGTGCAGCTCGCCCTGGGCAGCCGCGCCGACGCCACGGTGG
Organism: Pseudomonadota bacterium; assembly: GCA_040390235.1. Classification (GTDB taxonomy): domain Bacteria; phylum Pseudomonadota; class Gammaproteobacteria; order Burkholderiales; family Burkholderiaceae_C; genus Xylophilus. Next base: position 39,854 of record JAZJYT010000019.1, on the reverse strand, counting down.
TCCGCGAAGGCGCGCCGCGCGCCGAGATCAGCGTCGAATTCGACGCGGCCGAATCACTGGCCGGCTGGCTCGACGAAGCCGGGTTCGATGCCAACAGCGGCGGTCCGGGAACACTTCTGCTGCGCCGCAGCATCGACGCCCAGGGCAAGAGCCGCGCCTGGGTCAACGGCAGCGCCGCCACTGCCGCCCAGCTGCGCGAGATCGGCGAACGCCTGCTCGACATCCACGGCCAACATGCCTGGCAAAGTTTGACCCGCCCCGAGGCGGTGCGCGGCCTGCTCGACGCCTATGCCGGCATCGACACGACCCTGCTGACCCGCCTGTGGGCCGCCTGGCGCGGCGCCCGCCGCCAGCTCGACGAGGCGCGCGGCGCGCAGGACTCGCTGCAGCGTGAACGTGAACGCCTGGCCTGGCAGATCACCGAGGTGGAAAAGCTGGCCCCCGGCGCCGACGAGTGGAGCGAACTCAACGGCAGCCACACCCGCCTGTCGCACGCCCAGGCGCTGCTCGACGGCGCCCGGGCCACACTCGACGCGCTCGAAGGCAGCGATGCCGAGGGCGGCGGCGCCACGGCGAACCTTTCGCGCGCCTGCACCCTGCTGCAGGAGCAGCAGGACACCGACCCCGAATTCCGCGCCATGGCCGAGGTGCTGGCGGGGGCCCTGGCCCAGGCCGAGGACACTATCCACTCCCTGCACGGCTATCTGCGCCGCAGCGGCCCCGACCCGCAAGCCCTGGCCGCACTCGACGAACGCCTGGCGCTGTGGATGTCGCTGGCCCGGCGTTTCCGCCGCGGCCCGGAGGAACTGCCCGCCCTGCTGGCCGGCTGGCGCGGTGAACTGGCAAGGCTCGACGCCGCCGCCGACCTCGCCGCACTGGAAGCGGCCGAGCAGGCGGCCGGCAAGGCCTTCGCGGCGGAAGCCGGCAGCGTGTCGCGCAACCGCGCCAAGGCCGCGCCTCGACTTTCGCGCGCCATCACCGAGGCCATGCAGGGCCTGGGCATGCAGGGTGGCCGCTTCGAAGTGGCCCTGCAGAAAACCGAGGGCCCCAGCGCCAGCGGCCTGGAAGACGTGGCCTTCCTGGTCGCCGGCCACGCCGGCAGCACCCCGCGCCCGGTCGGCAAGGTGGCCTCGGGCGGCGAACTCTCGCGCATCGCCCTGGCCATCGCCGTCACCACCAGCCAGCTCGGCACCGCGCAGACCCTGATCTTCGACGAGGTCGATTCCGGCGTCGGCGGCGCCGTGGCCGAAACCGTAGGCCGCCTGATGCAGCAGCTCGGCCGCGACCGCCAGGTGCTGGCCGTCACCCACCTGCCCCAGGTGGCCGCCTGCGCCGACCACCACCTGCTGGTATCCAAGCAGCGCGAGGCCGGTGGCGCCACCGGCAGCACCGTCACCCCGGTGGAGGGCGCGGCCCGTGTGGACGAGGTGTCGCGCATGCTGGGCGGCGGCAAACGCTCCGACACCAGCCTGGCGCACGCCCGCGAAATGCTGCTGAACGCCGCGCGGCCAGCAACGGCTCCGGCCACGCCGGCTGCTCCGGCGCGCAAACCCGCCCGGCCAGCCCCTGCCGCCAAGGCAGGGAAGACCGCCAAGACCGCTGCCAGGCCCGTGAAGGTAGCGAAGGTGGCCAAGCCCGCGAAGGCGGCGAAGCCAGCAAAAACCGCCTGACCCCGCCATGAGCGACTTCTCGCCCTTCCCTCCCGCCCCCGCCGCCAAGGCGCCGGGCGGGGCCGCGCCGCTCGACATCGTGCTCATCACCGGCATGTCGGGCTCCGGCAAGTCGGTCGCGCTGCATGCGCTGGAAGACGCCGGTTACTACTGCGTCGACAACCTGCCGCCCGACCTGCTGCTGCCCTTCGTGGCACTGGAACAGCGCCAGGGCGCCAGCCGCGTGGCCATCGCCATGGACGCGCGCAGCGCCTCCGCCCTGCCGCTGGTGCCGCAGCAGCTGGCCGTGCTGCGGGCGCAGGGTGTCGGTGTGCGGCTGCTGTTCCTCGACGCCAGCACCGACACCCTGGTGCGACGCTATTCCGAAACCCGCCGGCGCCACCCTCTGTCACGCCCCGACATTGCCGACCAGCAGCGCGCTCTGGTGCAGGCCATGGAACTGGAGCGCGAGCTGCTGGCCGACCTGCGCGAGCATGCCCACGTCATCGACTCCAGCCTGATGCGCGGCGCCCAGTTGCAGCGCTACGTCAAGGCCGTCATCTCGGCGCCGGCCGCGCAGCTGCTGCTGGTGTTCGAATCCTTCGCCTTCAAGCGCGGCATACCGGTCGATGCCGACTACATCTTCGACGTGCGTATGCTGCCCAACCCGCACTACGAACCCGAGCTGCGCCCCCTGACCGGCCGCGACGCGCCGGTGGCCGCGTACCTGCAAGGCCACGAAGAAGTCCGCCGCATGTTCGACGACATCACCCGTTTCCTCTCCCACTGGCTCGACGCCCTGGCGCGCGACCACCGCAGCTACGTCACCGTGGGCATCGGCTGCACCGGCGGCCAGCACCGCTCGGTGTACCTGGTGGAAAAACTGGCCGAGCGCTTCGGCACCGACTGGGCCACCTTGAAGCGGCACCGGGAACTCGACGCGCACTGATCCGCATGGCCCAGGCCGGTGCCTATGGGTAGTGCTTCGGAGAGAGGCCCATGCCTCCGCACCGGCATCACTCCAGGTCCAGCCTGGAGTCCACCGCGATCTTGTGGAACTTCCGGATGTCCGCCTCCATACGCTTCGTCACCTCGGCGGCCGGCAGGAACTGCGGATTCATGCCCTGGTCGAAGACCTGTGCCTTGGTCTCGGGGTCCGCCACCGCCGCCTTCACCGCGGCACTGATCCGGGCCATCACGGCCGCGGGGGTACCCGCGGGCGCGAAGACCCCCTGCCACCAGGTCACGTCGTAGCCCTTGAGACCGGACTCGTCGATGGTCGGCACCTTCGGGAACCGGGGGTCGCGCACCAGGCCAGTGGTGGCGATCGGCTTCAGGCGCCCCGAGTCGACATAGGGCTTCGCCTCGGTGATGTGGGTACAGCTGGCCAGGCCGGCCATCACGTCGTTGACCGCCGGCGCATTGCCCTTGTAGGGCACCGCCAGGATGCTGATGCCCGCCATGGAGGCCAGCAGCTCGCTGCTGAAGTGGTTGCCGCTCCCCGGTCCGGCGGTGGCGGTGGACAGCTGGCCGGGGTTCTGTTTGCCGTAGCGGATCAGGCCGGCGATGTCGTTGAACGGAACTCCCGGGTTGCAGACCACCAGCGTCGAGTACCAGAAGGTCTGGCCCGCCGGCACAAAATCCTTGAGCGCGTCGTACTGCAGTTTTTTCGCGGCCCCGGGCAGCAGCGCATGCGTGATCGAGTTGCCGTACAGCAGGGTGTAGCCGTCGGCGGGCGCGTGGGCCACCTCGATGGCACCGATGCGGCCGCCGCCGCCGCCCTTGTTGTCGACCACCACCGGCTGGCCCAGTTCGGCGGCCATGCGCCTGGCCACGATACGGGCGCCGATGTCGGTGCTGCCGCCGGCCGCGGCCGGGACGACCAGGCGGATCGCGTGGGTGGGGAAAACCTGCGCGCCGGCCCCAGCCGCGGCCAGGGCCGCGCACAGCCCGACGGCCGCCGCGGTGACGGAAAGAATTGTCTTCATGTTGTGGGTCTCCAGGGTATCCAGGCGCGCACTCAGGCCGCCGCCAGCCGCTCTTCGGCGTCGAAGGTCATGCGGATGGCCTTGTAGGCCTCGATGGTCTCGGCGCCGAAACGTTCTTCGATCTTGCGGCCCATCGACCGGGAGAAGGACACGGTATCGTTCATCCGGTCGCCGCCCTGGATGATCACGAACAGGCGCGCGGGCGCGGTGCCGCGGTTACGGAAGGTGCGCATCACCTTGCTGGGCATGGCCACGATGTCGTAGGGTCGGGCCACGACGGAGAATTCATTGTCGAAGCCAGTACAGATGTCCCATTCGCCCTCCATGACAAAAAACGACTCCTGGGTGTCGGAGTGCGCATGCGGCGGCGGGCCGTCGTCGCCCGCGGCGCATTCGGCGATCGAGATATACAGGCCCTGGTTGCCGTACATGGGTGCGGTGCGGGAGCGGCCGATATGGCCGGTCGGCACGATCAGCGGGCATACCGAGCTGGCCGACAGCATCATCGTCGCCTCGGCCGGGATACCCGCGCTGTTCTTCAGTTCCTTCTTGTAGGGCACGAGTGTTGCCGCACGCGTGATGCGGCTCTGCAGCGTGGCGGCATCGGCCTCGGTGCCGGCCTCGCTGTCGAAACGCACCCCCAGGGCGGCGTAGGCGGCCTCATCGCCGCCCTGGAGGCCGGCCGCGTCGAAGACCGCGCCATAGTCCAGATCGGGGCCGGTGCTCAGCACCTGGAGGAAACGGGTGGTGCTGCCGCCGGCGTGGATGCTGTGCTTCACGTTCGCCGGCACCGACACCATGTCGAAACGGCCCAGCTCGATGCTGTCGCCCAGGCCCGCGCCGTACTTCACCGTGACCGCGCCATCCAGGCAGAAGATGTTCTCGATCGCGGCCGGATTGCGGTAGGGCTGCGAGGCTGCGCCGGCGGCCATTTCCGCCGAACCGGTGCATGCGGTGGCGGGGCAGGTCAGCGCCGCGCCAGCAAAACGGCCGGCGGTGCCGGGCGCGGCCATGACCGGCGCCAGCCGCGCGCCCCACAGCGCCAGGGTCTGCGTACCGTACTGCCGGGCCGGCACGGCGGCATGGGCGCGGTAGGCGGGAAACTGCGACAGTCTTTCGACCATCATCGCTTGGCTCATGGTGCCGGAGGGGGTGCTGGACATGGGGGCTCCTGGTTGCTGCTGTTGTGGGCCGGACGCCATCGCCCGCCTGGGAGCCGAACTGTAGGCAGCGGGCCGGCATTGCGCCATGGCAAGGCCCTGATACGGCTATCAAGGTTTGCCGATAGGCGGGCTGCGGCGGACATGGTCGAATCACGCGCTTTCCGCCCTCCAGGACACATCCGATGCTCGCTCCCTCCCCCTCCTCCTTCCCGCACGCCAGCGACAACAACACCCGCCGGCTTGCGGTATCGCGCGGCGGCGCCCGGGTCCCCACCTCCGTCTGGGTTCCCACCTCGGGCCACAGCCGCGGCATCGTGCTCGCCTGCCACGGCGGCAGCGGGCACAAGGAATCGCCGGCCATCCTGGCCATCGCGCAGGAATGCCTTCCCCTGGGACTGACCGTGCTGGCCATCGACGGCCCGGTACAGGGCGAGCGGCGTGCCGACGGCAATCTGGACCCCGTGCTGGCGCGGACGGATTTCCGCGCGGCATGGCGGGCGGGCGTGGGGCGCACCGACATCGCGGCCGACTTCTCCGCGGCCCTGGATGCGCTCCTGGCGGAGCCGCGCTACCGGGGCCTGCCCATCGGCTACATCGGTGTCTCCATGGGCACCGCCTACGGCCTGCCGCTGCTGGCGCGGGAGCCGCGCATCCAGGCCGCCGCCATCGGCCTCTGGAGCACCACCTATGCCGCGAGCGAACACCTGACCGGCTTTGCCGGGGAGGTCCGGTGCCCGGTCTGGTTCACCCAGCAGTGGAACGACGAGTTCTTCGACCGCGCCGCCACGCAGGAGCTGTTCGACGCCATCGGCTCGGCCGACAAGCGGCTTGTCGCCTACCCCGGCCCGCACCGGGAACTCGAGGGAAGCCGGCTGAAAGACGCCGTGGCCTTCATCGCCCGCCACCTGGGCGCCGACGGCGAGGGGGCCGCCCTGTAGAGCCGCGCCTTACACCGCGGCCGAGGCGGGATGCGGGGGCCTGCCCAGCTTGGACTGAAGGACGGAGGCCACCTCCCTGAAGGTCTGGCGCACCCAGGCGTGCACCGGATCCTTGTGCCAGCGTTCGTGCCACAGCAGCTGCACATCGAAGGGCATCACCGGGAACGGCAGGTCGAGCACCTGCAGTTCGTGCGCCTGCGGCGTGGCGTAGGCCACCCGTTCCGGCACGACGGCCAACAGGTCGGTGGAGGCCACGACGGCGGCCGAGGACGTCATGCTGGAGGCCCGCAGCACCACCCGCCGGGCGGTGCCCTTGCGCTCCAGGGTTTCGTCGACCAGCACTTCCAGGGTGGGATAGGGCACGGGCGGCGCCCCCCACACGACATGCCCGTGGCCGGTGAATTGCTCCAGGCTCAGGCTGCCCTGGATGGCCGGGTGGTGCCGGCTGGCGATGCAGACCACCCGCTGCGGATACAAAAGGGCCTGGTGCAGTTCCGGCGGCACCACCAGCAGGAAGCCCATGACGAACTCGACCTGGCCATCCCGCAGGTATTCGGCGGTGCGGCGGATGTCCCCGGGACTGAACGTGAACCGCAGTCCCGGCGCGCGCTCGCGCACCCGTTTCATGAATTCCGGCAGCACCACGTCGGAAATACCTTCCGACGACATGAACCGGATATGCCCTTCGGCGCTGGCGGGATCGAAGACCCGCCCGGCGTTGCGGGCGCCGGACAACAGGTCGAGCGCCTCCTGCGCACGGCGCGCCAGTTCCAGCGCGCGTTGTGTCGGCTCCATGCCGGTACTGGTTTTGACCAGGAGCGGATCATCGAACAGGATTCGGAGTTTCCCCAGCGCGGTGGACATCGCCGGCTGGCCGACCCCCATGCGCTCGGCCGCACGCGACACATGCCCCTCCGACACCAGCGCCACCAGGTAGCGCAGGTGCTGGAGATTCAGCCGATTGACGTTGGGGGGAGACATGGCCACGGATGCCCACAGCATAGCGCCCGCGCCTGCTAGGGCGGCGACCGCCCCAGCGCATCCACCTGCCGCATGGCCCGCTGCCAGGCCAGCAGCGCGCGCAGGCCGGTGATGCTCTGGTCGTCGAAGCGGGCCTCGACCACCACCCGCTCCTCGCCCTCGGCGCCGGTGGCCCTGCGGGCGGTGTAGTCGGCCTGCAGGGCCACGGTGGTGTGCTCGGCGTCGAGCGAGCCGAGCAGTTGCTGCATGGCTTCCATGGTCTCGGTCACCGCCTCGCGCTGGTCCACCGTCAGCGCGGCGGCAGTGTCGGCCGCGCGCGGGTCGGTGGCCGTGTCCATGCCCAGCAGCTTGTCGAGTGCGGCCTTCTGCTGCGGCGTCACCGTGCGGGCGCCCGCGACTACGGCCCGGATCTGGTCCAGCAGGTCGTCGCGGGTGTAGAGGTCCAGGCTGGCGCGCCAGCGCCGGCCCACCTGCGCCCAGTAGGGGTCGATGGAGGCGTCCAGCGTGCGGTCGATCAAACCCTTGTCTACCGCCACCTTGAGCGCCGCCGAGCAGATGGCCACGTCCGAGCTGAAGTCACGGCGGCCGATCAGGCTGGGCTCCACCCGCAGCTCCAGGCCGCTGGCCTGGGCGATCGCGGCCGGCCCCTCGGCAGCGCCGAAAGCGTCGGCCCCACCGACGGCAAGGGTCGCATCGGAGAAATGGTCGAGGAACACCGCCTTGAGCGAGGCCGCCGCGGCCGGGTCGCCGCAGTCCGGCGCAGGGCCGCAGGCCGCCAGGGCGGCGAGCGCGCCGGTAAGGGCGGCGCGGACGGCCCCGCGCAGGAAGTGGTGCAAGGGCATGGCGGTACTACAAGCCCTTTCAGGCGGCGGCCAGCCCATCGAGCAGCTTGCGCACCGGCGCCGGCAGCCCCAGCGCGGCCCATTGCGCCGGCCCGGCCCAGCGGCCGTCGGCCGTGTCGGCGCCGGGGGCCGTGGCGTCCACCAGCACCGGGTGCAGGTGCAGGTCCTTGTGGGTCAGCACATGCAAGAAGCCCGGCAGGGTTTCCTCGGCCCCGTGCGGCAATGCGGCCAGCGCCGCAGCCACGGCATCCGCATCCGGGAACACCGGCAGGCAGTGCAGCCCGGCCCAGATGCCTGTGGCCGGCCGGCGCTCCAGCCATACGCGGCCGGTCGTGTCGCGCGCCACCAGCAGCCACCACGATTCGCTGGAGCGCTTGAGTGTCTTGGTCTTGACCGGGTAGATCTCCTGCCGCCCTTCCCGCTGCGCCACACACACGTCCTGCACCGGGCACAGCAGGCAGTTGGGTTTTTTCGCCAGGCACACGGTGGCGCCCAGGTCCATCAGGCCCTGGGTGTAGCGCGGCATGGCGCTGAAGAGTTCGGCTTCGCCGCCCCGCGGCAGCAGGTCGGTCGCCACTTCCCACAGCGCCCTTTCGGCGGCGGGTTTGGCCAGGTCGGCGCCGTAGCCCAGCACGCGGGTCAGCACCCGCTTGACGTTGGCGTCGAGGATGGCCACCCGCTCGCCGAAGCAGAAGGAGGCAATAGCTCCGGCGGTGGACCGGCCGATGCCCGGCAGCGTGACCAGCAGCTCGGCACTGCGCGGGAACACACCGCCGAAGCGCTCCACCACAGCCTGGGCGCAGGCATGCAGGTTGCGCGCCCGGCTGTAGTAGCCCAGGCCGCTCCACAGGCCCAGCACCACGTCGGCGGGGGCTTCGGCCAGCGCCCGCACGTCAGGCAGGCGCGCCAGGAAACGCGGGAAGTAGTCCAGCACGGTCGCCACCTGCGTCTGCTGCAGCATGATCTCGGAGAGCCACACGCGGTACGGGTCGCGGGTGTTCTGCCACGGCAGGGTGTTGCGCCCGTGGGTGGCCTGCCAGCCCGTGACACGGGTGGAGAAATCCTCGCCTGCCGTGCTCACACGTCCGCGATGGCAGTGGCGGGCACGGGGTAGGCCGGGTGGGATGGTGAGGGGGGCGAGGCCGGCGGCATGGCCGGCACGGCGGCCGCCGCTTCGGCCGTGCCCTCGAACGACGCAGCCCATGCGCCCAGCTGCGTCTCCAGCCCCGCCAGGGCCGCCGACTGCGCTTCCAGCTCGGTCATGCGCTCGCCCAGCCCCGAGGCCGCGGTGCGGATGCGGTCGATGGCCTCGATGCGCCGCACGAAGCCCTTGCGCCGCTCACGCAGCTGGGTATCGACCGGGGCTACCGCCGCGCGGCTCCAGGTTTCGGCCTCCTGGGCCATGTCGCCCAGCACCGCCTGCACCCGCGAGGCCAACGCCCGCGACAGCCGTGCGCCGAAGGTCGGCTGGATCAGCCGCAGCGTGTTGCCCACACCCACGTACTGCGCATGCGCCTGTTCGATCTGGGTGATCTCGTCGCCGCGACCGGCCAGCGCCGGTGCCGGTGGCACCTGCAGCGAAAAACCGAACTCGGCATTGAGCTGGCGGAAGCTGGCTTCCAGCATGGCGTGGATCTCGCCCACCGCGGCCACCGCCTGCGTCACCCGTTCGGCGGCGCGGGCGAAGGCCTCGTGGTAAGCCCGGCGCGCGCCGAGCTTGAGCCCGGGTTCGGTCAGCACCTGCTGCAGGGCGAGGAATTCGCCCGTCTGGACTTCCTTCACACCGAGCTTGCTGCGCACTTCGCGCAGCAGCCGGTGGCGCACCGCATGCAGCGCCTGCACGCGTTTTTCGCTGGTGTCGAACTCGCGCTGCTCGGCCTCGACACGGGCCCGCATGCCGCTGATGACGGTGGAATTCTTGCCGCGCAGGCTGCGCAGTTCCAGTACCTGCTCGTCGATCTCGCGGCGCCGCATGGTCAGCAGGCGCGAGGTGTCGGTGCGCACCCGGGCCACGCCCGCGGCCACCGCATCGCGCAGGATGGAATGGCGCCGGTCCACGATGCCCTGGGCCAGCACCGCCTCCAGCAAGGGCAGCCCACTGGCCTGCAGCATGGCCGCATCGCCCTGGATACGTGCCACCAGCGCGCGCTGGGCCGACACCGGGATGACCCGCGCCGGCTGCACCCCCAGCAGCGCGGCCGAGGTGGCGCGCTGCCGGTCGGTTTGCGCCTGCACCTGCTGCTGGGTGCTGATGCCGTCCCACAGCACGTCGATTTTGTTGAGCACCACCACCCGGCTGTCGGCGCGCGGGTCCTCGCCCTCGCCAGCGGCCACGTACTCGCGCCACAGCTGCAGGTCGGATTTGGTGACACCGGCATCCGCCGCCAGCAGGAACACCGTGGCGTGCGCCTCGGCCAGCAGCTGCACCGTCAGGTCGGGCTCGGCGCCGATGGCGTTCAGGCCCGGGGTGTCCAGCACCACCAGGCCCTGGCGCAGCAGCGGGTGGTCGATGTTGACCAGCGCATGGCGCCACATCGGCACTTCCACCAACCCATCGGGGCCGGGCACCGGGTTGTCGTCGGGGGTTTCGTCGTGCCAGAAACCCAGGGCGCGGGCCGTGTCCTGCGACACCCGGCGCACCTGCGCCACGGTCTCCAGGGACTGGGCCATCTGGGCGGGGTTGTTCATCTCCAGCGGGATACGCGTCCAGGCGTCGTGCATCATCCGCCAGGCGGTGAGCGGGCGCGTTTCCAGCCGGGTCTCGATGGGCAGCAGCCGCAGGCAGGGCGGCAGGCCGGCGTCATAGCCCAGCTCGGTCGGGCACATGGTGGTGCGCCCGGCACTGGCGGGAATGATGCGCCGGCCGTGCATGGCGAAGAAGATGGCGTTGATCAGTTCCGACTTGCCGCGCGAGAACTCCGCCACGAAGGCCACCATCACCCGGTCGCGCTGCAGGCCTTCGGCGATCTGCTCCAGCCGCGCCGCCAGCGAGCCGTCCGACAGCTCGTGCGCGACCAGCCACGCCGCCATCTCCTGGACGCGTTTGGCGGTGGCCGCCCGCCAGGTGCCGTGGCGGTCGAGCTGTTCGGTGAAGGTGGTACTCAAGGGGCCCCGGGGGTGTGCTTCGAAGAATATAGCACCGCCCCTGCGGGCCGGCGCTCCGTTCAGGCCTTCTGGCAGACCGGACAGAAGAAAGTCGAGCGCTGCCCCTGGCGGATGGCCTTGACCGGCGTGGCGCAGACCCGGCACGGCAGGCCCTCGCGGCCGTAGACCATGGCCTCCAACTGGAAATAACCCGTCTTGCCCTCGGCGCTGGAAAAGTCGCGCAGCGTGCTGCCACCCTTTTCCACCGCCCGCGCCAGCACCTCGCGGATGGCGCCATGCAGCCGGTCGGCGCGCGGCCGGCTGGTCCTGGCCGCCGCCATGGTCGGCCGGATGCCGGCGGCGAACAGCGCCTCCGAGGCGTAGATGTTGCCCACCCCCACCACCACCTCGCCCGCCAGCAGCACCTGCTTGATGGCCGTACCGCGGCGCTTCAGGCCACGGAAGAAGGCCTCAGCGTCGAAATCCTCGCCCAGCGGCTCCATGCCCAGCCGGCCCAGCAGCTTCTGCGCCACCGGGCCGGCCTCGTCCTCGGCGAACACCACCGCACCGAAACGGCGCGGGTCGTGCAGCCGCAGCGTGCCCCGGTCGGTGGCCAGGTCGAAATGGTCGTGCACCCCCGGCGCGGGCTGGCCGGCCGCGAACGACAGGCTGCCCGACATGCCCAGGTGCAACAGCAACAGGCCTTCGGCACCACCGTCCGCCCCCGCCATCTCCAGCAGCAGGTACTTGCCGCGCCGGCGTACCCGGACCACCCGGCGCCCCACCAGTTCCTCCGGGTCGCAGCCCAAGGCCCAGCGCAGCGGCTTGCCCAGGCGTACGGACAGCACCGCCGCGCCGGCGATGCGGTCGGCAAAACTCAGGCGGGTAACCTCGACTTCGGGTAGTTCAGGCATGGAGGGGATATGGGGTGGAAACAGGGGATGGAAATAGGGGGTGGGAAGAGCGCCGGCAGCGCTTCCACTGCGTCGCAGGAGGAAACAGGGTGCAAGCGGTGCCATACGCACAGTGGATGCTTGAATTATTATGGGTCGATGCAGCTCCACCGTCTTGCCGCCGCCGCCCTGCTGGGCTGCCTGGCCGCCACTTCCCAGGCCCAGTCACCCCAGGCCCCGTCACCGGCCAGCCCGGCAGCGCAGCCGGCGCCCCCCCCGCTGGCGCAGGCCACGCCGGCCGACCCCAGCGGACTGCCCTCGCCTTCCGCCGCGGAAAAGGTCGAAAAAGCCCCTGACAACCCTACGGAGAGCGAAACCCGCAACGCCGAGATGGTGTACGAGGTGCTGCTCGGCGAAATCTCTGCCAACACCGGCGACCCCGGCTCGGCCTTCTCGCTGCTGCTCGACTCGGCCCGCAAGAGCGATGACGAACGGCTCTACCGCCGTGCCGCCGAGGTGGCGCTGCAGGCCCGCGCGGGCGACTCCGCCCTGCAGGCCGCCCGCGCCTGGAAAGCCGCCGTCCCGGCCTCGCGCGAGGCCAACCGCTACGTGCTGCAGATCCTGCTGGCGCTCAACCGCGTGGGCGAAACCGCCGACCCCCTGGCCACCGAGCTGTCCCTGTCCGGCCCGACCAGCCGCGCCCTGACCTATTCGGCCATTCCTGCCCTGTACGCCCGGGTCAGCGACAAGAAGACCGCGCTGGAGGTGGTGGAAAAGGCCGCCGCCGCCGACCTGGAGCACCCCGCCAGTCCGGCCGATGGCGCCGCCGCCTGGACCGCGGTGGGCCGCATGCGGGTGGCCGCCGGCGATACCGTGGGCGCACTGGAAGCCGCTCGCCGCGCGCAGGACCTCGACGCCACCTACGAAGGCCCGGCCATCATCGCCCTGGACCTGATGGACCCCAAGCAGCCGCTGGCCGAGCCCATCGTGCGCCGCTACCTCGACAGCGGCGCCAAGGTGCTGCCGGAACTGCGCCTGGCCTACGCCCGCGGGCTGATGGAAGCCCAGCGCAGCGCCGAGGCCACACGTGAACTGCAGGCCCTGACCACCGAGCAGCCGGCCTTCGCCGAAGGCTGGCTGCTGCGCGGCTCGCAGGAGGCGCAGGACGGCCAGTACCCCGCCGCCGAGCAGTCCATCAAGACCTTTCTCGACCTGGGGGCCGGCAACGCCGGAAATCCGGGCAGCCCCGGCGAATCCGGCGGCTCGCCGCTGCCGACCCGCGGCCGCGACCAGGCCTACCTGGTCATGGCGCAGATCGCCGAGAAGCGCGGCGACAGCCACGCCGCCGAAGAGTGGCTGAAGCGCATCCAGAGCCCGCAGTCGCTGGTGGCCGCGCAGATGCGCCGCGCCTCGCTGCTGGCCGGCCAGGGCAAGCTGGCCGAGGCGCGCAAGCTGGTGCAGCAGATTCCCGAGCGCAATCCCGACGACGCCCGCATGAAACTCATGGCCGAGGTGCAGCTGCTGCGCGAGCACGACCGCGCCGCCGAGGCCTACAACCTGCTGGCCCAGGGCCACCAGCGCCTGCCCGACGACACCGACCTGACCTACGACCTGGCGATGGGTGCCGAAAAAATCGGCAAATTCGACGAGATGGAGCGCCTGCTGCGCGAACTCATCGCCAAGAAGCCCGACTACCACCACGCCTACAACGCACTCGGCTACTCGCTGGCCGAACGCGGCGTGCGCCTGCCCGAGGCACGCGACCTCATCAACAAGGCGCTGGAATTCGCCCCCAACGACCCCTTCATCCGCGACAGCCTGGGCTGGGTGGAATTCCGCATGGGCAACAGCGACGAGGCCATCCGCATACTGGATGCCGCCTACAAGTCCCGGCCGGACGCGGAAATCGCCGCGCACCTGGGTGAAGTGCTGTGGGCCGCCGGCCAGCGCGACCGCGCCATGGCCGTGTGGAAGGAAGGCCAGACCCTCAACAGCGACAGCGACACCCTCAAGCAGACGCTCAAGCGGCTGCGCGTGCAGCTGTGATGCCGGCGGCGGCGACGGCACGCGGCCCACGCCTGCTGGCCGCGGCCGCGGTGGCAACCGCCCTGCTGCTGGGCGGCTGCGCCGCCACGGCGCCCGCTTCTTCTTCCCCTTCCCCGGCCACCGGCGCCTCGTCCCCTGCCGCGGCTCCCAGCGCCTGGAGCGGCCGCCTGGGCCTGCAGGTGGAAGGCCAGGACAGCCAGTCCTTCTCCGCCTCCTTCGACCTCAAGGGCCGGCCCGAGGCCGGTGAACTCACCCTGACCAGCCCCATCGGCAGCACCCTGGCGGTGCTGCAGTGGTCGCCCGGCAGCGCCACCCTGCGCTCGGGCCAGGGCGCACGCAGCTTCGGCTCGCTGGAAGAACTGGTGGCCCACGCCACCGGCACCGCCATTCCGGTGCCGGCCCTGTTCGACTGGCTGGCCGGCACGCCCACCCCGGTGCCGGGCTGGGAGCCCGACCTGCGCCAGCAGGCCGAAGGCCGCATCACCGCCCGCCGCTTCTCGCCCCAGCCCAACGCCACCCTGCGTGTCGTCCTGGACCGCTGAGCCCCGCGCCTTTTTCGCCTCCGCCTCCTCTCCTGCGTCCCATGCGCGCCATCCACGACGTGCCGGCCCCGGCCAAGCTCAACCTGTTCCTGCACATCACCGGGCAGCGGCCCGACGGCCTGCACCTGATCGAGTCGGTCTTCATGCTGGTCGACTGGGCCGACACCCTGCACTTCGAGCGGCGCAGCGACGGCCGGCTCAGCCGCGAAGACCTCACCACCCCGCTGCCGCCCGACGACCTGGTGCTGCGTGCCGCCCGCGCCCTGCAAGCCCACACCGGCTGCAGCCTGGGCGCCCACATCGGCGTGGCCAAGCGGGTGCCGGCCGAGGCGGGCATGGGGGGCGGCTCGTCCGACGCCGCCTCCTGCCTGCTGGCCCTCAACCGGCTGTGGGGGCTGAACCTGCCCCGCACCACCCTGGAGACCCTGGGCGCGGCCCTCGGCGCCGACGTGCCTTTTTTCCTGCGCGGACACAACGCCTGGGTCGAAGGCATCGGCGAAAAAATCACCCCGCTCGAAGGCGCCGCCACCCTGCCGCGCCAACGTTTCGCTGTGGTAAAACCAGCCGAAGGCATCGCCACCCGTTCGATTTTTGCATCGCCTCTTCTCAAACGGGACAGCAATAGTGCTAGAATCTCAGGCTTTGCTGCAGAGCACTACGGCTTCGGCCACAACGACCTGCAGCCTGTTGCCGAAGCGCTCAGCCTTTCTGTCACGCAGGCCCTCGAATGGCTTGCACAGCAGGGTTTCAGCGGCCGGATGACGGGCTCTGGAAGTGCAGTGTTCGCACCAATTCCGCACACGGCGGATCTCGCCCCGGCACCCGATGCCTGGCAGGTCCGGCAGTGCGAAAACCTGGACATCCATCCTCTGGCGGAATGGGCGTCCAGCGAAAGTTAAAGGGCTGGCAGCGGTTACGCTGCTGGCCTGTGTAGGGGAGTCGCCAAGCTGGTTAAGGCACTGGATTTTGATTCCAGCATGCGAAGGTTCGAATCCTTCCTCCCCTGCCAAAACCCATGCGTCCGAGAACCGCGGCGCCAGGCATTTTTTTTCGGTCGCCGGGACTACAAGCTCATGCAGGCTCATCACCCTGATTTCCTCGTTTTCACCGGCAATGCCAACCCTGGCATGGCGTCGGAGATCGCCAACCACCTCGGCATCACCCTGGGCAGCGCCCACGTGGGCCGCTTCTCGGATGGCGAGATCACGGTGGAAATCAACCAGAACGTGCGCACCCGCGACGTGTTCGTGGTCCAGTCCACCTGCGCGCCGACCAACGACAACCTGATGGAACTGCTGGTGATGGTCGACGCGCTCAAGCGCTCGTCGGCCGAACGCATCTGCGCCGTCATCCCGTACTTCGGTTATGCCCGCCAGGACCGCCGCCCGCGCTCGTCGCGTGTGCCGATCTCGGCCAAGGTCGTCGCCAACCTGCTGCAGACCGTGGGCGTGGCCCGCGTGCTCACCATGGACCTGCATGCCGACCAGATCCAGGGCTTCTTCGACATCCCGGTCGACAACATCTACGCCTCGCCGGTACTGCTGGGCGACCTGCGGCTGAAGAACTACGAAGACCTGATCGTGGTCTCGCCCGACGTCGGCGGCGTGGTGCGCGCCCGCGCGCTGGCCAAGCAGCTCAACTGCGACCTGGCCATCATCGACAAGCGCCGGCCCAAGGCCAACGTCAGCGAAGTCATGCACGTCATCGGCGAGATCGACGGCCGCAACTGCGTCATCATGGACGACATGATCGACACCGCCGGCACGCTGGTGAAGGCCGCCGAGGTGCTCAAGGAGCGCGGCGCCAAGAAGGTCTACGCCTACTGCTCGCACCCGGTGTTCTCGGGCCCGGCGGTGGAACGTATCCTCAATTCCGCGCTCGACGAGGTGGTGGTCACCAACACCATCCCGCTGTCGCAGGCCGCCCTCGACTGCGCCAAGATCCGCCAGCTGTCGGTGGCGCCCCTGTTTGCCGAGACCATCCAGCGCATCGCCAAGGGCGAGTCGGTCATGAGCCTCTTTTCCGACCAGGAAAACCTGTTCTGAGGTTCGCCGAAACCAGCATGTGAAGAATTGCCCCGTGCGGGGCATGAATAGAGATTGCCCCTCGCGGGGCAAAGAGCCGGCCTCCCCTGTGCGGGAGGCCATTTTGTCAACGGAGCCGTACTGGTCGCGGTCGGCTTCCACAGGAGTCAGTTATGAAATTCGTCGCTTTTGAGCGCGCCAAGCAGGGTACGGGTGCGAGCCGCCGTCTCCGCAATTCGGGCAAGACGCCCGGCATCGTCTACGGTGGCGAAGGCCAGCCGCAACTGGTCGAGCTCGACCACAACGCCCTCTGGCATGCCCTGAAGAAGGAAGCATTCCATTCCACCGTGCTGGACATGGAAGTCGGCTCGGACACCGCCAAGGTGCTGCTGCGCGACGTGCAGTACCACCCGTACAAGCAGCAGGTCCTGCACATCGACTTCCAGCGCGTCGATGCCAAGACCCGCCTGCACATGAAGGTGCCGCTCCACTTCAAGGGTGAAGAAGAGTCCGATGCCGTCAAGCTCGACGCCAACCTGATCAGCCACATCATGACCGAACTGGAAGTCAGCTGCCTGCCTTCCGACCTGCCCGAGTTCCTCGAGGTGGACCTGTCCGGCCTGAAGAAGAACGGCACCGTCCACGTCGCCAGCATCAAGCTGCCCAAGGGCGTGAAGTTCGTCGTCCACGGCGGCAAGACCAACCCGGTCATCGCCTCGGCCGTGACCCCGGCCGCCGAAGAAGTGACGCCGGAAGAAGCAGCTGCTGCCGCAGCAGCAGCTGCCGCCGCCGCTGCACCAGCCGGCAAGGGTGGCAAGGCCGCCCCCGCCAAGAAGAAGTAAGCAGCCGCTGCTGTTTGCCGGCGCCCCGCGGCGCCCCTGTGAAAGGCTCCTTCGGGAGCCTTTTTCTTTGGCCTGCAGGCATATCCAACACAGCGCCCCGTGTCGGACAAAACCGCCCAAGCGGGTGCGGATAGTCGTACGCCCCCACGGCACCGTTTCGCACGACCGTAAGAGATGCCGGCCGGCGTGGCGGCGCCGCAGGCAGCGCTACGCTGGAGCCATGAACTCCTGGAGTATCAACATGGACCGCTGGAACGAACAAATGGGCGCCCTGGCCCAATCCCTCGACGCTTTCGGCGCAGCACTGGGCGACCAGCCCTGCTCCAGCGAGGAGATCATCGGCCTGGCCACCGTGGTGCAGTTCGAGCTGAACGAGCGTTTCGGCCACGGCAACGCGTACGCCGGTGCGCTGGTCCGTATGATCGGCCACAGCATCCCCCGCTTCGAGACCGAAATGCCCACCGGCATCCTGTTCGGCATCGCCCAACTGATGCGGCTGGCAATGGCGGAAACGGGTGCGCCTTCCGCGCCGGCACAGGCCGCAGCCAAGGCCTGAGCCTTCAGGCCGCAGCTTCGGCCACCGGGTCGCGCTCCATCAGCGCGGCCACGGCATTGCCCGGCAGCAGCCGGCCGTCCAGCAGGGCCAGCACGCCTTCGGCGATCGGCATCTCGATGCCTAAAGCACGGGCGCGCTCCACCACCGTGCGGGCGCAGTACACCCCCTCGGCCACGTGGCCGAGCGAATCCACCGCCTGCTGCAGCGTCTTGCCACCGGCCAGCAGCAGGCCCACCTTGCGGTTGCGGCTCAGGTCGCCGGTGGCGGTTAGCACCAGGTCGCCCAGGCCCGAGAGGCCCATGAAGGTCTCGGTCCGCGCGCCCAGCGCCAGGCCCAGGCGGGTCATCTCGGCCAGGCCGCGGGTGATGAGCGCGGCGCGGGCGTTCAGGCCCAGCTGCAGCCCGTCGCACAGGCCGGTGGCGATGGCCAGCACGTTCTTCACCGCGCCGCCGACCTCCACGCCCACCACGTCGTCATTGGCATAGATACGCAGCGCCGGGCCGTGGAAGGCGGCCACCAGCAGGTCGCGCACCTGCGCATCGGCACTGGCGGCCACCAGGGCGGTCGGCTGGCCCTGGGCCACTTCCAGCGCGAAGCTCGGGCCGCTGAGCACACCGCAGCGCAAGTGCGGCGCCACGGCGGCGCATACCTCGTGCGGCATCAGCCCGGAAGCGCCTGCCCCCTGCTGCGCCTCGAAGCCCTTGCACAGCCAGGCCACCGGCACCGGCAGTGCCGCCAGTGACCCAAGCAGGCCGCGCAGCCCGGCCATGGGTGTGGCAATGATGGCCAGGTCAGCCCCGCCAACCAGGGCCACGGGGTCGCCCGAGGTGAGACCCAGGGCGGCCGGCAGCGGCACGCCGGGCAGGTAACGTGTGTTTTCGCGCCCCTGGTGCAGGGCGGCCGCCTGGGCCGCGTCACGCGCCCACAGGGTCACCGTGCGGCTGGGACTACGCGCCGCGGCGGCGGCAAGCGCCGTGCCCCAGGCACCGGCGCCCAGTACGGCGATCTTCATGGCTGGGAACTCCCCTTCATGGCACGCGGGACTCCTGCCGGTGTCGGCACCGGGGCCGGCACCGGCTTACTGCAGGCTGGAGACCGGGGCTTCGCCACCGGCGGCCTGGGCCGCTGCCGCCTGCTGCTGCTGTTCGTACATGGCCTGGAAATTGATCTCGGCCAGGTGCACCGGCGGGAAACCGCCACGCTGGATGATGTCGGCCACGTTGCCGCGCAGGTAGGGGTAGACGATCTGCGGGCAGGCGATGCCCAGCAGCTGGCCGGTCTGGTCGTCGGGCAGGTTGCGGATCTCGAAGATGCCGGCCTGCTTGGCTTCGACCAGGAATACC
Source organism: Pseudomonadota bacterium (assembly GCA_040390235.1). Classification (GTDB taxonomy): domain Bacteria; phylum Pseudomonadota; class Gammaproteobacteria; order Burkholderiales; family Burkholderiaceae_C; genus Xylophilus. Next base: position 20,963 of record JAZJYT010000019.1, on the reverse strand, counting down.
GTCTTGTCGCCGATCTTGGTCTGTACGGTGGCGGTCACCGTCACTTCGAAGATGCCGTCGGTCACCGGGGTGGCATCGACGCCGAGCTGGATGTCCACGCTCGGCTGTTCCTGCTCCAGCAGGATGCCCGGCGAGTTGGGTTGCTCCAGGGACAGGTCCTTGAGGTAGACGCGCTGGATCTGGAAGACGGGATCTTGTGCTTGGTCGGCCATGGTGCTTGTGTGTGTGCTGCTGCGGCAGGAAAACGGAAATCGCTCTGGGAAAACATCGGCGCCGGGCGCGGCAAAACAGGTTTCCCGCGCCGGTCACCGGCCGCGCATTATCTCAGGCGAAAAAGGCTGGCGTGTAAGCGCCGAAAAGACAGGTGTGCAAGCGCCAAAAGACGACGCGCAAACGGCCTGTCAGGCCGCCGCGCCGTCCAGCAGGGGCACCAGCCCACCGCGCCCGTCGAGCGCGACCAGGTCGTCGCAGCCGCCCACGTGGGTCTCACCGATGAAGATCTGCGGCACCGTGCGCCGGCCGGTGCGTTGCATCATGGTGCCACGCGCGGCCGGGTCGGCATCGACGCGGATCTCCTCGATGGCTTCTACGCCCTTGGACTTGAGGATCTGCTTGGCACGAATGCAGTAGGGGCAGACGGCCGTGGTGTACATGGTGACAGCTTGCATGGCGGGACTTCGGCGAAGAAACTATTTCGGCAAAAAGGGGGCCTGGGTTCAGGCGGCTTCTACCGGCAGGTTAGCTTCTTTCCACGCCTTGAGCCCGCCGGCCAGCACTTGGGCCTGCTCGTAACCGAGTTTCTTGGCGGTGGCCAGCGCGCGGTTGGCGCGCGCGCCGGTGGGGCATACCAGGATCACCGGCAGGGCCTTGTTCTTCACCACCACGGGCAGCCGGGCCTCCAGCTCGCCCAGCGGCACGTTCTTGGCGCCACCCGCGTGGGAGATGGCGAACTCTTCCGTTTCGCTCACATCCACCAGCACCGCCTTTTCGCGGTTGATGAGCTGCACCGCCCGGTTGGGGGTGAGGCTGCCGCCCAGGCCGCCGCGCACGAGCGGCCACAGCAGCAGACCGCCGGAAGCGGCGGCGATGAGAAAAAGCGACCAGTTGTCGATGACGAATTTCACTGCATTCCTTGGAGACTAGCCCGCGATTCTAGAATGTCGGGTTTTTCCGCGTCATCCCCGCGTCGGCCGGTCCCCGTTTTTCCGAAAGGTCTTTCCCTTGTACAAGCTCGTCCTGATCCGCCACGGCGAATCCACCTGGAACCTCGAAAACCGCTTCACCGGCTGGACCGACGTCGACCTGACCGAGACCGGCGTGGAACAGGCCAAGACCGCCGGCCGCCTGCTGCGCGACGAGGGCTACGACTTCGACCTGGCCTACACCAGCGTGCTGAAGCGCGCCACCCGCACCCTGTGGCACACCCTCGACGAACTCGACCGCACCTGGCTGCCGGTGGTGCACAGTTGGCGCCTGAACGAGCGCCACTACGGCGACCTGCAAGGCCTGAACAAGGCCGACATGGCCAGGAAGTTCGGCGCCGACCAGGTACTGGTATGGCGCCGCAGCTACGACACGCCGCCGCCGGCGCTGGCCGCCAACGACCCCCGCAGTGAACGCGGGGACCGCCGCTACGCCAGGCTCAACCCCGAGGACGTGCCGCTGACCGAGTGCCTGAAGGATACGGTGGCCCGGGTGCTGCCCTTCTGGAACGAGGCCATGGCGCCGGCCATCCGCGCCGGCAAGCGGGTGGTGGTGTCGGCCCACGGCAACTCCATCCGCGCCCTGGTGAAGTACCTCGACGGCGTGTCCGAGGCCGACATCGTGGGCCTGAACATCCCCAACGGCATCCCGCTGGTCTACGAACTCGACGCCGACCTCCAGCCCCTCCGCCACTACTACCTGGGCGACCCGGAAGCCGCCGCAAAGGCCGCCGCCGCCGTGGCTGCGCAAGGTAAAGCAGCGTAAGAAAATGTGGGCCACCTGTAATTCCTTCCACCTTGCTCCACCTCGTGCGGAACCCTTACGGAAGCAGCCCTTCCAAGGTGTATATTGATTCGAGTGCGCAAACAGAGGTTTTATGGGCCATAAACTCAGGACTGCAGGTTGGATTTCGGTCGGTGTCATGGCAGGAGCCTTGACGACCGTGTCCCTGCAAACGGTCGCGCGCGGTGCCATGAGCCCGTTGCCGCTGGAAGAATTGCAGCAGCTTGCTGCGGTCTATGGCATGGTCAAGACCGACTACGTCGAGCCGGTGGACGACAAGAAGCTCATCACCGACGCCATTTCCGGCATGGTGGCGAGCCTCGACCCGCATTCGCAGTACTTCGACAAGAAGTCCTTCCGCGAATTCCGCGAAGGTACGTCCGGCCGCTTCGTCGGCGTCGGCATCGAGATCACCCAGGAAGACGGGCTGATCAAGGTGGTCTCGCCGATCGAGGGCTCCCCCGCCTTCCGCGCCGGCATCAAGACCAACGACCTGATCACCAAGATCGACGACACGGCGGTCAAGGGCCTGGCCCTGAACGACGCGGTCAAGCGCATGCGCGGCGAACCGGGCACCAAGGTCACGCTGACCCTGTTCCGCAAGGACGAGTCGCGTACCTTCCCGGTCACCATCACCCGCGAGGAAATCCGCACCGTCTCGGTCCGTGGCAAGGTCATGGAGCCGGGCTACGCCTGGATCCGCGTCTCGCAGTTCCAGGAACGCACGGTCGAAGACTTCGTGGCCAAGATCAACGAGATCTACAAGCAGGAACCCAAGCTCAAGGGCCTGGTGCTCGACCTGCGCAACGACCCGGGCGGCCTGCTCGACGCGGCGGTGGCCATCTCGGCGGCCTTCCTGCCGGAAAACGTCACGGTGGTCTCCACCAACGGCCAGCTGGCCGAAAGCAAGGCGGTCTACAAGGCTTCGCCCGAGTTCTACCAGCGCCGCAGTGGCTCCGACCCGCTGCGCGGCCTGCCCGCCGGCCTGAAGACCGTGCCCCTGGTGGTGCTGGTCAACGAAGGCTCGGCCTCGGCCAGCGAGATCGTCGCGGGCGCCCTGCAGGACCAGAAGCGCGGCACCATCGTCGGCAACCAGACCTTCGGCAAGGGCTCGGTGCAGACGGTGCGCCCGCTCGGCCCCGACACCGGCCTGAAGATCACCACCGCGCGCTACTACACCCCCAGCGGCCGCTCCATCCAGGCCACCGGCATCGTGCCCGACGTGGTGGTGGACGAAACCGCCGAGGGCAACCTGTTCGCTGCCCTGCGCACCCGCGAGGCCGACCTGGAAAAGCACCTGAACAGCGGCCAGGGCGAGGAAAAGAAGGACGAGGCCCGCGAAAAGGCCCGCGACGAAGCCCGCAAGCGCCTCGAAGCCGAAGCCCAGACCAAGACCCCGCCGCCCAAAATCCCCGAATTCGGCACCGACCAGGACTTCCCGCTCGTGCAGGCGCTCAACCGCCTGAAGGGCCGCCCGGTGATGGTCAGCAAGACCTTCGTCGAGCGCAAGGAAGAAAAGAAGGTCGAGTAAGCTCCCTTCCAAGGCCTTGCGGCTGCCGAGCCAGCGCCCCGCGGCCACCCCCGCGGGGCTTTTTTTGTTCATGGACGACGACGAACTCCTGCGCTACTCGCGCCACATCCTGCTCGACGAGATCGGCATCGAGGGGCAGGAGCGCCTGCGTGCCGCCCACGTGCTGGTGGTCGGTGCCGGCGGCCTGGGCTGCGCCGCCTGCCTGTACCTGGCGGCGGCCGGCGTCGGCACCCTGAGCGTGGTGGACGACGACCGCGTGGACCTCACCAACCTGCAGCGGCAGATCGCCCACACCACCGACCGTGTGGGCAGCCCCAAGGTGACCTCGGCGGCCGGCGCCATGGCTGCCCTCAACCCCCGCATCGCCATCCGCCCGGTGCAGCGCCGGGTGGATGGCGCCTGGCTCGACCAGGCCCTGCCCGGAACACCCGAAGCCCCCCCCGTGAACGTGGTGGTGGACTGCACCGACAACTTCGCCACCCGCCACCTGCTCAACGCGGCCTGCGTGCGCCACGGCGTGCCGCTGGTGTCGGGCGCCGCCGTGCGTTTCGACGGCCAACTGGCGCTGTACGACACCCGTGGCACGCAGGCGCCCTGCTACGCCTGCGTGTTCCCGCCCGAATCGGCGGTGGAAGAAATCGCCTGCGCCACCATGGGGGTGTTCGCCCCGCTGGTCGGCATGATCGGCGCCGCCCAGGCGGCCGACACCCTGGCCGTGCTGCTGGACCGCGCCGACGCCCTGGCCGGCCGGCTGCGCATGCTGGATGCGCGCAGCATGGAATGGACCGACCTGCGCCTGCGCCGCGACCGCGACTGCCCGGTGTGCGGCGACGCGGCGCGCGGCATGCCCCGGGAAGCCGCCCCGGCCTAGGCCTGGAAGTTCGGGCTCTGCCGCCAACGCCTGGGTTTACGGCACCCACCCGTCGGCGGCCGCCGCATGGTCGGCTGTCGTGCCCTCGCCAGCGGGTGCCCCGGCGGCGGGCGCTGGGTCCTGCGCGGTGCGGATGACCCGCTCCACCGGATAACCCAGGTCGGCGGCCTTCTGCAGCCAGGCGGCGACCTCGGCCACCGGGCGCTGCGGCGCGCGCGACAACAGCCACAGGTAGTCCCGGTCGGGTGTGCCGACCAGGGCCGTCTCGTAGCCCTCGTCGAGCGCGAGGATCCAGTAGTCGCCCCATACCGCCGGCACCCAGGACAGCCAGCGCGGCGCGAAACGCACCTGCAGCATGCCCTGCCCCGGCGCACCGGGCCCGGCCAGGGCGATGGCCGCGGGCTGCCGCGCCTCGCCGGTGGACACGTCCACGCTGCCGTCCTTGCGGGTGCACTGGTTCACCACCGTCATCCGGCCCTCCCGGCCCAGCTCGTAGTCGGCCGTCACATCGCCCGCGCAGTTGCGCTGGAAGGAGTTGGGCAGGCGCGCCAGCTCGTACCACTTGCCGCTGTAGCGCTGCAGGTCCACATGGTCGACTACCGGCGGTGCTGCGCGCGCAGCCGCCGTGCCGCCGGCCGCTTCGTCCTCCCCGGCATGCACGGGAACCGCGACAACGGCAGCGGCCAGGCAGCCCAGCACCAGCAGCCAGCGGGACGCGGAGCACAGCGCGCTGGAGGCGGCGGCGACGCCCGGGGGACCGGGCCCGGACAGGCAGGTCACGGACGCCAAGGACGGCAGATACGGGAAGGGCATTTGACCGAGTATGCGCGGCATGGCAGCGGGCGGCGGTCGTCCCCCGCGATGAAAACGGGTGAGCACCCACCTACACGGCCACGTAGGCGCTCTCCCACAAGGCATCCGGCCGCGCCACTGGCACAATGCACCATGGTTGCCGCCTGCCCGGCGCGCGGCCCCGCGGCATGCACGGACAAGAATCTTGGGACTGAGAACCTACATCGTCGAAGACAACGCCACGATCCGCGAGAACCTGATCGGTACGCTCGAGGAGCTGGCGCGCATCAGGACGGTGGGCGTGGCCGAGACCGAGAACGAAGGCCGCGGCTGGCTGGAGTCCCATCCCCAGGGATGGGATCTGGCCATCGTGGACCTGTTCCTGAAGCAGGGCAGCGGCCTCGGCATCCTGGCCTCCTGCAAGCAGCGCCACGATTTCCAGAAGGTGGTGGTGCTGAGCAACTACGCCACGCCCGACATCCGCGCACGCTGCGCCCAGCTGGGCGTGGACGCGGTGTTCGACAAGTCCAACGAAATCGACGCGCTGGTCGACTACTGCATCCAGCACAACACGCAGGCATGAAAAAACCCGCCGGCGCTCGCGCCCGGCGGGTTTCGTCAGGCGAGCGCCCGGCGGATCAGTCGATCAGCTTGTTCTTCAGCGCGTAGTAGGTCAGGTCGCTGTTCGACGCCAGGTTCATCTTCTCCATCAGGCGCGTGCGGTAGGTGCTCACCGTCTTGACCGACAGCGACAGCGACTTGGCGATGTCGCCCGCCGTCTCGCCCTTGGCCAGCTTGAGGAACACCTGGAACTCGCGTTCGGACAGCAGTTCGTGCGCCGGCGCGTCGTCCTTGCGGTTGAGCTGCTGCGCCAGCAGGTCGGCCACCGCCGGGGTGATGTAGCGCCGGCCCAGCGAAATGGTACGGATGGCGTTGACGATCTCCATCGGATCGCATTCCTTGTTCAGGTAGCCGCTGGCGCCCTGGCGGATCAGGTTCATCGCGTAGTGCTCTTCGGGATAACCCGAGAGGATCAGGATGCCCACGTCCGGTGCCTTGGCGCGGATCATGCCCAGCGCGTCCAGGCCGGTCTGGCCGGGCATGGACAAGTCCATCACCAGCACGTCGATCTCGGTGTTGCGGATCAGGTCGATCGCCTCGCGGCCATTGGAGGCCTCACCCACCACCCGCAGGTCGACGTGGTCGGAGAAAAACTGCTTGAGTCCCGAACGCACGATGGCGTGGTCGTCCACAATTCCAATTTTGATCATGTAGGTTCTTTCTTCGGCGGGGCACCGCGGTACGGGCACAATGCCTTTGGCCTGTGCGGCGTTTTAACCGGATTTCCGCCTTGCTCTTCATTATTGACGAATTATTTCGTTTGCCGCTCCCGGAGTGTTCTTGATGCGACGGTTCTCCCTGCCGAAGTTGGTGATCAGCCTGTCCGCCGCGATCCTCGCGGTCCTGATCCTGACCGGCATCAACGAGACCGGTTACCGCCGCTCCAACGAAGCCCTGCGGGAGATGGAGCATTCCCAGCAGACCCGGGTCGAGCTGAACCACCTGCTGCAGCAGGTGGTGGACGCCGAGACCGGCCAGCGCGGCTACCTGCTGACCGGCGACCAGCGCTACCTGCAGCCCTACAGCGCCGCCACGACCGATGTGGGCCGCACCCTCGACAAGCTGCGCATCGCCTATGCGACCACCCCGGAGCAGTTGGGCCGGCTGGCCGAGCTTTCCCGCAACGTGTCGCGCAAGCTGGCCGAGATGGACCTGAGTGTGCGCCTGCGCAAGCAGGGCAACGAGGAGGCCTGGCGCTTCATCCTGCTGACCGACGTGGGCCGGGAACACATGGAGTCGATCCGCGCACAGACCACCGCCCTCATCGCGACCAGCGTGCAGGCGGCCGAGCGCGGCCAGCGCCAGGTGGGGCAGTCGCTGCGGCTGTCGCGCATCGGCATCGCCGCCGTGGCCCTGGTCGGCCTGCTGGCCTTCTACATGTACCTGCGGCAGACCAACGCGCTGAAGCTCGCCGGCCAGCGCCAGCAGGAGGCCCTGGAGCAGGAGCGCGACCGCCTGGAAAAGCAGGTGCGTGAACGCACCGCCTCGCTGGCCGAACTGGCCACCCACCTGCAGCAGGTGCGCGAAGAGGAGCGCAGCCACCTGGCGCGCGAACTGCACGACGAACTGGGCTCGCTGCTCACCGCCGCCAAGCTCGACGTGGCACGCATCAAGTCCAAGCTGGTCGGCCCGGAGGCGGTCGACCTGCTGGCGCGGCTGCAGCACCTGACCGAGGCGCTGAACAGCGGCATCGCCCTCAAACGCCGCATCATCGAGGACCTGCGGCCTTCGTCGCTGTCCAACCTGGGGCTGGTGGCGGCGCTGGAGATCCTGGCGCGCGAGACCACCGAGCGTTCAGGCCTGTCCATCGCCACCGACCTGGAGATGCCCGAACTCGACGACGCGGCACAGCTCACCGTCTACCGCATGGTGCAGGAGTCGCTGACCAACATCAGCAAGTACGCCGAGGCCGCCAAGGCCACCGTCAGCGTGCGCAACTACCTGAGCCATGTCGGGGTCGAGGTGCAGGACGACGGCGGGGGTTTCGACGTGTCGCATGTCGACCCCGCCAGCCACGGCCTGCAGGGCATGCGCCACCGCGTCGAGGCCGCCGGCGGCAAGCTCTCCATCACCTCCAGCGCCGAGGGCGGCACGCTGGTCTCGGCCGTGCTGCCGAAATCCTGACCTTCCTGGCGAAAACCCCGTCGGCGGTCTCCTACAGGCCCCGGCCCCCCATACTGACAATCCATCGGGCACGCTGCTGATCAGCGCCTGGCAAGGTCGACAGTAACCTGCAGGTCAGACGGATTCGATGCCGAACCCGCTCCCCTCGACTGACCCGAACCCCCCAGGAGATCGACATGTTGCACTACGCGGTAGTTTTTTTGGTGATCGCCCTGATCGCCGCGGTCTTCGGCTTCGGTGGCATTGCCGCCGGTGCCGTCGGCATCGCGAAGATCCTGTTCTTCGTCTTCATCATCATGGCCGTCGTCAGCTTCATCGTCAGCCTGATGCGCAGGGCCTGACGGCCTGCCGTTCGTATTTTCCTTCCCTTTCCATCGCACCCGAAACCAGGAGTCCTCCATGACCATCAACACCAACCAGGCCAGCAACACCGCCCGCGCAACCTCCAACGACATGCTCGACGGCGCAGAAAAGGCCATCGAAGCCACCCGCGGCTTCGCCAACGAAGCGATCGACAAGGCGGGCAACAAGGTGCGTGACATGCGCGGCAGCGTCGACCCCCTGGTCGACCAGATCAGCCAGAAGGTGCAGCAACTCGCCAACCGCAGCGCCGAGTTCGCCTCCGACGCCAAGGGCCGCGCCCAGGAAAAACTCTCCAAGTACGCCGACGTGACCGGCCGCTACGTGGCCGAGCAGCCGATGAAGTCGGTGATGATCGCCGCCGCCACCGGCGCCGCCATCGCCGCGCTGATCGTGCTGGCCTCGCGCAGCAACGACCGCAACCGCTACTAAGCCGACCTCTCTGTCGCCACCGCCCGCCCTTCCCTCTTTCAGCGCCACCGGCCGCCTCCATGCTCCACCCGCTCTTCACCCTCCTGATCCGCAAGCCCGAGTTGGTGGTGGAGCATCTTGCCGGCTACGGCGCGCTGCTCCACGAGGAAGTGTCGTCCGTCGGCACCCACTGGGTGACCAGGATGGCGGCGTGGGGCGTGGTGGCGGTGATGGTGCTGGTGTTCCTCGTGCTGGCAGGCGTCGCCGCCATGCTGGGTGCGGTGCAGCACAGCACGCACTGGGCGCTGTTCGTGGTGCCGGGGGTGGCGCTGCTGGCGGCGTTGATCGCCTTCTTCATTGCGAAAAAGCCGATACCGACGAACCAGTTCGCCGACATCAAGGCGCAGGTGGATGCCGACATCCACGCGCTGCGCATCGCGGGAGAAGGCAAATGAGCGCCGGCACCGACAAGCCGGAACCGAGCGCGAAAGAGCGCCTGGCCGCCTCGCGCGCCGCACTGATGCGGGAATTGCAGCCCGCCTCCCGGACGGCGCGCAGCGCATCCTCAGGCACCGCGGCGGGTAGCGCGCCGGCCTCCACCGCCCCTGGAGACCAGGGGGAGGACGAATACACACACGGCCAGGCCGACGGGCTCTGGTCGGTGGCCAAGCGCTCGGTGCAGGCCTGGTGGGAATTCCACCCGGCACGCGCCGCCGTCGCCATCGCCCAGCCGGTCGTCGCCGAATACGCGCAGCGCCGGCCCTGGAAACTCATGGCGGTGGCCGCCGGGGTCGGTGCGGTGCTGGTCGTCGTGCGCCCGTGGAAGCTGGTGTCGCTGGGCGGCATTGCGGTCGCGGCACTGAAATCTTCCCAGGTTTCCAACCTTGCGCTGTCGCTGCTGGCGGCCAGGACAACAACATCCGACAAGAAGGACCACGAATGAACACCGCAACCCTTTCCGACCGGCCCCAGGCCGGCCAGAAGCCGCTGGACGATACGGGCGGCATGACACTCGACAAGAATGCGCTGCGTGCGGCCGCTACCGCCCACATGGAAGACGGCGCAGTCACTGCCAGCAACAGCCCCTACGCCGCTGCCATCGTGAAGATGCTCAACGACGCACTGGCCACCGAACTGGTGTGCGTGCTGCGCTACAAGCGCCACTACTTCACCGCTACCGGCGTGCACTCGGCCGCCATCGCCAACGAATTCAACGTGCATGCCACCGAGGAAGCCGGCCATGCCGATCTGCTCGCCGAACGCATCGTGCAGCTCGGCGGCGAGCCCGACTTCAACCCCACCGGCCTGCTGGGCCGCAGCCACGCCGACTACGACGATGCGCTGGACCTGCACGACATGGTGCGCGCCAACCTGATCGCCGAGCGCATCGCCGTCGAGTCCTACCGCCAGATGATCCAGAAGATCGGCGACAAGGACCCGACCACCCGCCGCATGCTCGAAGGCATCCTTGCCGACGAGGAAGAACATGCCGACGAGCTGACCGACTGGATGCACCGCTGACCCCAGAACCGCCAGCTGGCGTACGTGGTGCCGTACGCCGGCCAGTCCCCTCCACTACCGCACTGCCACCCGTTTTCCGCCTAACTAGATACCCGAGGAATTGACCATGAAATACGCCCGTGCCCTTGCTTTCGCCGCCTTTGCCGGTGCCACCATCGTGACGGCGGGCTGTTCCGTCGCGCGCCACCAGGAAACCGTCGGCTCCTACGTCGATGATGCTGCCATCACCACCGCGGTGAAAGCCAAGTACGCCGAAGACAAGACGGTGGCCGCCACCTCGATCAGCGTGGAAACCCTCAATGGTACGGTGCAGCTCTCGGGCTTCGCCAAGTCGGAAACCGAAAAGAAGAACGCCGAAACCATCGCACGCAACACCAAGAACGTGCGCGACGTGCGCAACAACATCGTCGTGCGTTAAAGCCCGACGCGGTATCGTCGGAGGCTTGGCGTCGCGCCGCGCGCGGTGCCAGGCTCTTCGCCAGGGCAGGTCTGCGGCGCAGCATGCGCCTGCGGCCTGCCCTTTTTTTGCTGATGCCATGAAAATCTTCAACTGCGACAACTGCGGCCACCCGGTCTTCTTCGAGAACGTGCAGTGCCTCTACTGCGGCTCGGCCCTGGCTTTCCTGCCCGACCTGCTCACCATGGCCGCGCTGGAGCTGCCGCCCTTGCCCGCGCCTTCGGAGGGCGCCGCCGAAGAGGCCTGCGGCACCGCGGCCCCTGCGGCTCCTGTCCCGCCAGCGGCGCCGCTATGGCAGCGCAAACACCCCCTCGAAGGCGCACCGCGGCAGTACCGCCTGTGCCTCAACCACGACCTGTACCAGGCCTGCAACTTCACCGTGGAAACACACGACCCCAACACCCTCTGCGTGTCGTGCCGCCAGACGCGGGTGCTGCCCGACCTGTCCATCCTGGAAAACCGCCAGCGCTGGTACCGCATCGAGGTGGCCAAGCGCCGCCTGTTCTACACCCTGGCGCGCCTGGGCCTGGCCTCCACCGACGGCATGGCCACCGACAAGCCCGACCCGGTCTACGAATTCCTGGCCGACCTGCCTGGCGGCCCGCGCATCATGACTGGCCACAACCAGGGCCTGATCACCCTGAACATCGCCGAGGCCGACGACGCCGAACGCGAACGCCGCCGCGTGCTGCTGCGTGAACCCTACCGCACCCTGCTGGGCCACCTGCGCCACGAATCCGGCCACTTCTACTGGGACCGCCTGATCCGCGAGCAGGGCCGCGTCGACGCCTTCCGCGCCGTCTTCGGCGACGAGCGGCGCGACTACGGCCAGGCCCTGCAGCAGCACTACGGGGCCGACCACGGCGCCATCGCGTGGCAGGACAACTTCGTGAGCGCCTACGCCACCTCCCATCCCTGGGAAGACTGGGCCGAAACCTGGGCCCACTACCTGCACATGGTCGACCTGCTGGAAACCGCCGCGGCCTACCACACGTCGGTCGAAGTCCCCGGCGGCGGCGGCGACGCACCCGACACGGTGGCCAATCCCTTCGAGTCGCACGAGACCGACTTCGACCAGCTGGTGCAGCAGTGGGTGCCGGTGACCCTGATGCTCAACAGCCTGAACCGCAGCCTGGGCCAGGACGACGCCTACCCCTTCGCCCTGTCGCAGGGCGCACTGCTTAAGCTGCGCTTCGTGCACGACGTGATCCACGACAGCGTGGACAAGCCGCTGATCGACGACGCCACCGACATGAGCCAGCCGGCGGACCCGCAGCCGGTGGGGCAGCATGCGGAGGCGGCGGCCCATGCCGCGGCCCCTGCTTCTGCTGCTGCCGCACCCGCGGTGGCCACGGCGGGCGCGGGAGAGGCCACGGACGAATAAGGGGGCCTCCCCCGCGTCGCCGGTAACGCGCGTAACGCCGGTTCCCAAATGTCAAATCGGTTGCGCTCCCAGGCCCGCGCAGTAGCATGGCGCACCACTACCACCACGGGTTGGAACGACATGGCTCCCAAGAACACGATCTGTCTCTGGTACGACGGCACCGCCCTGGACGCCGCGCAGTTCTACGCCAGGACCTTCCCCGACAGCGCGGTGGGAGCGGTCCAGCACGCGCCCGGTGACTATCCCGCGGGCAAGCAGGGCGACGTGCTGACGGTCGAGTTCACCGTGCTCGGCATCCCCTGCCTCGGCCTGAACGGCGGTCCGGCGTTCAAGCATTCGGAGGCTTTCTCCTTCCTGGTGGCGACCGACGACCAGGCCGAAACCGACCGCCTGTGGAACGCGGTGGTGGGCAATGGCGGCCAGGAGAGCGCCTGCGGCTGGTGCAGGGACAAGTGGGGCCTGTCCTGGCAGATCACGCCACGCGCCCTCACGACGGCCATGGCCGACCCGGACCGCGCCGCGGCCAAACGTGTCTTCGACGCGATGATGACGATGCGCAAGATCGACGTCGCGGCCATCGAAGCGGCCCACCGCGGCTGAAGCGCACGCGCCTGCGTGCCGCATGCGTAGGCCGCAGGCCTGGCCTACCTCGCCGCCAGCCGGGGCAGCGGATTCGCGCCCGGAGGGGCCGGGTGTTCGTCGACGTTGAGCGCCATGCCGACTACGACGAAGTAGCCGATGACCCCCGTCAGGTCCATCACGCCCCGGTCGCCCCAGCGGCTCTGCACCTCCTTGAAGTGCGCGTCGCTCACGGCATGCTTCTGCAGCAGGTCCTCGGTGAAGTCGTAGACCGCCACTTCCTCCGGCTTCATGTGCGGCGGATGCCGGTGGAGGGCAATGGCCTCGATGGTGTCCTTGCCGATGCCGCCGTCCACCGACTGCACGCTGTGGGCCGCCCACTCGTAGGGCGAATTCATGTAGCGCGATACCTGGGCGGCCGCCAGCTCGCGCAGACCCACGGGAAAGGTCATGCGGTAGCGCACCACCTCGCCCACCTTCTGCAGCGATTCGCCCAGTTCCGGGCTGCGCAGGTAGGCGCTGGCCGGGCCCCGCAGCCCGCCGCGCGGGCCGCGCGCCATGCTGCGGGCCATGGCCTTCTGCTCGGGTGTCATGTCGGCCGCGGTCAGCGGGGGGAAGCGCTTGCCGAAGACCTTGGGCACGGGCGTGTCGTCGGCAGCAGCAGCGGTAGCCGCCGGCGCTGCCTGGGCCTGGGCCAGCCCCCCCACCGCGATGGACAGCGCGGCGGCAGCGCACAGGCCGGCGAATCTGGTGGGGGTGATGCCTGTTGTTGTCATGGTGTGTCTCCAAGGGTTGGTGGGGCTGCGCAGGTCGAAAGCCGCCTTGTGTCCGGCCGGTCTTATGCGCGTTATGCGCGGTTGTAGCTCAATGGCACCGCGTACTCATAGGCCGGCAGTGCGGCCATTGCCCGGCGCGGCACGCCGCCCGGGTCGTTCTCGACACGGCTTTGCAGGCCGAGCATCATCGACGGTTTGGTCTTCTCGTCATAGGCCGGCCACTGCGGCAGGGTCGGGTTGTTGGGGTTGCCGCTCCGGGCAAAGGCGGCCCAGGTCGACTGGAAGGTCCTGGTCAGTGCCGCGACCTCCGGCCCGGTGCCGACCGACGCCACCGCGGCCTCGGTCGAGCCGAAGACGAAGGGCACTTCCAGGGTATGGGGCGTGCGCAGCACCCCACCGTAGACCGGCGTCTTCCAGTCGAACACGTAGTAGTACACCGGTGCCTTGCCATCGGTGGCCTTCATGTCGGCGATGTGCATGGTGTTCTTGCGGAACTGGAAGTCGGTGACGATGGCGATCATCAGGTCCACCGGCGTCGCGCCCTGCATCGCGTCGCGGTAGATGTCGACCAGCCGGTTGGTCTCGCTGGCATCGACGCTCAGGTAGCGGCCGATGCGCCTGCGGGTGTCGGCATCTTCGATCTGGAAGTTCTTCAGGTCGCTGCCCATCCACCAAGTGCATTCGGTGGCCGCATTGCCGATCATCAGCGGGATGTTGGCCGACTGCGGCGGCAGGCCGGGGTCGTAGGGGTGGTGGGTGAAGTTCCGGTGGTCGAGGATGGGGTAGACCGCATCGGTCATGGTCTTCATGGTCGCGATCAGCTGGTCCATCGGCAGGGCCTGCATCGCCTTCGCATCGGCCCTCTGCAGGCCGGCCGCCTTGGCGCAGCGGTAGGCCATGTCGGCTGCCTCGTCGGGCGTGCGCAGGTGGATGCCGCCCGAAAAGCTCTCCATGATGCCCTTGTGGAACAGCCCGCGCGCCGGCGGAAAGGCCATCAGCGTGGCGACCTTGGCCGCCCCGCCCGACTGGCCGAAGATGGTGACGTTCTTCGGGTCGCCGCCGAAGCCGGCGATGTTGTCGCGCACCCACTGCAGCGCCGCCACCATGTCGAGCACGCCGGTGTTGCCGCTGTCGGCAAAACGCGCATCCTTCGTCTCCAGCACCATGTGGCCGAAGATGTTGATGCGGTGGTTGATGGTGACCACCACCACGTCGTTGTCGCGCGCCAGGTGGGTACCGTCGAAGCCCGGCGCCGAGCCCGCGCAGCCGCCCCAGGCCCCGCCATGCAGCCAGACCATGACCGGCCGGCGCTGGCTGTGCGAGGCGGCCGGGGTGTAGACGTTGAGGAACAGGCAGTCCTCGCTCACCGGCTCGATCTTGGTGTACCAGGCGGCGATGGGGTAGGCGGCGCCCGGCAACTGCGCGCAGGAGTTGCCGTAGGCCTGTGCGTCCTTCACACCGGCCCAGGGCCGGGCCTTGACCGGCGGCATGAACCGGTGGATGCCACCCGTGGTCTCGCCGTAGCGGACGCCCCTGAAGACGTGCACGCCGGGCTCGGCGATGCCGCGCACCTTGCCGCTTGCCGTTTCGACCACCGGATCGCCGGCAGCCAGCACCCGCTGCGCCAACCCCAGGCCCAGCGCCGCGCCGCTGCTGCCGACCAGGACCGAGCGGCGACTGACACCGCTGGCCGTGGCTTCGTTGCCCCTGTCTTTGCCCATGCCGTCTCCTGTTGTTATTACAGTTATTGACGGCGGATGGTAGCGTTTGCGGGACCCCGGGGGAAGGGGGCACCACCCCTGGGCCCGGGCCGGGCCCAAAGACAGCCCAGGTCACATGCGCCGCTTGGGCGCCGAGGCCTGCACGCCCGGCCCGTAGCAGGCACTGAAGGACAAGCCGAGCGTCTTGTCGTGGCAGGCGCAGTTTTTGCAGCCTCGGGAGAGGAACTGCATGGACGTGGCCTCCACGGAGACCCACAACTCGCCCTCCATCGCGGACCACGCTTCCACGCCGCGGGCCATGTGGTCCACCAGTTTCATGCAGTGGTCGAGGTAGCGAATGGACTTGTCGAGGTGCCAGATGAATTCGCCCACATCGGCACCAAACGCCATCGCCCCCTCGCAGCCGCTGAGCCTGTAGCTCGTGCCCTCGATCGTCTGAAGCGCGTCGGCGGCCTGTTGCAGGTGGCGTGCCACCTTCTTGAACATGCTGTCGCCTATGTGCTTGCCGGTCTTCTTGATCCGCTCGCCCGACAGTTCGTCGGGCTCCGACTCGACCAGGCCGGTCACGATCTTGGTGCCGAGCTTGGCACCTTCGACCACGCCCTTGGCGGTGAGGTTCACGCTGGTCTTGACCGCCGAGCCGGTGAAGCTGGCCACCTTGGCGCCCACCTTGTCGACGGCGCCATCCACCAGGGAGTTGAGAGAACTGAGCTGCAGGCCGCTGACCAGGCCGTGCGGGATCTTGATGGCGTCCTGGAGGGGCGCCACGATGTGCGGCACCACCACGCCCGTGTTGAACACGCTGCCGACGGAGGCCGTGCCCACACCCAGGGCCAGCGCGCTGCTGCGGTTGAACACCTGCAGGAACTTCTCGCCCCGGGTGGTGCGGGAGATGTAGTTGCTGACGTAGTGCCGGGTGCGCTTGGCGAAGTCCGGCTTGTCGTAGTGGCGCGCGGCATCGACCAGCAGGGCGGCATAACGCTGCCGGGCCATGCCGTCGATGTCGCGGGGCGGCCGGACGGTGAGCCTGAGGTCGGTGCCGAACACCTCACGCATCTGCACCAGGCGCTTGACCTCGTCGTCCAGCGCCTCGGCCCGGTCGCCGTAGTGCAGGACGCCGATCCGCGCCATCGCGCCACCGCCGTTGAGTCCCTTGCGGGGCAAGGGCGAGCGGCCCTCCGGCGCGTAGCAGAAGTTGCAGCTGGAGTGGTCGCCGGTGAGGAAGAAGTTGCCCAGGGCGTTGGTGTACGAATTCTGCATGCCGCGCCATTTCTTGCACAGCGCCGATTGGGTGTTGCGCAGCAGGATGGCCAGGTCCAGCGCCGGCACGAGGTAGCGCTCGGTCTTCTGCAGCTCGTGGATGAATTTCATCTGCTGCTTCGCCATCTTCACCACTTCCGAGCAGTTGGTGTACTGGCCCATATGGGTGGTCTGGATGGTCTTGGCCACTTCGTTGGCTGCCCTGCCGGTCTTGCGGAAGTGGTCTACCGCGCGGCGGATGGAGTCGCAACTGTCCTCCATGAGCAGCAGCTTCTCGCCCTTGTTCTCGATCTCCTGGCGCGCATCGGGGTAGTCCTGCAGCCAATGGTGCATGCGGACCTGGCGGTACTGGTTGCGCACCAGCTCGGTGACGGCATCGGCCACCTGGTTGGCGGCCCAGGCGCCGGCCGCGAGCGCGCCGAGCGCCAGCGGGGTGGCGATGCCCTTGGTGCCGGCGGTGATGGCGCCCGCGCCGACGGCGCTGACCACCATGATGGGCACGCTGAGGCTGAGGCTCACCGCCGTCAGGCCCTTTTCGTTGTAGAACTTGTGCTTGAGGCTGTATTCGAGCTGGCCGTCGATCTTGTGGCCGGCCCAGTTGAGCAGCTTGCGCTTCCACTGGTGGTGGGCCTCGGTACCGGCGAGGTAGCTGTCGTCGAGTAACCGGGACACCAGGCCCAGCGACACCATGGGTGAAACGGGCTGCAAGGTGACCTGGCGTGATCTTTCTCGGGGCATGCCTGGACCGTCCGTGAATTGTTCGAATTGCCGCGCAATTGCTCGACCGTAATGTTCGACCTTATGCTCGACCGTTAGCGTGGGGACAAAGTTGTTAAATCCAGCCTAAGCTATATCCAGATTTTTTTTGCCAATTTTTTTTGGGCGCTCCCATGCTGTCGCATGGATACGCCAGCCGGGTGTTAATCATGGCCCGGCCACAGCAGCCCGGCGGTAGCATGGCCGCATGAGCCGCTACAAAATTTCCGTGGTGCAGGAGCCCCCCACCACCCAGGAGTTCGACACCCTGGCCGGCAAGAGCAATACCGCGCGGATGCTGTCGAGCCTGGTAGGCCTGGGCAGCCGCCACATGGGGCTGGACACCATGGCCATGGACCTGCAGATCGGCCAGGCCGTGCGCACGCTGAAGCAGCACCTCAACCACTACCACCAGCGGCCGCAGGGCAACGATGCCTACTACCCCGTCCGGCGGCAGGACCTGAAAGACATCGCCAGGCAGTGCGACCACGTGATAGGGCTGGTGGCCAAGCGCGTGGCGGGCCGCTTCGATTCGTCGAACACCCAGTTCGACGGCCTGCTCAAGCTGCTGGAAGGCACGCACCGCACCGCCGATGCCAAGTTCAACATGCTGCTGAAGCTGGAGCTGTTCCTGACCGACGAGAACATCGACGACATGGCCGACGCGATGGAGGGAAAATTCTCCCGCAGCGGCAAGGAGCTCCGGTCCATGTCGCCCGCGCACATGTCGGAGTACTACTGCGGATTCGCCTTCAACTTCCAGAGCAACAGCGCGGCCTTCTTCCACTTCGAGAAATGGCTCACGCTGTCGGAGGACGAAGAGCAGGCCCGGCAGGAGGGTTTCCCGCAGGGCGCGCCCTCATTCCCGGTGTTCCTCGAAGCGAAGATGAAGATCGGTTTCGGGAAGGAGGCGATGTTCTTCAACGAGGGCAAGGGATACGAAGAGCAGCAATCCGTGGTCCGCTACGACGGCAAGGGCAAGCGGTCCAAGCGGCACGTCGATATCATGGATGGCCTGCTCTACAAGACCACTTTCGACCATGCGGGCATGCTGGAGCGAAAGCTCTACACCACCGAGACGCACAACTGCGCCTTCATCATCGACGAGAAGGAAGAACTCTACATCTACCCGCACGAGATCGGCAGGCTGCACCACTCGACCGCCACGGCCGGCCGGCCCGTCATCTGTGCCGGAAAGATGCTGGTGACGGATGGCAAGATCGTCGCGATCAACGACCATTCGGGCCACTACAAGCCCCTGCCGCGCCACCTGCTGACCGCCATCCTGATGCTGTACCCGAAGAACGTGTTCGATCCGGGGGCCTGCCTGGAACTGCACCCCCTGGGTGAAAGCCAGAAGCCCTGCGTGGCCAGCCTGGTGCGCCTGAACGCGGGCGGCTGGACGGAGCAGGCGCTGCAGACCGCGGGCATGGGCAGCTACGACCTCGACAGGCTGCGCTTCCTCTTTCTGGGAGAGGGCTACGAGGACCGGGAAAGGCGGCAGCTCGAAGGGGTCTACGGCCCCCTGAAACCGCTGCTGACCACCCAGCGCAAGCGCGGCGAACTGTTGCCGGGCCCGCAGGCCGGCCCCCCGCTGAGAGAACCCACCCGCGCCCGGCGGCATGCGCCGGTCAAGCCAACCGACAGGCCCCATTTCGGGTAACCGAAACAGCGCCCAAGCCCGGAACACCGCGTGCCTACCCAACTGCCGACCTCCACCGCCTTCCTCGCGTCATTGGGCGACTCGCTGCGCGATGACGTGGTCTTCGCGACAGCCGAGCTGCTCGACGAAATACACCGCAGCGGCCACGCCCCGATAGCGCAGGCGCTGGTGCTGTGCGACCTTTTCCGGGTGATGGCGGCCTTCTGGAAAAGGCAACTACCCGTATCGCCCTTTGTCCCGCTGCAAGCCGAGCCCACGGTCACGCTGCCCGACCAGGTCACGACGCGCGGGCGTTCCAATGGCGTCATGCCTATCCAGCGCAACGGTCCGGTGGCACTGACGCGCCCGCGCTCCTCCCACGTCAGGCCGCAGCACACCGTGGCACCGTCGTCCACACACGCGACATTCCACCGGAAACGGACACTGGATGCGCTGGAGCGCCAGGTGACAACGGAGCTGCTCGCGATACTGAAGTGCTCCCCCGCGGTGCTGCCGAACCATATCGAAGAGCGCTTCGGCAAAACGATGACCGACCATGGCCACAGCGAGGACTACAAACACCGCGACAGCCTGAACTACCTGAAGGCCAGCGAGCGGGCGCGGTTCAGGCTGACGTTCAGCGGCGGCCAGGCATGGCAGCTGGACGCCAGCGGTCCCCTCCTGTGCGAGATACCGGCCGATACCTCCAGCAACCGGGCGATGAATTTTCCGCAGGAGAAACACCGCCGCTTCTGTTTTGGTTATGTCTTCACCCACCAAGGCCTTTTCATGGCCAACCACGAGACCGAAAAAAAGCGGTCGGGCAAGGAGTTCTTCCACTCCTCCTACCTCTCCGGGCAAGAGGTGCTGTGCGCGGGCGACATCAGCTTTCTGGACGGGCACTGCACCAGTATTTCCACCCACAGCGGCCACTACGCGCCCGAGCCGCGCAAGCTCGTGCCGGTGATCCGTTTTCTCTCCGCCAACGGGCAGAAGATGGACGATGTTCCGGTCTACCTCGGGGGCAAGGACGAGCTGGGCCTGAAGGAGAGCAGCGCCATGACGGTCGAGATGAACACGCCCTACGACACCGACTACCACGACGATGGGGTGTTGCCCATCATGACGGCGAGCGAATTCCTGCAAACTTCGGACGTCCTCCCGGTACAGCGCACCTGGCGCCTGCGCACCGGGTTCAGCTTTCCCAGGCGCTGGGGGCCTCCCTGCGTCAGGCCGCCGGCGCGGCCAGGGACGCCACCTTGGCCAGCAGCTTGCGGTGCACCCCCGCGGACACGAACTTGTCCACCTCGCCGCCCAGCGTGGCGATCTCGCGCACCAGTGTGCTGGAGATGAACTGGTACTCGGCGCTGGGCGTGAGGAACACGGTTTCCACGTCCGGCGCCAGGCTGCGGTTCATGCCGGCCAGCTGGAACTCGTAGTCGAAGTCGGTGCCCGAACGCAGGCCGCGCACCATGGCCTTGCCGCCGCGCGCCACCACGAAGTCGCGCACCAGGCCGCTGAAACTTTCCACCTTCACCTGCGGGTAGGCCTGCATGGCCTCGCGCACCATGTCCATGCGCTCCTGCAGGGTGAACAGGGTCTTCTTATGGTGGCCCGCGGCGACGGCCACGATGACGTTGTCGAACAGCTGGGCGGAACGCCGCAGCATGTCCTCGTGGCCCAGGGTGATGGGGTCGAAAGTTCCGGGATAAACGGCGGTGATGGCGGCCATGCGGCGGGCTCCTGCAGTGTTGCGGTGAATTATGCAGGGACGGGCCTTTGGCGATGTCGGGAATCCTGGGGCGGGTTCGGGAGCGGGTGCGGGTGCGGACCTCCCATGGTCAATGCTTCGGGGAGTGGCCGGCGGTGGTACCCGGGCACTGGAATGTCCCTCCGCCGCCTGCGGCGGCTCCTTCCTTGATTTCCTGTGCCCGGGTACCACCACCGGCCACGGGGGTGGGATCGACTGCCCTACCCTCCTCGCGGAGGGCCTTTGTCGAACGCTCTGTATCCGCGGCGCAGGTCGTCAGTTGTCTGAACCTACAGGGCCGCCGACAAGCGACCACTCCGCAGGAGTGCAGCGGTCCCACCAGCACTCCCGCGGCCGGTGGGGCATACCGGGCACAGGACATCAAGAAGGGAAAAACCGCAAAGCGGTTTTGGAATGACAG
>JAZJYT010000018.1:0-9533 GCA_040390235.1 Pseudomonadota bacterium | reverse complement strand
GGTGTTCGGCGATGCCAAGAAGGTCGTCGAGGATATGGGCAAGGCCATCGAGTAGGAGCACCGGCGCTTTCTCTCACAATCGCGGTTCAGGAGACATGATGGAAAAAATCTGGTTGTCGCAATATCCCGAAGGTGTGCCGGCGGACATCGATCCCACGCAGTACCGCTCGCTGGTGGCGCTGATCGACGAGAGCCTGCGCACCAACGCCGACCGTGTGGCCTACAACTTCATGGGCCGCGACGTGACCTATGCCGAAACCGACAAGGCCAGCCGGCGTTTCGCCGCCTACCTGCAGGGACTGGGCCTGGTGCGGGGCGACCGCGTGGCGATCATGATGCCCAACATGCCGCAGTACCCGGTAGCGGTGGCGGCCATCCTGCGCGCGGGCTGTGTCGTGGTGAACGTCAACCCGCTCTACACACCGCGCGAGCTCGAACACCAGTTGAAGGATTCGGGCGCCAAGGCTATCGTCATTGTCGAGAATTTCGCCTGCACGCTGGAGCAGTGCATCAGCGCCACGCCGGTGAAGCACGTGGTGTTGTGCGCCCTGGGCGACAGCCTGGGCTTCGTCAAGGGAGCCATCGTCAACTACGTGGTGCGCAACGTGAAGAAGCTGGTGCCGCCCTACCGGCTGCCCGGCGCGGTGCGTTACAGCGATGCCCTGGCCAAGGGCGGACAGGGGCATTTCGACCCGCCCGAGATCGGCCCGGACGATGTGGCCCTGCTGCAGTACACCGGCGGCACCACCGGCGTCAGCAAGGGTGCAGTGCTGTTGAACCGCAACGTGGTCGCCAACGTGCTGCAGTCCGAGGCCTGGCACGAACCGGCCATGCGCGGCATACCCAAGGACCAGCAGACCGTCACCGTGTGCGCGCTGCCGCTGTACCACATCTTCGCCTTCACGGTGAACATGATGCTGTCGCTGCGTATCGGCGGCAAGGTGCTGCTGATCCCCAACCCGCGCGACCTGGCCGGCACACTGAAGGAGCTGTCCCGGCACCGTTTCCACTGCTTTCCGGCAGTCAATACCTTGTTCAACGGCCTGGTCAACCACCCGGATTTCGCCTCGGTGGACTGGAGCCACATGCGGCTGTCCGTCGGGGGCGGTTCGGCTGTGCAGGCGGCCGTGGCCCAGCGCTGGCTGGAAAAGACCGGCTGCCCGATCTGCGAGGGCTACGGCCTGTCGGAAACCTCGCCTTCGGTCAGTTGCAACCCGACCACCAGCAAGGCCTATACCGGCACCATCGGCATGCCGATACCGTCCACCGAGATGAAGCTGATAGACGACGAGGGCCAGGAGGTGGCCATGGGCGAGCGCGGCGAGATCGCCATCCGCGGTCCCCAGGTGATGGCCGGCTACTGGCAGCGGCCGGACGAGACGGCCAAGGCCATGACGGCCGACGGCTTCTTCAAGTCCGGCGACGTCGGGGTGGTGGACGAGCGCGGTTATTTCAAAATCGTGGACCGCAAGAAGGACATGATCCTGGTCAGCGGCTTCAACGTATATCCCAACGAGGTGGAGGACGTGGTGGCCGCCATGCCGGGCATCGCCGAATGCGCCGCCGTGGGGGTGCCCGACGACAAGACGGGCGAGGCCGTCAAGCTGGTGCTGGTGCGGCGCGACCCCGCCATCACCGAGCAGCAGGTGGCGGAGTACTGCCGCGCCAACTTCACCGGCTACAAACGCCCGCGCATCATCGAGTTCCGCACCGAGCTGCCCAAGACGCCGGTCGGCAAGATCCTGCGCCGCGAGTTGCGGGACAAGGCCTGAAGGAGGGCGCCGCCTTGCCCCTCACCGGCGTGCTGAGCGCCCTGCCGGAGGAGCAGCACGGCCTGGCCGCCCTGTTGCGGGACACCGCGGCTCCGGTGGTCCATGCCGGCCGCCAGTTCACCGTGGGCACGCTGCACGGCCAGCCGGTGGTGCTGGCCCTGTGCGGCATCGGCAAGGTCGCCGCGGCCACCACGGCGGCCGTGCTGGCCGAGCGTTTCGGCGTGGAACGCATCGTCTTCACCGGCGTGGCCGGCGGGCTCGGCCCGGGCGTGCGGGTGGGCGACGTGGTGGTAGCCACGGCATTCGTGCAGCACGACATGGACGCCTCGCCGCTGTTCCCGCGCCACGAGGTACCGCTCTACGGCCGGTCGCGTTTTGCGGCGGACGCGGCGCTGTCCGCGGCGCTGGCGCAGGCCGCGCGCACGGCGCTGGTCCGGCGGGACCTGTTCGAGGCGGCCTCGGTGGCGCAGTTCGGTTTATCGGACTGCCGGGTTCACCAGGGCCCGCTGGCCAGCGGCGACCGTTTTGTCTGTGCTCTGGCCGAAGCCGCCGCACTGCGCGCGGCCCTGCCCGACGTGGCCGCGGTGGACATGGAAAGTGCCGCCGTGGCCCAGGTCTGCTGGGACTACGGCATCCCCTTCGCCGCGGTCCGCACCATCTCCGACCGCGCCGACGACACCGCCCACGTGGACTTCCCCGCCTTCGTGGCCGCCGTTGCCAGCCGCTACGCCCAGGCCATCATCGGCAACTTTTTCCAGTCCTCGTAAAACGAGGCGGGCCATTCGGGGGCGTCAGCGATCCGGCTCCGCCGGGCGCAAGACGCCGCCCCCTTGAGGGGGAAGGCGAAGACACGAAGTGCGTAGCCTGGGGGTGGGCTATTTCAACCAACCCCTGCGGCGGAAATAGAGCATAGGGACGACGGCGCTGCCGACCAGCAGCATCAGCACATAGGGGTAAGCCGCCTTGCCCAGCGCTTCGAACTCGGGGAACTTGAGGTTCATGCCGTAGATGCTGGCGATCAGCGTAGGCGGCAGCAGGGCCACGCTGGCGACCGAGAAGATCTTGATGATCTTGTTCTGGTTGATGTTGATGAAACCGACGGTGGCGTCCATCAGGAAGTTGATCTTGTCGAACAGGAAGGCCGTGTGGTTGTCCAGCGACTCGATGTCGCGCAGGATCTGGCGTGCCTCCTCGAACTGTTCGGCGTTGAGCATGCGGCTGCGCATCATGAAGCTGACCGCGCGGCGGGTGTCCATCACGTTGCGGCGGATACGCCCGTTCATGTCTTCCTGCAGCGCGATGGCGGCCAGCACCTCGCCAGCCAGGGCGTCGGTCACGTCGCCCGACAGCACCTTGATGCTGGCTTTCTCCAACTCGTCGTAGATGTTCTCCAGCGTGTCGGCCGAGTATTCGGCGTCCACGTCGAAGAGTTTCAGCAGCACGTCCTTGGCATCCTCGATCAGCCCCGGTGCGCGGCGGGCGCGCAGGCGCAGCAGGCGGAACACCGGCACGTCCTCGTCATGGATGGAAAACAGCACCCCCCGGCTCTTGTTGCCTTCGTTGTGCTGGTTGAGGATGAAGGCCACGCGGACCGAACGCGGCTCCTCGTCGTCGGCGATCAGGAAGTCGCTGCGCACATGGAGGTCGCCGTTGTCTTCTTCGTAGAAGCGGGCCGATTCCTCGATGTCCTCGCCGGTCGCGTCCTCGGGAATGGACAGGGCGTAGTGCTGCTTGATCCAGCGTTTTTCCTCGATGGTGGGGGACTCGAGGTCGACCCAGATCGGCTGGAACCGCGCGAGTTCTTCCAGCGATTCGATCTCTTCCTGGACAAGCCGGCCGTTGGCGAGCGAAAAAATATTGAGCATGGCGCGCTCCCGTAAGGTGTGGGCATCGGTGACGGGGGGAAGGGGGCTGGCTTTCCACCCCCGATGCGTTCACGGGAGGGGAAAGCTACCGACTCGGGTAGGTTTCCACGGCGCTTTTCTCCAGATAAAGGGCTGGGCCGATTATGGCACCGCACCATAGCCGTGCAGCCCCCGGATCGCCCGTGCCGCGGCCCGGGTTTTACCCCTTTGGCAGCAGGGTCGAGAGACCGTACGGAACGCTCGACAAAGGAATTTACATGTCCAGGCCTGGCAAAAAAGTCCAATGTTCTCAAGGGTTTACAAGGAAGACACAAGAGGGTCGTGTCGATTGCATGACAAAAAATGGCCGCCCCGATTGCTTTGGCGCCGGGCCCGGCGCATAGTGGATCGACCAGAGAAAAACGAGTTCGCATCCGCCCCGGGTCCGGGGTGGAATTTCAACCGGCGCTACCTTTGGAGGCACCTTTATGAACTTGACGATCAGTGGTCACCACCTCGATGTCACTCCCGCCCTGCGCGGCTATGTGATCACCAAGCTGGACAGGATCACGCGGCACTTCGACCAGGTCGTGGACGTAAAAGTCCTGCTCACCGTGGAAAAGAAAAAGGAAAAGCAGGGGCGCCAGCGCGCCGAGTGCAATATCCATGTCAAGGGCAGCGACATGTTCGCCGAGAGTGCCCATTCGGATCTGTATGCAGCAGTGGACGAACTGGTAGACAAGCTCGATCGCCAGGTGGTGCGGCACAAGGACCGCGTACAGGACCACCACCATGGTGCCCCGAAACGCCTGATGTGATGGGCCCTTGCGCCGCCATTCGGCGGCGCGCCCGGCGGCTTGGCCCCGGGTGTTGCTCCGGCGCGCCAGTGCGGCGCGAAATAGGTGGTTTCCCGGTAGGCGGGTGCATAATCCGCCCCTCAAACCCGCTATGAATCGCCTCGCATCCATTCTGCCTGCCGCTCAAGTGCTTGTGAGCGTTGATGCCACCAGCAAGAAGCGGGCATTCGAAGAAGCCGGGCTGCTGTTCGAAAGCCTGCACGGCCTGAGCCGTGCCCTCATCACCGACAGCCTGTTCGCCCGTGAACGCCTGGGATCCACCGGCCTGGGCCACGGGGTTGCCATTCCGCACGGTCGCATCAAGGGCCTGAAGGCGCCGATGGCCGCCGTGTTCCAGCTGGCCCAGCCGATCGGCTTCGACGCACCGGACGAACGCCCGGTGGTGCTGCTGATCTTCCTGCTGGTGCCCGAGGCGGCCACGCAGAAACACCTCGAAATCCTGTCGGAAATCGCCGAGCTGCTCAGCGATGCGCCGCTGCGCGAAAAGATCAAGTCCTCCACGGACGCCGCGGAACTGCACGGCACCATCGCCAGCTGGCAGTCCACCCAGCCCGCCTGAGGCGGCCAGGCCCCGCTTCGCTCCCTAGTCCCCACCGCCCCTAGTGAAACCCAACGTCGTCAGTGCCGACGCGCTGTTCGAAGAATTCCGCGCATCGCTGCGCTGGGAGTGGATCGCCGGCCTGGGTGCGTCGGAACGGCGCTTCGACGAGGTGGTGGTGCGTGCTGCGCGCTCGGGCGCCGACCTGGTCGGCTACCTCAACTACATCCACCCGTACCGGGTGCAGATCCTCGGCGAACGCGAAGTCTCCTACCTGAGCAACGCCACGCCGGAAGACTGCGCGCGGCGTATCGCCCGCATCGTCACGCTGGAGCCGCCGGTGCTGATCCTGGCCGACGCGCAGACGCCGCCCGATGCGCTGGTGTCGATGTGCGAACGGGCGCAGATCCCGCTGTTCTCCACCTACGAATCGTCGGCCTTCGTCATCGACGTGCTGCGGGCCTACCTGTCCAAGCATTTCGCCGACCGGGTCACCATGCACGGCGTGTTCATGGACATCCTGGGCCTGGGGGTGATGATCACCGGCGAATCGGGCCTGGGTAAAAGCGAGCTCGGCCTGGAGCTGATCTCGCGCGGCAACGGCCTGGTGGCCGACGATGCAGTCGACCTGTTCCGCATCAACCAGGCCACCATCGAGGGGCGCTGCCCCGAGCTGCTGCAGAACCTGCTGGAGGTGCGTGGCATCGGCCTGCTCGACATCCGGGCCATCTTCGGCGAGACGGCGGTGCGCCGCAAGATGCGGCTCAAGCTCATCGTGCACCTGGTGCGCAAGGAAACGATGGAGCGCGACTACGAGCGCCTGCCCTACGAGCCGCTGACCCAGGACGTGCTGGGTGTGCCGATCCGCAAGGCAGTGATCCAGGTGGTGGCCGGCCGCAACATCGCCGTGCTGGTCGAAGCGGCGGTGCGCAACACCATCCTGCAGCTGCGGGGCATCGACACCTACCAGGAATTCGTCGAGCGCCACCAAAGGGCGATGGAAAGAGGCGACCACTAAGGTCGCCTGGGCCGGGCGCGCTAGCTGCGGCTGTGCCCGGGAAGTTTTACGCAGTCCTCACACAGGCCATAAAGGGCCATGGCGTGGTCCTGCACCTGCCAGCCCTTGGCCTTGGCGACAGCCTGCTGGCGCTGCTCGATCTCGGCGTCGTAGAACTCTTCCACCTTGCCGCAGCTGGTGCAGACGAAGTGGTCGTGGTGCGAACCCTCGTTGAGTTCGTAGACGGCCTTGCCGCTCTCGAAATGGCGGCGGCTGAGGATGGCGGCCTGCTCGAACTGGGTCAGCACCCGGTAGACGGTGGCGAGCCCGATGTCCGAGCGCTCTTCCAGCAGCACACGAAAGACGTCTTCGGCCGTCATGTGGCGCTGTTTGCCGGTCTGGAAGATCTCCAGGATCTTCAGCCGCGGCAGCGTGGCCTTCAGGCCGGTGCTCTTGAGGTCGTCGATATTGCTGTGCATGGGTCTTTCCAGGAGCCGTGCGGAGGCGGCGCGCGGGGGGCGGCGCAGGCCCTGCCGCTACAATGATTCGATCATATCGCCTGTGTCACCCCCATGCCTGAACTCCTTCGCCGTTACGCCTTCGCGGCCGCAAGCTTCGTAGCGGCGGGCGTCCTGCTGCCGGGCTGCGGCACCGTAGACGGTGCCAGCAACGGCATCATCTCTGCCATTACCCCTTACCGCATCGAGGTGGTGCAGGGCAATTTTGTGTCCAAGGAGCAGGTCGCCGCGCTGCAGCCGGGCATGAGCCGGCTGCAGGTCAAGGAGGTGCTGGGCACCCCGCTGCTGGCCAGTATTTTCCGTGGCAACCGCTGGGACTACGTGTTCACCATCAAGCGGCCGGGCATCGAGGCCCAGCCGCGCCGCCTGAGTGTGTTTTTCAAGGACGACGTGCTCGACCGTTTCGAGGGTGACGAGATGCCGAGTGAGGCCGATTTCGTCGCTTCGCTGGACACCCGCCACAAGGCCACCGGCAAGGTGCCCCGGCTCGAGGCCACGGAAGAAAGCCTGAAGAAGTTCCCGGCCCGGCCCGCGCCGGCCGCCCCCGATGCGACGGCGGCCGCCCCCGCGGCCCCGGTCGCCTACCCCCCGCTGGAAGGGCCGGCCAGCCGCTGACCGCAAGGCGCGCCCGCGCCTTCCCTTGCCACCGACAGACAACCCGCATTCCTTTCGTATGAACGCGCATCCCACTTCCGCCGCCACCACCGCCGCCCGGCACAAGGTGGCCATTGCCGGCGCCTCCGGCCGCATGGGGCGCATGCTGATCGAGGCGGTGCGCGCCTCGGACGACTGCGTGCTGGCCGGCGCGCTCGACGTCGCCTCCAGCCCCGCCATCGCGTCCGACGCCTCGGCCTTCCTCGGCTATGCCAGTGGGGTGCCCATCACGGCCGACCCGCGCCAGGGGGTTGCCGGGGCCAGCGTCCTGATCGATTTCACCCGCCCCGAAGGCACGCTGGCCCACCTGGCCGCCTGCCGCGAGCGGGGGGTGAACGCCGTCATCGGCACGACCGGCTTCACTGCCGCGCAAAAGGCCGAGATCGACTCGGCCGCGCGCGACATCGCCATCATGCTGGCGCCCAACATGAGTGTGGGGGTGAACGTCACCCTCAAGCTGCTGGAGCTGGCCGCCAAGGCGCTGGCCACCGGCTACGACATCGAGGTGATCGAGGCGCACCACCGCCACAAGGTCGACGCACCGTCCGGCACGGCGCTGAAGATGGGGGAGGTGATCGCCGCGGCGCTGGGCCGCTCGCTCGACGAGTGTGCGGTGTACGACCGCCACGGCGTCACCGGTGAGCGCGACCCCTCCAGCATCGGCTTCGCCACGATCCGCGGCGGCGACATCGTGGGCGACCACACCGTGTTGTTCGCCGGCACCGGCGAGCGTATCGAGATCACCCACAAGTCCTCCAGCCGGGCCACCTATGCCCAGGGCAGCCTGCGGGCCGTGCGTTTCCTGGCGGACAAAAAGACCGGTTTGTTCGACATGTTCGACGTACTCGGCCTCAAATAAGGCCGGTATCCATGGATGCGGCACGGTTTTTCGCAGAGGGCGATGCCGTCACCCGTACGGTGGCGGTGCTGCTGCTGCTGCTGTCCGTCACCAGCTGGGTGCTGGTCTTCTGGAAAGCCTGGCTGCTGCGCGACGCGGCCACCGCGGTGGCCCGCAGTGTGGCCGGTTTCTGGCAGGCGCCTTCTGTCGCCGATGCCCGGCGCGACCTGCCGGCGTTCGATACCCAGGGGCTGGTGCTGCCTTTCCTGGGCGCGCTGGATGGGGATGCCGCCGGTGGCGAAGCCGGCCTGGCTGGCACGGGCAGCCTGCCGCAGCGCCGGACCCGGCTGCTGCGCGGGGCGCTGCATGCCGCGTCCGCGCGGCTGCAGTTCGGCCAGGTGCTGCTGGCCAGCACCGGCGCCATCGCGCCCTTCGTCGGTTTGCTCGGCACCGTCTGGGGCATCCACCACGCGCTGGTCGAGATCGCCGGGGCGGGGCAGATCACCATCGAACGTATCGCTGGGCCGGTCGGCGAGGCACTGGTCATGACCGCCGCCGGGCTGGCGGTGGCCATTCCGGCGGTGCTGGCCTACAACCTGTTCGGCCGGCGCATCGCCCGCATCGAAGCCGACCTGGAAGGCTTCGCGCAGGACCTGCGCGACCTCTGAGCGCCATGGCATTCGGCCGGCTCGACCGTGGCGCCGCCGGCGCCCCCATCAGCGACATCAACGTCACCCCGCTGGTCGACGTCATGCTGGTGCTGGTGGTCATCTTCCTGCTGACGGCGCCGCTGCTGGCCAGCAGCATCCGCCTCGACCTGCCCAAGGCGGCGGCCTCCGCGCCCCAGGGCACCGACACCAGCCTGACGGTGGTGCTCGACAAGGCCGGCCAGGCTTTCCTCGAAGACAAGCCGGTGGCCGACACGGCGCTGGCGGCGCGCCTGGCGCAGGCCGCCGCCCAGGACGCGGGCACCGAACTGCGGCTGCGTGCCGACGCCGGTGTGCCCTACGGCCGGGTCGTGGCCGTGCTCGGGCTGGCGCAGCATGCGGGCCTGTCGCGCATCGGTTTTGTGGCCGACCCGGCGGCCGGGCCGGTGCCGCCGGCCGTGCCCGCGGCGGCCATCCGGTCCTAGCGCCTAAAATCGTCCCCACAGTGCAGGCACCGGCTGCGCCGGTGCCGTTGCCGCAGGGTGGACCGGTCCCGGGCGCCACCCCCGAAAGCGTCCTTTTCTCCCATGCAAGACAAATACCAACACACCGAGGTCGAACGCGCCGCGCAGACCGACTGGACTGCCCGCGACGCCTACCGCGTCACCGAAGACGCCAGCCGGCAGAAGTTCTACGCCTGCTCCATGCTGCCTTACCCCAGCGGCAAGCTGCACATGGGCCACGTGCGCAACTACACGATCAACGACATGTTGACGCGCCACCTGCGCATGAAGGGCTTCAACGTGCTGATGCCCATGGGCTGGGACGCCTTCGGCCTGCCGGCCGAGAACGCCGCCATGAAGAACGG
>JAZJYT010000017.1:0-30231 GCA_040390235.1 Pseudomonadota bacterium | reverse complement strand
ACCACGCTGCCGGCACCCGTGCCCGACAGGTCACCGATGGTGGTGCCAGCGCCGGTGAGGGGGGTGATGTCGAAGGTGCCGCCCGCATTGACTGCCACCGCCCCGGTGGCCGCCAGGGCGCCCGTGCCGGTCAGCACCAGGGTGCCTGCGTTCACCGTGGTGCCGCCGTCGAAGGTGTTGGCGCCCGTCAGGCGCAGGATGCCGGTACCGGTCTTGCTGATAGAGCCGCCGATGCCGGCGATGGCGTCGGCGAGGGTCTGGTCGTTGACGCCGGTGACCTGCAGTGTGGCCGCCACGCCGTCGAGGTACATGCCGCTGCCTTGCGCCTGCCCAGCCGACGCCCCCGCGCCACCCGCCGCGCCAGCGGTGACTGCGCCGCCGGTGAGCTGCGCCACGTCGATTACCGTCAGGCTACCGCCCTGTTGCACGAAGATGGCGCCACCCACCCCGGCCCCGCCGCCGCCGTTGACGCCGGTGGTGCCGCCGCCCAGGGTGCCAGCATGGTCGCCGTTGCTGCCGCCGGCGCCGCCGCCAAAGCCAGGGGCGACACCATTGAAATTGCCGCCGCCCGAGCCACCGCCGTAACCCCCCTTGCCGGCGCTGTAAGGGGCCCCCGCGGCGAGGGAGCCTCCGCCGCCACCGCCACCACCGAAGACCGCGTCGCTTCCCCCGCCGCCACTGGCGCTGCCGCCGTTGACGCCGCCGGCACCGCCTCCGGTGTTGGAGGTGCCTGCGCCGCCGCCGCCGCCTGCGGAAGCCCCGCCTGTCTGCCCCGCTGCCGCGTTGCCGCCCGGCAGTGCCGACACCACGATGCCTGGTCCCGGCGTGGCACCCGGGTCACCGCCCATCGCGCCGACCCCTATGCCGCCCCCGCCTGCGCCCGCATCCGTGGTGGCCGACCCGCCGGCGCCGCCCAAGCCGCCGCCGCCACCGCCGCCCACGTTCAGGCCGCTACCGGCGCCGCCCGGGCCGCCGGTCGCCGAGTTGGTGGAGAATCCGACGTTTTGCACCGACACCGCGGCGCCGCTGGCAACGAAGATCGCACCGCCAGCGCCCATCCCGCCGCCGCCGCCAACCCCGCCAGCCCCGCCGCTACCACCTTGCGCCAAGCCGTCAAGCAGCGTCAAGTCCTGGATGCTGACGGTGCCCGAATATACGAAGAAGTGGCGAAAGAGGTTGCCCCCCGAAATGACGGAATTGTTGCCCTGGATGGTGATGTCGGCCTGGATAGCAGGCAGTTCGCTGAGCAGCGTAATGGTGAATGTGCTGCTGAAGACAATGCTGTCGCCGTTGCCGGCCTGGGTCAGCGCCCAACGCAGTGAGCCGAGGGCATTGGTATCGGCGTTGGTCGTGACGATGTAGGTGGACACTGCTTTCCTCAAAAATAAACAGACTGATTATCAAGATATAAATCATAGAGTACCACGCCTGTAAAGCGGCCCGTCTTCCGAGTGCGACGGCGGAACAAGCTCTCGACCCGCCTCGTCTCGCACATGCCTGTGTCCGCAGCATCTCCACCCCAAGCCGCGCAAACTGCAGACTTCACCCCCTGGCCTTCTCACCAACGGGTCTCGTACGGGACTGTCGCGGCCAGCATCGACATGGGCGTTGTGGATAGCGGCCAAGTGCCGCTTGAGGGTTTCTGGTTTGGGCTTTTCCGCATGCGCAGCGATGTACTGCGCAACTCTCTCCCGCGTGGCAGGAATGCGCCCTCCCACTTCCGGAAGCTGAGCATGCAGGCGCCGTAGCTCCAGGTTGCTTGCGCAAAACGAGCGCCCACGCCGCGACGTACCTGCAGCCTATGGCTGCAAAAAGTTCGAAGAAGGAAAGTGGTGGCTGCCAGGCAGCGTGCGAGCTGGCTGACCGCGGCGCGAACGGCATGCATGCCCTCGGCCTTGAGGCCGCTCACCATCCTACCCACCATCGCCTACGCGCTTTCTCGGCACGCTACGCGCGGGATAGGTCTACCCGGCGCCCCAATGAAAAACGCACCCGAAGGTGCGTTTTGGTTTGCCTTGACAGCTTGTCTTGGCGGAAACGGAGGGATTCGAACCCTCGATGCGGCTCTACACCGCATACTCCCTTAGCAGGGGAGCACCTTCGGCCACTCGGTCACGTTTCCGGAAGTCCACGATTATGCCCTATACGGGGCCTGTTTTTCAGGCCTTGGGGCTGTCCAGGTCGAAAGCCTTGTGCAGCGCGCGCACGGCGAGCTCCATGTACTTTTCGTCGATGACGACCGAGGTCTTGATCTCGCTGGTGGAGATCATCTGGATGTTGATGCCCTCCTCGCTCAGCACGCGGAACATCTTGCTGGCCACGCCGACGTGGCTGCGCATGCCGATGCCGACGATGCTGACCTTGCAGATCTTGGCGTCGCCCACCACCTCGGCCGCGCCCAGGCTCGGCAGGACCTTGTCCTTGAGCAGGTCCATGGTCTTGGCGAACTCGCCGCGGTGCACGGTGAAGCTGAAGTCGGTCGCACCGTCCTTGGACAGGTTCTGGATGATGACGTCGACCTCGATGTTGGCGTCGGCCACCGCGCCCAGGATCTGGTAGGCGATGCCGGGCTTGTCGGGCACGCCCAGCACGGAGATCTTGGCCTCGTCACGGTTGAACGCGATGCCGGATACGACGGCTTGTTCCATGGTTTCGTCTTCCTCGAAAGTGATCAGGGTGCCGGATGCGGCCTCCTCGGCGATATCGATGTCCCAGGGCGTGAAGCTGGAGAGCACACGCAGCGGCACCTTGTACTTGCCGGCGAATTCGACCGAGCGGATCTGCAGCACCTTGGAGCCGAGGGATGCCATTTCCAGCATTTCCTCGAAGCTCACGGTCTTCAGGCGCCGCGCCTCGGGCACCACCCGCGGGTCGGTGGTGTAGACACCATCCACGTCGGTGTAGATCAGGCACTCATGCGCCTTCATGGCCGCGGCCACGGCCACGGCCGAGGTGTCGCTGCCGCCGCGGCCGAGCGTGGTGATGTGGCCGTGCTCGTCCATGCCCTGGAAGCCGGTGACGATGACCACGCGGCCCGCCTCCAGGTCGCCGCGCACCCGCACGTCGTCGATCGACTCGATGCGGGCCTTGGTGAAGGCGCTGTCGGTGCGGATGGGCACCTGCCAGCCGGCATAGCTGACGGCCTCCAGGCCCTCGGTCTGCAAGGCGATGGCCAGCAGCGCGGAGGAGGCCTGCTCGCCGGTGGAGGCCAGCATGTCGAGCTCGCGGCTGTAGGCTTCGCCCGGCTTGGCCGGAGCAAGCTCCTTGGCCAGGCCGAGCAGGCGGTTGGTTTCGCCGCTCATGGCGCTGGGCACGACCACCATCTGGTGGCCGGCGCGCGCCCATTTGGCGACGCGCTTGGCGACGTTGCGGATGCGCTCGGTCGAGCCCATCGACGTGCCGCCGTATTTGTGAACGATCAATGCCATCGGGAGTGATGAGAAATGCTGAAAAGCGGAAAGCTGAAGCCCCTGTTGAAGGGGCTCAGGGCGCGGGCGAATCGTCGTTTTGGCGCGCCGGGCCCTCCGCTGCGGGAGGAAAGTCCAAAACCGAGGGATTGTACCAACCGAGCCATGCCCCCTCGCGCCGCACGAAACCCGCGCCCACCTTGAGGTGCAGCCGGTGGCCCCGGGTGGTACAGGCCGCGACCTGCCGCAGCAGCTCGGCCAGCTGCGCCGCCTCGGGGGTGGTGCCGTATGCGCCGCGCAGCCAGCGGCGCAGCACCAGCGCCTGCCGCCCGGCGCTCAGGCGCTGCAAGGCGGCGATGGCCGGCGGCGAACCGACGGCCGCGAGGTCGGCCGCCGCCACCTCGTCGAGCACCGCCTGCGCCTCGGCCGCGTGGGCGGCACTGCGGGCAAAGGTGGTGCGGAACTGCGGAAAGGCGGCGTCGAGCGCCGGCAGCAGCAGCGCGCGGATGCGGTTGCGGGTGTAACGCGGGTCGGTATTGGTCGGGTCTTCGATCCACGGCTGCCCCCGCGCGTCCAGCCAGGCCCGCAGGCCGGCGCCAGGCACGCCGAGCAGCGGCCGGTGGTAGGTGATGCCGTCCCGCTGCCACCGTGCCGGCATGGCCGCCAGACCCGGCACACCGGCGCCGCGCGACAGTGCCAGCAGCAAGGTTTCGGCCTGGTCGTCGGCATGCTGGGCCAGGGCGATGCCTGCCACCGCCTCCGCCGGCGGCAGGCCGGAGGCAAACACCCGCAGCGCCTCGTAGCGCGCGCGCCGTGCCGCATCCTCCGGGCTGGCGCCGGGTGCCGCCCGTGCATCGACGCGGCAGACCTGCAGGGGCACACCCAGGGCCTCGCAGACGGCGGCACAGTGCAGCGCGAAAGCATCGGCCGCGGCCTGCAGGCCGTGGTGCACGTGCACCGCCCGCACCCGGCCCGGCCAGCGCTCGGCACAGGCCAGCAGCAGCGCGGTCGAATCCGCGCCGCCGCTGAAGGCCACGGCCAGCGGCAGGGCCGGCTCGAAGGCCCGCATGGCGTCGTCGAAGCTGCGGGTCATGGTTTGAGGGGGTCCGGAAAAGACGACGCCCGCGAACCACAGGGCGCGCGGGCGGGCGTCCGGGGCCGGGCGTGGCTTATTTGCTGTCGGCCTTGACGTCGTTGTAGCGGCCGTAGCTCTGCAGGCGCGCATAGCGGCGGTCGAGCAGTTCGGTCGTCTTGAGGTCGTGCACCTGGCGGAAGGCGTCGTTGAGGGCCCGCTTCAGGAAGGCCGCCATCTGCTTGTGGTCGCGGTGGGCGCCGCCTACGGGCTCGTTGACGATCTTGTCGATCAGGCCCAGCGCCTTCAGGCGGTGGGCGGTGATGCCCAGCGCATCGGCCGCTTCCTGGGCCTTCTCGCTGGTCTTCCAGAGGATGGAGGCGCAGCCCTCGGGGCTGATGACCGAATACACCGAGTACTGCAGCATCAGCACCTGGTCGGCCACCGAGATCGCCAGCGCGCCGCCGGAGCCGCCTTCGCCGATGATGGTGGTGATGATGGGCACTTCCAGCTGCGCCATCTCGAAGATGTTGCGGCCGATGGCCTCGGACTGGCCGCGCTCCTCGGCGTCGATGCCGGGGTAGGCGCCGGGGGTGTCGACGAAGGTGAACACCGGCAGCTTGAACTTCTCGGCCGTCTTCATCAGCCGCAGGGCCTTGCGGTAGCCCTCGGGTTTGCTCATGCCGAAGTTGCGCAGCCCGCGCTCACGCGTGTCGCGGCCCTTCTGGTGGCCCAGCACCATGCAGGCATGGCCGTTGAAACGTGCCAGGCCGCCGACGATGGACAGGTCGTCCGAAAAATGCCGGTCGCCGTGCAGCTCGACAAAATCGGTGAAGATTTCCTTCACGTAGTCGAGTGTGTACGGCCGCTCCGGATGGCGCGCGATCTTGGTGATCTGCCAGGGCGACAGGTCGCTGTAGATGTCCTTGGTGAGCTGCTGGCTCTTTTTGCTGAGCTGGTCGATCTCTTCGGAGATGTCCACCGCGGACTCGGTCTGCACGTAGCGCAGTTCTTCGATCTTGCCCTCGAGCTCCGAAATCGGCTGCTCGAAGTCGAGGAATGTCTTTTTGGCCAAGGCCTTCTCCTTAAATTCCGCAGTGCGACAACTTACGCACCGCCCTACTCTCTTACCAGCAGACGCGCCCTACCAGCGAACACCGCGGATCCGGCTCCGCCGGTACGCCGGTGTTGCCCCCCGGCAGAGGGGTTGGCGGCCACACGCAGTGGGCAAGCCTGGGGGGTGAGCCTATTCCTGATCCAGCGACCGCCAAATATACCAAGTCGCCACACTGCAGTACGGTGCCCAGGCGGCGGCGACCTCGCGCGCCTCGCTGCGGCTGACCGGGTCGCCGGAAAAATAGCTCTTGCTGATGCCGCTGATCAGCCCCAGGTCGTCCAGGGGCAGCACGTTGGGCCGCATCAGGTGGAAGATGAGGAACATCTCGGCCGTCCAGCGGCCAATGCCGCGGATGGCGACCAGCTCGGTGATGATGGCCTCGTCGTCCATCGTCTCCCAGGCCTTGACGTGTACCGCGCCCGAGTCGAAGTGCAACGCCAGGTCCACGATGTACTCGACCTTGCGCGCCGACAGGCCGGCGGCGCGCATGTCGTCGACCTTGAGCTTGAGCACGTTGGCGGCCACCATTTTTTTCGGCAGCTGGGCGAAGCGGTCCCAGACCGCCTGCGCGGCCTTCACCGAGATCTGCTGGCCGACGATGCTGCGCGCCAGCGTGGTGAAGGCGTCGCCGCGCGACTGCAGGCAGGCGTCGCCGAACTGCGGGATGAGCCGCTTCATGACCCGGTCCTTGGCCTTCAGGTGGGCGCAGCCCGCCTCCCAGTAGTCGGGGGTGAAGACCAGGGGTTCCGCGGCCGCCTTGGGTGCGGCCTTTTTGCGGGCGACGGTTTTCGCGGCCGCCACCGGGGCACCGTCGGACACCACTTCGAGCACGCTTGCCGCTACCTTTTTAGTAGCTTCCACAACAGGCCCCGTCTTTCCGTCGACCGCTTTTTTTGCATGAATCCCTCAACTCGCCGCCTCCCATGTGGTGCCCCCGGCAGTGTCCTTCAGGACGACGCCCCGCGCCAGCAGATCATCGCGGATACGGTCGGCCTCGGCAAAATTGCGGCCCGCCTTGGCCGCGGCGCGCTGGGCGATCAAGGCCTGGATGGCTGCCTCGTCCAGCGCCGCACCCGCCGTCAGGAAGGTCCGCGGTTCGCCCTGCAGCAAGCCCAGCGTGCCGCCCAGCGCCTTGAGCAGGCCGGCCAGCGCCGGCGAGGCGCTGCGGTTGACTTCGCCGGCCAGGTCGAACAGCACCGCCACCGCTTCGGGGGTGCCGAAGTCTTCGTCCATGGCGGCACGAAAGCGTGCGGCGAAGGGGTTGCTCCAGTCGATGGCCACGCTCTCCTGCGGCGCCACCAGGTCGAGTGCGGTGTACAGGCGCTTGAGGCTGCCGCGCGCATCGCGCAGGTGCGCGTCGCTGTAGTTCAGCGGGCTGCGGTAGTGGGTGCGCACGATGAAGAAACGCACCGTCTCGGCGTCGAATGCCTGCAGCACGTCGCGGATGGTGAAGAAGTTGCCCAGGCTCTTGGACATCTTCTCCCCATCCTTGTTGATGAAGCCGTTGTGCATCCAGAAGCGCGCCAATGGCTTGCCGGTGGCGCCTTCGCTCTGCGCGATCTCGTTCTCGTGGTGGGGGAACTGCAGGTCGGAGCCGCCACCATGGATGTCGAAACTCTCGCCCAGCAGCGCGCAGCCCATGGCCGAGCATTCGATGTGCCAGCCGGGGCGGCCCAGGCCGTAGGGGCCCGGCCACTTGGCCTCGTCGGGCTCGCTGTCCTTGGCGGATTTCCACAGCACGAAGTCGAGTGGGTCGTCCTTGCCGTCGGCCACCGCCACCCGGTCGCCGGCGCGCAGGTCGTCGAGCGACTTGCCCGAGAGCTTGCCGTAGCCCGGAAACTTGCGCACCGCGTAGTTCACGTCGCCGCCGGGCGCCCGGTAGGCCAGGCCCTTGTCTTCCAGCAGGCCGATCAGGCCGAGCATCTGCGGCACGTAGTCCATGGCGCGCGGTTCGTGGGTCGGCCGCTCGATGCCCAGGGCGTCGGCATCCTGGTGCAGCGCATCGACCATGCGGTCGGTCAGCGAACGCAGGGTTTCACCGTTCTCCGCGGCGCGCACGATGATCTTGTCGTCGATGTCGGTAATGTTGCGGACATAGGTCACCCGCAGGCCACTGGTGCGCAGCCAGCGCTGCACCACGTCGAAAGCCACCATGGAGCGGGCGTGGCCCAGGTGGCAGAGGTCGTACACCGTCATGCCGCAGACATACATGCGGACGTGTCCGGCCTCGAGAGGCGAAAATTCCTCCAATGCACGCGAAAGCGTGTTGTAGATGCGCAAACTCATGGAAACTCATTGAGGCGGCGACCCGCCGGGCAAGGCGGGCGCCGCGGGGGATGGCGAGAAGGGGGATGCAGCGCCGCCGGCCGCCTGCGGGCGCGGCCCCTGCGGCTACAATCCGCCGCAGTATATAGCCCCCCACGGCCATCGTGCCGGGCTTGCTTTTCCTCGTCCGCATCCCCTTTTTCGAGGCCGTATGAACACAGGCGCAGCCGCCGTCCGCCCCTTTCTCCGCCGCCTGGCCGCCACGGCCGTCGCGGGGCTCTTCCTGGCCGGCTATGCCTATGCGGACGACTATGGCGACGTGAACCAGCTCATCCGTTCGGGCAAGCTGGCCGACGCCCAGGCCCGTGCCGACAAGTACCTGGCGGGCAATCCGCGCGACCCGCAGATGCGCTTCCTGAAGGGTGTGATCCAGACCGAATCGGGCAAGCAGCCCGATGCCATCGTCACTTTCACCGCCCTGACGCAGGAATACCCCGAGCTGCCCGAGCCCTACAACAACCTGGCCGTGCTCTACGCCAACCAGAAGCAGTACGACAAGGCGCGCACCGCGCTCGAGATGGCGATCCGCACCAACCCGAGCTACGCCACCGCGCACGAGAACATGGGCG
This sequence comes from Pseudomonadota bacterium, assembly GCA_040390235.1. GTDB lineage: Bacteria > Pseudomonadota > Gammaproteobacteria > Burkholderiales > Burkholderiaceae_C > Xylophilus. The sequence continues at coordinate 21,741 of JAZJYT010000017.1, read as the reverse complement.
ACGTCTACGCCAAGCTCGCCAGCCAGGCCTACGCCCGTGCCCTGCAGCTCGACGCCACCAATACCAACGTGCCGCCCAAGCTGGCCCTGATCCGCGAACTGTTCACCCCCGCGCCCGCCACCCGCGGCGGCAAGCAGGTAGTGGCCGCCGCCACACCCGCCAAGGCACCGGCACCCACCCCTGTGGCGAGCCCGAGCCCCGCTCCTGCACCGGCGGCGGCGCCCACCCCCGCGCCCGCGCCGGCTCCCACACCTGCGCCGCCGCCCGCCCCCGTGCCTGCTGCGGCACCCACCCCGGCACCGGCCCCCGCGCCTGCACCGGCTGCTGCCGCCGCACCGGCAGCAGCGCCCGCCCGCGCCGAGCGCGAAGAGGTCGAGGCGGCCGTGCACGCCTGGGCCGCCGCCTGGGCCGGCAAGGACATGAAGGAATACCTGGGCGCCTACGGCAAGGAGTTCTCCCCGCCGGGCAAGCAGAGCCGCGCCACCTGGGAGGCCGAGCGCCGGTCACGTATCGTGGGCAAGTCGCGCATCAAGGTAGGCATCAGCGAACTGGCGGTCAAGGTCGATGGCGGCAAGGCCACCGCGCGCTTCCGCCAGGACTACAGCGCCGACGGCCTCAACGTCACCAGCCGCAAGACGCTCGACATGGTGAAGTCCGGGGGAACCTGGGTCATCGTGCGCGAATCTACCGGCTGAGCGGCGACGCGGGCCCTGCCGGCCGGTGCCGGCCGGGCCCTTTTCTTTTTTGCATCCCGTTTTTTCGTTCCCCTCCTTCATGACGTGGGTGTCCCGCGCTTCTGCCTGTCTGGCCGTCATCCTTCTGGCGACCGCACTTCCCTCCCATGCGGGCAAGCGTGAGCGTGGCTCGCGCTTTCGCTCCGCCGCGGAGGCCGCCGCCGCACGCCCCGTGCCGGTCGAACTCGCCCGGGATGGCGAGGCCGAGGCGCGGCTGATCGCCACCTACCGCCTGATCGGCCAGGGGGACGGCAGCGGCGCCCTGGCCTCCGCGGAAAAACTCACCCGCGACTACCCCAACTTCCAGCTCGGCCAGCTGGTCTACGGCGACCTGCTGGCCCTGCGGGTGCGGCCGGTGCGCATGCTGGGCGACATTCCCGACGACAGCCATGCCGACGCGCAGGCGCTGAACGAACTGCGCACCGAGTCGGCCATGCGCCTGAAGGCCCTGCGCGAACGCCCGCCCGCGGGCAGCGTGCCCTCGCAGTTCGCCAACATCGCGCCCAGCAGCCGCCACGCCATCGCGATAGATGCCTCGCGCTCACGCCTCTACCTGTTCGAGAATGGCCCCGCGGGCCCGGTGCTGGTCGCCGACTACTACGTATCGGTCGGCAAGTCGGGTATCGACAAGTCGGTCGAGGGCGACATGCGCACGCCGCTGGGCATCTACTACATCACCGGGCGGCTGGACCCGCGCACCCTCAAGCCCTTCTATGGCGCGGGCGCCCTGCCGATCAACTACCCCAACCCCTACGACACACGCCGGGGCAAGACCGGCGGCGGCATCTGGCTGCACGGCACCCCGGCGGCCCAGTTCGCCCGCGCGCCGCTGGCCACCGACGGCTGTGTGGTCATCGCCAACCCGGACCTGCAGCGTATCCTCGGCACGGTCGAGATCCGCTCGACGCCGGTTGTCATCGCCGAGCACCTGCAGTGGGTGCCCCCGCAGGCCGCACGCGCCGCGACGCGCGCCTTCGAGGACACCTTCAACGCCTGGCGCAGCGCCAAGACCAAGTCCGACATCGTGCGCACCCTGGGCTACTACGCCGCCGACTTCAACAGCTACGGCAAGTCGCTGACCGACTGGTCGATGGTGCTGCAGCAGGACATCCAGCGCGCCGCCGGCCGGCCGTTGCAGACCAAGGACCTGTCCTTCCTGCGCTGGCAGGAGGGCGGCACCGAAATGATGGTGGTCACCTTCGGCGAAGTGCCGGACGGCGAGAAGACCGGTCCGGTGCGGCGCCAGTACTGGCTCAATTCCCACGGCCAGTGGAAAATATTCTTCGAAGGAACAATCGGCTGATGAACGCTCTTCTCCCCTCCCTCCTGTCCGCCCGGCTGACACGCCGCGCCGGCGCCGCCCTCGGCGCCCTGCTGCTGGCCGCCGCCGCTGCCCACGCCCAGACCGCTGCCGCAGCGCCCCGGGTGAAACTCGGCACCAGCGCCGGCGACATCGTGATCGAACTCAACCGGGCCAAGGCGCCGAAGACAGTCGACAACTTCCTGCAGTACGTACGCGACAAGCAGTACGACGGCACGGTGTTCCACCGGGTGATCGATGGCTTCATGATCCAGGGCGGCGGCTTCACCGCCGACATGAAGGAAAAACCGACCCGGGCGCCGGTCGCCTTCGAGACCACCGGCCTCACCAACGACCGCGGCACCATTGCCATGGCCCGCACCAGCAACCCCAACTCCGCCTCGGCGCAGTTCTTCATCAACGTGAAGGACAATGCCATGCTCAACCCGCCCAGCCCCGACGGCTACGGCTACGTGGTGTTCGGCAAGGTGGTCTCGGGCATGGACACGGTCGACAAGATCCGCACCGTCGCCACGGGCAACAAGGGCATGTTCCAGAACGTGCCGCTGACGCCGGTCGTGGTCCAGTCGGCCACCGTGCTGCCCTGAGAGCGCAGACCCACCACAACCCAACCCTCCATCCACCCAGAGGACCCGCCATGAGCAACCCCCAAGTCGAACTCCACATCGCCAATTTCGGTGTCGTCACCGTCGAGCTGTACGCCGACAAGGCCCCCAAGACGGTCGAGAACTTCCTGTCCTACGTGAAGAAGGGCCACTACGAGAACGTCGTGTTCCACCGCGTGATCCCCGACTTCATGATCCAGGGCGGCGGTTTCGGCGTCGGCATGAAGGAAAAACCCACCGACGAGCCGATCGAGAACGAAGCCAACAACGGCCTGAAGAACGAAAAGTACACCCTGGCCATGGCGCGTACCAACGCACCCCACTCGGCCTCGGCGCAGTTCTTCATCAACGCCAAGAACAACACCTTCCTGAACCACACGGCGCCTTCGGCCCAGGGCTGGGGCTACGCGGTGTTCGGCAAGGTCGTCTCGGGTACGGACGTGGTCGACAAGATCGAAGCCGTGAAGACCGGCCGCAAGGGTTTCCATGACGACGTGCCGCTGGAAGACGTGGTGATCGAGAAGGCCGTCGCGCTCTGATCCTCCGGGCTCCCATGCAATCGACCGTGCCGCCGGTGGCCGAGCTGACCGCTCCGCCCGCCTGGCGCACGGTCGATGTCGTTTCCGACCTGCACCTGCATGCCGGCGACGCGGCCACCTTCGCCACGTTCCGGCACTACCTGGCGACGACGCCGGCCGACGCGGTCTTCCTGCTGGGCGATGTGTTCGAGGTGTGGATCGGCGACGATGCCGCGGCCGCGGGTAGTTTCGAGTCGCAATGCGGCGCGGCACTGCACGCAGCCTCGGCACGCTGCGCGCTCTTTTTCCAGCACGGCAACCGCGACTTCCTCGTCGGCAAGGACTTCCTGCGGTCCGCGGGAACGGCGCTCCTGGCCGATCCCACGGTGCTGTCCCTGCAGGGCCGGCGCTGGCTGCTGACGCATGGCGATGCACTGTGCCTGGCCGATACGGACTACCAGCGTTTCCGCGCCGAGGTGCGCACCGCCGCCTGGCAGCGCAGCTTCCTGGACAAGCCCCTGGCCGAACGCCACGCCATCGCCCGCGGCCTGCGCAGCGGAAGCGAGGCCCGCAAACGCAGCGGTGCCGACTATGCCGATGCCGACGCGCAGGCCGTGCTGGACTGGCTCGCCGCCGCGGACGCCCCGGTACTCATCCACGGCCATACCCACCGGCCGGCCGACCACACGCTGCCTGGCGGGCGACAGCGGCTGGTGCTGTCCGACTGGGACATGGCCGCCACGCCCCCGCGCGCGGAGGTGCTGCGTATCACCGGCGGCGTGGCCACACGCATCGGGCTGGCGTGAACGGCAAGGGCGGTGAGCCGGGCGGCAGCATGGGCAGCAGCACGGGTCTGTGGGCCCGCTTGAGGGCCCTGTTGCCGGGCCACCGGGCCGCGCCGGCGCAGGACATCCCGGAAGCGCTGTGGCAGGCCACCCTGCACGGCTGGCCCTTTCTTGCCCAATACGCGGCCGGTGATCCACCGCAGTTGCGCGCCCTGGCGGCGACCTTCCTGCAGGGCAAGGAGTTCCATGGCGCCCAGGGCCTGGAAGTGACGGATGCGATGGCCGTGGCCATCGCCGCGCAGGCCTGCCTGCCGCTGCTGCACTTCGGCCCGCCGGGCCGGGCGCTGCGCTGGTACGGCGATTTCGTCGGCATCGTGGTGCACCCGGACGAGGTGGTGGCGCGGCGCGAGGTGACCGACGACAGCGGCATCGTCCACCACTACGAAGAGGTGCTGGCCGGCGAAGCCATGGAGCAGGGCCCGGTCATGCTGAGCTGGCAGGACGTGCAGGCCGCGGCCGACGGCACGGCGGGCTACAACGTGGTCATCCACGAATTCATCCACAAGATCGACATGCAGGACGGCGAGGCCGACGGCTGCCCGCCCCTGCCACCGGGGTTCATGGGCACCCGCGGCATCCGTGCGGCGCGCGCGGCCTGGTTCGCGGTGCTGGAGCCGGCCTACGAGGCTTTTCGCGAACAGGTGATCCGGGCCGAACGTTTCGGTGGCGAGCCGACCTGGCTGGACCCCTACGGCGCCGAGGCCCTGTCCGAATTCCTGCCGGTGGCCTGCGAGGCCTATTTTGTCAACCGGGAGCGCTTCGCCCAGGAGTTTCCGGAGGTGCGGGCCTTGTTCGACACCTTCTTCCAGCGGCCGGCCGGCCCGGCCTGAACACCCGGCTCAGGCCCGCAGCATCCCCCACGCCAGCCGCACCAGTTCGTCCTCGAACACCTGGGTACCGAGCAGTGGCGACGACTCCAGCGAGGCACTGCGGATGGCGCCCATCAGCGCACGGGTCACCACGAACATCAGGGCCGGCGTCGGCGGGCGCACCGTGGCGTCGCCCAGCGCGATGATCTGCGCCAGCGCCAGGCCGTTGCGTTCGGCCCCCTGGCGCAGGGCCTCCGTGACGCGGTCCTGGTGGTCCAGCCGCCAGCCGAAGCGGATCAGCGCACGCCGGCTGCGCGAACCGGCACCGAAATGCTCCACCAGCAGGCGCACCACCTCACGCACCACGGCCTGCACCTCGCGCCGTTCGGCCACCGCCGTGTCGAGCAGCACCTGCAGGTCGCGCTGCACCTGTTCGCGGTGGCGGTGGATCATGGCCAGCACGATCGCCTCCTTCGATGGGAAGTACTGGTAGAGCGTGCCGATGGAAAAACCGGCCTTCTTCGCCACCTTGTTGGTGGTCAGCCCGGCCTCGCCTTCGCTTTCCACAATCTGAGCGGTGGCCTCGAAAATGGTCTGAATGGTGCGTTGCGCCCGCTCCTGTGTGGGAATACGGCGCCCGGCAGGGGCCGGTTTGGCGAGGTTTTCGGAGGTCATGGCGGGGTGTCTCGAAACATGAGCGATAGGCGAGTAGCGGTTTCGCCGAAAATCTGAATAATGCTCAGAAAAGACCCCCGGGGCAAGTACCGCGGGCCACCGCCACCACCATGTCCACCACCACCTCCCCCTCCACCACCTTGTTGGTGCGCAAGCTCGAGATCGACCTGCAGCGCGGTTTCCGCCGCCATTGGCATGGCGGCGACGCGTTCCGTTCGCAGTTCTTCAACGCGCTGTCGATGAGTTTTCCGGTCGGCGAACAGTTTTTCATCGACGCGGTGCGCAACGCCCTGCCCCTGCTGCCCGCGTCGCCCGAACACGATGCCCTGCGCGAAACCGTGGCCGGCTTCATCGGCCAGGAAGCGACGCACCGGCACATCCACGGGCTGTACAACACGCAGCTGGAAAAGCAGGGCCTGGTCAACCGCTGGCAGCACTGGGCCGAGGCCCGCATCGCCTACATGCGCCGGCGCTGGCCCGACATGGACCTGCGCCATGCCCTGGCCGCGACCTGCGCGCTCGAACATCTCACCGCCCTGCTGGCCGACGGCACGCTGCGCCGCGCCGGCTGGCTCGGTGGCGCCGAACCCGACATGCAACTGCTCTGGCGCTGGCACGCCGCGGAAGAAACCGAACACCGCGCCGTCGCCTTCGACCTGTTCCGGGCCGTCGGCGGCAGCCACCGCTGGCGGGTGCGCTGGTACCTGTACATGTGGCTGATTTTTTTGCGCGACGCGATGCGGCAGACGGTGCTCAACCTGTGGCACGACGGCACGTTGTTCAAACCCTCGACCTGGTGGGGAGCGCTGCGGCTCTTTTTCGGCCGCGACGGTGTGGCCTGGTACAGCCTGCGGCCGGCGCTGGCCTACCTGCGGCGCGATTTCCACCCCGCGCAGGAGACGGCGCAGCCGACCGCCATGGCGCTGGCGCAGGCCTGGCTGGCGGCCCATGCCGACCGCTTGCGTGTGGTGCGCTGAGACCCGCCTGCAAGCGCGCTTGCGGCGCCCTGCGGGGCACCGAATAAAATCCTGCGGATAAAGGCCATGCCCGCTACGGTATGTGCCGTCCCCCGGATCCACATCACGAGCGAAACGACAACCCCATGACCCACGACGACATCCTGAGCACCTACGGCCCGCGCGAGGCCATGGAATACGACGTGGTCGTGGTGGGCGGCGGTCCGGCCGGCCTGTCGACGGCCATCCGCCTCAAGCAACTGGCCGCTGAACAGGGCCGCGAAGTCTCGGTCGTCGTGCTGGAAAAAGGCTCCGAGCCCGGCGCGCACATCCTGTCGGGCGCCATCATGGACCCGAAGGCGCTGACCGAACTGTTCCCCAACTGGAAGGAACTCGGCGCCCCGCTGAACCAGCCGGTCACCGAGGACGCCTTCCTGTTCCTGGGCGAGAAGAGCGCCCTGCGCACCCCCAACTTCCTGCTGCCCAGGTGTTTCCACAACGAAGGCAACTACATCGTCAGCCTGGGCAACGTCACCCGCTGGCTGGCCCAGCAGGCGGAAAACCTGGGCGTGGAAATCTTCCCCGGTTTCCCGGCCGCCGAGGTGCTCTACAACGACAACGGTTCGGTCAAGGGTGTGGCCACCGGCAATATGGGCATCGGCAAGGACGGCGAGCCCACCGCCGAGTTCCAGCTCGGCATGGAACTGCATGCCAAGTACACCATCTTCGCCGAAGGCGCGCGCGGCCACCTGGGCCGCCAGCTGATCGAGCGTTTTGCGCTGGCCCAGGACAGCGACCCGCAGAGCTACGGCATCGGCATCAAGGAGCTGTGGGAAATCGACCCGGCCCGCCACCAGCCCGGCCTGGCGCTGCACAGCTCGGGCTGGCCGCTGGATGCCGATACCTATGGCGGCTCCTTCCTGTACCACGCGGAGAACAACCAGGTCATCGTCGGTTTTGTGGTCGGGCTGGACTACCAGAACCCCTACATCAGCCCGTTCGAGGAGTTCCAGCGCTTCAAGACGCACCCCAACATCCGCTACTACTTCGAAGGCCAGGACAAGGGCCTGAAGCCTGCCAAACGCATCAGCTACGGCGCCCGTGCCATCGCCGCCGGCGGCCTGCTGGCGCTCCCCAAGACGGTGTTCCCGGGCGGCGCCCTGGTCGGCTGCGAAGCCGGCTACATGAACGCCAGCCGCATCAAGGGCAGCCACGCCGCCATCAAGACCGGCATGCTGGCGGCCGAAGCCGCCTTCGAGGCCTTGGGCGCGGGGCGCCAGCACGACGAACTGAGCGCCTATCCCGAGGCCTTCAAAAGCAGCTGGCTGTACGACGAGCTGTTCCAGGCGCGCAACTTCAAGCAGTGGTTCAAGAAGGGCCGCTTCTTCGCCACCATCATGACCGGCATCGAGCAGTTCCTGCTGGGCGGCAATATCCCCTGGACCATCCACGGCCGCAAACCCGACAACGAACGCCTGAAGCCGGCATCGGCCTTCAAGCCCATCAAGTACCCCAAACCCGACGGCAAGCTGACCTTCGACCGGCTCTCCAGCGTGTTCGTCAGCAACACCAACCATGCCGAAGACCAGCCTTCGCACCTGACGCTGAAGGACCCGACCGTTCCCACCCGCATCAACCTGCCCGAGTACGCGGGGCCGGAGCAGCGCTACTGCCCGGCAGGGGTGTACGAGTTCGTGCCCGACGAAACCGCGCCCGCCGGCAGCCACCAGGAGCGCCTGCAGATCAACGCGCAGAACTGCGTGCACTGCAAGACCTGCGACATCAAGGACCCGACGCAGAATATCGTCTGGGTCACACCCGAAGGCGGCGGCGGGCCGAACTACGCGGGCATGTAAGCGCCGGCCGCCTACCGCCCGCGGTCTTCAGGCCACGGCCGGAGCGGCTTGGCCGCCAAAGAAAGCCAGCATCTCCGGCAGCAGATGCTCCGGCGCCTCTTCGGCGATGTAGTGCCCGCATTCCAGCGGCCGGCCCGACACGTCGTCGGCCGCATCGCGCCACAGCGCCATCACGTCGAAGCAGCGGCCCACCACCCCCTGCCCGCCCCACAGCACCCGCACCGGCATGGCCAGGCGCCGGCCGGCCTCGCGGTCGGTGCGGTCATGCTCCAGGTCGATGCCGGCCGAAGCGCGGTAGTCGCCGCAGATGCCACCCGCCGTGCCGGGCAGCGCGATGCAGCGTTCGTACTCGGCCAGCGCCTCCGGCGCGAAGGCGGCCAGGCCGGCATGGCGGCGGCCCATCACGTCGCGGATGTAGGCCACCGGGTCGGTCTCGATCAGCCGCTCCGGCAGCGGCGCTGGCTGGATCAGGAAGAACCAGTGCCAGTAGGCGCGGGCAAAGGCCTCGCCCGTCTGTTCGTACATGGCCAGCGTGGGGGCGATGTCGAGCAGCAGCAGGCGTTCGACCTTGTCGGCATGGTCCAGCGCCAGCCGGTGCGCCACCCGCGCACCGCGGTCGTGTGCGCCCAGCAGGAACCGGTGGTGGCCGAAATGCGCCATGACGGCCACCATATCGGCCGCCATCACCCGCTTGGCATAGGCGCCGCTGCCGGCGCCCTCGGGCGGGCGCGACGAATCGCCGTAGCCCCGCAGGTCGCAGCAGACCACCGTGTAGCGCTGCGCCAGTTCATTGGCCACGCGGTGCCACATGGCATGCGACTGCGGGTGGCCGTGCAGCAGCAGCAAGGCCGGGCCCTGGCCGCCGACACGCGCGCGGATGACCGCACCGTCCACCGGCACGTCATGGGGGGTGAAACCTTCGAACATCGTCCTGCTCCTTGTTTTTATGCCTGCGCCGGCGCCGCAGCCGCAGCAGCGTCGAGCCGTGTACGCACTTTACGCGCTACGTCGTGCAGCCAGGGATGCGAGGCCGCACGGCGCGCCGCGAAAGCCTCGATGGCCGCCTGGTCCACCAGGGTGGCACCGACCATGTCGAGTCCGCGCAGGAAGGTCTCCCGGTGCCGGGGCGCCAGCAGGAAGGGAAACTCTTGCGTTCCGGCCCGCACGGTCTGTTGCTCGATATCGATGTCCACGCGGGCCGCCTCGTTTTCCGCCACGTATTGCGTGATCACGGCTGCGTCGCCCTCTTCCACCTGCACCGCCAGCAGGCGGTTGTTCATGGCGTTGGAATAGAAGATCTCGCCAAAACTCGGCGCGATCACCGCCTGGATGCCGTACTGCAGCAGCCCCCACACCGCATGCTCGCGGCTGGAGCCGCAGCCGAAGTTGGGGCCGCCCACCAGGATGCGGGTGCCGGCATAGGCGGGCCGGTTCAGCACGAAGTCCGGCCGCGCAACGCCGGCCTCGTTGAAACGCAGGTCGAACAGCAGGCCCTGGTCGAGCCCCGCCTTGTCGATGCCGCGCAGGAACTGCTTGGGCATGATCTGGTCGGTGTCCAGGTTGGCAATGGGCAGGTCGGCCGCGATGCCGTCGATGCGCAGGATGGGTTCCATGGTGTTCAGGCCTTCTCAAAGGTACGGACGTCGGTGATGCAGCCGGTGACCGCGGCGGCGGCGGCCATGGCGGGGCTCATGAGGTGGGTGCGGCTGGCGCGGCCCTGGCGGCCCTCGAAGTTGCGGTTGGTGGTCGATGCGCAGCGCTCGCCCGGGGCCAGCACATCGTCGTTCATCGCCAGGCACAGGGAGCAGCCGGGCTGGCGCCATTCGAAGCCGGCCGCCACCAGCACCGCGGCCAGGCCTTCGGCCTCGGCCTGCCGGCGCACCGCGCCCGAGCCCGGCACCACCATGGCCCGCACACCCGGTGCCACGCGGCGCCCGCGCACCACGTCCACCACCGCGCGCAGGTCTTCGATACGCGCGTTGGTGCAGGAGCCGATGAAGACCCGCTGCACCGGCACACCCAGCAGGGAATCGCCGCCGGCCAGGCCGATGTAGTCCAGCGCACGGCGTGTGGCCGCCCGCTGGATGCCGTCGGTGGCATCGGCCTCGGTCGGAATGTTCTGGTTCACCGCCACCGCCTGGTCGGGGCTGGTGCCCCAGGTGACGTGCGGCGCCACCTGGGCCGCATCGAACACCAGGTCGATGCCGAACACCGCCTCGGCGTCGGACGACAGGCCGGCCCATTCGGCCAGCGCCGCCTCACGGTCGGCCCCGGTGATGTCGGGCGCCCGCGCCAACACATAAGCGATGCTGGTGTCGTCGGGCGCGATGAGCGCGCCGCGGGCCCCGGCTTCCACCGCCATGTTGCACAGCGTCATACGCGCCTCGGCCGACAGCGCCGTGATGGCGCTGCCGCAGAACTCGACCGCGTAGCCCCGCGCGCCCTGGGCGCTGATGCGGCTGATGATGTGCAGCACCAGGTCCTTGGAGGTGGTGCCGCGCGGCAGCAGGCCGTCGACACGGATCCGCATGTCGCCCGCCAGGCGGTAGACCAGGGTCTGCGTGGCCAGCACATGCTCGATTTCCGAGGTGCCGATGCCGAAACCCAAGGCGCCCAGCGCACCGTAGGTGGTGGTGTGGCTGTCGCCGCACAGCACCACCATGCCGGGCCGGACCATGCCGGTCTCGGGAGCGATGACGTGTTCGATGCCCTGCATCGGGTCGTTGGCACCGAAGAAGGCGATGCCGTGTTTTTCGCAGTTGCGCTGCAGGTTGGCCGCCTGCAGGGCGGAGGCCGGCTCCTGGATCACGCGCTGCGTGACCGGTAGCGGCTGCGTGGGAATGATGTGGTCCACCACCGCCATCTGCTGCCCCGGCATCGGCACCCCGCGGCCGGCGGCATGCAGGCCGTTGAAGGCCTGCGGGCTGGTGTATTCGTTCATCAGGTGCAGGTCGACGTAGAGCAGCACCGTCTGTGCGTCGAGCACCGATACCGTGTGGCTGTCCACCAGCTTGCGGTAGAGGGTGCGGGGTGCGCCGGAAGGCACATCGGAGGGGGCGGGCCGGGGCATGGAGGTCTCCTTTTCAGCGGGATGGTCCATCTTATTTCTATACATCCTGGATAAAATACTGTCATCCTTAGAACATTCATTCCTCACAGTTACCAATGGACCGTTTCTCCGACCTGGAGCTTTTCATGCTGGTGGTCCGGCGCGGCAACCTGACCGGCGCGGCGCAGGAACTGGGCATGACCGGTGCGGCGGTGAGCAAACGCCTGAGTGCGCTGGAGCGCCGGCTGGGCGCGCGCCTGGTGCAGCGCACCACCCGGCGGCTCAGCGTCACCGCCGAGGGCGAACGTTACCTGGCCCAGGGCAGCGCCATCGTGTCGGCACTGGAAGAGCTGGAAGACGGCCTGCGCGGCACCGTCGCCCAGGCCTCCGGCCTGCTGCGGGTCAACGCCAGCCTGGGTTTCGGCCGCCGCTGCATCGCGCCGGCGCTGGCCGACTTCGCGCGCGCGCAACCGGCGGTGGAGGTGCAGCTGCACCTGAGCGACCGGCCGCTGAACCTGGTGGAACACGGCTTCGACGTGGGCATCCGCGTCGGCGAGCTGGCCGACGACCGCACCAGCGCGCGCCGCCTGCTGGCCAACCGCCGGGTGCTGTGCGCCTCGCCCACCTACCTGGCGCGGCGCGGCACCCCCGAGCGGGTGACCGACCTGGCGCGCCACCACGCCATCGTGCTGCGCGAGAACGACGAGACCTACGGCACCTGGCACCTGCACGCCGGCCCGCGCAGCGAGGTCGCCAAGGTGCGCGGCAGCATGAACACCAACGACGGGGAGGTGGCCGTGCAATGGGCGCTGGACGGCTTCGGCCTGCTGCTGCGCTCCGAATGGGACGTGGAGCCCTACCTGCGCGAGGACCGGTTGCGGGTGGTGCTACCCGAATGGAGCGTGCCGGCCGACGTGCACGCGGTATACCCGACCCGCGACCAGCTGTCGGCGCGCACCCGCGCCTTCGTGGATTTCCTGGTGACCCGTTTCGCCCCACCGGTATAAGCCGCCGCAAGGCACAATGCGGACCTCCATGGCCAAAGCATCGCAACGCAAAAGGCGGCTGACCTTTCCCGCCGGCACCGGACCTGGCGCCGGCAAGGCCCAGGCATTGCGCGAGGCCGACCGGGAGGCGCTGGCCCGGCTGGTGGACGAGCTGGAAGCACACAACACCGTGCTGCGCTACAGCAATGCCGCGGCCGAGAGTGCGTCCGAGCGCTTCGAGACCCTGTTTTCCAGCGTGCCGCTGGCCCTGATGGTGATCGACGAACACGACATGGTGGTGCAGGCCAACGCCATGGCGCACCGCCGGTTCCAGCCCACCGAACGCGACCGGGCGCTGATATCCCTCATGCCCTTCGTCAGCCGCGGGCACGTGGCCAAGGTATCGCAGGGTTTTCGCGAGGCCACCCGCAGCGGCAACAGCGAGACCTCCGAGGTGGTGTTTTCCATCGGCGATGACGGCGCGCTCACCGGCGACCTGCACATCCGCCGCATCGAGACGCTGCAGGAGTCGGGCCTGCCCGCGGTGCAGTTCATCTGCGCCGTGGTGGACCAGGGGCCGCTGCTGGCCGAACGCAAGGCGCTGCAGGAGAGTGCCATGGCGCTGCAGGAACGCAACGAGCAGCTCTACCAGGGCGAACGCCGGCTCGAAGCGGTCATCAACTCGGCGCTGGACGCCATCATCTGCGTCGACCAGCACCAGCGCATCACGGTGTTCAACCCCACCGCCGCCGGCCTGTTCCAGTGCAGCGCGGCCGACGCGCTCGGCAGCCCGCTGGAGCGTTTTTTGCCCGATGCCTCGCAGGCCCTGACCTTCGCCCAGATATCCACCCAGGCCATGCTGGGCGAACGCACCGCACGCACCGCCGCCGGGCGCGAACTGTCGGTGGAAATCAGCGTGTCCTTCGAGCGCCATTCGGCCGGCGAGACCACCACCGTGTTCGCCCGCGACCTGACCGGACGCAAGAAGATGGAGGCGCACCGCGCCGTGCTGGAGGCGCAGCTGCGCGAGTCGCAGAAGATGCAGGCCATGGGCACGCTGGCCGGCGGCATCGCCCACGACTTCAACAACATCCTGAGCGCCATCCTGGGCAATGTGGAGCTGGCCAAGGGCGACCTGGAGGAAGGCGGCGCCGTCGCCATGGTGAGCCTGGAGGAGATCGGCAAGGCCGGGCGCCGCGCACGCGACCTGGTGCGCCAGATCCTCACTTTCAGCCGCAACGAACCGACCCTGCAGACGCCGGTGGTGCTGGCCGACCTGGTGCACGAAACCGAACGCCTGCTGCGGGTGACGCTGCCACCCGGCGTCGAACTGCACATGGAGATCCAGGCCGGCCTGCCCCCGGTGATGGCCGACGCCACCCAGGTCGAGCAGGCCCTGCTCAACCTGTGCACCAATGCCATCCAGGCCATCGGCGAGGCGCGCGGCACGGTGGTGGTGGAACTGGCCGCCATCCAGCCCGACCAGCGCCTGTGCGAGCAACTGGGCATTACACCCGGCGCCTACGCCACGCTGTCGGTGCGCGACACCGGTATGGGCATGGACCAGTCCACGCTGGAACGGATCTTCGAGCCCTTCTTCACCACCAAGATGGTGGGCCAGGGCACCGGCCTGGGCCTGGCCGTGGTGCACGGCGTGATGCGCACCCACCAGGGCGCGGCCGACGTGCAGAGTGTGCCCGGCCAGGGCAGCACCTTCACCCTGTACTTCCCGGCGGCGGTCGACGCGGCCAACATGCCCAGCGGCAAGTCGGAGCGGCGCCACCCGCCTGCCGTGGCCGGCGCCGGCCACCATGTGATGTACGTGGACGACGACACCGCCCTGGTCTTCCTGGTCGAGCGCCTGCTGCGGCGCCGGGGCTTCCGGGTCACCGGTTTTTCCGACCCGCGGGTGGCCGAGCAGGCCCTGCGCGACGACCCCATGGCCTGGGACCTGCTGGTGACCGACTACAACATGCCGGGCTACAGCGGCCTGGACCTGGCACGCCAGGCCCGGACCATCCGCCCCGACCTGCCGGTGGCGCTGGCCTCGGGCTACGTCACCACCGAGATCGAGGCCGCCGCGCGCGCCGAAGGCGCACGGGCCCTGATCCACAAACCCAACGACGTGGAAGAACTCTGCGCCACGGTACAACGACTGGTCATGGGCGATGCCGGCTGAGGCTGGTGTACATGCGCTGCACATCGACACCCACCTGCTGGTCGTCGAAAAACCCGCCGGCCTGCTGGCCGTGCCCGGGCGCGGCGCCGACAAGCAGGACTGCCTGAGCGCGCGGGTGCAGGCCGCGTGGCCCGATGCGCTGGTGGTGCACCGGCTCGACATGGCGACCTCCGGGCTGGTGCTGTTCGCCCGCAGCCTGGACGTGCAGCGCCGCCTCGGCCAGGCCTTCGCCGACCGGCAGGTGAAAAAGCGCTACACCGCCATCGTCGCCGGGCCACTGCGGCCCGACCCCGCCGGGGTGGACGCCGAGGGCTGGGCCACCATCGACCTGCCCCTGGCGGCCGACTGGCCCCGGCGCCCGATGCAGAAGGTGGACACGGCTGCCGGCAAACCCAGCCTGACCCGCTGGCGTGTATCGCAAGAGGATCGGGGCGAGCGCCAGGCCAAAGACCCCGCCGGCAGCACCCGGCTGGTGCTGGAGCCGGTCACCGGCCGCACCCACCAGCTGCGGGTGCACCTGCAGGCCATCGGCCACCCGATCCTGGGCGACATGCTGTATGCCGGTGCGGACATCCAGGCACAAGCACCACGGCTGCTGCTGCACGCCAGCGCGCTGGCGCTGGTGCATCCGGCCACGGGAGAAGCGCTGGCCTTCGCCAGCCCCGCACCCTTCTAGTCAGTCCCTGACGACCAGTACCGGGATACGTGCGTCGTGCAGCACCCGCTGCGTCACGCTGCCCAGCACCAGCTTCTCCAGTCCGCTGCGGCCGTGCGAGCCCATCACGACCAGGTCGGCCGCCTCGTTCTCGGCGGTCTCGACGATGCCGCGGTGCACCGAATGGCCCTCCACCACCAGGGTGTTCACGTCGATGCCCTGCTCGCGCCCGCCCGCCTTGGCCGCATCCAGCGCGGCATTGGCCTCGCTGGTGGCCGCCTGCAGGTACTGCTCCTGGCCGAAGGCCAGGTCGGTGCCGACGCCGGTGAAGGGATAGGGGTCGATCACATAGACCGCAGACACCCGCCCGCCGAAGGCCTTGGCCAGGGCCGCGGCCCGGCGGATGGCGGCCAGCGCGGTATCGGAACCATCGACTGCTACGAGGATATGGCTGAACATGGCGCGTCTCCTTTTTTAGTCGTCGCCCTGGAATGCTCCGGCACGGCAGGTCAGCACCAGTGTGTCCCTGTAACCACCGCCTGCCAGGGGCTGGATGGGCGTCGATTCATGGATCATGCGCGCGTCGTCCAGCAGCAGCAAGGACCATGGCTCGGTCAGGGTGAAACGCTGGCCGGCCGGGCCGGCCGCCTCGAAGACCCGCGTCTCGCCGCCCTTGATGCCGGCCCGGTCCACCAGGAACACCGCCACCAGGTCCACCCCGTCGCGGTGCGCGCCTTCGGGCGTCGGCCGGCCGATGCCGTCGGTGGTGTCGATGCGGAACTGGTGCGCCTCGACGAACCAGGGCTGCGGCCCACGCACCGCCGAGGCCAGGCCGCCGAACGCCAGCAGCAGCCGCTGCCAGGCCGGCGCGCCGGCCGTCGCCGCCAGCATGGGGCCGAACCAGCGCTCCATGCCGCCGTGCAGCGCGTTGTACTCCACCGGCTGCCAGTGTGGCCGCGGCGGGGTCTGCACCACCGTGCCGCCGTCGAGCACGAAGCAGGCATGGCGCCGGCGCCGGTAACGGCCGCCATCCTTCAGGTACTCGTCGGGCGGCAGGTCGTCCCAGTCGGTCCGCAGCGCCTCCAGGGCGGCGGTGTCCACGTCGGCCCATTGGGCCACGCCGGCGGCCGACAGCACGGCGTAGCCACGCTCGCGCATCTGGGTCTGCAGGCTGGCCAGCGGGGTGTAGGGAGGAGAAAAAACAGACGTCATCCGCCAAGCTTAGCCGCCCTCGCCTGCCCCGTGACGATTACGGCTTGATGTTGCGGCGCAGCAGCGGCTGAGGCAGGATAGGGGCATGGCGTACCTCTCTTCTCCCGCCTCTCCCGCTTCGCCGCCCTCCACCGCGCCGCTGCCGGCCGGCATGCCCCGCGTGGCCATCATCGGCTGTGGTTTCGGCGGGCTGGAAGCCGCCCGCGCACTGGCCCATGCGCCAGTACGGGTCACGCTGGTGGACCGCCACAACCACCACCTGTTCCAGCCCCTGCTCTACCAGGTCGCCACGGCCGGGCTGCCCGGCCCCTCCATCGCCGAGCCCATCCGCCACCTGCTGCGCGGGCAGTCCAACCTCACGGTGCTGCTCGGCGAAGTCAGCGGCATCGACGTGACCACCCGCTGCCTGCACCTGGCCGACGGCGGCCGGGTGGACTACGACCATCTCATCGTCGCCGCCGGCGCCACCCATGGCTATTTCGGGCACGACGACTGGGCGGCCCACGCCCCCGGCCTGAAGACGCTGGACGACGCCCTGGCCATCCGCCGCCACCTGCTGCTGGCCTTCGAGGCGGCCGAACGGGCACCCGACGACACCGCGCGCCGGCCCTGGCTGACCTTCGCCATCGTCGGCGCCGGCCCCACCGGCGTGGAGCTGGCCGGCACCCTGGCCGAAATCGCGCACCGCACGCTGCGTGGCGAGTTCCGCAATTTCGACCCGGCCGACGCGCGTGTGCTGCTCATCGAAGGCGGCCCCCGCGTGCTGCCCGCGCTGCCCGAGGGCCTGGGCCGCAAGGCGCTGGACCAGCTCCGGCGCCTGGGCGTGGAGGTGTTGCTGGAGACCCGCGTGACCGGCATCGATGCCACAGGCCTGCAGGCCGACACGCCCGCCGGCCCGCTGCGGGTGGACAGCCGCTGCATGGTGTGGGCCGCCGGTGTGGCCGCCTCACCGCTGGCGCGCCTGCTGGGCGAGGCCACCGGCGCGGCGGTGGACCGTGCCGGCCGCGTGGCCGTGCTGCCTGACCTGTCGCTGCCCGGCCACCCGGAGATCAGCGTCGTCGGCGACATGGCGGCCATGTTCAGCCATGCACCGGGACGCGAGCCCCGGCCGGTGCCCGGCATCTCGCCCGGCGCCAAGCAAGCCGGCCGCACCGCCGCCGCCAACCTGCAACACCGGCTGCGCGGCGAGCCCACCCTCGCCTTCCGCTACCGCGACTACGGCAACCTCGCCACCATCGGCCGCCATGCCGCCGTGGTGGACCTGGCCACTCCCTTCGGCCCGCTGCGGTTCTCGGGCACGCCCGCCTGGCTGTTCTGGCTGTTCGCGCACATCTATTTCCTCATCGGCTTTCGCAACCGCCTGGTGGTGCTGCTGGACTGGGCTTCTGCCTATTTCCGCTTCCAGCGCCCGGCGCGCGTGATGACGGGCATGACCCACCCGTGCCCGCCGGCAAGCGGCACACCGCCCCCGCCTCCGCCTCCGCCGGCGCCCTGAAGCCGCTCCGGCGGGCCGTGCCCCCGGCGAGGGCGGCTGCCTTTCCCTGGTGCGCATACGGCCGGTCCGCGCCTTGCAGCGGTGCGGCCGGACCCCGTCTCGGTGCACCAGATGGGCCGCTGCATGTCCACACTGCTTGTATACCAGCGTGGCACGGAATCTGCTGATGGCATCGGCATATGACCTCCGCCACCGAGATCAGCAGCCGCATCCTCGAAGCCGTGATGGCGCAAAAACTCGCGCCCGGCACCCGCCTGGGTGAACAGCCGCTGGCCCTGCTGTTCGACTGCAGCCGCACCATCGTGCGCGAGGCGCTCACCCGCCTGTCCACCCGCGGCATCGTCACCGTCAGCGCCCGGCGCGGCTGGTTCGTGGTCGAACCCTCGCAGGACGAGGCGCGCGAGGCCTTCGAGGCCCGGCGGGTGATCGAGACCGGCCTCATCCGCCAGATGCCGCACCTGGGCAAGGCGGCGCTGCGCCGGCTCAAGCAGCACCTGCAGCGCGAAAAAGCCGCGGTGCGCGGCAGCGACGTGGGTGCCCGCAGCTTCCTGCTGGGCGACTTCCACGTCTGCCTGGCCGAATGCCTGGGTAACCACCTGCTGGCCGACACGCTGCGCGACTTCACCGCCCGCACCACCCTCATCGCCATGCTCTACCAGTCCTCGCACGACGCAGCGCAGTCCTGCGACGACCACGTGCGTATCGTCGCCGCACTGGAAGCCGGCGACACCGCCTTGGCAGAAAGACTCATGGCCGAGCACATCGGCACCGTGCAGGCCGCCCTGCGGCTGCAACCGGCCGCTGCCGGCGAAGACCCCCTGCGCGAACTGCGCGACGCGCTGGCCCCGCTGGCCAGGCCGGCCGCGCCCGGCACCAAGACACCCCCTTCCGAAACCCCCTCCACCTACTTGGGAGCCTTGTTATGAAACTCGCCCGCCGTCCGCTCGCCCGTGTCCTGGTCTCACTCCTCTGGCTGGCCGCCCTCGGCAGCGCCGGTGTGGTGCATGCCCAGTCCGCCCTCGACAACGTCCTGAAGTCGAAGACCATCAAGATCGCCATCCCCACCGACTACCCGCCCTACGGCTCGGTCGGCACCGACATGCAGCCCAAGGGCCTGGACATCGACATGGCCCGGCTCATCGCCGAGAAACTCGGCGTGAAGGTCGAACTAATCCCCGTCACCAGCGCCAACCGCATCCCCTACCTGCAGACACACAAGGCCGACCTGGTGATCTCCACCCTGGGCAAGAACGCGGAGCGCGAAAAGGTCATCGACTTCACCGCCGCCTACTCCCCCTTCTTCCAGGCCGTGTTCGCCGCGAAGAACGTGTCCATCAAGAGTTTTTCCGACCTGACGGGCAAGAGCGTAGCCGTCACGCGTGGCGCCATGGAAGACCAGGAACTGATGAAGGTGGCCCCGCCCAACCTCGACGTGAAGCGCTTCGAGGACAACACCGCCACCCTGTCGGCCTTCGTCGCCGGCCAGACGCAGGCCATCGCCACCAACGCCGCGGCCGCCGGCACCATCATGGCGAGCAACCCCGGCCTGAAGACCGAGTTCAAGCTGCTGCTGAAGACAAGCCCCAACTTCATCGGTGTCGCCAAGGGCGAGGACGCCCTGCGCTCGCGGGTCGACGCCATCGTCATCGTCGCCAAGAAAAGCGGCGACCTCGACAAGCTGGCCCTGAAGTGGCTGGGCCGCCCGGCCGGCGAGCTGCCGCTGTAAACCGGCCCTCCCCGCTCCGCTTCCTTCGCAGGACACACCATGCGCATCGAGTTCGACTTCGCCTCGGTCCTGGGCCAGTGGCCGCTGCTGCTGACCGGCGTCTGCTGGACCATCGGCCTGACCGCCGTCGCCACCGTCCTGGGGCTCGCCATCGGCATCGCCTTCGCGTGGGCCCGCTCGGGCGGCACCACCTGGATGCGCTGGGTAGTCGGCACCTATGTCGAGCTGGTGCGCAACACGCCCTTCATCGTGCAGCTGTTCTTCATCTTCTTCGGCCTGCCGGCCGCGGGGATCAAACTCTCGCCCGAAGCCGCCTCGGTCATCGCCATGGTGGTCAACCTGAGTGCCTATGCCACCGAGATCATCCGCGCCGGCATCGTCGCCACGCCGCGCGGCCAGATCGAAGCGGCGCAGAGCCTGGCCATGGGCCGGCTGCAGATCTTCACCCGCGTGGTGCTGCCGCCGGCGCTGGCCAAGGTGTGGGCCGCCATGACCGGGCAGATCATCATCGTCATGCTGGGCTCGGCGGTGTGCGGGCAGATATCCACCCCCGAACTGAGCTACGCGACCAACCTGATCCAGAGCCGCAACTTCCGCGCGTTCGAGTCCTTCATCGTCGCCACCGTGCTCTACCTGGCACTGGCCATCGCGCTGCGCCGGCTGCTGCAGTGGGCCGGCCCGCGCCTGCTGTTCGGCCGCTAGAGGAGAACCCCACCATGACGCAGTTCACCCTGTGGGACATCCTGCGCAACCTGCTGCTGGCGGGCCGCTGGACCATCGCGCTCTCGCTCATCGCCTTCGTCGGCGGCGGCCTCGTCGGCATGGCATTGCTGATCGCCCGGCTGGGCGGCGGCAAGGTGGTGAAGCGCCTGGTCGCCGGCTACGTGCAGCTGTTCCAGGGCACGCCCCTGCTGATGCAGCTGTTCCTGTCGTACTTCGGCCTCGCCCTGCTGGGCATCGACACCTCGCCGTGGACCTCTGCCGCGCTGGCCCTCACGCTCTACGCCAGTGCCTACCTCACCGACATCTGGCGCGGCTGCGTGGAGGCCGTGCCCAAGGGGCAGTGGGAAGCCTCGGGCAGCCTGGCCCTGTCGTTCTCCGAGCAGTTGCGCCACATCATCCTGCCGCAGGCCACGCGGCTGGCCATCGGCCCCACGGTGGGTTTCCTGGTGCAGGTGGTCAAGGGCACGGCGCTGGCCTCGGTCATCGGCTTCATCGAGCTCACCAAGGCCGGCAGCATGATCTCCAACGCCACCTTCCAACCTTTCCTCGTCTATGCCTGCGTGGCGCTGATGTATTTCGTGCTGTGCTTCCCCATCAGCCTGTACGCCCATTCCATCGAAAGGAAACTCCATGCAGACCGCCGCTGAAGCCACGGCAACGCCCATAGGCGAAGCCGCCATGCCGCCGGCCGTGGTCGGCGCGCCCATCGTGTCCATCCATGGCCTGCGCAAGTCCTACGGCAGCAACGAAGTGCTCAAGGGCATCGACCTGCAGGTGGCGCGCGGCGAGGTCATCGCCATCATCGGCAAGAGCGGCTCGGGCAAAAGCACGCTGCTGCGCTGCATCAACGGCCTGGAGGTGTTCCAGGACGGCGCGCTGACGGTCGACGGCCAGCCCCTGGTCTACGACAGTGCCCAGGCCATGCGGGCGCTGCGCCAGCGGGTGGGCATGATCTTCCAGGGCTTCAACCTGTTCCCGCACCTCTCGGTGGGCCGCAACATCATGCTGGCGCCCACCCTGGTCAAGAAGAAGTCGCAGGCCGACGCCGCCGAGCATGCCCGCAAGCTGCTGGCGCGTGTGGGCCTGGGCGAGAAGTTCGATGCCCGGCCCGAGCAGCTTTCCGGCGGCCAGCAGCAGCGCGTGGCCATTGCCCGCGCGCTGGCGATGGAACCGGCGGTGCTGCTGTGCGATGAAATCACCTCCGCGCTGGACCCGGAACTGGTCGGCGAGGTGCTGCGGGTGGTCGAATCCCTGGCCGACGAAGGCATGACCCTGCTCATGGTCACCCACGAGATGAGTTTCGCCCGCAAGGTGGCCGACCGGGTGGTGTTCATGCACCAGGGGCGGGTGCACGAGATGGGGCCGCCTTCTGAATTGTTCGGCAATCCGCAGACGGC
>JAZJYT010000016.1:0-59032 GCA_040390235.1 Pseudomonadota bacterium | reverse complement strand
GCCCCCAGTTCAGCGGTCTATGGACCACAACAGCAACGCGGCCGTCTTCCACGGCACCACCATCGTCAGCGTGCGCCGGCAGACACCCCAGGGCGTACAGGTCGCCATCGGCGGCGACGGCCAGGTCACCCTGGGCAATATCGTCATCAAGGGCACGGCCCGCAAGGTGCGCAAACTGCACCATGACAAGGTGCTGGCGGGCTTCGCCGGCGCCACGGCCGATGCCTTCACCCTGTTCGAGCGTTTCGAGGCCAAGCTCGAAAAACACCAGGGCCAGCTGGCGCGTGCCGCCATCGAGCTCACCAAGGAGTGGCGCACCGACCGGGTGCTGCGCCGCCTGGAGGCCATGCTGGCGGTGGCCGACGGCACGGTGTCGCTCATCATCACCGGCAACGGCGACGTGCTGGAGCCCGAGCAGGGCATCGTCTCCATCGGTTCCGGCGGCCCCTACGCCCACGCGGCGGCCAAGGCGTTGCTGGACCACACCGACCTGTCCGCCCGCGACATCGTCAAGAAGTCTTTGGAGATCGCAGGCGAGCTCTGCATCTACACCAACATGAACCACACTATTGAAACGCTGGACTGAGCCCATGTCCTCCATGACCCCCCAGGAAATCGTCTCCGAACTCGACAAACATATCGTCGGCCAGCACCAGGCCAAACGCGCGGTGGCCATTGCGCTGCGCAACCGCTGGCGCCGCCAGCAGGTCGACGAGAAGCTGCGCCACGAGATCACGCCCAAGAACATCCTGATGATCGGCCCGACCGGCGTCGGCAAGACCGAGATCGCACGCCGCCTGGCGCGGCTGGCCGACGCACCCTTCATCAAGGTCGAAGCGACCAAGTTCACCGAGGTGGGCTACGTCGGCAAGGACGTGGACTCCATCGTGCGCGACCTGGTCGAGGTCGCCGTCAAGCAGACCCGCGAGGCCGAGATGCGCACGCACCGGGCGCGGGCGCAGGACGCGGCCGAGGACCGCATCCTCGATATCCTGCTGCCGCCGGCGCGCCCGACCGGCAGCGCCGCCGAGAGCGACACACCCGCACTGGCCGCGCCCGAGGGCGCCGCCCGCCAGGCCTTCCGCAAGAAGCTGCGGGAGGGCCAGCTGGACGACAAGGAGATCGAGATCGACCTGGCCGAAAACCGCCAGCCGGTGGAGATCGTAGGCCCCGCCGGCATGGAAGACATGGCCGAGCAGCTGCGCGGCATGTTCGGCCAGATGGGCGCCGGCAAACGCAAGACCCGGCGCCTGCGTATCGCCGATGCCCTGCAGCAGCTGGTGGACGAGGAGGCGGGCAAACTCGTCAACGAAGACGAGACCCGGGCCCGGGCGGTGGCCAACGCCGAGCAGAACGGCATCGTCTTCATCGACGAGATCGACAAGGTCACCTCGCGCGGCGGCGAAGGCGGGGGCACGGCCGAGGTGTCGCGCCAGGGCGTGCAACGCGACCTGCTGCCGCTGGTCGAAGGCACCTCCGTGTCCACCAAGTACGGTGTGGTGAAGACCGACCACATCCTGTTCATCGCCTCGGGCGCCTTCCACCTGAGCAAGCCCAGCGACCTGATTCCCGAGCTGCAGGGGCGTTTTCCGATCCGGGTCGAGCTGCAGTCGCTGTCGGTGGAAGACTTCGAGGCCATCCTGACGCAGACCCACGCCTCGCTGGTGCGGCAGTACCAGGCGCTGCTGGCGACCGAGGGTGTCACGGTGGAATTCACGCCCGGCGGCATCACCCGGCTGGCGCGTATCGCCTACGAGGTCAACGAAAGCACCGAAAACATCGGCGCACGCCGGCTGGCGACGGTGATGGAGCGGCTGCTCGACGAGGTCAGCTTCGATGCGGCCCATCTGTCCGGCCAGACCGTGGTGGTGGACGAGGCCTACGTCGACACCCGCCTGGGCGCGCTCAGCCGTGACGAGGACCTATCACGCTTCATTCTGTAAGCGCAAGCTGTATCAGTTGCGTGAGGATTCACCTTTACAGCCGGGTCTAAGTACTTGCCGGCTAACGTTTTTCTTCTTGTTTCTTCTTTCGATGGATGCCCTAAGTCATTGATTTCATTGCAAAAAATGGCGCTGCAACCCTTGCGGCGCTTTTTTTTCCTGCTACAGTGCAAAAAAGTGCAATTAAGTGGTGAAAAGTGCCATTTATGCCTTTGCTGTAGCCGCCGCAAGGCGGTGTTTTCATATCCGGGGGGTCTACTGTCGTGTTCCAAGGGGCTTCGTCGCTCAGTCTCGATGCCAAGGGGCGCCTGTCCGTCCCTACGCGGCACCGTGACGTCCTGAGCGCGACGGCCCAGGGGCAACTGACCATCACCAAGCATCCGCACGGCTGCCTGATGGTATTCCCCCGACCGGAGTGGGAGAAGTTCCGCGAGCGTGTGGCTGCGCTGGGCATGGATGCCCAGTGGTGGAAGCGCATCTTCCTGGGCAACGCCATGGACGTGGAGATGGACGGCACCGGCCGCATCCTGGTGTCGCCCGAGCTGCGCGAGGCCGCCGGCATCACGAAGGAAGCCATCCTGATGGGCATGGGCAGCCATTTCGAGCTGTGGGACAAGGCCACGCACGACGCCAAGGAAGCCGAAGCCATGCAGGCCGGCATGCCCGAAGGCTTCAAGGACTTCTCGTTCTGAGACCGCCCATGCAAGCCCCCTCTTCGAGCCCGAGCCCGAGCCACACCACCGTCCTGCTGCACGAAGCCGTGGACGCGCTGGTGCACGATCCGGACGCCACCTACGTGGACGCGACCTTCGGCCGCGGCGGCCATTCGCGGCTCATCCTCTCGCGCCTGTCGCCGGCCGGGCGGCTGGTGGCTTTCGACAAGGACCCGGAGGCCATCGCCGCTGCCGCGGCCATCGGTGATGCGCGTTTCTCCATACGGCACGAGGGTTTCCGGCAGCTCGGGGATCTCGACCCGGGCAGTGTCGCCGGGGTCCTGATGGACCTCGGCGTCAGCTCCCCCCAGATCGACAGCCCCGTACGGGGTTTTTCTTTTCGTTTCGACGGTCCGCTCGACATGCGCATGGATCCCACGCGCGGCGAAAGCGTGGCCGACTGGCTGGCGACCGCCGAGGTCCAGCACATCGCGGAGGTGATACGTGACTACGGCGAAGAACGGTTTGCTGGCCCCATTGCAAAGGCGATTGTTGCTCGCCGACAGGAAAGGGGCCCTGTTTCAACCACCGCCGAACTGGCCGAACTCGTGGCTGGCACGGTCAAAACCCGCGAGCAGGGCCAGAACCCTGCAACGCGCACATTTCAGGCTCTTCGGATTTTCATCAACGCCGAGCTTGAAGAGCTGCAACAGGCGCTAGACGCCAGCCTGCGGGTGCTGCGTGCCGGCGGGCGGCTGGCGGTGATCAGCTTCCATTCGCTGGAAGACCGCATCGTCAAGACCTTCGTCAACCACCATTCCAAGGAAGTCTACGACCGCCGCGCGCCCTTTGCCGCGCCGCGGCCGATGGTGCTGCGCGCGCTCGAGCGCATCAAGCCCTCGGCGGCCGAAGTCGCGGCCAACCCGCGCTCGCGCAGCGCCATCCTGCGGGTGGCGGAGCGGACGGAGGTAGCCGCATGACGCGTTTATCCATAGTCCTGCTGATGGCGGTGCTGGCCAGTGCCCTGTACCTGGTGCATGTGCAGTACGAGTCGCGCCAGTTGTTCACCGCTATGGAAGTCGCCACGGCCGAGGCGCACCGGCTGGAAGTCGAGCGCGGCCGGCTCCAGGTCGAGCAGCGCGCCCAGGCCACCCCGCTGCGGGTGGAGAAGCTGGCCCGCGACCAGCTGAACATGCGCACCACCACACCGGCCACCACCCTGTACGTGCAGTACCAGGAGGGCACCGCGCCGGTGGTGGTGCCCAGCCCGGCGCCGGTGCCGCCGCCGGTCCTGACGCCGCCGGGAGTCCGCCGATGAGCCGCAGCGTGCAATACGCGTCGAGCCCGCTGCTGGCCAGCAAGACACCGGTCTGGCGCAGCAAGTTCATCGTCGCGGCCATCGCGCTGGGTTTCATCGGCCTGGCCGTGCGTGCGGCCTACGTGCAGGTGATCGACAACCAGTTCTTCAAGGACCAGGGCGAGGCGCGTTTCGCCCGCACGCTGGTGCTGCCCGCCAGCCGTGGGCGTATTTTCGACCGCAACGGCGAACTGCTCGCCTCCAGTGTCATCGCGCCCAGCATCTGGGCCAACCCGGCGGCGCTCGACCAGGACGACCCGGAGGTGCGCACCAAGCTCAAGGCCATGGCCAAGCTGCTCGACATGCCGCTGGAGGCGCTGAACAAGAAACTCGCCGACGACGACAAGACCTTCGTCTACATCCAGCGCCAGGTGGACGAGCCGATCGCCAAGAAGATCGAGGCGCTGGACATCAAGGGCATCCACCAGGCCCGGGAATACAAACGCCAGTACCCGCAGGGTGAGGCCGATGCCCACATCGTCGGTTTCACCAACGTGGAAGACCAGGGGCAGGACGGCATCGAGCTGGCCTTCAACAAGGAGCTCGGCGGCAAGGCCGGCTCGCGGCGTGTCATCAAGGACCGGCTCGGCCGCATCGTCGAGGGCATCGGCGAGGAAACGCCGCCCACCGATGGGCAGGACATCCAGCTGTCGGTCGACAGCAAGGTTCAGTTCTTCGCCTACCAGAAGCTGCGCGACGCCGTCATCGCCAACAAGGCCAAGGCCGGCAGCGTGGTGGTGCTCGACAGCATCACCGGCGAGATCCTGGCGCTGGCCAACTATCCCAGCTATGTGCCCGACAAGCGGCAGAACCTGACCGGCGAGCAGCTGCGCAACCGCGCCCTGACCGACGTGTTCGAGCCCGGCTCGACCATGAAGCCGATCACCATCGCCACCGCGCTACAGCTTGGCCGCGTCACGCCCACCACCCTGATCGACACCAACCCGGGCCGCTACGTGGTGACCGGCTCGACCATCACCGACACTGAAAACCACGGCGTGCTGACGGTCGAGGGCGTGATCCAGAAGTCGAGCAACATCGGCGCCACCAAGATCTCGCAGCGCCTGTCCGCCCACGAGATGTGGGACAGCTTCACCGCCACCGGCTTCGGCCAGAAACCGCAGATCACCTTCCCCGGCGCCGTCACCGGCCGGCTGCGTCCCTGGAAGACCTGGCGGCCGATCGAGCAGGCCACCATGTCCTACGGCTACGGCCTGTCGGCCTCGCTGTTCCAGATGGCGCATTCGTACACCGTGTTCGCGCACGGCGGCGAGATCATTCCCGCCACCATCCTCAAGACCGACGGCCAGCCGGCGCCGGGAACGCGGGTGTTCACGCCCGAGATCGCGGCGGAGGTGCGCCACATGCTGCAGCTCGCCGCCAGCCCTGGCGGCACCGGCCCCAAGGCGCAGACGGTGGGTTATTCCGTCGGCGGCAAGTCCGGCACCGCGCACAAGCAGGAAGGCAAGGGCTACGCCGGCAACAAGTACCGCTCCTGGTTCACCGGCATCGCACCCATCGACAAGCCGCGCATCATCGTGGCGGTGATGGTCGACGAACCGTCGGCCGGCAAGTACTACGGCGGCGACGTGGCCGCACCCGTGTTCAGCACCGTTGTGCAGCAGACGCTGCGCATGATGGGGGTGCAGCCCGACCTGAGCGTCAAGCCGCAGGTCGTCGCCAAGGAAGTGCCGGAGTCGTTCTGATGCCGCACACCGCCTTCACTTCCCCGACCGACGCCGTGTTGTGGCTGCGCGCGCGTGTGCGCGGCACCCTGCAGACCGACAGCCGCCAGGTCGGCCCGGGCGATGGCTTCATCGCCTGGCCCGGCGCCGCCACGGACGGCCGCGCCTATGTGGGCGCGGCTTTCGCGCAGGGCGCCGCGGCCTGCCTGGTGGAGCAGGAGGGTGTGGACGCTTTCGATTTCGGCACGGCCGAAGTGGCCACCTGCACGGGCCTCAAGGCCGCCACCGGCCTGATCGCCGCGGAGTGGTTCGACGCGCCCTCGGCCGCGCTCGACGTGCTGGCGGTGACCGGCACCAACGGCAAGACCACCACCGCCTGGTGGCTGGCGCAAGCGCTGGCCCGGCTGGGCCGCCCCTGCGGCCTGGTAGGCACACTCGGCACCGGCATCCCGCCCGCGGTGGTGTCCAACGGCCTGACCACCCCCGACCCGGTGCTGCTGCAGCGCGAGTTCCGCCGCTTCGCCGAGGGCGGCGCGGTGGCCTGCGCCATCGAGGCCTCGTCCATCGGCATCGCCGAGCGGCGCCTCGACGGCACGCGTATCCAGGTCGCCATCTTCACCAATTTCACGCAGGACCACCTGGACTACCACGGCAGCATGGCGGCCTACTGGCAGGCCAAGGCCGGGCTGTTCGACTGGCCCGGCCTGCAGGCCGCGGTGGTCAATACCGACGACGCGGCAGGCGCCGGGCTAGCCCGCACCCTGGCCGGCCGGCCGCTGGCGCTGTGGACCTTCTCCTGCGGCGGTGCCGGCATGGCCTCGGCCCGGCTGCGCGCCGAGGACATCGGTTACGGCGCCGAGGGCCTGCGCTGCACGGTGGTGGAGGGCGATGCACACCACACCGAGCGCCACCCGCTCGCCACGCAGGCCATCGGCCACTACAACCTCTACAACCTGCTGGGCGTCATCGGCGCGCTGCGGGCGCTGGGCCTGCCGCTGGCCGATGCGGTGGGCGCCTGCGCCAGCCTGTCGTCGGTGCCGGGGCGCATGGAATGCGTCGTGCGGCCCGGTCAGCCACTGGTGGCGGTGGACTACGCCCACACCCCCGATGCGCTGGAAAAGGCGCTGCAGGCGCTGCGGCCCCTGGCGCAGGAGCGCGCCGGCGCGCTGGTGTGTGTATTCGGCTGCGGCGGCGACCGCGACCCGGTCAAGCGCCCGCTGATGGGGACCGCCGCCGCGTTGGCGGCCGACCGCGTCTGGGTCACCAGCGACAACCCGCGCAGCGAGGACCCGGCGGCCATCATCGACCAGATCGTGGCCGGCATCGTGCAGGGCGCCACGGCCCGGATCGAGGCCGACCGCGCGACCGCCATTCGCCAGGCCATCGCCCTGGCCGCGCCGCAGGACGTGGTGCTGGTGGCCGGCAAGGGCCACGAGACCTACCAGGACATCGGCGGCGAGCGCCTGCCGTTCTCCGACCGCGAACAGGTCGAGGCTGCGCTGGATGCGCGTGCGGTACGTGCCGCATCTGCAGGAGCCCCGGCATGATGGCGCCGACCCAGATGATGACACTCGACCAGGCCTTCGCCTGGACCGGTGGCAGCCGCCTGGTGGGCAATGGCGCGCTGCCCATCACGCGTATCCACACCGACACCCGCAGCCTGCAGCCCGGCGACCTGTTCGTGGCGCTGCGCGGCGAGCGTTTCGACGCCAACGACTTCCTGGCCGAGGCACACCAATCGGGTGCCATGGCTGCCATCGCCCACGGTGGCCTGGAGGCCGCGGGCCTGCAGGGCATCGAGGTGGCCGACACCCGTGCGGCGCTGGCAGCGCTGGCGGCCGGCTGGCGTATGCAGTTCGGCCTGCCCCTGGTGGCGGTGACCGGCAGCAACGGCAAGACCACGGTGACGCAGATGGTCGCGGCCATCCTGCGTGCCGCGTTTGGCGACGCCGCCTTCGCCACGCAGGGCAATTTCAACAACGACGTGGGGGTGCCGCTGACCCTGCTGCGGCTGCGCGACACGCACCGCGCTGGTGTGGTCGAGCTGGGCATGAACCACCCCGGCGAGATCGCCGTGCTGGCCCACATCACCCGGCCCACGGTGGCGCTGGTCAACAACGCGCAGCGCGAGCACCAGGAATTCATGCACAGCGTGGAAGCCGTGGCGCACGAGAACGGCAGTGTGCTCACCGCCCTGCCGGACGACGGCGTGGCGGTGTTCCCGGCCGGCGACATCTTCACCCCGGTCTGGCGTTCGCTGGCGGGCGCGCGCCGCTGTGTCACCTTCGCCGACGGCCCCGAGGCCGGCGCCGACCTGTGGGCCGAGTCCGCCGAGTGGCTGGGCGATGCCTGGCAGGTGCGGGCGGTCACACCCGCCGGCCCGCTGGCTTTCCGCCTCGGTGTGGCCGGCCGGCACAACGTGCTGAATGCGCTGGCCGCCGCCGCCTGCGCGCTGGCCGCCGGCGCACCACTGGCCGCGGTGGCCCAGGGCCTGACCGGTTTCCAGCCGGTCAAGGGCCGCTCGCGCGCCGTGCGCCTGCCGCGCGCAGGCACGCAAGCGGGGGCAGGCGCCGACCTGACGCTGATCGACGACACCTACAACGCCAACCCCGACTCGGTGCGCGCTGCCATCGACGTACTGGCCGCGCTGCCCGGCCCGCGCCTGCTGGTGCTGGGCGACATGGGCGAGGTCGGTGACCAGGGGCCGGTCTTCCACACCGAGGCCGGCGCCTATGCACACCAGCGCGGCATCGAGCAGGTCTTCGCACTCGGCGCCCTGTCCATCGCCAGCACCGACCGCTTCGTCCGCGACGGCGGCGATGGCACCCATTTCGAGACCTTCGCCGCGCTCGACGCGGCGGTGGTCCAGGCCCTGCCCGGCTGCGCCAGCGTGCTGGTGAAGGGCTCGCGTTTCATGCAGATGGAGCGGGTGGTGCAGGCCATCGAGGCCCGCGCACAGGCCGCGCAGGCGATACCAGAACAAACCACAAGCACATCCCCGGAGGACCGCGATGCCCCATCGCACTGACACGCAGCGCCGTCCGGCGACCCCGAAAGCGACCGCATGCTGCTGAGCCTTGCCCAGTGGCTGCAGTCGGTGTCGCCCGAATTCGGCTCACTGCGGGTATTCCAGTACCTCACCTTCCGTGCGGTGATGGCCGCCATGACGGCGCTGCTGATCGCGCTGCTGTCGGGACCCGCCGTCATCCGCCACCTCACCGCGCTCAAGATCGGCCAGCCGATCCGCGGCTACGGCATGCAGACGCACCTAGTGAAAAGCGGCACACCGACCATGGGGGGTGTGCTGATCCTGCTGTCCATCGCCGTGTCCACCCTGCTGTGGGCCGACCTGGGCAACCGTTTCGTGTGGATCGTGCTGCTGGTCACCGCCGGTTTCGGTGCCATCGGCTGGGCCGACGACTGGCGCAAGGTGGTGCGCAAGGACCCCGAGGGCATGCGCTCGCGCGAAAAGTACCTGTGGCAATCGCTCATCGGCCTGGCGGCGGCCTTCTACCTGGTGTTCAGCATCTCCGAGACCTCCAACGGCCGGGTGGTGGAGCTGTTCGTGACCTGGGTGCGCTCGGGTTTCGACGTCAACCTGCCGCCCAAGGCCGGCCTGCTGCTGCCCTTCTTCAAGGAAGTCACCTACCCGCTGGGGGTGTTCGGCTTCGTCATCCTGACCTACCTGGTTATCGTCGGCTCCAGCAATGCGGTCAACATGACCGACGGGCTCGACGGCCTGGCCATCATGCCGGTGGTCATGGTCGGTTCGGCGCTGGGCATCTTCGCCTACGTCACCGGCAACGTGACCTTCTCCAAGTACCTGCTGTTCCCGCACATCGCCGGGGCAGGGGAGCTGCTGGTGTTCTGCGCGGCCATGGCCGGCGCCGGCCTGGCCTTCCTTTGGTTCAACGCGCACCCGGCCCAGGTCTTCATGGGCGACGTGGGCGCGCTCGCGCTGGGCGCGGCGCTGGGCACCGTCGCCGTCATCGTGCGGCAGGAAATCGTGCTGGCCATCATGGGCGGCGTGTTCGTGGCCGAGGCGGTGTCGGTCATGCTGCAGGTGGTGTTCTTCAAGTACACCCGCAAGCGCTACGGCACCGGCCGGCGCCTGCTGCTGATGGCACCGCTGCACCACCATTTCGAAAAAGCCGGCTGGAAGGAAACCCAGGTGGTCGTGCGTTTCTGGATCGTCACCATGCTGCTGTGCCTGGTCGGCCTGTCCACCCTGAAGCTGAGGTAGCCCGGTGTTGCATCTGAAAGACCAGGACATCCTCATTCTCGGCCTCGGCGTGTCCGGGCTGGCGATGGCACGCTGGTGCGTGCGGCACGGTGCGCGTGTGACGGTGGCCGACACCCGCGAGAGCCCGCCGCAACTGGCGGTGCTGTGGTCCGAGCTGCCGTCCGCCACCTTCATCGGCGGCCCGTTCAGCGCGGAGCTGGTCGAAGGCGGCATCGTGCGGGCGGTCTACCGCTCACCCGGCCTCACGCCGGCATCCACCGCGGTGGTACTGGATGCCGCCCGCGCCATCGGCCTGCCGGTGGGTGGCGAGCTCGACCTGTTCGCGCGTGCGCTGGCCGACCTGCGCGGTGAAGACCCGGCGCCGGCCGATGTCTCGGCCCTGGCCGCGGCCGACGAGCTGCCGCTGTTCGCCGGCGATGCCATGACCCCCGAGGTGATGGACAGCGTGCCGCCGGGCCTGCTGGAGGGCGACGACGACACCCCGGCCACGCCGGAGGTGGCCGAGGCGCCGCCCGAACCGGCCGGCTACCGCCCCGCGGTGCTGGCCATCACCGGCACCAACGGCAAGACCACGGTCACCGCGCTCACCGGGCAGCTGGTCGAGCGCACCGGCCGTACCTATGCGGTGGCCGGCAACATCGGCCCGACGCTGCTCGACACCCTGTCGGCGCACATCGATGCGAACACCTTGCCAGCGGTATGGGTGCTGGAACTCTCCAGCTTCCAGCTCGACGGCGTCCAGGGTTTCGAGCCTACGGCCGCGGCCGTGCTCAACCTCACCCAGGACCACCTGGACTGGCATGGCGACATGCGCGCCTACGGCGCGGCCAAGGCGCGTATCTTCGGCCAGCGCGGCCTGATGGTGCTCAACCGCGAGGACCCGGCGGTCATGGCCATGCTGCCGCCGCCGGTCAAGGTGCGGCTGCGCCCGCCGCAGCAACGCCCCTACCTGACCTTCGGCGGCGACATGCCGCAGCGGCCCGGCGACTTCGGCATCGAGAACGTCAACGGCATGGCCTGGCTGGTGCGTGCCCTCGAAGCCGACGAGACGCGCAAGCGCCGCCGCGACGCCGAGGAAGAAATCCACATCCAGCGCCTGATGCCGGCCGACGCGCTGCGAATCCGCGGCCGCCACAACGCAGTCAACGCCCTGGCCGCCCTGGCGCTGGCCCATGCCGCCGGTTGCACGCTGGGGCCGATGCTCTACGGCCTGCGCGAGTACCGGGGTGAGCCGCACCGCGTCGAGTCGGTGGCGGTGATCGACGGCGTGGAGTATTTCGACGACAGCAAGGGCACCAACGTCGGCGCCACCGTGGCCGCGTTGCAAGGGCTGGGCGCCGAGCGCCGCGTGGTCGTCATCCTGGGCGGCGACGGCAAGGGGCAGGACTTCTCGCCGCTGGCCGCCCCGGTGGCCCGCCACGCACGCGCCGTGGTGCTGATCGGCCGCGACGCGGGCCTGCTGCGCACCGCGCTGGCCGGCACCGGCACGCCGATGGACGAGGCCGACACGCTGCCCGCCGCGGTGGACACCGCACGGCGGCTGGCGCATGCCGGCGATGCGGTGCTGCTGTCGCCTGCGTGCGCAAGTTTCGACATGTTCAGCGGCTACGAACACCGCGCCCAGGTGTTCTGCGAAAGCGTCGCGGCGCTGGCCGAAGAGGCCGCCTTCGCCGGGGGAGTGGACCCATGAGCGCCGTGCCGCAATCGTCGGGCTGGGGCAGCCGCATCGGCGGCTGGTTCCGCGACCTCACCCGCGCCGCGGGCGAAGCGCTGCCGGTGCGCATCGGCTCGTCCGAATACGCCCGCACGCAGACCGCGCCGGCACGGCTCATGGGTTTCGACCAGGCGCTGCTGTGGGTCACCGTGGCCCTGCTGGCCTGGGGCATGGTGATGGTCTATTCGGCCTCCATCGCCATGCCCGACGACCCGCGCCTGGCGCAGCGCGGCTACAGCCAGACCTATTTCCTGACACGGCACGTGGTGGGCCTGGTGTTCGGCTTCGTCGCGGCGGTGCTGGCCTTCCAGGTGCCGATCCGCACCTGGGAAAAGGGAGCGCCCTGGCTCTTCGTCATCTCCCTGGTGCTGCTGATTCTGGTGCTGGTGCCGCACATCAGCCGCAACATCAACGGCGCGCGCCGCTGGATTCCGCTGGGGGTGATGAACTTCCAGCCGTCCGAACTCGCCAAGTTCGCGGTCGTGCTGTATGCGTCCGACTACATGGTGCGCAAGATGGACGTCAAGGAGCGTTTTTTCCGCGCCGTGCTGCCCATGGCCGCGGCCGTCACCATCGTCGGGGTGCTGCTGCTGGCCGAGCCCGACATGGGCGCCTTCATGGTCATCGCCATCATCGCCATGGGCATCCTGTTCCTGGGCGGCGTCAACGCGCGTATGTTCTTCCTCATCGCGGCGCTGCTGATCGTGGCCTTCGGCATGATGGTCATGATGAGCGAGTGGCGGCGCGAGCGTATCTTCGCCTACCTCGACCCCTGGGAAGCCAAGAACGCGCTGGGCAAGGGCTACCAGCTGTCGCATTCCCTCATCGCCATCGGCCGCGGCGAGATCTTCGGTGTCGGCCTGGGCGGCAGCGTCGAGAAGCTGCACTGGTTGCCCGAGGCGCATACCGACTTCCTGCTGGCCGTCATCGGCGAGGAATTCGGCCTGGTGGGCGTGCTCTGCGTCATCGTGCTGTTCCTCTGGCTCACCCGCCGCATCATGCACATCGGCCGCCAGGCCATCGCGCTCGACCGGGTGTTCGCCGGCCTGCTGGCGCAGGGGGTGGGTATCTGGATCGGCTTCCAGGCCTTCATCAACATGGGGGTGAACCTGGGCGCGCTGCCGACCAAGGGCCTGACGCTGCCCTTCATGAGCTACGGCGGCTCGGCCATCCTGATGAACCTGGTGACCATCGCGGTGGTGCTGCGCATCGATTATGAAAACCGTGTCCTCATGAAGGGCGGGCGTATATGACGGCCAAGACCGCGCTCGTCATGGCCGGCGGCACCGGCGGCCACATCTTCCCCGGCATCGCAGTGGCCGAGGCCCTGCGTTCGGCCGGCTGGGCGGTGCACTGGATCGGCGCGCCCGGCAGCATGGAAAGCCGGCTGGTGCCGCCGCGCGGTTTCCCGTTCGAGCCGGTGGACTTCTCGGGTGTGCGCGGCAAGGGCCCGCTGACGCTGCTGCTGCTGCCGCTGCGCCTGCTGCGCGCCTTCTGGCAGAGTTTCCAGGTGCTGGGCCGGGTGAAACCCGACGTGGTGGTGGGCCTGGGCGGCTACATCAGTTTTCCGGCCGGCCTGATGGGGGTGCTGCGCTGGCGCCCGCTGGTGCTGCACGAGCAGAACGCGGTGCCCGGCCTGGTCAACCGCATCCTGGCGCTGGTGGCCGACCGCTGTTTCACCGCCTTCCCGAACGTGCTGAAGACCGGCCAGTGGATCGGCAACCCGCTGCGCGCCGAATTC
The DNA here is from genome assembly GCA_040390235.1 of Pseudomonadota bacterium. Classification (GTDB taxonomy): domain Bacteria; phylum Pseudomonadota; class Gammaproteobacteria; order Burkholderiales; family Burkholderiaceae_C; genus Xylophilus. Next base: position 45,696 of record JAZJYT010000016.1, on the reverse strand, counting down.
CTGGCGCAGCCCGCGCCCGCCGCGCGTTTCGCCGGCCGCAGCGGCCCGCTGAAACTGCTGGTGCTGGGCGGCAGCCTGGGCGCCAAGGGGCTGAACGACGTGGTGCCGCAGGCGCTGGCGCTGATCCCCGAGGCCGACCGCCCGCAGGTCACGCACCAGAGCGGCGAGAAGCAGATCGACGAACTGCGGGCCAACTACGCCCGCGCCGGCGTCGCGGCCGAGCTGACCCCCTTCATCGACGACACCGCGCGTGCCATGGCCGAGGCCGACGTGCTGGTCTGCCGTGCCGGCGCCAGCACCGTGACCGAGGTCGCCGCCGTGGGCGCGGCAGCGGTGTTCGTGCCTTTCCCTTTTGCCGTGGACGACCACCAGACGGCCAATGCACGGTTCCTGGTGGACGCGGGCGCCGCCTGGCTGGTGCAGCAGCGCGCGCTGACGGCCCAGGGCCTGGCGCAGCTGCTGTCGGGCCTGTCGCGCGACACCCTGCTGGCCCGCGCCACCCAGGCCAAGGCCCTGGAAAAGACCGGTGCGGTGCGCGACATGGTCGCCGCCTGCGAAGAATTGACAAGCCGACCATGAAACACGCCATTCGCCATATCCACTTCGTCGGCGTCGGTGGCTCCGGCATGAGCGGCATCGCCGAGGTGCTGTTCAACCTGGGCTACACCATCTCCGGTTCGGACCTGGCCGACAGCGCCACCCTGCGCCGGCTGCAGGCGCTGGGCATCCGCACCTGCGTCGGCCACGACGCCGCGCACATCGGTGGGGCCGACGCGGTCGTCACCTCCACCGCCGTGCAGCAGGACAACCCCGAGGTGATCGCCGCACGCGCAAAACGCATCCCGGTGGTGCCGCGCGCCCTCATGCTGGCCGAACTGATGCGGCTCAAGCAGGGCATCGCCATCGCCGGCACCCACGGCAAGACCACCACCACCAGCCTGGTCACCAGTGTGCTGGCCGAGGCCGGGCTGGACCCGACCTTTGTCATCGGCGGCCGGCTCAACAGCGCCGGTGCCAACGCCAAGCTGGGCAAGGGCGACTACATCGTGGTCGAGGCCGACGAGTCCGACGCCTCCTTCCTCAACCTGCTGCCGGTGATGGCGGTCGTCACCAACATCGACGCCGACCACATGGAGACCTACGGCCACGACTTCGGCCGGCTCAAGAGCGCCTTCGTCGATTTCCTGCACCGCATGCCCTTCTACGGCACCGCCATCCTGTGCATCGACGACCCGGCCATCCGCGAGATCGTGCCGCAGGTGACCTGCCCGATCACGAGCTACGGCTTTTCCGAGGATGCGCAGGTGCGGGCGATCAACGTGCGCGCCGTCGACGGGCAGATGTTCTTCACCGTGCAGCGGCGCAACGGCGTGACGCTGCCGGACCTCGACATCGTGCTCAACCTGCCGGGCGAACACAACGTGCTCAACGCGTTGTCGGCCATCGCGGTCGCCGTCGAGCTCAGTGTCGAGGACGTGGCGGTGCAGAAGGCGCTGGCCGAGTTCCACGGCGTGGGCCGCCGCTTCCAGCGTTATGGCGACTTCACCGCGGCCGATGGCGGCAGCTTCACCCTGATCGACGACTACGGCCACCACCCGGTGGAAATGGCAGCCACGCTGGCCGCCGCGCGCGGCGCCTTCCCGGGCCGGCGCCTGGTGCTGGCCTTCCAGCCGCACCGCTACAGCCGCACGCGCGACTGTTTCGAGGATTTCATCAAGGTCATCGGCCAGTTCGCCGATGCGGTGCTGCTGGCCGAGGTGTATGCCGCGGGCGAGGCCCCCATCGTCGCGGCCGACGGCCGTTCGCTGGCACGCGCGCTGCGGGTGGCCGGACGGGTGGAGCCGGTGTTCGTCGACGACATCGCGGCCATGCCGCGCGCCATCGCCACCCAGACCATCGACGGCGACGTGGTGATCTGCATGGGCGCCGGCTCCATCGGCGCCGTGCCGGCCAAGGTCGCCGCGCTGCTGCGCCCCGAAGAAGAACCTGCTGCCCTGGAAGGACGTGCGCCGTGAGCGGCTTTGACAAGACCCCCCCTATCGACGTTGCCGGCTTCGGCAAGGTCGCGGTGCTGATGGGCGGCGCCTCGGCCGAACGCGAGGTGTCGATGATGTCCGGCACCGGTGTGCTGGCGGCGCTGCGGGCCCGCGGCGTCGACGCCCACGCCTTCGACCCGGTCGGGCGCGACCTGTCCGAACTCCGGCACGGGGGTTTCGCCCGCTGTTTCATCGCGCTGCACGGCCGCTTCGGCGAGGACGGCACGGTGCAGGGTGCGCTGGAACTGCTGGGCATCCCCTACACCGGTCCGGGCGTGATGGCCTCGGCCATCGCCATGGACAAGGTCACCACCAAACGGGTGTGGACGGCCGACGGCCTGCCCACGCCGAAGTACGTGCGCCTGGCGGCCGACCAGCAGTCGGCCGAGCAGGTGGCGGCGGTGCCGGAGCTGCTGGGCCTGCCGCTCATCGTCAAGCCGCCGCGCGAAGGCTCGTCCATCGGTGTGACCAAGGTCACCGAGGCGTCGCAGATGGCCGCCGCGGTGGCCCTGTCTGCGCGCTACGACCCCGATGTGCTGTGTGAGGAATTCATCGCCGGCGAGGAACTCACTTGCCCGGTCATCGGCAGCGGGCTCGATGCCGTCGCCCTGCCGGTGGTGCGTATCTGTGCGCCCGATGGCGCTTACGACTACGAAAACAAGTACTTCACCGACACGGTCAAGTACCAGTGCCCGAGCGGCCTGCCCGAAGCCGAGGAGCGCGCCATCCAGCAGACCGTGCTGGCGGCCTACCGCACCCTGGGCTGCCGCGGCTGGAGCCGCGCCGACCTGATGGTGCGGGCCAGCGACCGCAAGGCCTTCCTGCTGGAGATGAACACCTCGCCGGGCATGACCTCGCATTCGCTGGTGCCGATGTCGGCCCGCGCAGCGGGCATCGCCTACGAGGACCTGTGCCTGCGTATCCTGCAGTCGGCCGCGCTCGACTACGCACCCGCGCAGCGCACCCGCCTGTCCTCCGCCGGGAGCGGCGCCACCCCATGAACGACGCCCTGCCAGCCCCGTTCGACGTCCGGCTCATGAACCTGACCGCTGCGGTCCTGTTCGCGGGCTGTGCCGTCATGCTGCTGGCCTCTGCCGGGTGGTGGGCGCTGCGCCACCCCGCGTTCGCGCTCGGCGCCATCGTGGTGGACGGCCGGCTGGCGCACAACAACGCGGTCACGCTGCGCGCCAACATCGCACACAAGCTCGACGGCAACTTCTTCACCGTCAACCTGCACACCACGCAGGCGGCCTTCGAAGCCGTGCCGTGGATCCGCCGCGCCTCGGTGCGCCGCGAATTCCCGAACCGCCTGCGGGTCACGCTGGAAGAGCATGTGCCGGTCGCCTACTGGGGCCCGGAAAGCGGTTCGGCCCTGGTCAACGACCGGGGCGAGGTGTTCGAGGCCAACGTGGCCGACATCGAGGACGACGACCTGCCGCGGCTGATCGGTCCGGAGGGCCATGCGCCCGAGGTGCTGGCGATGCAGCGCTCGCTGGCGCCGGTGTTCGGGCCGCTCGACATGACGCTCGACGAGCTGGAGCTGTCGGGCCGCGGCAGCTGGCGCGCCACGCTCGACAGCGGCGCGGTGGTGGAAATCGGCACCGGCACGGCCACCGAGGTGCTGCGGCGCACCCGGCGTTTCGCCAGCACCCTGACCCAGGTGGCCGGCAGGTACGGCCGGCGCCCGGATGCGCTGGAGACGGCGGACCTGCGCCATGCGGATGGATATGCGCTGCGGCTCAACGGCGTCACCACGGTGACGGCCGAAGTCGCGGCAAGGAAGAAAAAATGACGGATACGGACGGAGGGTAGACCCATGGCAAAAGAATACAAGGACCTGGTGGTCGGGCTCGACATCGGAACCGCCAAGGTGATGGTGGTGGTGGCCGAGGTCATGCCGGGTGGCGAGCTCAAGCTCGCCGGCCTGGGCGTGGCGCCGAGCAACGGGCTCAAGCGGGGTGTGGTGGTCAACATCGACGCCACGGTGCAGAGCATCCAGCAGGCCCTGAAAGAGGCCGAGCTGATGGCCGACTGCAAGATCACCCGGGTCTACACCGGCATCACCGGCAGCCACATCCGCGGCCTCAACTCCAGCGGCATGGTCGCGGTGAAGGACAAGGAGGTCACGCCGGCCGACGTGGCGCGGGTGGTCGAGACCGCCAAGGCCATCAACATCTCCACCGACCAGCGGCTGCTGCTGGTCGAGCCGCAGGAGTTCGTGATCGACGGCCAGGACGTGAAGGAGCCGATCGGCATGAGCGGCATCCGCCTGGAGGCCAAGGTGCACATCGTGACCGGCGCGCAGAGCGCGGCCGAGAACATCATCAAGTGCGTGCGCCGCTGCGGCCTCGACGTCGACCAGCTCATGCTCAACCCGCTGGCCTCCAGCCTGGCGGTGCTGACCGACGACGAACGCGAACTCGGCGTGGCGGTGGTCGACATCGGTGCCGGCACCACCGACGTGGCGATCTTCACCAACGGCGCCATCCGCCACACCGCGGTGATCCCGATCGCCGGCGACCTGATCACCAGCGACATCGCCATGGCGCTGCGCACCCCGACCAAGGACGCCGAGGACATCAAGGTCGAGGCCGGCTACGCCAAGCAACTGCTGGCCGACCCGGATTCGCAGGTGGAGGTGCCCGGCCTGGGTGACCGCGGCCCGCGCATGCTGAGCAAGCAGGCGCTGGCGGGCGTGATCGAGCCGCGGGTCGAGGAAATCTTCTCGCTGGTGCAGCAGGTCATCCGTGAGTCGGGCTACGAGGAAATGCTGTCCTCGGGCATCGTGCTCACCGGCGGCAGCGCCGTCATGCCCGGCATGGTCGAACTCGGCGAGGACATCTTCCTCAAGCCGGTGCGCCGCGGGGTGCCCAAGTACCGCAGCGCGCTGGCCGACATGGTCAGCCAGCCGCGCGCGGCCACCGTCATGGGCCTCATGGAAGAGGCCCGGCTGGCGCGTATGCGCGGCTTCAAGGTGGCGCAGAAACACGGTTCGGTGAAGACGGCCTTCGGCCGCTTCAAGGACTTCATCGTGGGCAACTTCTAGAAGCCCATGAGTTATCCCCGCAAACCCTGGCTCGCACGCGGCAGTCCGCACGGACGGCGGCGATGGCGATGGCAGCGCACCGAGCCGCCACCGCCATCCTGAACAAGCTTGCTTCCGTCCCCTTTTTTTGTTTTTGTAGCGTTTTCCAGGAGATCCACCATGGCCATCGAAATGATCGAAGTCGAAGAGTTTCATGCAGGCACCCAGATCAAGGTGATCGGTGTGGGCGGCGGCGGCGGCAACGCCGTCGAGCACATGATCGACCGGCAGGTGCAGGGTGTGGAGTTCGTCTGCGCCAACACCGACGCACAGGCCCTGGGCCGCAGCTCGGCGCACCGCACCATCCAGCTCGGCCAGAGCGGCCTGGGCGCCGGCAGCAAGCCCGACAAGGGCCGTGAATCGGCCGAGGCGGCCGCCGACGACATCCGTGCGGCCATCGACGGCGCACACATGCTCTTCATCACCGCCGGCCTCGGCGGCGGTACCGGCACCGGCGCCGCGCCGGTGATCGCCCGCATCGCCAAGGAAATGGGCATCCTGACCGTGGGGGTGGTGACCAAGCCCTTCGAGTTCGAAGGCGGCCGCCGCATGACCAACGCCGACCTGGGCCTGACCGAACTCGAAGCCAACGTCGATTCGCTGATCGTCGTGCTCAACGAGAAGCTGCTCGACGTGCTGGGCGACGACGTGAGCCAGGACGAGGCCTTCGCGCATGCCAACGACGTGCTGAAGAACGCGGTCGGCGGCATCGCCGAAATCATCAACGTGCCCGGCCACGTCAACGTCGACTTCGAAGACGTGCGCACCGTCATGGGCGAACCCGGCAAGGCCATGATGGGCACCGCCCTGGCCGAAGGCCCGGACCGCGCGCGCATCGCCGCCGAGCAGGCCGTTGCCTGCCCGCTGCTCGAAGGCATCGACCTGTCGGGCGCCAAGGGCGTGCTGGTGCTGATCACCGCAGCCAAGGGCAGCCTGAAGCTGGCCGAGTCCAAGCTGGCGATGAACACCATCCGCGCCTACGCCTCGCCCGATGCGCACGTCATCTACGGCACCGCCTACGACGACAGCATGGGTGAGAACATCCGCGTCACTGTGGTGGCCACCGGCCTGTCGCGCCAGGGCCAGCAGCGCCGCACCGCGCCGCCCCTGCAGGTGCTGCGCACCGGCACGCATGACGTCGGTTTCGGCATGCCGGTGGCGACCGCCGGCGGCGCCATGGCCGGCCACGGCGCGACCCTGGGCGGCATCGGGGGTGTCTCGCCCTCGGACTACGGCAACATGGCCGTGCCGAGTGTCTGGCGCACCAACCGCACGCAAGCCGCACAACGGGTTGACGCACTGGCTTCGGGCGGCATGGACGACCTCGAAATCCCGGCTTTCTTGAGGAAACAAGCCGACTGATGTCGGCTTGACCCCCAGTCTCCGCACTTCGTGTCTCCGCCAACCCCCTTTCAGGGGGCGGGCCGGCCGCTTCGGGCGGCCGTGCGCGGCGGCCCCGCGAAGGGCGGCTTGCGCTTCGCGCCTTGCCGCAGGGCCAGCTTTACCCCGGCTATGCGCGAGATAGCGGCAGGCTTTCGCGTCCGAAACTAAAATCGGCGGATGCTCCAGCAACGTACGCTCAAGACTCTCACCCGCGCCGTCGGGGTCGGCCTGCACTCGGGCCAGCGGGTGGAGCTGACGCTGCGGCCGGCGCAGCCGGATACCGGCATCGTGTTCCGTCGCATCGACCTGCCCGAGCCGGTGGACATCCCGGTTTCGGCGCTGGCGGTGACCGACACCCGGCTGGCCTCGACCATCTCCACCGGCAACGCCAAGGTGCACACGGTGGAACACCTGATGTCGGCCTGTGCCGGACTGGGCATCGACAACCTGTATGTGGACATCACCGCCGAAGAGGTGCCCATCCTCGACGGCTCCTCGTCGTCCTTCGTCTTCCTGCTGCAAAGCGCGGGCATCGCGCTGCAGAAGGCGCCGCGGCGTTTTATCCGGGTCTTGAAGCCGGTGGAGGTGCGCGAAGGCGAGGGCGCGGCGGCCAAGTGGGCGCGGCTCGACCCCTACCATGGCTACAAACTCAGCTTCGAGATCGACTTCGACCACCCGGCGGTGGATTCCACCGGCCAGCGCGTCGAGTTCGACCTGGGCGCGGGCAACTACAGCCGCGACATCGCACGCGCCCGCACCTTCGGTTTCACCCGCGACGTGGAGATGCTGCGCTCCAACGGCCTGGCCCTGGGCGGCGGGATGGACAACGCCATCGTCATGGACGACTACAAGGTGCTCAACACCGGGGGCCTGCGCTACGACGACGAGTTCGTCAAACACAAGATCCTCGACGCCATCGGCGACCTGTACTGCGTCGGCAAACCCCTGCTGGCGGCCTACAGCGCCTTCCGTTCGGGCCATGCGATGAACAACAAGCTGCTGCGCGCCCTGCTGGCCGACGCATCTAGCTACGAGATCGCCACCTTTTCCGACGAGCGCCAGGCGCCCCGGGGATTCGCGCAGATCGCGCGGGCTTGGTAGCGGCATCCCCATGCTGCTGTTCCGCTGGGCCGTCCTGTTGCTGCTGCTGGGCGCGGCCGTCTGCGGCGCCTTCTACATCGGCACGGGGCAGGAGCGCTACCGGCGCTGGGGCCTGCGTACGCTGCGCTGGGTAGTGGTCGCGGGGCTGGCGTTCTTCGGTGTGCTCATCCTGGAACGGCTGGGCTGAAGGTCGCGATTCTGTGTTTCGTTAGTGTCTCGGGAAGAGGCCGGCGGGGGGATCGATCTTCATGCCCTCCGCTTGGTGGGCGTTCTTCGCAGGTTCGGCGCCCGCAAATAGCCACGATGCAGAGGGCACGAAGGCCAACTCCACCACCAGAGGTCGGTGGGGTACTCGGGGCTTGGGAAATAAAGGAGGAGAGGGCGGCGCAGCCGCTCTCGGGGGACATTCCCTTGCCCCGAGTACCCCGCCGGCCTCCCCCGGGACGCTACCAGTACGCCCATGCGGCCAGCGCCACCGCCAGCACAGAACACGAGGATTGCACCCGTATCCATGACAAGGCAAAGCTACTTCACCTGCTGCTTGCCGAGCTTGCGGGCCAGCGTGCGGCGGTGCATGCCGAGCCGGCGTGCCGTCTCCGAGATGTTGAAGCCGGTCTCGGCCAGGGTCTCGTGGATACGTTCCCACTCCAGCGTCTTTATCGAGGTGGAGCGGTTGGTCAGGTCCACCTCGGTGGTGCCCGCGGCGCGGCCGAAGGCGGCCTCGATGTCGTCGGTGTTGGAGGGCTTGGCCAGGTAGTGGCAGGCGCCGAGCTTGATGGCCTCCACCGCGGTGGCAATGCTGGCGAAGCCGGTCAGCACCACGATCAGCATGGCGGCGTCGTGGGCATGCAGGGCCTGCACGCAGGCCAGGCCGGAGGCGTCGCCGCTGATCTTGAGGTCCACCACCGCATGGTTCGGCGAATGGGTCTGCAGCAGTGCCTGCACTTCGTCCAGGCTGGCCGCATGCAGCACCGCGTAGCCGCGCCGCTCGAAGGAGCGGCCCAGGGCCTTGGCAAAGGCCGCATCGTCTTCCACGATGAGCAGCAAGCGTTCCCCCGAGGGGGTGGCATCAGTCGGCATCTTCGGCGCCCTCTTCCTCTTCCAGCGTGATGGCCGCCAGCGGCAGCGTGATGGTGACGGCCGCGCCGCCGCCGGGCGGGTTCAGCGCGGTGACCTGGCCGCCCAGCGTACGCGCCACGTTGACCACCAGGAACAGCCCCAGCCCGCCGCCTGGCCGGCCCTTGCTCGACTGGTAGGGCTTGCCGAACTGGGCCAGCATGGCCGCCGGGAAGCCCGGGCCGGCGTCGGTGCAGACCAGCACCAGCCGGTCGTCCGCGCGGGTGACCTCCAGCCGCAGCCCGCCGGGCGACGCTTCCAGGGCATTGTCCAGCACGTTGCCGACCATCTGTTTCAGGGCCGAATCGGAGACCATGGGCAGGTCGCGCAGCTCGCGGCCAAAACGGTTCTCGTAGACCAGTTGCGCCGCCGGGCGGGCGGCGCGCCACCGGGCGACCAGCTCGTCCAGGAAGTGCCGTACCGTGGTGCGTGCGGAAGACTCGCCGCGGGCCTCCCCGGCCGACAGCAGGATGCCGCTGACGATGGTCTTGCAGCGCAGCACCTGGGCCTGCATCTCGGCTACCTCTTGCCGCAACTCGGGGTCGGTGTCGAAGGGGGGCATGTGCTGCCAGTCGCCCAGGATGACCGCCAGCGTGGCCAGCGGCGTGCCCAGTTCGTGCGCCGCACCCGAGGCCAGCAGGCCCATACGCACGATGTGCTCCTCCTCGGCGGCGCGCTGCCGCAGCCCTGCCAGTTTGGCATCGCGCTCGCGCAGGTTGCGGTTGATGCGCGAGATGAAGACCACCAGCAGGCAGGCGATGAGGCCGAAGCAGACCAGCATGCCCTGGATGTAGTGGCTGTACAGCCCGCGGTCATGGTCGGGTGTGATGGCCAGCGGCCGCGAGAACAGCCCCAGCTCGGCAAAACACATGGTGGTGACGGCCACCAGGATACGGATCGACCAGGGCTCCAGCAGCATGGCCCCGAGGATGACCTGCAGCAGGTAGAGGAACACGAAGGGGTTGGTGGCGCCGCCGCTCAGGTAGAGCTGCACCGTGAGGGTGCCCACATCCACCAGCAGCGCCAGGAACAGCTCGCCGTTGGTCACGTCGCTGCGGGCGCGGCAGCGCAGCATGCTGGCCACGTTGAATGCGCACAGGCAGGCCAGCACCGTCAGCATCTGGTTCATCGGCAGGGGAATGCCCAGGCCGTGCTGCACCACCTCGATGGTGGCGATCTGGCCGACCACCGCGATCCAGCGCAGCTGGATCAGCTGCAGCATGTTCTTGCGCCCGGTGGCCTCGTCCACCCGGGCGGCCGTGGCCGGGTCCAGCGCCGGGCGCCGGGCGGCCAGGGGTGCCGTACCTGCCGCCGCAGGGGCGGCGGCAGGCACGGCAGGCGGGGGCAGCGGGGTGTTGGGCATGGGCGGCCCTATTTTCACCGCGGCGCCGCCGGCGCCTGCCGGCCCTCGCGCCGGAGCTGCCAGGCGGCGCCGGCCAGCATCAGGGCCAGGGTGTACCAGGTCAGCGCGTAGACCAGGTGGTTGTCGTGGAAACGGACGACGGTGAGCCCCCCGACGGGGGCCGCGGCATCGGGGGTGCCGGCCGCGCCGGCGTCCGCATCCACGAAATACGGCGCCACGGCGCCCAGGCCCTGCGCCGCGGCGATGGCGGCCACGTCGCGCGAGAACCAGCGGCCGGCGGCGGGGTCGTTGCGGCGCAGGAAAGCGCCACCGGGCTCCGGCAGCCGCAGCAGGCCGGTGACCACGGTGGTCGCCTGCGGGCCGGCAGCCCCATGCCAGCCGGGCGGCACAAAACCGCGGTTCACCAGCACGGTCGTGCCGTCCACCAGCCGCAGCGGCGACAGCAGCCAGAAACCGCTGCCCCGCTCCGTCACGGCCTGCACCCGGGTGTCGTGGCCGGCCAGGTAGCTGCCTTGCAGGCGCAGGTGGCGGTATTCGTCGTCGGCTGCGTTCACCTGCGGCCAGCGGCCGGGCCCCGGAGCGTCGGCGGGCGGGGCGTGCACCCGTTGTTCGACGCGGGCGATGAGGGCATGTTTCCAGGCGCGGCGCTCCAGCTGCCAACTGCCGAGCGCGACCAGGGCCGCGAAGAGCAGCAACAAAGCCGCCGCCAGCAGTCGGCGCGGCGCAGCGGAGCGCGCCGGCACGGCCGTCACGGCATGTTCTGCATCTCGTGCATGGTCGCCGGCATCATGTTGTGGTTGAGGTGGAACATCACCCACAGCGAGCCGCTCAGCGTGATGACCACCAGCACCAGCGTGAAGATCAGCGCCAGCAGGGTCCAGCCGCCCTGCACCCGCGCGTTCATGTGCAGGAAATACACCATGTGCACCACGATCTGCACCACCGCGAAACCGAGGATGACCAGGGCTGTGGTGGCCGGCTTGTCGAACACCTTGCCCATCACCAGCCAGAACGGGATCGCCGTCAGGACGACCGACAGCAGGAAGCCGGTGGCGTAGCCGCGGAAGGTACTGTGGCTCTCCTCGTCGCCGTGGCCGTGGCCGTCGGCGCCAGGGCCATGGCCGGCGTGGCGGGGGTCGAGATCGAGGCTGCCGTCGTCATCGTCGTCCTCGGGCGTGACGTGGTGGCCGGCGGTAGGCGCGTTCATGGCAGCACTCCCATCAGGTAGACAAAGGTGAAGACGCCGATCCAGACGACGTCCAGGAAGTGCCAGAACATCGACAGGCACAGCAGCCGGCGCCGGTTTTCCGGGCCCAGGCCGTGGCGCTTGATCTGCACCATCAGCGTGACCAGCCAGACGATGCCGAAGGTGACGTGCAGGCCGTGCGTGCCCACCAGCGTGAAGAAGGACGACAGGAAGGCGCTGCGCTGCGGGCCCGCGCCTTCGTGGATCAGGTGGGCGAACTCCTGCAGCTCCAGGGTCAGGAATGCCACGCCGAAGAGGCCCGTCACCGCCAGCCAGGCCAGCACCGCACCGATGCGCCGGCGCTGCATCTCCAGCATGGCGAAACCGTAGGTGATGGACGAGAACAGCAGCATGGCGGTGTTGGCCGCCACCACCGGCAGCTCGAACAGGTCGGCACCCGAGGGGCCGGCCGCATAGCTGCGGCCCAGCACCGCGTAGCAGGCGAACAGGCAGGCGAAGATGAGGCAGTCGCTCATCAGGTAGAGCCAGAAGCCGAGCAGCGTACCGTTCTCGGGGTGGTGTTCCTCGGTCAGGTAGAAGCGCGGCGCGCCGGCCGCGACCGTGGCGCCGTGGAGGGCGGCGGGGGAAGTGAGGGCGGTATCAGACATGGAGGGCCAGCATGCGGGTGCGTTCGGCTTCGACGCGGACGATCTCGTCCGCGCCGATGTGGTAGTCGCGCTTGTAGTTGAAGGTGTGGCCTATGGTCGCGCCCAGCGTGGCGAGGAAGGACAGGGCGGCCAGCGGCCACATGTGCCAGATCATGGCGAAACCGAATACCGCGCTGAGCAGGGCGATGGTGAAACCGGCGCCGGTGTTCTTGGGCATGTGGATCGGGATGAAGCCTGCCAGCGGTCGTTCGTAGCCGCGCTGCTTCATGTCCCACCAGGTGTCCAGGTCGTGTACACGCGGGGTGAAGGCGAAGTTGTAGGCCGGCGGCGGCGACGAGGTCGACCACTCCAGCGTGCGGCCGTTCCACGGATCGCCGGTGTAGTCGCGCAGCGATTCGCGGCGCCGGAAGCTGACCACCAGCTGGATGATGAAGCAGGCGATGCCGACGGCGATCAGCAGGGCGCCGAAGGCCGCGATCTGGAACCAGATCTGCAGCGACGGGTCCTCGAAGTGGCTCATGCGGCGGGTCACGCCCATCAGGCCCAGCACGTACAGCGGCATGAAGGCGAAGTAGAAACCCACCAGCCAGAACCAGAACGAGCACTTGCCCCAGAACGGGTCGAGCTTGTAGCCGAAGGCCTTGGGGAACCAGTAGGTGATGCCGGCCATCAGCCCGAACAGCACGCCGCCGATGATCACGTTGTGGAAGTGGGCGATCAGGAACAGGCTGTTGTGCAGCACGAAGTCCGCTGGCGGCACCGCCAGCAGCACACCCGTCATGCCGCCGATGACGAAGGTGACCATGAAGCCGATGGTCCACAGCATCGGCACCTCGAAGCGGATGCGGCCGCGGTACATGGTGAACAGCCAGTTGAAGATCTTCGCCCCGGTGGGGATGGAGATGATCATGGTCGTGATGCCGAAGAACGAGTTCACACTCGCCCCCGAGCCCATGGTGAAGAAGTGGTGCAGCCACACCAGGTACGACAGGATGGTGATGACCAGCGTGGCGTAGACCATGGAGGCGTAGCCGAACAGGCGTTTGCCGGAGAAGGTGGACACCACTTCGGAGAAGACACCGAACAGCGGCAGGATCAGGATGTAGACCTCGGGGTGGCCCCAGATCCAGATCAGGTTCACGTACATCATGGCGTTGCCGCCGAAGTCGTTGGTGAAGAAGGCGGTGCCGGCGTAGCGGTCGAGCGACAGCAGGGCCAGCACGGCGGTCAGCACCGGGAAGGCGGCGACGATCAGGATGTTGGTGCAGAGCGCGGTCCAGGTGAAGATGGGCATCTTCATCAGGCGCATGCCGGGCGCGCGCATCTTGACGATGGTGGCGATCAGGTTGATGCCCGACAGCAGCGTGCCGATACCCGCGATCTGCAGCGACCAGATGTAGTAGTCCACCCCCACGTCGGGGCTGTAGGCGATGCCCGAGAGCGGCGGGTAGGCCAGCCAGCCGGTGCGCGCGAACTCGCCGACGAAGAGCGAGGTCATGGTCAGCGCGGCGCCGAAGGTGGTCATCCAGAAGCTGAAGTTGTTCAGGAAGGGGAAGGACACGTCGCGTGCGCCGATCTGCAGCGGCACGACGAAGTTCATCAACCCGGTGACCAGCGGCATGGCCACGAAGAAGATCATGATCACCCCGTGGGCGGTGAAGATCTGGTCGTAGTGGTGCGGCGGCAGGAAGCCGGTCGAGTCGCCGAAGGACATGGCCTGCTGCAGCCGCATCATCAGTGCGTCGGCAAAACCGCGCAGCAGCATGACCAGGCCCAGCACGACGTACATGATGCCGATCTTCTTGTGGTCGATGCTGGTGAACCATTCGCGCCAGAGGTAACCCCAGCAGCGGTAGTAGGTCAGGGCGGCCAGCACCGCCGCGCCGCCGAGGGCGACCAGGATGAAGGTGCCCAGCAGGATCGGCTCGTGGAACGGGATCGCGTCCCAGGTCAGGCGGCCGAAGAGGAGCTTGGTGGTATCGAGGTGGTCGAACATCGGGGGTCCGTCAGGCTTACAGGGTGCGCCCGGCGGGCGTGGCGGATGCGGCACCGGCGGCCGCATCGGCAGGATTGGCTGCCAGGAGGCCGGCAGGGTCGGCGGCGGTACACATGGCGCCGACGTAGCGGCGCGTAAGGCCGGTGGACAAGGCCACGTTGTAGGCGCCGGGCAGGCCCTGGCCGCCCCGGGCGTCGATGGCCATCATGTCTTTCATGCACATGCGGTCGTTCTCCACGCAGCGGTTCAGGATGGCGTCGTAGAGCGCGCCGTCCACCGTGGCGTAGTGGCGCACGGGTTCGCGTTCGCTGGGCCGGGCCAGCTGCAGGTAGGCCTTGCGGTCGAGTGCGCCGTCCTTGCCGGCCTTGGCAGCCGCCACCCAGCGGTCGAAGTCGGCGGGTGCCATGCCGTGGAACTTGAAACGCATGCCGGAAAACCCCGCGCCGCTGTAGTTGGCCGAGAAGCCCTCGAACTCGCCGGGCTGGTTGATCACCGCGTGCAGCTTGGTTTCCATGCCCGGCATGGCGTAGATCTGGCCGGCCAGCGCGGGGATGAAAAAGGAGTTCATCACCGTGGAGGCGGTGATCTTGAAGCGGATCGGCCGGTCCACCGGGGCGGCCAGTTCGTTGACGGTGGCAAAACCCTGCTCGGGGTAGATGAAGAGCCACTTCCAGTCGAGCGCCACCACCTCCACCGTCAGCGGCACGGTGCCGGCCGGCACGGGGCGGGCATCGTCCAGCCGCTGCAGCGGGCGGTAGGGGTCGAGGGTGTGGGTGCTGATCCAGGTCAGCGCACCCAGGGCGATGACGATCAGCAGCGGCGCCGCCCAGATCACCAGTTCCAGCGAGGTGGAGTGGTCCCAGTCGGGGTCGTAGCGGGCCTCCGCGTTGTTGTGCGACTGGCGGTAGCGCCAGGCGAACAGCAGGGTCAGGGCGATCACCGGTACGATGATCAGCAGCATCAGCACGGTCGAGGCGATGATCAGGTCGCGTTGCTGCAAGGCAACATGGCCGGACGGGTTCATCACCACCATGCTGCATCCCGATAACGCGGCCGTCGCCAGCAGCAGCAAGGGTCTGCGGAGTTTCTGAAAATGGGGCATACCGGAATCTTCGCGTAAACCCGGGCTTGCGGGCATTGGACGTTTTGTCCTATGGCAAAAGGTGTAGAGTAATGAGAACCTCGGGGTGTTGCAATGGCATACCACCCGAACCACGAGCACGCATGACGTCCATCAGCCAGGCCTCCGCCGAGCCTTCGTCCCTTCCCGCCGAACGCGACGGCCGCCGTGTGGCCGCCGACCACGCGATCGTCGCCCCGGGTGACATCGCCATCGGCGTGGTCATCGGTCGGACGTCCGAATACTTCGACTTCTTTGTCTACGCCATCGCCTCGGTGCTGGTCTTTCCCTCGGTCTTCTTCCCGTTCGAGAGGGAGCTGGAAGGCACCCTCTGGGCCTTCCTGGTGCTGTCCTTCGCCTTCATCGCCCGGCCCTTCGGCTCGATCGGCTTCATGGCCATCCAGCGGCGCTGGGGGCGCGGCACCAAACTCACCGTCGCCTTGTTCCTGCTGGGCGTGTCCACCGCCGGCATGGCTTTCCTGCCGGGCTACGCCACGCTGGGGCCGGCCTCCATCGTGCTGCTGTCGCTGTTCCGCATCTTCCAGGGCATCGCGCTGGGCGGTTCGTGGGACGGCCTGCCTTCGCTGCTGGCGCTCAACGCGCCGAAGGAGCGCCGCGGCTGGTATGCGTCCATTTCGCAGCTGGGTGCGCCCATCGGCTTCATCCTGGCCAGCGGCCTGTTCCTGTTCCTGCATGCCAACCTCGACCAGCAGGATTTCCTGGAGTGGGGCTGGCGCTACCCGTTCTACGTGGCCTTCGCCATCAACGTGGTGGCGCTGTTCGCGCGGCTGCGGCTGGTGGTAACCACCGAATATTCGCGCCTGCTGAAGGAGCGCCAGCTGGAACCCACCGGCGTGGTGCCGCTGATGCGTGCGCAGGGCTCCAACGTGGTCATCGGCGCCTTCGCCGCGCTGGCCAGCTACGCGCTGTTCCACCTGGTCACGGTGTTCCCGCTGTCGTGGATAACGTTGTCGCACACCCAGCCCATCGACGACGTGCTGATGGTGCAGGTGGCCGGCGGTGTCGTCGGCATCCTGGGCGTGCTGTTCTCGGGTGTGCTGGCCGACCGCTACGGCCGGCGCAGCACGCTGGCGGTGCTGGCGGTGCTCATCGCCGTGTTCAGCGGTTTCGCCCCCACGCTGCTGGGCGGCGGGCCGGTGGCGCAGGATCTGTTCATCCTGCTGGGCTTCGCCCTGCTGGGTGTCTCTTACGGCCAGGCGGCCGGCGCGGTGACGGCCAACCTGGCGCCCGAGTACCGCTACACCGGCGCGGCCCTCACGTCCGACCTGGCCTGGCTCATCGGCGCAGCCTTCGCGCCGGTGGTGGCGCTGGGCCTGTCAGCGCACTTCGGGCTGGCCTACGTGAGTGTCTACCTGCTGTCGGGTGCGGCCTGCACGCTGGCGGCGCTGCTGTTCAACCGGGAACTGAAGACCCGCGGCTGATCCGCGGCACGCGTGGGTGGCACCCGGGCCTCGTGCAGCTCAGTAGCTGCGGCCGTTTTTGTACATGGCGTGCTGCCGGCGCTGCAGCGTGCCGCCTTCGGCCAGCTTGGCCATCATGGCGCCCGCATGCGCATGGGTGATGGCCATGCCCAGCGCATCGGCCGCGTCGGGGCCGGGCAGGCCGGGCAGGCCGAGCAGCCGCTTCACCATTTCCTGCACCTGGCCCTTGGCCGCGCGGCCGTGGCCAACGATGGCTTTTTTCATCTGCAGGGCGGTGTATTCGGCCACCGGCAGTTCGCGCGACACCAGGGCGGTGATGCAGGCGCCGCGCGCCTGGCCCAGCAGCAGGGTGGACTGCGGGTTGACGTTGACGAAGACGATCTCGACCGTGGCGCTGTCGGGCTGGTAGCGTTCGGCCACCTCGCGGATGCCGTCGTACAGCACCTTGATGCGGCCCGGCAGGTTGCCCAGCGCCAGGTGGGTGGTGCGGATGGTGCCGCTGGCCACATAAGTCAGTGTATGGCCGTCGATGTCCACCACGCCGAAGCCGGTGGTCTGCAGGCCGGGGTCGATGCCGAGGATACGCATGGGGTGTCCGCTGGCCTCAGAGCCGGAAGTACCAGCGTACCGCGTGGAAGAAGATCGGCGCGGCGAAACACAGGGCGTCCACCCGGTCGAGCAGGCCGCCCGCGCCGGTGACCGACAGGCCGTGCAGGCCCCAGCTGGTCACGCCGCGGTCGCGCTTCAGGGCCTTCATCACCAGGTGGCCGGCCGAACCGGCCAGGGCCGCGATGAAGGCCAGTGCCAGGGCCTGGCCGGGCTTGAAGGGGGTGATGAAGGACAGGATGCCGCCGACCAGCCCGGCGGCGGCCAGGCCCAGGCCCCAGCTCAGCCACTGGAAGCTCTGGCTCACCTGCGGGGCGACCGGCTTGCGCGGAAAACGCCGGCCGGCCAGGTGCTGCACCACCACGCAGGCCTGCACCACGAACACCAGGAAAAACACCAGGAAGGCCCCCTTGTCGCGGTAGCCCGGGAAACGCGAGAAATCGAGCAGCATCAGCGCCGGCACATGCGATAGCCCGTAGACACACACCATGATGCCCCACTGCAGCTTGGCGTTGCGTTCCAGGAAACGCTGCGGGTCGTTCGACAGCGCACTCACCAGCGGCAGCGCCAGGAACACGTAGACCGGGATGAACACGGTGAACAGGTCGAAGTGCCGGCTGCCCACCAGCCAGAACTGCGCCGGCAGCACCACGAAGAACACCAGCACCAGGCTGCGGTGGTCGCCGCGCCGCGTGGGCGACAGGGTGATGAACTCGCGCAACGAAAAAAAGGCGACGATGGCGAACAGGGTGGTCGACACCGTGTCGCCCAGCACCCAGCCGATCCAGAACACCGAGGCCATCAGCCACGAAGTCTTGAGCAGGCTGTAGTAGCGGATGTCTTCCAGCGCCTCGGGGTCGCCCAGCGCCAGGTTGCCCTGGTGGCGCAGGCGCCGCAGGAAGGCGCGGATGCTGATGGCCGCCAGCAGGCCGAAGACGGCGAGGAACAAGGCGCCGATCTGCTGGCTGGCGGTGAGGCTGCGCAGGAAGGCGTTCATGTCAGATGTCGCGCAGGGCGATGACGGCGGCGCGCGCGCGGTCGAGGAAGGCGCGGCGTTCTTCGCCGGCCTCGACCTGCATCGGCGTGCCGAAGGTGACCGAGCACAGGATGGGCACCGGCACCACCTCGCCCTTGGGCATGACCCGCTGGATATTCTGGATCCAGGCCGGCACCAGCACCGCCTGCGGGAACATGCGCGCCAGCAGGTACAGGCCGGACTTGAAGGGCTGCGGCTCTTCCGCAAAACCGCGGGTGCCTTCGGGAAAGATGATGATCGAGTCGCCGCCGTCGAGCGCGGCGGCCAGCGGGTACAGCGTGTCGTCGGGCGCCAGGGTGGCGAAGCTCGGCGGCGTGGTGCTGGCCGGCCGTGGGGGCGGCTCGCCGCCCTCGGCCGGTGGCTTGGCGGCGGGCGCGCGGTCCACGTACACCGCGTTGAACACGGCCGTGGTGATCCAGCGACGCAGCGGCGAGGTGGTCCAGTAGTCGCGCGCGGCGATGGGGCGGGTGATGCCGCGCAGTTCCGCCGGCAGCGCGGCCCAGATCATCACCAGGTCGGCATGGCTCTGGTGGTTGGCGAAGTAGATGCGCAGTTCTGCCTTGGGCGGGCAGCCGTACCAGCGCGCCTGCGCACCGGTCAGCAGCCGCACCAGACCCAGCAGCAGCAGGCTCGTCAACTTGGCAAACATGCGGCGGATGATACGTTCAGGGCAGGTCTACCGCGCCCATGCGCGACACGATGGTCGAGGCCCGCCCGGCGACGTAGGCCGAATGCGGCAGCCGCTCGAAATACCGCGGCCGCGGCAGCACCACCGCCAGCCGGGCCGCCTCGGCCCCCGACAGGCGCGCGGCAGGCTTGTTGAAGTAGCGCTGGGCGGCGGCCTCGGCACCGAACACCCCTTCGCCCCATTCCACGTTGTTGAGGTAGATTTCCAGGATGCGCTGCTTGGGCAGCAGGGCCTCCAGCAGCAGCGTGACCACCAGCTCCTGGCCCTTGCGCAGCAGGGTGCGTTCACCCGAAAAGAACAGGTTCTTGGCCAGCTGCTGGGTGATGGTCGAGCCGCCGACGACCTTCGGCGGGCGCCCGGCCGCGGCATTGGCGCGGGCCGCTGCGGCACGGCGTGCGGCGCGTTCTTCGGCGCGGGCGTTGCGTTGCCAGGCATCCTGTACCGCGTCCCACTCCACACCACCGTGGTGGGCGAAGTCGCTGTCTTCCGAGGCGATGACGGCGCGTTTGAGCGGCTCGGCGATCTGGTCGTAGGGCACCCAGTGCTGGCGCCATTTGCCGAAACCACCGCTGCGGACCAGCCCCACCGCCTCCGAGCGCTGGAAGGCGGTCGATTGCGGGGGGACCACCGCCATGAGGGCGATACGGGCGGCGAAATACAGCTGCAGCGCCAGGCCCAGGGCCAGCAGCATGCCGGCCCAGCGCAGGACGGCTTTCATCGGGCGGCGGCGTCCACGGCGGCGCGCAGCTCGGCCAGCACCTGCTGCGAGGGCGGGCGCACACCGCGCCAGTACAGGAACGCCTCGGCCGCCTGCTCCACCAGCATGCCCAGGCCGTCGCGCGGCACCGCACCATGGTCGCGCGCCCAGCCCAGGAAAAGGGCCGCGGCGGGGCCGTACATCATGTCCAGCGCCAGCGCGCCGGGGCGCAGCACCCGGTGCTGCACCGGAATGCCGCCGCCGGCCAGGCTGCTGGCGGTGGCGTTGATGACGATGTCGAAATCCGTATCCAGCGCCGGCAGTTCCACCGCCTGCAGCGCCGTGCCGGCCAGGCGCGCCAGCGGCTGGTGGCGCTCCACCAGCGCGGCCGCACGGGCATGGGTGCGGTTGACCACCACCAGACGTGCCGGTGCGGCCCCCAGCAGCGGGCCCAGCACACCGGAAGCGGCGCCGCCGGCACCGACCAGCAGCACATCGCGGCCGGCCAGCGGCACACCGGCATTACGTTCGATGTCGGCCACCAGGCCCACGCCGTCGGTGTTGTCGGCATGGACCTCGCCGGCCTCGAAGCGCAGCGTGTTGGCCGCGCCGGCGATGCGCGCCCGGTCGGTCAGCCGGCTGGCCAGGGCCGCGGCCTCGAACTTGAAAGGCACGGTGACATTGCAGCCATTGCCACCGCCCGCGATGAAAGCCCGTACACCTTCGGCAAAACCATCGAGCGCCACCAACTGCTTGCCGTAGGCGAGGGCCTCGCCGCTCAGTTCGGCAAAACGTGCGTGGATCCACGGCGAACGGCTGTGCTCCACCGGGTTGCCCATGACGCAGTAGAGGCCGGGCGCGGCGGTGGTGGCAGAAGGGAGAGCGGGGGATTCAGCGGACATGGGCTTCGAGGGTTTCGTCGCGGGTGAACTTGAAGCGCGACACCACGGCGATCTGGTCGGCCAGGCGCCGCATCGGGGGGTCGAACGCGCCGAACGGGCCGGCGCCGCGGGCGATGGCCTGGGCGTGCCGGTCGAGTTGGCGGTTGCCCGAGCTCTGCACGATCTCGGTGCCGGCCACCGTGCCGTCGCTCTGGACGGTGACGATCATGGTCAGCTCGCCATACAGCTTCTTGCCGCCGGCCTCGGGGAAATGCACCGTGCCCTGGTCCTCGATGCGGCGGCGCAGGTGGTCGTAGTAGACCGCATAGGCCGCCTCCCGGGTGGCCGGGCTGATGTAGCGTTTGCGCGGGCGGGCGTTTTCCTCGTTGATGCGCCGCTCGATCTCGGCCAGCAGCTTCACCAGCTGGCGCCGGCGTTCTTCCTGCGCGGCGTGTTCGGGCGATTGCGCGGGCTTGCGCAGGTCGGGCACCGGCAGGCTGGCGATCTGCTGGCGGATCTGCGCCAGCAGCTGGGTCTGCTGCTCCTGCAGCGCATCGATCTGGCGGCGCGAATCCTCGCTGCTTGCACCGTTGCTGGTGAGGGCCGAGTAGGGCAGTGGCGAGGTGGCGCGCCCCGATGCCGCCTCGCCGCCGCCGGCCAGCGAGGCCTGGGCGATGGCCTGCGCCTTCTCGGGCGTCTCGTTCGAGCGGGCGTTGACCAGCACCACCTCCAGCGGTGTGTCCTCGAAGACCCGGTTGAAGGTCTCCGGCGCGGCAAAACGCAGCGCCAGCAGGGCGACGTGCAGCGCCAACGATACACCGAGCGCGATCTGCAGCGGGCTGAAACGGGGGAGGCTCACCGCGCGCGGTCCTGCGGTGTCCCTCAGGCCGCCGCGGGGGCGACCGGCGCCTCGGCGGCATCGGCCTCGGTCATGTCGACCGCGATGGCGATCGGGCCGGCGATCGGTTCTTCTTCCTCGTCGGCGGCGTCGTCACCGGCGGGCGCGGCATCGGCCTCGGTATCCAGGCGTTCGATGAGGGTGCCGCTGACGTCCAGCGCGATGTCGTCGATCTCGCCCAGCCGCACCCGCAGCCGGGCGCCGCGCGGCAGCGCCTGCGCGCCCAGCACCGGCAGCACCAGCGGCAGGCTGTCGGCGCGCACCAGGTAGCTGCCGGCCGGGCCTTCCTTGAAGACGGTGGCCTCGATCTCGGTGATGCCCTCCTGGCGCAGGTACTGCAGCGTCCAGAAACGCTCCATCGCGCCCTGGTAGCCGTTGTAGGCGCTGTAGGCCGCGTCGAAGCAGGAAATGATGGAGAACAGCTCCGCATCCTTGGGCTTGAAGGGCGCGGCCAGCGCGGCGGTGCGGCCGTGGCGCGCCGCGGCGATGATCTGCCACTGGTTCACCAGGTCGGTGTAGCGGCGCAGAGGCGAGGTGCTCCAGGCATAACTGGCCACGCCGATGCCTGCATGCGGCAGCGCCTTGGTGCCCATGCGCACCTTCACACCCGGCGCCAGGCTGGCCTGGCTGCGGTAGATGCCCGGCACCCCCAGCTCGCCCAGCCAATTGCCCCAGCTGCTGTTGGCCAGGATCATGGCCTCGGCCACGATCAGGTCGAGCGGGGCGCCGCGCTGGCGGGTGGTGATGGCCACCTGCTCGCTGCCGACCGGTTCGGCGCCGTCGTTGCCGAGCAGGCGGAAGTTGTAGTCCGGCCGGTTGAAGTTCTCGGGCTTGCCGCGCACCACCTCGCGCCGGGCCTTCAGCTCCCGCGCCAGGCGGAACAGGAAGGACAGCTGGGGCCGCAGGGCGGCGACGTTGGCCGGCGCGGGCTCGGCGCCTTCGGCGGCCGGGTCGGTCAGCCAGCCTTCGGTCACCACCGCGTCGAGCTGGTCGTGGCGCAGGTTGGCGACGATGGGTACCCGTTCGATGCGGGTCTCGCTGGACTTGATCTCCAGCGTGGCCTCGTCCAGCGCCACGTAGAGCGACACGGCCGGCCGCGCCTGGCCCTCGCCCAGGGTGTAGCGCTGCACCACCTCGTCGGGTAGCATGGTGATCTTGTAGCCCGGCATGTAGACGGTGGACAGGCGCTGGCGCGCCACCAGGTCGATCGGGCCGCCGGGGGTGAAGGCCAGCCCGGGCGCCGCGATGTGGATGCCCAGGGTCACCGTGCCGCTGCCCAGGCCCTGCACCGACAGCGCATCGTCGATTTCGGTGGTCTGCGAGTCGTCGATGGAAAACGCCTCGACGCCTTCGGCCAGCGGCAGTTCGTCGGCGATCTCCGGGGCGTCGAGCGGCGGAAAGCCGAAACCCTTGGGAAAGTTGTCGAACAAAAAGCGCTTCCAGTGGAACTGGTAGGCCGAGTCGATGGCGCCCGACTGGCGCAGCAGGTCCAGCGGCGCGGTCTGGGTGGCGCGCGAGGCTTCGACCACCGCCTTGTACTCGGGCGCATTCTTGTCGGGCTTGAACAGGATCTTGTAGAGCTGGTCGCGGATCGGCTGGGGCGCTTCGCCCCGGCCCAGGGCGGTCGCCCAGTCGGCAATCTGCTGCAGCACGAGTTTTTTCTTCTCGATGGCGGCCAGCGCCTGCTGCAGGATCTCGGCCGGCGCCTTGCGGTAGCGGCCCTTGCCGGCGCGGCGGAAGTAGTGCGGCGCCTCGAACAGGGTGAACAGCATGGCGACCTGCTGGACCAGGGTCGCGTCCTTGCTGAAATAGTCGCGCGCCAGCTCGGCGAAACCGAACTCCTCCTCCGGAGCGAATTCCCAGGCCATTTCCAGCTCGATGCCGGCGGCGGCCTCGCGCGCCTCGGCCAGCAGGGCGGCGGGCTGGGGTTTCTCGAACTTCAACAGCAGGTTGGCACCCTTGACCTTGACCCGTTTGCCGGAATCCAGCTCCACCTGGGCCGAGGACTCCGCCTCGGACAGAACACGGCCGGCCATGAATTTGCCGGCTTCTTCGAACAATGCATACATGGGGAGGATTCTCCCATTGCCGGAGGGCCCCCGGCGGCCATTCCCCCTAAACGGGCGTTGGAGCCCCGTCCGGCACCTGCGGCACCTCCGGCGGCCGCTCCGCCGCCGAGGGACGGGGCGGCGCGCGGCGGGGCAGGCGCAGGGTCACCGCGGTGCCTTTGCCCTCCACGCTCTCGGCCACCACGGTGCCACCAAGCAGTTCGGTGACGATCTGCCACACGATGTGCAGCCCCAGGCCGCTGCCGCCGGCATGCCGGCGGGTGGTGAAGAAGGGGTCGAAGATACGCGCCAGGTCGGCTTCGGGAATGCCCCGGCCGTCGTCGGCGACACGCACGGTGGCGTGGGCCGGGCCGTCGGCCGCCGTGCGGATGCTGACGGTGCCGCCGGGGCGGCCGGCGAAGGCATGCACCAGCACATTGGCCAGCAGGTTGGACACCACCTGTTCCAGCGGCCCGGGAAAGCTGTGCATCAGGATGCCGGGCGCCATGTCGAGCTGCAGCACCACCGGGTCCTTGGAGGGCCAGCGGCGCAGCCGGAAGTCGGCGTCCAGCACGATCTCGGACAGGTCGAAATCGCGCTGCTCCATGGTGCTGCGGTCCACCGCCACCTGCTTGAAGCGCTGCACCAGCCCGGCCGAGCGCTGCAAGGCCGTCTGCGCCAACGACAGGCCGGCGCCGGCGCCGGCGACGAAATTCTCCAGGTCGGATTTGCGCAGCCCGCTGCCCAGCTGCTGCTGCAGCTGGGTGATGTCCTGCCGCACGGTGCTGAGCGCCAGTGTGGCGCTGCCCAGCGGGGTGTTGAGTTCGTGGGCCACGCCGGCCACCATCAGGCCGAGGGACGACAGGCGGTCGGCGCGCGCCAGTTCGGACTGGGCGCTCTGCAGGTTGCGGCTGGATTCGAGCAGTTCGGCATGCGCGGCGCGCAACTGCTGGTTGCGCAGGTTCTCGGCTTCCAGGCTGCGCACCAGCCGCAGGGTCAGCAGCAGCGCGCCGGCCCCGGCCAGCAGCATCAGCCCGAGCAGGGGCAGTTGCCAGCGCCAGGCGTTGCGGGTGGCCGCTGCCGGGTCGGTGCGCACCAGGATACGCAGGTCCAGCGCGTCGGCCGAGACCAGGCCGTCGGCGTCGGGCTCGCTCCAGGCGGCGATGCGCCGGAACACCCATTCCCCGCTGCGGTCCGTCACCAGCCCCTGGTTGGTGGCCTGCATGGCCTGCCACAGGGCCGGATGGGTACGCGCCACCGTGCGTTCGGGCGCGCCGAGCTGCCAGGCCCAGTCGTCGGCCGGCTGGGGCCCGTGGATCCAGTAGCCCTGGGGATTGACCACGAAGACATCCAGCCCCTGTGTCGGCCCCAGGCCGGCCAGCCGCGTCAGCAGCCGTTCGGCGCGGTAGTTGAGAAGCACCACACCGCGCAATTGCCCCTGTGCCAGCAGGGGTGTGGCCGCGCGCACGGCGGGGGTCGTCGGCGTCGGGTCGCCGCGGCGCTCCGGGCTGAGGTCGAGCGCGGAGAAATACACGCTGCCCAGCGGCAGGCGCACCGCCTGGGTGAAGAATTTCCGGTCGCTGCGGTCCTCCAGTTCCGCCGCGGGGGTGACCTGGGCCGGCCCGTTGCCCTTGGTGACGCGCAGGACTTCGCGGCCCCGCTCGTCCAGCCAGCGCACCTGCCCGAGATTGCCCGTGCTTTCGACGAAACTCAGGAACAGCTGGGCCGCCGGGGACTGCGCCGACACGTCGTCGAGCGGCACCCGCGAGGCCAGGTCGGCCAGCAGCAGCGCATCGTGGCGCACCGCGTCGAGACTGCGCTGCACGATGACGACCGCCTCCTGCAGCGTGTCGTCGCGGTCGCGGCGCAGCGGTGCGTGGGCCGCCTCCTGGGCCTCCAGCCAGAGCCAGGGAAACGCCACCCCGAACAGCAGCACCCAGGGCAGCAGCAGCCGTGCCAGCTGGCGCCACGGGTGGCCCGCCGCAAGGCGGGCGAAGGGGGTCCGCAAGCCTTGCATATCAGCCGCCGCCGGGCCGCGACGACACGCAGTGCGGAGCGTGGGGGCTCATTGCTTGAGGTGCAGCAGGAAGTCGTCGAGGGATTTGGGGTGGCCGTACAGCCAGCCCTGGGCGTTGTTGCAGCCGCGCTCGAGCAGCCACGCCGCCTGCGCCTCGGTTTCCACGCCCTCGGCCAGTACATTGAGCTTGAGTTGCCGGCCCAGCTGGATGATCATGGCTGCCACGTCGGTGCGGGCGGCGGGGTCGTCGATCTGGCCGACGAAGGTGCGGTCGAGTTTGAGGGTGGTGGCGGGCAGCACGCTCAGGTGGGTCAGTGATGAGTAGCCGGTGCCGAAGTCGTCGATGGCGATCGGGAAGCCGGTATCGCGCAGGGTGTGCAGGATGGCGCCGTTGGCGTGGTAGTCCATGGCGGTGGACTCGGTGATCTCGATCTCGATCTTCTCGGCCGGCACGCCGTGGCGGGCGATGGCCCGCAGCAGCTCGGGCACGAAGTCGCGGTGGGCGAGCTGGATGGGCGACACGTTCACTGCCATCGAGAGTTCGGTGAAACCCTCGGCGCGCAGCCGCGCCAGCGCGCGGCAGGCCAGCTCGAGCACCCGCCGGCCCAGCTCGACGATCAGGCCGTTGGCTTCGGCGATGGGGATGAAGTCCATCGGCGGTACGCGGCTGCCGTCGGGCCGGTTCCAGCGCGCCAGCGCTTCCGCGCCGACGATGCGGCCGGTGGCCAGTTCCACCTGCGGCTGCAGTTCGATCTGGATGTCCTCGCCGAACAGGGCGTGGTAGAGCTCGCGCGAGCGGGCGAACCGGTGGTCCGTCTCGCGCTGCATGGCGGGTTCGTATTCCACCACCTGGTTCAGGCCCGCGCTGCGTGCACGCCGCAGCAGCAGCGTGCCTACGGCCAGCGCCCCGCGCGCGGAGCGGTCGTACAGGTCCAGGTCGACGCGGGCGGCGCCCACGCTGATGAAGGGCGGGTGGGTCAGGTCTTCCGGGTCGAGCGATTCGAGCTGGCCGATGCGCGAGGGGTCGAGCATGGCGCCCGGCCCCAGGATGGCGAAGGTGTCGTCGTGGATGCGCGCGACCATGCAGGGCGCCGGGAACAGCCGCAGCAGGCGCCGCGCCACCTGGCGCAGCAGCAGGTCGCCCTGCTCGATGCCGAGCGACAGGCAGCTTTCCGAATACAGGTTCAGGTCTATGAACAGCAGCACCCGGTCGCGCGGGGCCGGCATGTCGAGCACCGCCGAGATGTTGCGCAGCAGCGCGTTGGCGTTGGGCATGGCCAGCAGGCTGTCTTCGTAGGCCGTGCGGTCGAGCCGGCTGACCAGCGACACGTTGATCAGCCCCGAATGGATGTTGGTGGCGAACACCCGCAGCAGTTCGCGTTCGGTCGCGTCCAGCGGCCGGCCGGTGGCGATGTAGACGGCGGCCTGCTGGCTGCCGTCGATGGCCGGGAAGAACAGCACCTGGCAGCTGTCGGATTCGGTGCCGGACTGCTGCACCAGGGCGCGCACCAGCAGGTCGCGGATGGGCGCGTGGTCCAGCGCCGCCAGGTTGCGCGAGATGGTCGCGGCGAAGCGCCCGGCGGCGCCAGTGATGTGCGCGGTCAGGGGCGGGTCGTGCAGTTCCTTCTGCACACACACCACACCCTCGGGCGGCACCCGCAGCAGGTGGCACAGCTCGCGCACCATACGTTCGGAAAAATCCTGCAGGCCGCTGGCGCGGTGCAGGTTGTTGCTGGCCTCGACGATGGCCTGCAGGCCGCGCCGCGCGGCGCTGAGGGCGTGGATCTGCTGCCAGGTGCGCAGGTTGGACGACATGATGCCGTGCAGCCGTTCCTGGCTCAGGTCGGTCTTGAGCCAGTAGTCGCTGATGTCCAGGCCCGACAGCGAGGTTTCGAGGGAGGTCACGCCGGGCTGGCCGGTCACCAGCACGATGCGCACCTCGGCGTTGCCGAACATTTCGCGCACGCTCTTGACCAGGCGCAGGCCGGCGTCGTCGGTCTCCATTACGACGTCGAGGATGATGACCGAGACCTCGGGTGTGGCGCTCAGGATGGCCGCCGCCTCGCTGGCCGAGCCGGCGCTCAGCAGGCGCAGGGGCTGGGTCTGGAACTCGTAGTTGGCCAGCGCCATGTGCAGCGAGCGCTGGAATTCGGAGTCGTCGTCGACGGTGAGGATGGTGAGCGGCAGGCGGGCGCCGGCACCGTTGCGCGGGGCCTCGTCCTCCGGTGCGAACACAAAGGCATCGCCTTCTGCGGACGGCGGTGCATCGCTGCTGTTCATGGTGGCTAGCCTCCAGTTGAAAAAACTGTAACCGGCCACCAGGGTCGCTGCAAGCGCGTAAACCTGTTGGCGGGTATCACCGTACGCACGAATACTATCTCAACCGTTACATGTCGAGGAAGCGGCACACCGTGTCGATGTACGCCGGAAAATCCGACAGCGCATGGTCGCCGCCTTCCAGCACATGTAACGTGGCGCCGGCGCAGCGCGCGGCCATCTCGCGCCAGTCCAGCACCTCGTCGCCCCGGGCGACAAAGGCCAGCTGCCGCGCCGGATCGGCCTGCGGCGGGCTGACCAGGGCCCGCAACTCGTCGACGAATTCCGGGAGGAAGAAAAACCGCTCCTGTGGATCGTGCCACACTGTCTGCTCGCCGATGTAACGCGCCAGGTCGCGGGCTGGGTCCACCGCCGGATTGAGCAGCACGCTGCGGGCGCAGCCGGTGCGGTGCTGCACCCAGCCTGCGTAGAAGCCGCCCAGCGAGGAGCCGATGACGGCCATGCCCTGGCGCGGCCACGTGGCGACGCCCCGTTCCACCAGGGCCATTGCTTCCCGGGGAGAGGCGGGCAGTTGCGGGCACCACCAGGTCACCTGCGGATACTGGCCTTGCACCCGCTCGGCCATGAGCCGGGCCTTGGCCGAGTGCGGGGAGGAGCGAAATCCGTGCAGGTAGAGCAGATGGGTGGTGGACATGGGGTTAATTTGAGGATCACGCACCGGTTGGCACGGCTGCGCCGCCTTAAGATGGGGGCGCATGCACGATTCTGCCGCCCTGATCCCCGACGTCAATGACGCGACCTCCGCGCACACGCGTGACGTCGCCCTCGAATTCCTGTTGCGGCGCATGCGCCACCGGACCGATTTCCCGGCCCTGTCCGAGTCGGTCACCCGCATCCTGAGGACGGCCGACTCCGAGGACGAGAGCCTGGCCGACCTGACGCGGCTGATCCTGGAAGACGTGGCGCTGACACAAAAGCTGCTGCGCCTGGTCAACAGCGTGCAGTTCGCCCACCTGGGGCGCGGCAGCATCAGCACGGTGTCGCGTGCGGTCAGCCTGGTGGGATTCAACACGGTACGCAACCTGGCCCTGAGCCTGGTGCTGCTCGACCACATGCCCGACAAGGCGCACGCGCAGCAGATGAAGCAGGAATTCGTACGTGCGTTGATGGCCGGCGCCGTCGCCGGCGAGATCGCGCCGGCCTCGCGCGACAGCGAGGGGGCTTTCCTGGGCGCGTTGTTCCAGAACCTGGGACGCATGCTGGTCACCTTCTATTTCCAGGAGGAGTCCGACGAGATCCGCCGGCTGCTGGCCGAGCCGGATTTCAAGGGCGACGAGGAGTC
This sequence comes from Pseudomonadota bacterium, assembly GCA_040390235.1. Lineage (GTDB taxonomy): Bacteria > Pseudomonadota > Gammaproteobacteria > Burkholderiales > Burkholderiaceae_C > Xylophilus. Next base: position 16,710 of record JAZJYT010000016.1, on the reverse strand, counting down.
CGCGGCGCAGCAGGTGCTCGGCCTGGGCCTGGAGGACCTTGCCGTGGGCGTGGCCAAGTCCTGGGGCCTGCCGGACAACCTGCAGCGCGCCATGCGCAAGCCCACCGGCCCGCCGCCGACCAAGGCGCCGGAGGACCCGGTGGAACGTATGCGCTGGGTCGGGGCTGCCGCCAACGATGTGGCCATCGCCGCCATGTACGCCGAGCCGGCAGCCCTGCCGCAGCACATGCGCACGCTGTCGCGGCGTTATGCCTCGGTGGTGGCCGGCGACGCCGACGCCCTGGCCGAATTCGCGCTGCGCGCGCGCCGCAAGCTGGTGCAGCTGACCGACGCGATGCGGCTCGACGTGGTGGCCGGTTCGCCTGCGGCCCGCCTGCTGGAGCCGGACCGCGAGCCCGAGCTCAAGGCCGCGCCGGTGCCGGCCGGAAAGGCGGAACCCGAGGTCCTGCAAACGGTCGAGGAGGTGCGCAAGTCCTACGCCAAGGCGCGCGCCGCGCGCCTGCAGGGAGCCGAGGAGCCGCCGATCTCGGAGCTTCCGGTGCTGTCGTCGTCCGAGATCCTGTCGGCCGGGGTGCAGGACATCGTCAACGCCATGGCCAGCGGGAGCGTGCGTATCGACGACGTGCTGCGTATGGTGCTGGAGACCATGTTCCGTGCGCTTGGTTTCCGCCAGGTGCTGTTCTGCCTGCGCGATGCGCGCAGCGACGAGATGCGCGGCCGCTTCGGTCTGGGCGAGGGCAGCGAGCGCGCGGTCAAGCTGCTGAAGGTGCCGCTGGGCACCCAGGGCGACCTGTTCGCCGCGCTGTGCCGCAAGGGCAGCGACCTGCTGTTCGCCGATACCACCGAACCGCGCGCGGTGCAGCGCCTGCCCGAGTGGTACCGCAATGGCTTTCCCGATGCCGGCGCCTTCGTGGTGCTGCCGCTGATGGTCAAGGAAAAACCCCTGGGCCTGATCTATGCCGACAGCGCGCAGCCCGGCGGCATCACCCTCGACGAAAAGGGCTTCGCCCTGCTGCGCACGCTGCGCAACCAGGCCGTCATGGCCTTCAGGCAGGGTTGAAGAAGCCCCCGGCCGGCTGCACGGCGGGCCGGCGCACCGGATAATCGGCTTATGTCTGCCGTTTTCGACAAGCCGCCTTTTCCCGCCCGGCTGATTCCCCTGTTCCTGGGCTTCGACCTGCCCCTGGTCTGCGCCGTGCTGGTGCTGTGCGGGGCCGGCCTGCTCACCATGTATTCCTCGGGCTACGACCACGGCACCCGTTTTGTCGACCACGGGCGCAACATGCTCATTGCCGCGGGCATCATGTTCCTGGTGGCCCAGGTGCCGCCGCAGAAGCTGATGTCCTTCGCGCTGCCGCTGTACGCCCTGGGCGTGGCCCTGCTGGTGGCGGTGGCGATGTTCGGCGTGACCAAGAAGGGCGCCACCCGCTGGATCAACGTCGGGGTGCAGATCCAGCCCAGCGAGCTGCTGAAGATCGCCATGCCGCTGATGCTGGCCTGGTGGTTCCAGAAACGCGAGGGACAGTTGCGGCCGCTCGACTTCGCCGCCGCCGGCCTGCTGCTGCTGGTGCCGGTGGGCCTGATCATGAAGCAGCCCGACCTGGGCACCGCGCTGCTGGTGCTGGCCGCCGGGCTGGCGGTGATCTTTTTCGCCGGCCTGTCGTGGAAGCTGGTGCTGCCGCCGGTGCTCATCGGCCTCATCGGCATCGCGCTGGTGGTCTGGTACGAACCCCAGCTGTGTGCCCAGGGCGTGCGCTGGTCGGTGCTGCACGACTACCAGCAGCAGCGCATCTGCACCCTGCTTGACCCGACCAAGGACCCGCTGGGCAAGGGTTTCCACATCATCCAGGGCATGATCGCCATCGGCTCGGGCGGCATCTGGGGCAAGGGGTTCATGGCGGGCACGCAGACGCACCTGGAATTCATCCCCGAGCGCACCACCGATTTCATCTTCGCCGCCTATTCGGAAGAGTTCGGCCTGGTGGGCAACTGCATCATCATGCTGGGTTTCATCTGCCTGATCCTGCGCGGGCTCTGGATCGCCTCCCAGGCGCCCACGCTGTTCACCCGCCTGCTGGCGGGCGCGATGACCATGATCTTCTTCACCTACGCCTTCGTGAACATGGGCATGGTCACCGGCATCCTGCCGGTGGTGGGCGTGCCGCTGCCTTTCATCAGCTATGGCGGTACCGCCATGGTCACGCTGGGCATGGCGCTGGGCGTGCTGATGTCCATCACCCGCGCCCGGCGGCTGCACCCGTCCTGATGGGGCCGCAACGCACCAGGGCAGCGCTGGCCGCGCTGACGGGCGCCTTTGCGCTCAGCCAGTTCTTCCGCAGCTGCCTGGCCGTGGTGGCGCCCGAGCTGCAGCGCGACCTGGAGTTGTCGCCAGCCGGCTTCGGCGCCCTGTCGTCGGCTTTTTTCCTGGCTTTCGCCGTGGCGCAGCTGCCGGTGGGCATCGCCTTCGACCGGCACGGCGTCGGGCGGCCCACGGCACTGCTGCTGGTGGCCGGCATCTTCGGCGGGGCATTGTTCGCCGCCGCGCCCGGGGGCGGCACGGCGCTGGTGGCGCAGGCCGCCCTCGGCGTGGCCTGCGCGCCGGTCTACATGGGGCTGATCCACTATGCCTCGGAAAACCTGCCGGCGGCCGGTTTTGCCCGGGCGCTGGGCACCTCCAGCGCCATCGGCATGCTCGGCGCGCTGGCGGCGGCCGCGCCGCTGGGCTGGGCGGCGGCGGCCTTCGGCTGGCGTGTTCCCATGGTGGTAGCCACGCTGGGTATCGCCGGGGCCTGCGCGGCGGTGTTCCTGCTGGTCCACGACAGCGGCCATGCCGAGGCGCGTGCCGAGTCGCCGGCGGCGGCCCTGCGCGGCTGTGCCCGGCTGCTGCGCTCGGGGCCGCTGTGGTGCCTGGTGCCCCTGTGCCTGGCCATGGCGGCGGGCACCAGCTTCCGCAATGCCTGGGGCGGCCCGTATTTCGCCGAAGTGTTCCGGCTCGGCACGGTGCAGCGGGGGTATGCCATCACCGCCGTCACGCTGGTGGCCTTTTCCGTGGCCTTCCTGCTGCCGGTGCTGGTGCGCCGCTGGACCCTGAAGACGGCGGTGCTGCGCTGGAGCGGGCTGGCGCTGGCCGCGGCGGCCTTGCTGGCGCTGCTGCCCGGTGTGGCGCTGTTGCCCGACCTGCTGCTGCTGGCCCTGCTGTCGAGTTTGGGCATGCTGCACCCGCTGGTCATGTCGCACGGCCGCGACCTGGTGCCGCCGGCCTTGCGCGGACGTGGCCTGGGGCTGCTCAACACCTTCGTGTTCTTCGGTTCGGCGGTGGGGTCGGCCGGTTTCGGCTGGATCGCCGACCTGGGTGCGGCGCGGGGCTGGCCGGCGGCCACCACCTTCGGCTGGATCTTCGCCACGGCGGCGGCCGTGGTGCTGTGCGGCATCGTGCCCTACGTATTCAGCCCGCTGACGGCGAGGCGAGACGGCACTGCCGCCGCACAGGACGGCGGGTAGGCGCCGCTGCGGCTTCGGGCGGCTGCGCCGCCACTCGTGTGCCCCCACGGCTCGCGCGGCCGGTCCGCCGCCCCTAGAATGGGCCGATGATCTCCCGCGAACCCACCATCGAACGCCTTGCCATCGCCCAGCGGCTGCTGCTGGAGCCTTTCGGCCTGGACGAATCCCACCTGACCCGCGCCCTGAACGAGATCAAGGCGCACAAGGTCGACGATGCCGACTTGTACTTCCAGTACACCCGCAGCGAGGGCTGGAGCCTGGAGGAGGGCATCGTCAAGACCGGCTCCTTCAGCATCGACCAGGGGGTGGGTGTACGTGCGGTCAGCGGCGAGAAGACGGCTTTTGCCTATTCCGATGACATTTCCGAGGCCTCGCTGCTCGACGCGGCGCGTACGGTGCGCTCGATCTCCTCGGCCACGAAGTCGGGCAAGGTGCGCGTGACGGCGCGCAAGGTTGCGTCGAGCCGCTCGCTGTACCCGGACCTGGACCCCATCGCCACGCTCGACAGCAATGCCAAGGTGGCGCTGCTGGGCAAGGTGGAAAAACTCGCCCGCGCCAAGGACCCGCGCGTGGCCCAGGTCATGGCCGGCCTGGCCGCCGAATACGACGTGGTGCTGGTGGCACGCGCCGACGGCACGCTGGCGGCCGACGTGCGGCCGCTGGTGCGCCTGTCGGTGACGGTCATCGCCGAACAGAAGGGCCGGCGCGAGGTCGGCTCGGCCGGCGGCGGCGGGCGTTTCGGCCTGGCGTATTTCGACGACGGGCTGATCACCCAGTACGTGGACGACGCGGTGCGCCAGGCGCTCGTCAACCTGGAATCGCGCCCGGCACCGGCCGGCGAGATGACGGTGGTACTCGGCTCCGGCTGGCCCGGCATCCTGCTGCACGAGGCCATCGGCCACGGGCTGGAGGGCGATTTCAACCGCAAGGGCTCCAGTGCCTTCAGCGGCCGCATCGGCCAGCGCGTGGCGGCCAAGGGCGTGACGGTGCTCGACGACGGCACCATCGCCGACCGCCGCGGTTCGCTCAACGTCGACGACGAGGGCAACGCCAGCCAGCGCAACGTGCTGATCGAGAACGGCATCCTCAAGGGCTACATCCAGGATTCGATGAACGCCCGCCTGATGGGCGTCAAGCCCACCGGTAACGGCCGCCGCGAGAGCTACGCCCACATCCCGATGCCGCGCATGACCAATACCTACATGCTGGGCGGCGACAAGGACCCGCAGGAAATCGTCGCCAGCATCGAGAAGGGCCTGTACGCCACCAACTTCGGCGGCGGCCAGGTCGACATCACCAGCGGCAAGTTCGTGTTCTCCGCCAGCGAGGCCTACTGGGTCGAAAAGGGCAAGATCCTGTACCCGGTGAAGGGCGCCACCATCGTCGGCAGCGGCCCCGAGTGCCTGAAGAAGGTCACCATGATCGGCAACGACATGGCGCTCGACCCCGGTGTCGGCACCTGCGGCAAGGAAGGCCAGAGCGTGCCCGTGGGCGTCGGCCAGCCCACGCTGCGTATCAACGGCCTGACGGTCGGCGGCACGGCCTGACTCCAGGCCCACCGTTCCATCGCGGGGCTCAGCGGCCCCGAAAGCCGCCCCCGTTCTGGGCGGCCATGGCTTCGAATTTCTTGATGGTGCGCTCCATCTTGACCGCCACGCGCGACTTCATGCCCCAGGTGAAGTTGGTCGGCACCCAGTAGTTCACCGCTTCGAGGTTCTGCGCGAACTTCTCGAATTCGGACATGTCTTCGAGGGTGCAGATGGTGCCGTACCTTGCCATGGGTGCCTTGTGCGAGAGGGCTGGCGGCAAGAAGCAGGCGAATGGAAAGCCTTCTTTTTTCTTGCCACTCATCTCATCGCGGCTGAGGGCACCGAAGTCGATGAAGCGGTGCGACTCGGCGTTGTGGTGCACCCGGCGCGCCCAGCCCATGTCGCCGACGGCACCCATTTCGATGTTCAGCATGTTGATGGCGCGCAGGATGCGCGGCGTCACATTGCCGATGTCGCCGTGCTCGTCGTATTCCTTGCCCTTTTGGTAGGGCCCGTGCAGGTTGTCGCCATGCCGCGCATTGACGTGGGACTTGCGGTGGTCGTAGGCGGTGTGCAGGCGGCCGTCGAGCACGTTGTCCATGCCCATGCCCATCTTGAATTCGAGGCCTTTGGCTACGCTGGCCTTGCCGTTGTTCAGGTGGATGTCGTCCTTCTTGAAGAGGCCGCGGGGGTCGCTGGTCACCTGGCTGAAGCGGTCGCTGAGCGGCGGGCAGACCGCCAGCAGGTCGTAGTCGCCTGTCATGGCCCGGTTTTCTGCGCCTACTTCGGCCGAACCGATGATCATGAGCGGTTCGGCACCCTCTCCGGCGGCATGGTGTGCCATCAGCAGGCCGGGATCCATGACGCCAATCTGCTGCGGGAACACGTAGATCGGGAATTTGGTTCCGTCGCGCTTGGCCAGGAAGGAAAACATCTTCCCATCGCCAGGTCGTACGGCGCGCAGGAGTATGTTGCCATTGGGCAGGACGAATCTGCCTTGCAGCGCATAGCGCCCTTCCGCCTTTTGCGTCAACTGTACGTTGATGTCGTCTTCGGTCAGGATCAAATGGGAACTGACGGCGAAGGCGGAGTGGTGGATGCCGGTATTGTTGGCGTCCGTGCCCTTCTGCGCCTTGACCGGATCGTCGCCGACCTTGCTGTAGATGCCGTTGTGCGGGACAAAACCTGCCTGCGGGCCCCAGTCGGAACTCTTGCCCTTGACGTGGAAATTCTTGGTGGGAAATTTCTTTGCTATCCACCGTTTGGCCCAGGGGCCGGTGGACCGGAAGATGATGACTTCGTTGAGCTTGCGCGCCACTTCGGCGCAAGCCTCCATATCGCCTGCCGTCATCCCGTTTTCGGGGTGGTTTTCCGAGTCAGCCAGTCCTACGCGCATGGCGGGTCCTTTGCTTCACGGCTTGGCCGGCAGCCAAGCCTATGGGGCGGTTGAGTGGTTTACGCGCGACATTTCTGCGCGGCATGCAAGATGGTGCTACATTCGGACCGTTATGCAACTGTTTAGCGCGTTTTATTTTTACTTTTGGTTTCCGGCATCCGGCGGACTAGAGGCGCGCGCGTAAAACACACGGACCTCCAAGACAACCGCCGCAGCTGAAAAGCCCGGCGGTTTTTTTATGCCCGGTCCCCTCCAAGACACCCCGCAAACCGCCAAGACAAAGGAGCCTTTCCCAATGATCGCCCCCGCAAATACCGGTGAAAAAACCAGCCGGACCGACGATGAACGTATCAAGGACGTGACCGTGCTGCCGCCCCCCGAACACCTGATCCGCTTCTTCCCCATCCGGGGCACGCCGGTGGAGTCGCTCATTTCGACCACCCGCCGCCGCATCCACGACATCATGACCGGCACCGACGACCGGCTGCTGGTCATCGTCGGCCCCTGCTCGATCCACGACCCCAAGGCCGCGCTGGAATACGCCGCCCGCCTGAAGGCCGAGCGCGACAAGCACGCCGACACGCTGGAAATCGTCATGCGCGTCTACTTCGAGAAGCCGCGTACCACGGTCGGCTGGAAGGGCCTGATCAACGACCCCTACCTCGACGAGAGCTTCCGCATCGACGAAGGCCTGCGCATCGCGCGCCAGCTGCTGATCGACATCAACCGCCTGGGCCTGCCGGCGGGCAGCGAGTTCCTCGACGTGATCTCGCCCCAGTACATCGGCGACCTGATCTCCTGGGGCGCCATCGGCGCACGCACCACCGAAAGCCAGGTGCACCGCGAGCTGGCATCGGGCATCTCGGCGCCGATCGGTTTCAAGAACGGCACCGACGGCAACATCCGCATCGCCACCGACGCCATCCAGGCGGCATCGCGCGGCCACCATTTCCTGTCGGTGCACAAGAACGGCCAGGTCGCCATCGTGCAGACCGACGGCAACCCGGACTGCCACGTCATCCTGCGCGGCGGCAAGGCGCCCAACTACGAAGAAAAGGACGTGGTCGCCGCCTGCGAGGACCTGAAGAAGGCCGGCCTGCCCGCCTCGCTGATGGTCGACTGCAGCCACGCCAACAGCAGCAAGCAGTTCGAGCGCCAGTCGGTGGTGGCCGAGGAAGTGTCGCGCCAGATCGCAGGCGGTTCGCGCAACATCTTCGGCCTGATGGTCGAAAGCCACCTGGTCGCCGGTGCGCAGAAGTTCTCCCCGGGCGGCGATGCCTCGAAGCTGGAATACGGCAAGAGCATCACCGACGGCTGCATCGGCTGGGACACCACCACCACGATGCTCGACGGCCTGTCGAACGCCGTGAAGGCGCGCCGGGGCTGAGAGTTCGGGGTGGAAGGGCGCATTCGCGGAGTGCCGGTGGAGGGCGACGGGATCGAAGCGGTCATCCGGGACTGAAATCGGACAGCCTTCGCTGGCCCATCGGGGAGTGGCCGGCGGTGGTACCCGGGCACTGGAATGTCCTCCGTCGCCTGCGGCTCCTCCCCCTTGATTTCCTGTGCCCGGGTACCACCACCGGCCACGGGGGGTGGATTGGACCTTCACATCTCCTGCGGGGTGGGCACTGTTCGCAGGCGAGGGCGCGGAAGGACCTTCCGAACGCCCCCGTGGGCCAGCCCTGCCTTAACGAGAACGTGCGACCGAAAAAAGGCGCCCCGGCGGAGGGCGCCAAGCCCGATCAACCCCCCGTGGTCGGTGGGGCATACCGGGCACAGGACATCAAGGAAGGAGACGCCGCAGGCGGCGGAGGGACAGTCCAGTGCCCGGTATGCCCCGCCGGCCGCTCCCCGAAGCGTCAACAAGCCTACCCGCACCCGCATTTAGCGCTCGCATTTAGCGTTCGCGCTATCCCCGAACCCTAGGCAGCCAGCGCCGCCAGCAGCAGGGGGTGGATGCCCCCGAAGCCGCCGTTGCTCATGCAGACGATGTGGTCGCCCGGCCGTGCGGCGGCGGCGACCTGGGCCACCAGGGGGGCGATGGCGGGGGCGGTGAAGGCGCGTGCGCCCAGCGGGGCCAGCGCGGCGGCGGCGTCCCAGTCCAGGCCGCCGGTATGGCAGAAAGCCAGGTCGGCGTCTTCCAGGCTCCAGGGCAGCTGGGCGGCCATGGTGCCGAGTTTCATGGTGTTGCTGCGCGGCTCGAACACCGCCAGGATGCGGCCTTTGGCGCGGTCTTGCGGGCCCCGGCCCAGCTTGCGGCGCAGGCCGTCCAGGGTGGTGCGGATGGCGGTGGGGTGGTGGGCGAAGTCGTCGTACACCGTCACGCCCTTGACCGTGCCGCGGATTTCCATACGCCGCCGGGCATTAAGGAACGCACCCAGGGCCCGTGCCGCGTCTGCCGGAGCCACGCCCACGTGCGCCGCGGCGGCGATGGCGGCCAGCGCGTTCTGCTGGTTGTGCACACCGGTGAGTTCCCAGGCCACGTGGCCGGCTTTTTCGCCGTTCAGCAGCACATCGAAGGCATCGGGTTCGCCGGCGGCCGTGAAGGCGCTGCCGGCCGGGCCGAAGCGCACCAGTTCGCTCCAGCAGCCCTGGCGCAGCACCCGTTCCAGGCTGGCTTCCGCCCCATTGGCCACGATGCGGCCGCTGGCCGGCACGGTGCGCACCAGGTGGTGGAACTGGCGCTCGATGGCCGCCAGGTCATCGAAGATGTCGGCGTGGTCGAATTCCAGGTTGTTCAGCACCGCGGTGCGCGGGCGGTAGTGCACGAACTTGCTGCGTTTGTCGAAAAATGCCGTGTCGTACTCGTCTGCCTCTATGACGAAGGGCGCAGATGCCGTTCCCAGGCGTGCCGAGACACCGAAGTTCTGCGGCACGCCGCCGACCAGGAAACCCGGCTGCTGGCCGGCGGCTTCCAGGACCCAGGCCAGCATCGAGGTGGTGGTGGTCTTGCCGTGGGTGCCGGCCACCGCCATCACGTGCCGGCCCTGCAGCATGGTCTCGGCCAGCCACTGCGGGCCGCTGGTGTAGCGGGCGCCGGCGTCGAGGATGGCTTCCATCAGCGGGAATTTTGGGGTGCCGTCGGCCAGCCGGGCGCGGCTCACCACGTTGCCGACCACGAACACGTCGGGTGCCAGGGCCATCTGGCCGGCGTCGAAGCCTTCGATGAGGTCGATGCCGAGGGCCCGCAACTGGTCGCTCATGGGGGGGTAGACGCCGGCGTCGCAGCCGGTGACCCGGTGGCCGGCCTCGCGTGCCAGGGCCGCGATGCCGCCCATGAAGGTGCCGCAGATACCCAGGATGTGAATGTGCATGGCGCCCGATGATACAAACGTCGCGAAGTCTTCATGGTCGTGCGGGACGCTTCGCGAGACAATCGGGGCAGCACCGACGGAAGGATTCGCCATGGACACGCTGAAATCCGAAATCGCCGCCGCCGCCGCCCGCCTGGTGGTGGAGGAGGGCCTGGAGTACGGACCCGCCAAGCGCCGTGCCCTCAAGCAAGGCGGGCTGCCGGCGCGCACCGCCCTGCCGGACAACGACGAGGTGGAGGGCGCGGTGCGCGAGTACATCGACCTCTTCTGCGCCGACACGCAACCCGCCGAGCTGCAGGCCCTGCGTGCCCTGGCCCTGGTGTGGATGGAGCGCATGGCCGAATTCCGCCCGCACCTGGGCGGTGCCGTCTGGCACGGCACGGCCACCCGGCATTCGGACATCTACATCCAGATGTTCTGCGACGACTGCAAGTCGGCCGAGATCGCCCTGATCGACCACCATGTGGAGTACGACCCGCAGACCGTGACCGGTTTCCACGGCGAATCGGTCGAGGCGCTGACCATAGGCGCGCGCTCGCGGGAACTCGGCGCCATCGTCGGGGTCCACCTCATGGTCTACGACCTCGACGACCTGCGCGGTGCCCTGCGGGCCGATGCGCGGGGCCGCACGCCGCGCGGCGATACTCCCGCGGTGCGTGCCCTGGTCGCCGCCGGCAGTGCGGCCCTGGCGGCCGACGAACGAAAAATTTCCTGATGACCGACACCTCTCCCGCTTCCCTTCCCGCCGCCGACCCGGCCTCCACCGGCTCTTCCGGCGATGCGGCAGCGCGCCCGTCCGGCACCGGGCGGCGTGCGCTGCTGGTCGGCGCAGGGGCGGCGGCCGTGCTGGCGGGTGTGTCGTGGCAGTTGCTGCACCGCCGTCCGGGCGCCGGGGCGGGCACGACGGGTGCGGATGATGGGGCGCTCGCCGCCCTGTGGCGGCAACCTTTCGAAACCCCGGCCGGCACGCCGCTGGACCTGCAGGCACTGCGCGGCAAACCCCTGCTGGTCAACTTCTGGGCCACCTGGTGCCCGCCCTGCGTCGAGGAGCTGCCCCTGCTCGACCGCTTCCACCGGGCGCAGCCCGCACAGGGCTGGCGGGTGCTGGGCCTGGCGATCGACCAGCCCTCGTCGGTGCGGCGTTTCCTGGAAAAGACACCGGTGGGCTTTCCGGTGGGCATGGCGGGACTGCAGGGCACCGACCTGGCCAAGTCGCTGGGCAACGCGGAGGGGGGATTGCCCTTTACCGTGCTGGTGGATTCCAATGGCGTGGTCACACACCGTAAAATGGGCCAGTTGTCCCCCGCCGACCTGGCGGAATGGACTCGGATCTGAGCCGGATTCTTCCCGTTTGGCGCCTATTTTTTGGGCAAAATAACGGCCTTTTCGCGGAAGAACGGCTCCAAAGCCTGAAATAGCCCGATTTAGGGTGCTGTTTTGGGGTACATTCGCGCTCTGTTTTTTACCGGCATCCTCCCGATGCCGCACCCCCTCCCATGGACCTGCGCAAACTCAAGACCCTGATCGACCTCGTGTCGGAGTCCAACGTCTCCGAGCTGGAAATCACCGAAGCGGAAGGCAAGGTCCGCATCGTCAAGGGTGGCGGCGCAGTGATGCAGCAGTTCGTGCCAGCCCCGGCCCTGGCGCAGCCTGTGGCCCCGGCCGCGGTGGCCGCCCCGGTGCCTGCCGCCGCGCCGGAAGCGCCGGCCGGCCACACCGTCAAGTCGCCCATGGTCGGCACGCTGTACTACTCGCCCAGTCCCGGCGCCAAGCCTTTTGTCGAGGTTGGCAGCCAGGTCAAGGAAGGCGAGACCATCTGCATCATCGAGGCCATGAAGATCTTGAACGAGATCGAGGCCGACAAGTCCGGCACCGTGGTCCAGATCCTGGCCGAGAACGGCCAGGCGGTTGAATACGGCCAGCCGCTGTTCCTGATCGCCTGAACGCGGGCGGACGTTTTTTCATGTTCAAGAAGATTCTGGTTGCCAACCGCGGCGAGATCGCCCTGCGTATTCAGCGCGCCTGCCGCGAAATGGGCGTCACCGCGGTCATGGTCTATTCCGAGGCCGACCGCGACGCCAAGTACGTCAAGCTCGCCGACGAGGCGGTATGCATCGGCCCGGCGCCCTCGGCGCTGTCCTACCTCAACATGCCGGGCATCATCTCCGCGGCGGAAGTCACCGACGCCGAGGCCATCCACCCCGGCTACGGTTTCCTGAGCGAGAACGCCGCCTTCGCCGAACGGGTGGAGAAAAGCGGTTTCCAGTTCATCGGCCCCACGCCCGAGTCGATCCGCATCATGGGCGACAAGGTGTCGGCCAAGCTGGCGATGATCAAGGCCGGCGTGCCCTGCGTGCCGGGTTCCGAGGGTGAACTGCCGGACGATCCGGTGGTCATCAAGCGCATCGCCAAGGCCGTCGGCTACCCCGTCATCATCAAGGCGGCGGGCGGTGGCGGTGGGCGCGGCATGCGGGTGGTGCACACCGAGGCGGCCCTGGTCAACGCGGTGCAGATGACCAAGGCGGAGGCCGGTGCGGCCTTCAACAACCCGGCGGTGTACATGGAGAAATTCCTCCAGAACCCGCGCCACATCGAAATCCAGATCCTGGCCGACAAGCACAAGAACGCGGTCTACCTGGGCGAGCGCGACTGCTCCATGCAGCGCCGCCACCAGAAGGTCATCGAGGAAGCCCCGGCCCCCGGCATCCCGCGCAAGCTGATCGAACGCATCGGCGAGCGCTGCGTCGCCGCCGTCAAGAAGATCGGCTACCGCGGCGCCGGCACCTTCGAGTTCCTGTACGAGAACAACGAGTTCTATTTCATCGAGATGAACACGCGGGTGCAGGTGGAGCATCCGGTGACGGAGCTGATCACCGGCATCGACATCGTGAAGACGCAGATCATGGTCGCCGCCGGGGAGAAGCTGCCCTTCACCCAGCGCGACATCCATCTGCGCGGCCATGCCATCGAGTGCCGCGTGAATGCCGAGGACGCTTACAAGTTCACCCCGTCCCCGGGCCGCATTACCACCTGGCATGCGCCGGGCGGGCCGGGCGTGCGGGTGGACTCGCATGTGTACACCAACTATTTCGTGCCGCCGAACTACGACTCGATGATCGGCAAGATCATCACCCACGGCGACACCCGCGAGCAGGCCATCGCCCGCATGCGCACCGCGCTGCTGGAGACGGTCATCGAGGGCATCAGCACCAACATCCCGCTGCACCGCGAACTGATGGTGGACGCCAAGTTCGGCGAAGAAGGCGGCACCAACATCCACTATCTCGAAGAGTGGCTGGCGCAGCGCAAGCGCTGATCGCCGGCGCTTTTTCGCTTTTCGTTTTTTCCGCATGTTTGAACTCCGCCTGCTGGCGCCCGAAGCGCGTATCGAGGTCCTGAGCGATGCGCTGGAGGCGCTGGATGCGCTGTCGGTCAGCGTCGAGGACGCCGACGCCCACACCGACGCCGAGCAGGCGCTGTTCGGGGAACCCGGCATGCCGCCGCCCAAGGACGGCTGGCAGCGCTCGCGTGTGGTGGCGCTGTTCCCCGACGAGGTGGCCGCGCGCGAGGCGGCCGTGCTGCTGGTCGCGCAGGATTTCTTCGCCGACTGCCAGCTGCAGGACATCGCCGAAGTGCCTGAACAGGACTGGGTGCGGCTCACGCAGTCGCAGTTCGCGCCGGTCGACGTCACCCCCGACTTCTGGATCGTGCCGACCTGGCACGAACCGCCCGCCGCGGCGCGCACCATCATCCGGCTCGACCCGGGCCTGGCCTTCGGCACCGGCACCCATCCCACCACCCGCATGTGCCTGCGCTGGATCGCCCGCCAGCCGTCCGGCAGCCTGGGCCGCGTGCTCGACTACGGCTGCGGCTCCGGCATCCTGGCCATCGGCGCGGCCAAGTTCGGCGCCACCGATATCGACGCGGTGGACATCGACGGTGCCGCCGTGCAGTCCACCCGCGACAACGCCACTGCCAACGCCGTGGTGCTGAAAGCCGGCCTGCCCGACGCGGCCGGCGGCCTCTACGGCACGGTGCTGGCCAACATCCTCGCCACCCCGCTCAAGGTGCTGGCCCCGCTGCTCTGCGGCCACGTCGCCCCCGGCGGCGCCCTGGTGCTCGCCGGCATCCTGTCGCGCCAGGCCGACGAGCTGAAGCAAGCCTATGCGCCGTATGCCGCGCTCGAAGTCTCCGACGAGGAAGACGGCTGGATCCTGATGACGGCACGCAAGCCGTAGGCTTGCGAAGCGCGGCGAGAAGCCGAGGGCCGTTATCATCCGGCTCAACCCATGAGTCTCACCACCCGCTGCCCCTCCTGCGGAACGATGTTCAAGGTCGTGCCCGACCAGCTGAGGATTTCCGACGGCTGGGTGCGCTGCGGCCATTGCACCGACGTCTTCGATGCCTCGGCCCACCTGCTGTCGCCGGACGCGCTTGTCGCGGAGGTCCGCGCGGTGGCGCCGGAGGTGGTGCCCGCGGGCGACATGCCTGGCAACATGCCCGGCGACGGGGGCGAACCGCCCGTACCGGCTCCCTCGGCGCCCGCCGTGTGGCAGCGCCGCTCGGTGGCGGCGCGCACGGTGCTGCACGCCGAGCCGCCGGAAGAGGACACCGCCGAGGACGGGGATGGCGAGGAGGATGAGGAGGGCGATGCGGCGCCTTCCAGGGCGCCCGCCGATACGGCCGATCCCTCCCCTGCGGACAGCCGCGGCCATGCCGACTCTTTTTTCCCGCACGGTGCCGACGACGACCTGCCGCCGCTGCCCATCTTGACGGAAGACGTGCCCTCGGCGCTGCTGCTGCAGACGGCGGACAGCGACGAGTCGCAGGACCTGCTCTACCAGACGGCCTTCGCGGTGCCGACAGCACCACCGGCCGGCAGCGCCGAGGCGCGCATCGCGGCGCAGGAAGACAGGGACGCCGCCGAGGCGGCCGCCGCCCTGCCGGCCTTCGGTTTTGTCCGCGCGGCGGAGCGCCGGGCCTTCTGGCGCCGGCCGCTGGTGGCCGCCGCTTCGCTGGCGGTCTGCCTGCTGCTGGGCACCGCGCTGCTGCTGCAGGTGCTGGTGTTCGAGCGCGACCGCATCGCCGCCAGCCTGCCGGGCCTGCGGCCGGTACTGGAAGCGCTGTGTGCACCCGTGGCCTGCCAGGTCGCGCCGCTGAAACGCATCGATGCCCTGGTGATCGACGGCTCGGGCTTCAACAAGGCGCGCGGCGAGCTGTACCAGCTCAGCCTGGACCTGCGCAGCACGGCCGGTGTGCCGCTGGCCATGCCTTCGCTCGAACTCACGCTGACCGACAGCGACGACAGGACCCTGCTGCGCCGGGTGCTGACGCCCACCGAACTGCATGCGCCGCAGGTGCTGCCGGTGCGCGGCGCCTGGAGCGGCACCCTGCCGGTGCGGCTCAAGGAGGCCGCGGATGCGGCGCGTGTCGCGGGTTACCGGGTGCTGGTCTTCTATCCCTGAGCCGCCGGGCCTGCCCCGCCGGCTTTTAATTTCCCCTCCTTCTTTACTACGCTCTAGCCATGGCTGCCATCATCTGCGGGTCCCTTGCCTTCGACACCATCATGACCTTCGAGGGGCGCTTCGCCGAGCAGATCCTGCCGGACCAGCTGCACATCCTCAACGTGTCCTTCCTGGTGCCCGCGCTGCGCCGCGACTTCGGCGGCTGCGCCGGCAACATCGCCTATGCGCTGAAGCTGCTGGGCGGCACACCGCTGCCCATGGCCACCGTGGGCACCGACGGCGCGGGCTACGTGGAGCGGTTGCGCGCGCTGGGCATCTCGACCGAGTACGTGCACACGGTAAACGACAGCTTCACCGCGCAGGCGATGATCATGACCGACCGCGACAACAACCAGATCACCGCCTTCCACCCCGGCGCGATGATGCAGGCCCATGTCACCCGCATCGAGGCACGGCCGGACGTGAAGCTGGGCATCGTCTCGCCCGACGGCCGCGACGCCATGCTGCAGCATGCCGCGCAGTTCGCCGCCGCCGGCATTCCCTTCGTGTTCGACCCAGGCCAGGGCCTGCCGATGTTCGACGGCGCCGACCTGGCGCGTTTCATCGAGCAGGCCAGCTGGGTCACCGTCAACGACTACGAAGGCCGCATGCTGAGCGAGCGCACCGGCTGGAGCTTCGCCGACATCTCGCGCCGCGTGAAGGGCCTGGTGGTGACCCTGGCCGCCGAGGGCTGCGAGGTCTGGGTCGACGGAGAAAAGACCCACGTACCCGCCGTGGCGCCGGCCGCGGTGGTCGATCCCACCGGCTGCGGCGACGCCTGGCGCGGCGCCATGCTGCACGGCCTGGAACAAGGCTGGAGCCTGGCTAAGTGCGCCGAACTGGGTAACAAGGTAGGTGCCCTGAAAGTGGCCCAGCGTGGTCCGCAGAACTACAAGCTGTAAATAGCCACCGCCCGCGCCAAGGGGCGCCCTAATCCAGGGGCACCACGGAGCCGGCTTCGCCGGGCCGCAGATGCCGCCCCCCAGTAGGGGGGTAGGCGAAGACGCGAAGCGCGTAGCCTGGGGGGCGAGCCAGTGAACAAAAAAGCCCGGCGCTTTTGGCGCCGGGCTTTGCAGAGAACGACAAGTTCAGGGCTTGGTTCCGGTGGGGAACGGCCATGCGGCTTGCGGGTTCAGGGTGGTTTGCGCCGCGGGCGACGCGACCGTGGCGGCACTGCCGGCAGCGGGTGCAGGGGCAGGGGCCTTGGCCTTCTTGGCGGCGGGCTTCTTGGCAGCGGCCTTCTTGGCCGGAGCAGCAGCCTTTTTCGCAGGCGCAGCGGCCTTCTTGGCGGGAGCGGCAGCCTTCTTTGCCGGGGCCTTCTTGGCTACCGCTTTCTTCGCGGGAGCAGCCTTCTTGGCAGGGGCGGCCTTCTTCGCAGGGGCTGCCTTCTTGGCGGGCGCGGCCTTCTTCGCCGGAGCCTTCTTCGCTACCGCCTTCTTGGCCGGAGCGGCCTTCTTGGCGGGAGC
>JAZJYT010000015.1:0-77054 GCA_040390235.1 Pseudomonadota bacterium | reverse complement strand
CGCACGGCGCGGACGCAGCACGAACCACCCCATGCAGAGCACGAAGAACGCGGCGCAGGCAGAAACGCCGCCGGCGATGCCGAACAGCGCCTCCGGGCCCATGCCGCCGCCCAGCAGGATGCCGCCGACCACGGGCCCCACGATCGCGCCAAAACGACCGACGCCGATGGACCAGCCGATGCCCGTCGCCCGCAGGAAGGTGTCGTAGAAGACCGCCGTCAGGGCCACGGTGCACATCTGGGCGCCGATGCTCAGGACACCCGCGGCGAACGCGATGCCGCACAGCAAGGCGACCGATCCGCCGGCATGGCCCAGCAAGGCGATGGCGACGGCGCCGAGCGAAAAACCGCACCCGATGGCAATCGCGGGATTCATGCGGTCCGCCAGGCGGCCGATGATGAGGGCGCCGAAGATCGAGCCGAAATTCAGCATCGACACCGCCAGGACCGCGGCCTGGATGCTGAGCCCCGACTGCCGTGCGATGAGCGGGATCCAGTTGACCAGGAAATAGGTGAGCAGCAAGCTGGAAAAGAGCGTCAGCCAGATCAGCAGCGTGCCTGCTGCCCGGCCATTCTTGAACAGCTGCGAGGTCGGTGCATGACCGCCGGCCGCGCCGGCGCTCACCTGGCCGTTCCATGAGGGCATCAGCCCCATGCGGCGGATAAGTGCTTCGATGCGTGTGTGGTCCTGCTTCAGGGCCAGGAAACGGAGGGACTCGGGCAGTACGGTGCAGACGATGGGCACCAGCAGCAGGGGAAGAACGCCGCCGACGATGAAGACACTTTCCCAGCCATAGTGCGGGATCAACTGGGTAGACGCCACCCCCCCGATCACCGCACCGAGCGGAAAGCCGCAGAACATCAGCGCCACCAGCGTCGAACGGGTGCGGCGCGGCGCGTATTCGGAGGTCAGCGAGACGAAACACGGCAAGGCCCCGCCGAGCCCCAGGCCGGTCAGCAGGCGCATGGCCACCAGCGGGCCAATGGATTCGGCGAAGGGGGTGAGCAGCGAGCCGACCGCAAAGACCAGCATGGCCGCGACCAGGACCGGCTTGCGCCCGAGCCGGTCGCCGAGGCCGCCGAAGACGATGGCTCCGATCAGGCCGCCCATGAGGCCCGCACCGAACACCGGGCCGAACAGCGCCGGGCTGACATGCCATGCCGATGCGATCTCTGGCGCCACGAAGGCAATCGCCTGCGTGTCGAAGCCGTCCAGCATGGCCACGAAGGCACAGAGGACCATCGTGACGACCTGGAAACGGCTCAGCTTGTGGGAGTCGAGGAGTGTCTCCAGGTCCTGCTTGTGGATGTCCGTCATGCTTTCTCCGTACGTACCTGCGTTGTTGAGGGGTGCTGGCGATCGGGGCGCAACGCGATGGCGTCGACGCGGCTATGATCGTGACCTAGTGACATGATGACAGTCACAAGGTGACTTTGTGCCTAGGGTAACTACCATGGAGCAGTATGAAACGAGCCCCCGCCACGGACGATGCGGTCCCGGAACTTTGGCAACCCTCCCGCAAGATCGAACGCGGCAATGCCGCCGAACAGATCTTCGATGACCTCAAGGGGCACATCGTGTCGGGACGGGTCGCGCGCGGCGCGAAACTGCCGACCGAAAAGCAGCTGGCAGACGACTACAACGTGAGCGGCGCTACCGTGCGGGAGGCGATCCGCGGCCTGACGACCGCACGGCTGGTGGAGGTTCGGCATGGGAGCGGCTCCTACGTGACGGCCAAGACCGACGAACTCGTCGCGATCTCGTTGCACTCGATGATCCAAATGGAGCGCATCGGGGTGGCCGACATCCTGGGGGTGCTGGGAATGATGAATGCGCATGCGGCCGAGCTGGCCGCGAGCCGTGCCGGCGCCAAGGACATCGAACGGATGCAGCGGGCGCTCGATGCCACCGCCAGCGGGACCTCGGCGATGGAGATTTCCGAGGCCCTGGCCGAGTTCCTGACGGCGCTGGTGGAGGCCTCGGGCAATCCCTTGCTGGCCACGCTCAGCCGTATGCTGATCCGTATCCACATCGGCCTGGCCCGCGAACTCTCCGGCATGTCTTTCGAGAGTTGGCAGAAGACCACCGCCCGTCTCGCCAAGGACCGCCAAAGGCTCCTGGATGCGATCCGGGACAAGGATCCCGTGCGGGCCTACGCCAGCTCGCGTGCCTACCACAAGCGTTCGCTGAAGGTCATCCCCGAGTTGCCCGCCGCCGGTGCGGCGGAGATGAACGACCCTGCGTTGGCGAACCTGCTGGCGGCCCTGCTCCAGCGCGCCGCCGTATAAGCGGAGGGGTCTCAAAAAGGGTAGTGCCGCGGTGTTGTCTGCACGGTGATCCAGCGCAGATCGGTGAAGGCCTCGATCCCGGCCCTGCCGCCGAAGCTGCCGATGCCGCTGCCCTTGACGCCGCCGAACGGCATCTGCGGTTCGTCCTGAACCGTCGGGCCGTTGATGTGGCAGATGCCCGACTGGATACGCGCGGCCACCTGCAGGGCGCGGGCGATATCGCGGCCGAACACCGCGCTGGCCAGCCCATAGGGGTTGTCGTTGGCGCAGGCGATCGCCTCTTCCACGCCGTGGACACGCACGATTCCCTTGACCGGACCGAAGGACTCTTCGCTGTAAAGCCTCATCTCCGGTGTGACGAAATCGAGGAGGGTGGCCGGCATCAGCGTGTTGGTGGCCGGACCGCCGCACAGCAGCCTGGCCCCCTTGCCCACGGCATCGTCGATGAGTGTGTTGCAGCGCTGCACCGTGCCCATGTCGACCACCGAACCCAACACCACCGGGCCGTGGCGCGGGTCGCCCAGCGGCAGGCTGCGTGCCTTGGCGGCCAGGCGGGAAACGAAATCGTCGGCGATGCTGGCGTCGACGATGATGCGTTCGGTGGACATGCAGATTTGCCCCGAGTTGGCGAATGCGCCGAAGGCCGCGCCTTGCACCGCCGCGTCGATATCGGCGTCGTCGAGCACCAGCAGGGGGGCCTTGCCCCCGAGTTCGAGCACCACGGGCTTCAGGTATCTGGCGCAGGTGGCGGCAATGATCTTGCCGACGCCGGTGGAGCCGGTGAAGTTGACGCGGCGCACCGCGGGATGGGCAATCATGGCTTCGACCACGGCGGCGGCGTCGGCCGGCGCGTTGGTGATGAAATTGACCACCCCCGGGGGCAGGCCGGCCTCCTGCAGCGCCTCGATGACCAGCCCGTGGGTGGCGGGGCAGAGTTCGGAGCCCTTGAGAACCACGGTATTGCCGCAGGCCAGCGGCACGGCGATGGCACGCACGGCCAGTATCACCGGGGCGTTCCAGGGCGCCATGCCGAGCACCACACCCGCGGCCTGGCGGACGCCCATGGACAGGCTGCCCGGCACGTCGGAGGGGATCACCTCGCCGCCGATCTGCGTCGTGAGCGCGGCAGCCTCGGTGAGGATGCCGGCCGCCAGGTGCACGTTGAAGCCGGCCCACAGGCCGGACGCGCCGGTTTCGGCCGCCATGGCGGCGGTGAAGGCGGCTGCCTTGGCCTCCAGCACCTGGGCGGCCTTGGCGAGCAGGGCGCGGCGCTCGCCCGGCCCCGTGGCCGACCAGGCGGGGAACGCCGCGGCAGCCGCCTCGACGGCGGCCACGGCGTCCTGCACCGTGGCCGCCGGTGCGCTCGTCGCGACCTGGCCGTCGAGCGGGTTCTTGCGCTCGAAAGTGGCACCGTTGCCGGCGGCGCGGCGTTCGCCGTTGATCAGGAGGGAGATCGTGGTCATGCTGTGCTTTCTGTGTTCGTTCGGTATGCGGGTGTCTGCAGGGCAGGCGGCGTTCAGGCCACGTCCACTTCCACGACGATGGGTCCCGGGGAGCGTAGCGCCCGGCCCAGCACCTCGGCCAGTGTTGCGCCGTCGTGCACTGTCACGGCATCGCAGCCCTGGCCGCGTGCCAGCGCCACGAAGTCGAGATCGGGCAGGTCGGTGCCCTGCAGGGAGTCGCCGGGCTGGAAGCCGAACACCGGCGCGAACTCCTGCAGTGCGGCATAGCGGCGGTTCTTCAGGATGACGAAGGTGATGGGCAGTTTCAGCTGGGCCGCGCTCCACAGCGCCTGGATGGCATACATGCTGGAGCCGTCCCCCACCACGCCGATCACCTTGCGTTCCGGCTGGGCCAGCGCCACCCCTACTGCGGCGGGCATGCCGTGGCCGAGGCCGCCGCTGCACATGGTGTAGAAGGTGCCGGACTGCAGGATCGGCAGGTAGTCCTGCATCACCGGGCGCGCCGAGGGCGCCTCTTCGACAATGATGCTGGCGGGGTCGCGCAGCGCGGCCAGCGTCTGCAGCACATAGGCCACGGTCATCGGTTCGCCGCCTGCTGGCGCGCTGGCCCTGGGCCGAGCAGCCGGTGGGGCGGGCGGGTCGCGTGGCCGGGGTGCGGGGCGGGCCAGCAGGTCGAGCAGACCAAGTTGGATGCTGCCTACGGCCGAGGTCCCTGTGGGGGTCCAGGCGGCGATCGCCGGGTCGTCGATGAGCTGGGCCAGCGTGGCGCCGGCCGGCACATGGGGGCCATAACCTTCGACGTGGTAGGTGAAGGCCGGCGCACCGATGGCGAAGATGAAATCGTGCCCGCCCAGCCGTTGCACGATCTTCTCGCGCATGGCCGGCAGGAAGCCGGCGAACAGGTGGTGGTCTTCCGGAAAGCCGCAGCGTCCGGACATGGGCGCCACCCAGACCCGCGCGTTGTGCCGCTCGGCAAGGCGCACCACCGCGTCCCAGGCCTGGCCGCGGTCCACCGCCGCGCCGATCACGAATGCCGGGCGTTCGCAGCCATCGAGCGCATCGCCGATCTGGTTCAGCACTTCCGGGTCCGGTCGAAGCCTGGTGCTGACCACACGCGGCAACACGGGTTCGCAGAGCTGCTCCCAGTCGTCGGCGGGAATCGACACCAGCACCGGGCCGCGCGGTTCCTGCATGGCGATGTAGTAGGCGCGGGCGATGGCCAGTGGCACGTCTTCGGCGCGGGACGGCTCGCAGCTCCACTTCACGTAAGGCTTGGGCAGCTCGGTGGCCTGTCCCGAAAACAGGAAGGGGTCGAACGGCAGGATCGAACGCGCCTGCTGGCCGGCCGTGATCACCATCGGTGTGCGGTTCTTGTGCGCGGTGAAGATGTTGCCCATGGCGTGGCCTACGCCGGCCGCCGAATGCAGGTTCACGAAACTCGCGTTGTGTGTGGCCTGCGCATAGCCATCGGCCATGCCGACCACCACCGATTCCTGCAGGCCGAGGACGTAGCGGAAGTCCGCGGGGAAGTCGAGGAACAGGGCCAGTTCCGTCGAGCCCGGGTTGCCGAACAGGGTCGTCATGCCAAAGGCGCGCAGCAGGCTCCGCACGGCTTCGCGCACCGTGACCCCGCCGCTGGTGGCCTCGGCGGGGGGGCGTACGCCCGGTGGCGTTGGTGTCGTCGTGTTCATGGTTGTCTTCGGGCAGGGGTGCGGGGCCGGTTGAGCGGTAACGGACGCCATCTTCGGGGCTGGAATTCCATCAATCAATATAATGAACTGACTATCTAGTATTCATTGAATGCATCTCAAAGACGTCGACCTGAACCTGCTGCGCCTGTTCGACGCGGTGTACCGCTGCGGCAGCGTGAGCCGTGCCGCGGAGCAGCTGGACCTGACCCAGCCAGCCGCCAGCCAGGGGCTGACGCGGTTGCGGGGTTTGCTGCACGATCCGCTTTTTGTGCGCGCCAGCGGTGGGGTGTTGCCCACGCCGAAGGCCCACCGCCTGGCCGATACGGTGCGCAGCGCCCTGGCCGCGCTGGAACTGGCGCTCAACGACTCCGCCGAGTTCGAGCCACGTGCCTCGCGCAAGCTGTTTCGTATGCACATGAGCGACATCGGGGAGGCCAGCTTCCTGCCCCCCCTGATGCAGGCGCTGCGCCGCCTGGCACCCGGTGTGCGCATCGACACGGCGCCGCTGCCCACCGCCGGCATTGCCCAGGCGCTGGACAGCGGCCGCATCGACTTCGCCCTTGGGTTTTTACCCACGGTGCAGGACACGCAGCGCCAGCACCTCCTGGACGACCGCTACGTCCTGCTGCTGCGTGAGCAGCATCCGTTCGTGCGCGCCAGCCGCCGCAAGCAGCAGCCCGGGGCTTTGCTGGAGGCGCTGAACACGCTGGAATTCGTCGCCGTGCGCAGCCATTCGGACACCTTGCGTATCCTGCAGATGCTGCTGCTGGAAGAGCGGCTGCGGCTGACGACCGAGCACTTCATGGTGCTGCCGGCGATCGTGAAGGCCACCGACTTGGCGGTGGTCGTGCCGCGCAACATCGCGCTCACTTTTGCCGCGCAAGGCGGCTACGCCATCGTCGAGCCGCCCTTTCCGCTGCGCGACTTCAGCGTCTCGCTGCACTGGAGCAAGCGGTTCGAAGGGGACCCCGGAAACCAGTGGCTGCGCAGCGTGGTGGTGGACTTGTTGTCCGAAAAGCGGGCATAGCCTGCAAGCCCGGCAGGCTACCGTCCTAGCAGCCGTTTGTGCGGCCGGTCTTCGCCGCCGCGGCCACCAGCTCGGTGCACAGTGCTTCGAGGCCGCCCAGGTGCGCGGGGTTGCGAAGCGTCCCGTCTTCGGCGAACGCCTCGCGCGCGGCGCCCAGCGTGTACTGGTTGGGTACCACCCACGTGCCCAGCGAACTGAGGACCTGGCGCAAATGCATCAGGCCACGGATCCCCGCATGCGGCGAGGGCGTCACGCTGGCCATCGCAGCGACCTTGTCCTTGTAGGGAACACGGCCTTCTTCCGATGGTGTGGGGCGCGATACCCAGTCGATCAGGTTCTTCAGCAGAGGCGCGATCGACGCGTTGTACTCGGGCGAGACGACGAGGAATCCATGGTGTGCGTTGAATTGGGACTTGAGCTCCAGCGCAGCCGGGGGAAGCCCGCCCGACTGTTCTACGTCGCCATCGTAGAGCGGCAAGGGATAGCGGTCGATGTCCAACAGGGTCGGCGTGCCGCCCGCGCGTTCGATCGCGCTGGCGCCCAGACGTGCCAGGCGCGTGTTCAGCGACTGGGTGCGGCGGCTGCCGCTGATGACGAGGATTTTCGGGCTCATGGAATGTCGGGGTTGGGGTGTGGTAACGGGTAGGGAGCAAACGCGCTGCGTGTTCTGGGCGGTGGCTACAGGGCCATCTGCCGCACTATCGTCCGGCTCGCGAAGCGCCAGTGGCCTTGCGGACTCTTGCGGAAGGTATCCGTCACGTCGCTCACCCGCAGTTTCGCCGGCTGGCCTGCGGCCGTGGTCTCGAACGTGAGCTGGACGGCGGTTGACGTGCAGGTGTCGCCGTCCTGCTGGTCGACGCGAAGGTTGCTCCAGGTGTGGCGCGTCTTGCGCTCCGGAATCTCGAAGCGCTTGCGGCAGTCCGCGGCAATGCTGGCGGGACCCGCGAGCACCTGGCCGTTGATCGTCAACACGCCGTCCGCGAGAAACAGCGCAGCCATGGCGTCCGCGAGCCCGCGGTCCGCGGCCCAGGCGAATTCGCTGAGCAGCCGCTGGATCGCCGCCAGGTCCGGTTCTGCCATCACGCGGCGGCCGCCGGAACGCTGAGCTCCAGCTGCAGGACCGGTGCCATCGTGCGTTTGACGAAACGGCAGCGCCCGTCGGCATCGAACGTGACGATGTCGTCGTGGTCGCCCATGTTGAGCACACCCTTGGGCTGCGCGGCCGCGTCCAGCGCGATGACGACCACGAGCGAGCGCACCCGGTAGTTGCCGTCGCCCATCGGGTCGATGGTGACGTTGCTGCCGAAGTGCCGGGCCGTGCGCTTTTTCTCGCGGCGCTCCCGGGCCAGGGAGAGCAGCAGGTCGGCGATGCCCTGGCGGCCCTGCGCGTAGCGTTGCGGTGTCTTGAATTCCGCCTCCTCGACGAGGAGGTCCGCAACCGATTCGCCACGGTCGACGCGGCCGAAGAAATCGTCGAGCAGTTCGGTAACGCCCACGCGCATCTCGGGCGACGGGAGGGAAGGGGGGGTGCTGCTCATGTCGGTCATTCCATCTGGGTTTCGTAAAAAGGGTGTGCGCCGCATCGCGGTGCGTCAGCGTTGCAGGTCTTGCGGCTGGATCTTGAGTTCGTCCTGGATGAATTTCGTGACGGCAACCACTTCGGCATCCATGTCTGCCCTGAACTTGGCGACCGAGGTGCCAGAGTCGAGCGACATGTCCAGGGTTGCCAGCCACTTGACCATCTCCGGGTCCTGCATGACCTGCTGCGCGTGGTCGCGGATTCTCTCCACGAGCCGCGGATCCATCCCCGCCGGGCCCAGCAGGCCGAGCCAGCTGTCCCGCCGAGTGAAGAAGTTGTCGAATCCCGATTCCGCGAAGGTGGGAACCTGGGGCAAGACCGGCGAGCGCGCCGACCCCATGATCGCGAGCGCGCGGGCCTTGCCTTGCACGATGTACGGCGCGGCCTGGCTGGGCGAGGTGAACGCCAGGGTGATCATCCCGGCCAGCATGTCGTTGAGGGCCTGCGGCGTTCCGCGGTAGGGAATGTTGCTCAGCTTGATCTCGGCCTTGTTCGCCACCGATTCGAGAACCAACTGCGGGAAAGATCCGGTACCGAACGAGCCGTAGGTCAGCGGCACCTTGGACGCTTTGGCTTCCCCGACGAACTCGGCGAGATTGGTGCTTTGGTAGGCCGTACCGATCATCAGCACCGGGTAGCTGCGGGCCAGCTTGACGATCGGGGTGAAGTCCGTGCGCGGGTTGTAGTTCACCTTCATCGTGGCGGGCGTCGTGACCAGCGGGTCGGCGACCGTGATCAGCAGGGTGTAGCCGTCGGGCACGGCGCGCAGCACTTCGTTTGCGCTGAGCGCTCCGCCGGCGCCAGGTTTGTTGTCGATGACGACACCGACTTTCAACCGCGTGGCCAGGGCGTCCGCCACCCGCCGTCCCACCGCGTCGAAGACAGAGCCTGCCGGGTAGGGCGCCACGAGGCGGATCGGCCGTGTCGGGTAGGTATCGACGGATTCCCGTGCCAGGCCCACCGTGGGAATCGAGGCCAGGCCCGCGCCCATGCCAAGCAGGTGTCGGCGTGAAATTTGCATGATGTCTTGTCTCCTCGTTCGTTGCGTTCTGTCGTTTCCGTTCGTCATGTGCGTTATTTCTCGCCGTCCGCACCGAAGCCGCGCCGCCACCCGATCCGTTCGAGGTCGGGAATGTCGGAACCCGACTCGCGGCTCACGCGGCGGATCTCGTGCGGGTCGGGCAATGTCTCGACCGCATCGAGCGGCGGGAGTGCGAGCGACTCCGCGGGCCGGCCGATGAACTCGAACAGCCCGGTGTTGTTGTTGATCGCGGGGAATTCCTGCTTCGCCGTGACGGTCAGCGAGAACATGCGTGTCACCGGTGCGGCCGAGACGAACCAGTGCATGCGGCCGCATGGCAGGAAGATCATCGAGTCCTTCGGCACGTCGTACGGAACGCCTTCCACCCACGCGCGCAACTGCCCTTCGATGACGAAGAAGATCTCGTGCTCATACAAGTGGATGTGGGGCGGAGGCCCGATGTGCTCGGGAATATTGCCTTCCCAGATGCAGCAGGTGTTGTCGACCTCCTCGCCTTGCGCGTACATGACGATGAGTTGGCCTTCGTACCACAGGGCGCGGTCGAGCGTGCGGCTGGACACGAAGGGCTTGAGTGGCTCGAAGCTTTCGAGTCCTCCGCGCTCGGCCCGAAGTTTGGCTGATTCCTCTTTCCAGTCCATGGTGCTCCATTCCAAAGTGAGGGGGTTAAAACGCTGGATGTCTTTTGAGATTGCAACCGGAGCCCTGGACTCAGGACGCACCGCCCGGATCTGCGACGAGCCCGGCGCCTTCTATCCCGTACACCGCGCACGCCTCGTCGTTGTCCGGCATGTCGCCGCTGATGCCGACGGCGCCCAGCACGTCGCCGTCCGCGCTGCGCACGAGCACGCCGCCCGGAACCGGCACGACACGTCCCTGGGAGACGCCGGAGAGCGCGGTGAAGAACGCCGGCGCTTTTTCAGCCCGGTGCGCGAGCGCGCGGCTGCCGAGGCCCATGCCCAGCGCCCCCCAGGCCTTGGCGCAGGCAATGTCGGGCCGCAGGATGCCGGAGCGGTCCTCCCGCTTGAACGCGACCAGGTGCCCGCCTGCGTCGAGCACGGCGATCGTCAGGGGTTTCAAGCCGAGTTCGTGCGCGCGGCGCAAACCGAGGTCCACCATCTGGGTGGCGTGTTGGAGGGTGATGGCTGTCACTGGAGGTCCTTAGGAGAGGCGCACAGGCGGGATGCAGTGCGCGCATGTGGTGTCGAAGCGATGGGCGGCGGCGGCCCAGAATGCGAATGCGTCGACGAGGGGGCTGGCGTCGGTCACGCGTCCGTCCGCGAGGCGGAGGATGACTGCCTGCCCGGTCTTGCTGCGGGGGCCCGCGGGACCCAGCAGGCCGAAAGCGTCCAGGCATTCCACGCCGTAGCGCAGCAGGCAACTGGACTCGTCGACGATGAGCTCCTCGACGCTCGCATGCCAGCCCGGGAAGAGCTGGTGCAGCCGCTCGACGCGTTGGGACGTGAACGATGCGAGAAACGGACCCGCGAGCAGCGCATCCGGGCCTTCGAGGCGGCCGGTGTTCAACTGGCGCACGAGGCTCAGGACCAGCGAGCGGGTGGCGGGACGCTTTTCCTCGGGCGCGGCGCTGGCCGCGGCGAACTCCAGCTTGCGCCGGCATCGCGGGCAGGTGGCCGCCGACGGGGCAGACGCGAACAGGTCGCCGGACGTGCCGGTGATGGCCACGGCGAGCCCGCACAGCGTTCGGTGGAAGTCCGTGTCCCCCGGTGCGAGCGCGTGCGTATTGTCGACGAGGGTCAGGCAACTCACCATGGGCGTCTTGAACAGGAGCGATGAAGGGGGAAGTGCCGGCTGCTGGAAGCGCTGATCCTAGGATTCGCGTCGCCAAGGCGCCAATACCCATTTGCAAGGCTGCTCCATATCTGGCGCGAATGGCGGCACCGGGTCCTCATGGCTTGCCCGGCCCGTCGTACTTGAGGATCCACACGCCCTGGTTGTTGTCGGTGACGTAGATGTACCCGCGCGCGTCGACCAGCACGTCCTCGGACTGCGGTGCGAGGATCTGCGGGAAAGGTCCGTAACGCCGGCGCGGCACGGGCGGGATGAACCAGCCCACCTCGCGCGGTGCCGTCGGGCTGGCGATGTCGATGACACGCAGCCCGGCGTTCCAGTAGGTCAGGTAGACCAGGTCGCCCTGCGGCTGCACGTACGGGTTGTGCAGCAGCGTGTTGACGTTGTGCGTGCCGAAGGTGCTGCCCTTGATGTCGCAGAAGCTCGCGATCCCCATCTCCTCGGGTGGCAGCGGGTACGGAAACAGCGACATCATGCGCAGCTTCGTGGGGTCGGCGATGTCGATGATTCCGGCGTAGCTCGGCGCGGCCTTGCATTCGGGTGTGACGCCCTCGGAGGTCACGATCGCGATCTTGCGGTCGTGCAGGGGGATGACCGTGTGGCCCGCAAAGCGCGCATCGAAAGGCGGACTGGTGGACAGATGCCCGACCTGGCGCGGTTTGGAAACGTCCGAAATGTCCAGAACGATGACGCCTTCACTGCCGTAGGGCAGGTAGGCGAGGTTGCCGTCCAGGTAGGCCGGCCCATGCATCGCGACGAAGGGCGACACGGGTGTTTCGCCCGGGCCCTGGCCCTTGACCCACCAGCGGCCGGCTTCGACGGGGTGGGCCGGGTCGCTGATGTCGACGATCACGTAGATGTTGCCGCGGAAGCCCGGAACGATGGCCGACAGGTGCATGTACTTGCCGCCGTAGTAGCCGTTGCGGTGGGTGCCATCGCCGCCGGTCTTGTAGTGCCCCACCTGCCGTGGGTTGAGCGGGTCGCTGATGTCCCAGATCAGCACGCCCTCGTCGAACGGCGCGTTGGGGTCCACGCCGATGCCGGGAACCACCGGCTTCTGCATGCCGGTGATCATCGTGTTGCCATGGATGTCGATCTGGCCGGTGAACGCGCCCTTGGGCCCGGGAATGAACTTCACGACCTTGCTGTTCGCCGGATCGGTGACATCGAGGATGGTCCAGCCCGACACCCAGAAATGGCCCATGTAGAGGTACCAGCGATCGCCGGACTTCACGATGGACATCTTGAATGCGGGCTTGTCGTCCAGGTTGTTGTACCCGACCACGCTCACGTTCTTCGCGTAGGAGCCCGTTGGCAAGGGTTGGGCTGCCCCGGTGGTGATGGCGCCCCAGGCCAGCAGCAGTGCGCAGAAGAATCGCGAGCGGGTCATGGTGTGCCGATCAGAAGAAGTGGCGGATGCCCACTGCGTAGCTCGTTCCCTGCGCCTGCGGAGCCAGCGCGGTGGTGCCCTGGGCTCGGTTCTTGTCGTTGCGCAGCAGGGCGTAGAGGTCCGTGCGTTTAGACAGGCTGTAGGCATAACCGACGGAGGCGAGCGCGCGCTTTGATGCGAACGTTTCATTGCCCGTGCGAGTGCCGTATCCGGCCATCAGGCGGCCGTAGCCGACCGGTACGACCACGCTCAGGTCCCAGATCCTGTGGGTGATGTTGTCGTCGGTCGGGGTGGCGGTGCCACTGCCGTCGCTCTTGATGCGCCCCACGTGGCCGAACACCTTCATGAACGGCAGGTCGTAGCTGAGGGCAAACAGGCTGTTCTTCGTGTTGTTGCGTGTCGTGCCGTCCGAGAACGTCACCGGGTCCTTCTTGACGTCGGTGTAGGCCGCCGAGACCGAGAACGGTCCCCCGGAATAGGCGATGCGGCCACCAGCGTTGCCGCCTTTGGAACCCTCCGAGAACGACTTCTGCAGGTTGAAGTTGAAGCCGCTGAGGTTGGGCGAGTCATACGCGACGCTGTTGTTCCAACCGGTGCCGCCTGCCAGCGGCGATCCGATGAACATCAGCAGGTTGATGGGGGAAAAACTGGTGGAGTCCCCGAAGGCGTTGCTGGATGTCGAACTGATGAAGAGGGAGGTCGTGATCTGGCCGAGCCGCACGCGGCCCCAGGTGGTCGAGCCCAGGCCCACGAAGGCCGCCTTCGAGAAGAACGGGTCATCCGCCACGTTGACCGCGGAGCAGGCGGGTGCTGGTGCCGGCGGGCCGGCGCAGATCGCGTTGCTGCGGCCGGGCTGGCCCGTGTCGTTGCGCAGGAAGCTCTGGAGCTCGAAGTTGGCCGACAGGCCGCCGCCGAGGTCCTCCACGCCGCGCATGCCCCAGTAGCTCGTGGACAGGCCGCTCGCGTCCTGGTGCAACGCCGGAACGTCCGCGGGCGTGACGCCTGCGGCCGCGCCCGTGAAGCGGCCGACGTTCGCGTCCAGCATGCCGAACAGCGTCACGCTGCTCTGCGCACATGCCGACCCCGCCAGACCTGCAAGGATCGCGGCCAGGAGCCGGGTTCTCGGTATCGATTTCATTGTGTCTCCATGTGGAAAAGTTGTCGCGGCTGTCCCATACCTCGCAGCCGCCGGCCATGATTCGCCACGGCGGCCGGGAGATGAAGCCCTATTCGTCCGGATCCCTTTGATGAAGCTTTGATGTCTCGCGTACATGGTTGGCATGGGCGCCCCCCAGGGAGCGCCGTCCGATGTAGCCACCATGAAATCCAAGGAAGCGAGAAATGACACTGCCCAGAATCGGCCGATACGGTGCCGGAAGAGACCTGCTGAGTTTTGAAGTGCCGCCCGAAGGCGTTGCGCCCGAGACCGTCACCCTGGCGGCCCAGGACGGGGGCAAGTCCAAGGGCGTGCTCTACCAGAAGCACGGCGAGAAGACGCTGATCGCCATCCTTCACCCGCGCGGCGACATGACGCGCCACTACGCCGTGCCGGCGCTGGTGAAGGCCGGCTACGCGGTGTTCGCACAAGAGAGCCGCTGGCCAGGCAACGACGTCAGCGCGAGCCACGAGATGCTGCTCGCCGACGTGGCCGCGATGATGGTCAGCATGCGCAGCCGCGGCTTCGACAAGATCGTGTTGCTGGGCTACAGCGGCGGTGGCTCGGTGTACAGCTTCTACCAGTCGCAGGCGGTCACGCGCATCGGCGAACGCCTCGTTGATACCGCGGCGGGAGATCCCTTCGACCTCAATGGCCTCCACATGCCGCCCGCGGACGCAATAGTCTTCATGGCGGCGCACCTAGGTGCCGGCAAGACCATGCTGAACGAGATCGATCCTTCCGTGACCGACGAGACCGATCCGCTGTCGATCGATCCTGCACTGGACATGTACAACCCGAAGAACGGCTTCCGGGCCCCCCCCGCGCTCAGCAGCTATTCGGACGAATTCCTCCAGCGCTACCGCAAAGCCCAAAGCGCCCGCGTCGCGCGCATCGACGCGATCGCGCGTGCATACATCGAGGAGCAGCGCTACTTCCAGGAGCTCGTGCGCCAGAGCGACTTCGAGCAGCTCCCCGCCGAGCGGCGCGCCTTCATCCTGCGCCGAGCCGTCCTCGGCCGCTTCATCAACGTGTACCGCACCGACGCGAATCCCGCGGTAACGGACCTGTCCATCGACCCCTCCAAGCGCGGCTACGGTTCCATCATGTCGGTGCGTCCGGACCTCTCCAACTACACCGAGGCCGGCTTCGCGAAGAACCTGACGCCGCGCGCCTGGCTCAGCCTGTGGTCGGGACACGCGTCGCGCGCCAGCCTGCTCGACAACCTGACCAAGGTCGACGTACCGACCCTGGTGCTCGACTACACGGGCGACAGCGCGATCCATCCCCACAACGCCGAAGCGATCTACGCGGCGTCTCCGGCCGCCGACAAGGAGATTTCGCACGTGGACGGGGACCACTTTGGCCTGCCCTTGTTGTCAGCGCCCGGCGAGGGGGGGCGCGAAGCGGCGCTCGACGTGGTCGTGCACTGGCTGCGCAAGCGTTTCCAGGTGGCGCCATGATGCGCAAGCTCCTGGCTCCCACCGCTGTTGCCGCAGCGTTATGCTGCGCCGCCTGCTCCACCGTGCGCATGCCGCCGGATGCGCAGGAGAAAGTCGCGGCGCTCGGCCGCGTCGTGAACGGGCCGGCGACGGCCGCCATCTTCGCGCCGCGCGTGATCGAGCGCGAGCCCTTCTCCGGCGTGCGTACCGTGCGCGACGTGCCATACGGCCCGGCCGAGCGGAACCTGCTCGACGTGTTTGCGCCGGCCGACGCGTCTGGTGCACCGCGCCCCGTTCTCGTCTTCGTGCATGGCGGCGGCTTCGTCGCCGGGGCGCGCCGCAGCCCGGGCAGCCCCTTCTACGACAACGTGATGCTGTGGGCCGTGCGGCACGGCATGGTCGGCGTGACCATGACCTACCGTACCGCGCCCAAAGACACATGGCCCGCCGGCGGTGAGGACGTGGGTCGCGCGCTGCAGTGGGTCCGCGGGAACATCGCGTCCCAGGGCGGCGATCCGGCGCGCGTCTTCGTCCTGGGCCATTCGGCCGGCGCGGCCCACGTCGCCGATTATCTCGCCCACCCCGAGTTCCAACCGGCGGCCGGCCGGGGCGTGGCCGGCGCGATGCTGCTGTCGGGCGCCTACCAGGTCGGCGCGCCGCTGGTCGTTCCCGCCTACCATGGCAGCGATCCGGCGAAGTACGCGTCGGAGTCGTCGCTTGCGGGCCTGCTCGCGACCAAGGTGCCCTTGTTCGTCGGCTCCGCCGAACTCGACCCGCCCGCGTTTGCCGAGCAATCGGCGCAGTTGGTGGCGGCGCTGTGCAAGGCGTCGCGGTGCCCGGACTCGGCCGTCTTCGCGGGCCATAACCACATGGCGCAGCCCTACTCGCTGCACACGGACGACCAGGTCGTCAGCGAGCCGCTGCTGAAGTTCATGCGCGCGCAATAGGGCCGACAGGCCCTAAGCGCACGGCGGCTCAGTGCAAGGCGTCGGCCTTGGCCCAGCGGCCGTTCTTGAGCTCGACGACCACCACATCGGCAGCACCGAGGCCGATGTGGCTTTCGCGCGAGAAGCGCAGCGTCTGCACGCTCCTGACCGGTGTCGATTCCAGGTAGCGCTTCACCTCGTCCGCATTCGAGGGATCGGCCACGTCGCGCAGAACTGCTGCCGCGGTGTCGACCATGCCGAGCGCCAGCATGTTGATCATGTCGGGTCGCTCGCCGCCATGGCTTTGTTCATAACTCTTCGTGAAGTAAGCCGATCTCTGGCGCTCGGCCGGGTCGGCCAGCAACTCGGGCGCCACGCTCCGCAGCGCAACGCCGAGCAGGCGTTGGGGCATGTCGTCCTTGATCAGCGCGATGAACGGATCCGAGATGTTCGCGTAGCTCACGATGAGGGGTTGCGTCAGCCCGAGGTTGGCGTAGCTCTTGACGACGGTCGCCGCACCTGCGCCGGTGTAGGTCGAATAGAGCAGCGACGTCTCCGGCCCGGCGACGCGCGTCAGCTGCGTCGTGGCGTCCGTCGCGCGCAGGTCGATGCGGGCCAGCGTGTACTTCACACCCTGCTTGGGAAACACCGCCGCGGCGCTGGCGGTGCCGAGCTCGCCGCTCGCGTCCGTCGCGGTGATGACACCCAACTGCGCGACCCGATTGGCCCGCGCGTACTCGGCAACGGCCGTCGTCAGCGCCGTGTCGGACGGGCTGGTCTGGAAGACGTAGCTCGCGGCATCGGGCAGGATGCCGGGTGCCGGCGTGAGCATCACGGGCCCATTCTTGAGCAGGGGCATGGTCGCGCGGATCGCGCCGCTGACCGAGCCATTAATCAACAGCACCACGCCTTGCGCCAGCAGGTCGCGCGCGCAGGTAACGGCCTTGGCCGGATTGCCCTCGTCGTTGCAGTGAATGACCTGGACCTTGCGGCCCTTGATGCCCTTCGCAGAATTGACTTCACCTTCCCACCAGCGCACGGTGGCCAGTTGGCGTGTGCCCACGGTGGTCGCCGGGCCGGTCGTGGGGGTGATGAACCCGATCTTCCAGTCCTGCGCCTGGGCACCGGCGGCGGTGATGAATGCCGCGGCGGCGACCGCCAGGCGGAAAGTGGGGCTGCGCGAATGCATCGCTGTCTCCTGCTGTGTGAATAGGGTGAAGCATCGATTTTCGGCAGTGCATGCGGCCTGTCCCCGCATATTCCATTGAATGGAAATGACAATGCGTATACGGGCGTGGGCGGCGGGTTAATGCTGATGCATGCTGCGAGGCAAGGCGATGGAATGGGGCCACGGTGGCGGCGCGGCCGCCCGTGCTCCACGGCGCAATCACATGAACCTCTATCACATCGTCACGCTGGGCGGCTTCGCGATCCTCCATTCGAACGGGATGCCGCTGGTGCTGGCCACACGCAAGCAGGCGGCGCTGCTCGCCTACATCGCCATGCAGCCCAACGGTATGTGCCGGCGCAACGTACTCGCGGCGACGTTCTGGGGTGAACACGACGAGGCGCGTGCGCGCCACAGCTTCAGCCAGGCGCTGTGCGACCTCAAGCGCTGCCTCGGCCCGCAGGTCCTGCGCAGTGGCGGGCAGTTCGTGTGGCTCGTCAAAGGGACCGTGACCGTTGACGCGGTCGAGCTCCTGCGCCTGGCCGATGACCGCTCCAGGGATGCGGGCCTGGCGGTCGACAAGCTGTACCAAGGCGAGTTCCTTCCGGCCATGGAACTGGACCAGCCCGAGTTCGACGACTGGCTGACGGTCGAGCGTGAGCGCATCCGGCGCGCCGCGCACCGCAGCATCGCGCTGCTGCTGTCGAATGGGGCCGAGCCGATGGACTGCGACGAGATGCTGCGCATCAGCCGCTCGCTGCTCAAGGTCGATCCGTTCGACGAGCGCGCGCATTGCCGCATCATGGAAGCCTATGCGCGCCAGGGCCGCAAGCAGATGGTGGTCGCGCACTTCAACCGCCTCGCGGCCGACCTGGACCGCGAGCTCGATGTGCGCCCGTCGACGCTGCTGGTGTCCACCTACGAGTCCCTGCTGCAGGGCATCCCTGCGCCGGCGGAGCCCGTGTTCCGTATCGAGGACTATGTGTTCATCGTCGAGCAGATCCCTCACCCGGTGCTGGTGACCGACATGCACAACCGGATCGTCGGCTGGAACTCGCAGTCCCAGCAACTGCTCGGCTTTTCCAAGGAGGAAGTGGTCGGACGCACGCCGACCATGCTGCATGGCGACTCCCGCCTGCATGACCAGATCATCGGCTCCGCGCTCGAATGGGGCAGTTGGACAGGCGAGATCACCCTGCTGGCGAAGAATGGCAAGTGCTGCCGGCAGAAGCGGGTGGTCGCGCCGCTGTTCGCGCCCGACGGCACGCGGCTCGGGGCCTTCGGCCAGAGCATGCCCATCACCGCACATGCCTGAGCGCTCGTGGGTCAGTCCGTGGGCGTGCGCGTATCACGCCAGCGCTTGAGTCCCGGCAGGTCGATGCCGAACAGGTCGAGGGCGCGGCCGATGCTGTGGTCGATCAGCTCCTCGATCGTTTGCGGCTTGCTGTAGAACGCGGGCACCGGCGGGTAGACGATGGCACCGATTTCGGTGACGGCCGCCATGTTGCGCAGGTGACCCAGGTGCAGCGGCGTTTCGCGCACCATCAGCACCAGCCGGCGCCGCTCCTTGAGGGTCACGTCGGCGGCGCGCGTGAGGAGCGAGCTCGTGACGCCCGTGGCGACTTCCGCCAGCGTGCGCATCGAGCACGGGACGACGACCATGCCCTCGGTTCGGAATGACCCGCTCGAGATGGCGGCGGCGATGTCGTCCTGCCGGTAGTGGGCGTGCGCCAGCGCCTGCACGTCGTGGACCTTCCAGTCCGTCTCGCAGGCCAGCGTGACCTGGGCACTGCGGCTCATCACGAGGTGGGTCTCGATGCCGGCCTCGCGCAGCAACTGCAGCATACGAACGCCCATCACGACGCCCGACGCACCGCTCAAGGCGATGATCAGCCTGTGTGCGGTACTCATGGATGCACCTCGGCATCGAGCCAGCGCCGCAGCAGGCCCGCCAGCACGGGCGGGTTCTCCACATGCGGATTGTGGCCCGCGCCAGGGATCTCTATCACCGCGGGCACCAGCGTGCGTACGGTGTCGAAGCCGGCAACCGTGTCCCGTGAGCCGCAGGCCCAGGTCACGGGGCAGCGGGCCTGGGCCTGCAGCGTTGCCAGCAGGGGCCCTTCCGCGGCGAGCATGGTGCGGGGATCGGCGGCCAGGCGGTAGCCGCCGTCGCTCAGGTGCACGCCGGTTGCCGCGGTGGCGCTGTCGGCCGCCACCAGTCCTTCGAGGCCCGACACCTTGAGAAAGCGTTGCGCCGCGGTGTCCTGGGTGCCGAACAGGCGCGGCGGCGTGTGTGCATAGGCGCGCCCTTTCGCCAGTTCGTCGTCGGTGAACTGTGGCTTCACACCGAACGCAAACACGGCGTGCGGCGCGACGCCGTAGGCGCCCGACGCCAGCGCCAGCGCGACGGCGCCTCCCATCGAATGGCCGACGACGTAAAGCGGCCGCTGCGGCGGCAGCAGGTCGGCGGCGTCCGCTGCGTGCTGGCCATAACCATAGTGCGGCAGCCACGGCGAGCGGCCGTGGCCGCGAAGATCGGGCGCGATCACATCCAGCCGCCGCGCCGACCCAAGCTCCGCGATCAGGGGCGTCCAGACGTCCGCATGCTGACCCAGGCCGTGCAGCAGCAGGAGGATGGGCGCGTCGCCTGGCGTGGCGCCACCGTGGACGTAGAGGTCCGTCATGCGGCCACCTCGGCCATGTGGAGGCGCCCGCCGCGCATTTCCGCGCTGCGCGTCGCGAGGCCCTCCATGAAGGCCCGGTTCTGCTCGACGAGCAGGATCGCGAACTGGCCCACCAGGCTTTGCAGGATGCTGCGCAGCTCCTTCACGATGATGGGGGCGAGGCCCTGCGTGGGTTCGTCCAGCAGCAGCACTTTGGGCCGCATCATCAGCGCGCGGGCCAGCGCGAGCATCTGCTGCTCGCCGCCCGACAAGGCATCACCCGGTTGGTGCCTGCGCTCGGCGAGTCGCGGGAAAAGCGCCCAGGTCTCGTCCAGGCGCGCGAGAAATTCGGCCTGGCCGGCACCGGCGCGGCCCGAGGCGCGCGTGAGCTCGAGGTTTTCGAGCACACTGAGGCCGGCGATGATCTGCCGACCCTCCGGCACCATCACCAGGCCGGCGCGTGCGCGCTGCCAGGCGCGCTCCTGCCCCAGGTCGCGGCCTTCGAGCGCCAAGATGCCCGCCTGGCGGTCGAGCGTGCCGGCCAGCGTTCTCAGGAGCGTGGTCTTGCCCGCGCCGTTGGGCCCGAGGATTCCGAGCACGTCCGACGACCCGAGCGAGAAGCCGATGCCACGGAAAACCTGGAGTTCGCCATAACCGCCGGCGAGCCCGGCTGTGTGGAGGACGGGTGTCATTCGATGGTTCCCAGGTAGGCGTCGAGTACGGCGGCGTCTTTCAGCATCGCGTCGACAGAGCCGCTGGCGAGAACGACGCCGCCGTGCAGCACCACGCCTTGCCCCGCGACGCGCCGCAGGAATGCCATGTTGTGTTCCACAAGAACGATGCCGCAGCGTTGCTGCTTCAGTTTGTCGAGCAGGGCCGCGAGCAGGTCGAGCTCGGCGTCGGTCAAGCCGACCGCCGGTTCGTCGAGCAGCAGCAGCGAAGGGGAGCCGAGCGCAGCGCGCACGATGTCCACGAGCTTGCGCTGCCCTGCCGACAGCGAGCCCGCGCGGGCGTCGGCGAGCGCGCCGAGCGCGAAGCGGTCGAGCAGGGCGCGCGCCTCGGCGCGGCGCGTGGCTTCATCCTTGTGCGGCGCGACGTTGTCCAGGCGCACCATGACGTTTTCCACGACCGTGAGGTCGGGCACCAGCCGCGCCACCTGGAACGACCGGCCGATGCTTGCCGCGCGCAGGTGGATCGCGGTGGTGGTCATGTCGCGCCCATCGATGAAAACGCGGCCGGAGGTCGGCGCCTCAAGACCCGAAATGATGTTGAACAGCGTCGTCTTTCCTGCGCCGTTGGGCCCGATCAAGGTGAAGACTTCGCCGCGCCATACCTCGAAGCTCACGTCGCGGATCGCCTGCACGCCGCCGAAGCGCTTGGCCACGGCCGAGACTTTCAGCGCGGGAACGGGGGGGAGCGATCCGTCGGCGGGCGGCGCTGCTTCGGCACCCGGTGTTGCCACCGGGGCTGGCGCGCTGCCGGCCGGGAACGGGCGCCGCCATGCGGCGGCGAGCAGGCCGCCCAGTCCTTCGCGCGCGAACAGCACCGTGCCGAGAAATGCCACGCCGTAGAGCAGCACCTCGTACTGCTTGGCGAAGCCCGCCGCGGTGAACAGCCACTGCACGAGGCCCGCGCCGAGCAGCGGCCCGAGCATGCGCCCCGGCCCGCCGAGCATGACCATGCCCACCATCTCCAGCGAGCGGTTGACGCCCGAGTTCTCGGGTACCACGACGCCCACGAAGTACGCAAGCAGTACGCCACCCACCGACGAGTAGGCGCAGCCGAGCGTGAACGCGTTCAGCTTGACCTTCGCAACGTCGATGCCAGCGACCGCGGCGGCGAGTTCGTCGTGGTGCACCACCTGCAAGGTGCGCGCGTAGCGATGCCGCACCAGGTAGGCGTAGGAAGCGATCGCCGCCAGCAGTGTGGCCAGCGACCAGCCGTACCAGGCATCGCCCGAAAGCCCGAGGCCTTCGCCGAGGACGAGGCCGGAGGCGCCGCCCGTGAGCGCCGGGAAGGCACGTGCCAGGCCTTCGACGACGAAGGCGAAGCCGAGTGTGCCCACGGCGAAGAAGATGCCCGGAAGACGAATGAAGATGCGGCCCACCAGGTTGGCCACGGCGACCGTGCCGGCCAGCCCCAGCGCGATGGCGAACACCGGGGGCAGGCCCAGGTGGATCGACAGCATGCCCGCGAAGTAGCCGGGCAGCGCGACGAAGGCGGCCTGCCCGAACGCGAGCATGCCGGTGTTGCCGAAGATCAGATTCAGCCCCATCAGCGCGACGGCGAGCAGCGCGACGACGGTTGCGAGCGCTGGCGTCCAGGCCGGCAAGCCGAAGTAGGGGCTCGCCGCGCAGACGACGGCCAGGAAAGCAGCGACGATGGCCCGCGGGGGTAGGAGGCCTTTCATGCGCGCAGTTCCCCACCGTGGCGGATCTTGCGGCTTTGCCAGAGCGCGACCGCGATCAGCACCAGGAAGACGATAGGATCCTGCGCCAGCGCATCGACATAGGTGCTCACGAACGATTCGAAGAGGCCCAGCGCAATGCCGGCGGGCACGCCGCGCGTGGGGTTCATGCCTGCCAGCGCCGCGGCGATGAAGCCGCGCAGCGTCATCGCCAGTCCGGCCTGGAAATCCACCGATGTCAGCGGCACCAGGAGCACCGCCGCGAGGCCACCGAGCAGGCCCGCGATGCCGAATGCGGTGGCCCGTGCGAGGCCGACGTTGATGCCGAGCAGTTGCGCCGCGTCCGGGTTGGCCGCGCAGGCGCGCAATTGCTTGCCGATGCGGGTGGTCGCGAGGAATGTGGTGGCGGCTACCGCCAGCGCGATGCCTGCGACGATCAGCAGCAGGCCCTGGGGTGGCAAGGCGCCGCCGAGCAGGCGAAAGGGCTTGCCGGACACCAGCCGCGGGAACGACAAGGGATCAATGCCGGCCAGCACCAGCAGCACGCCGCGGCTGACAAAGGCCACGCCGAGCGTGACCAGGATCAGCATCGGGACCGGCCAGTGGCTGCGTGGCTGCAGGACGAAGCGGTCCAGCGCGACCGAAAACACGACGGCCAGCGCCAGCGCGGCGGCGATCGCCAGCCACAGCGGTACCTGGGCCCCGACCAGCAACGCGGCGGCGAGGCCGGCGATGGCATAGGTCTCACCATACGCCAGGTTGAGGATGCGCGAGGTGCGGAACGTGACGATGAGGCCGACGGCGAGCAGGGCGTAGACCGCGCCCGCCATCAGGCCGCTGATGACAGCTTGTGTGAAGAGATTCATCGGACGGGATCCGCCTTGGCCCAGCGGTTGCCGTGGTATTCGACAATGGCCACGTCACCTGATTGCATGCCTACGTGGCTCGCGGGAGAAAAGCGGATCGTCTGGAAGCTCTTGACCGGTGTGTTCTCGAGGTATTTCTTCACGGACTCGGCGTTGGACGGATCGGCGACGTGGGTCAGCACCGCCTCGGCCGCATCGGCCATGCCGAGCGCGAGCAGGTTCAGCATGTCGGCCTTCTCGCCGCGCCATTGCTCGTAGCTCTTGGTGAAG
This sequence comes from Pseudomonadota bacterium, assembly GCA_040390235.1. GTDB lineage: Bacteria > Pseudomonadota > Gammaproteobacteria > Burkholderiales > Burkholderiaceae_C > Xylophilus. The sequence continues at coordinate 53,867 of JAZJYT010000015.1, read as the reverse complement.
TAGGCCACGCGCTCGCGCTCAGCCGCATCGTCGAGCAATTCGGGCACCACCGCCTTGAGCGCCGTGCCGAGCAGGCGTCGGGGCAGGTCATTGCGGATCAGACCGATGAACGGGTCCGAGATGTTGGCATAACTCACGATGAGGGGCTGGGTCAGGCCGAGGTTGGCGTAGCCCTTCACGACGGTGACCGCGCCGCCGCCGGTATAGGTTGAGTACAGCAGCGGAATATCGGCGCCCGACACGCGCGAGAGCTGTGTCGTCGCGTCGGTGGCGCGCAAGTCGATGCGGGCCAGCGTGTACTGGATGCCCGCCTTCGGGAAGACGGAGGCAGCGCTCGCGACACCGACTTCGCCGCTGGCGTCCGTCGCCGCGACCATGCCCAGGCGGGTGACGGAATTTGCCTTCGCATAGTCGGCGACGGCCTGGACCAGGTCCGCATCGGACGGACTGGTCTGGAACACGTAGGTGGACGCTTCGGGCACGATGTTGGGCGAAGGCGTCAGCATCACAGGGCCGTTCTTCACGAGCGGCATGACGGCGCGGATCGGGCCGGTCACCGAGGCGTTGAGCAGCAGGACCACGCCCTGCGCCAGCAGGTCGCGTGCGCAGGTGACAGACTTTTCCGGGCTCGCCTCGTCGTTGCAGTGCTTGATCACCACGCGGCGGCCCTTGATGCCCTTGCCGGCATTGACCTCTTTTTCCCACCACTGCAGCGACGCAAGCTGGCGCGCCCCGATGGTGGCGACCGGACCGGTGGTCGGCGCGATCACCCCGATCTTCCATTCCGCGGCGGTGCCTTGTGCGCCGGCGTTGCCGGACGCGAGCGCGGAAATGGCGCATGCGGCCGCGCCCAGGACCTGTTTTGTGGATGCCATATTGTCTCCGTTGTGTTAGGAAGGCGGGGCGCCTCAGGCGTCGCGAAAGCGCGGCGCGCGCTTGTCGAGGAACGAGGACATGCCTTCCTTGTTGTCCTCGGTGCGGATCAGCACCGACTGGCCGAGCCGTTCGAGCAGGCGGCCCGTCTCGGTGTCGACGTTCTGGCACATGTTGATGACCTGCTTGGCCATGCCCATGGCCTGCGGCGCCTTGCCGAGCAGCCGGCGTGCGAAGGCCAGGGTTTCGGCCATCAGGTCGGCGGGCTCGAAGACGCGGTTGACCAGGCCCCAGGCGTGCGCGGTCGGTGCGTCGATGGACTCGACCGCGATGATCATTTCCTTGAGCCGGCCGATGCCTACCATCTGGATCATGCGCGAACACGCGCCGGACGCGGGGATCACGCCGAGCTGGTTCTCGGGCAGCAGGAAGCTCGCGCTGCGCGACGCCGTGCGGAAATCGCAGGCGATCGCCATCTCCACGCCGCCGCCCGCGCAGATGCCGTTGACCGCGGCGATGACGGGCTTCTCGATGGCTTCGATGTCGTCGAAGAGTTCGTGGTTCGCGCGTACGTAGGCGCGGTACTGCGCGGTCTTGAGGTTGTTCTCGTAGTCGAGCCCGGCGATGTCGCGGCCCGCGCAGAACGCGCGACCTTCGCCGGTGATGACCAGTACGCGGATGCGGTCGTCGAAGTTCGCCTTCCAGACCACGGTGCGCAATTCGCGGATCATGCGTTCGTCGAACGCGTTGAGCTTCTCGGGGCGGTTCAACGTGACGACGGCGATGCCGTCCGCGGTCAACTCCTGTTTGATCGTGCGGAACTCCTCGACCAGGTCCAGGAATCCGCTGGGCCGCCCGTCTGCATCGAGCACGACGGAGGTATTGGAAGGCGTTGGCATGGGCTTGTCCTTGGTTAAAAATTCTTGGGGCGTCGTGTGTGGCTATTGCGCGCGCAACTGGTAGCGGCCGTCGTCGGCCCGCGCGATCCGGCCTGCCGCGTACAGCGGATCGAGTACGCGCAGCACGTCGCGGCCATCGCGCGAGCGCGCGGCTGCCATCAGGTCCAGGAATGTCGCCGGGCCGGCGCTCAACGCTTCCAGGATCCCGGCATGGGCCGACGCCGGCAGGCGCGGGGGACTCGGCACGGCGTAGGAGGTCGCCGCTGCGGGCCCGAGCGGCCGCGTGCAGTCGAATCCCGCCTTCGCGCCGACGCGCTTGCCGTCCAGCGACGGGTCGATGGGAACGGCGCGGAAACCCTCGCCGATCACGATGTCGCGGTCCGCCTGGAAGCGTGTGGCAAGCGCCCAGTCGATCTGCCCATCGTCGAACACGTCGACATCCTCGTCGACCACGAACACGTGTTTGACGTCGGCGACCGAGCCGAACACGGCGGCGATCGCGTTGCGTGCTTCGCCTGGGTAGCGCTGGCGCAGCGAGACACGTACGTTGTACATGCCACCGCACGAGGCCGTGCAGCAGACGGCGACCGGCTCGCGCACCGCCTGCAGCAGCGACATCCAGATCGTCGATTCGGTCTTGGCGGCGACGAGCTGCGCGGTGTCGGTGCGCGCGAGCTGCGGGCCGCCGATGGTGACGGTCTGGAACACGGCGTCCGCGCGGTGCGTGATCGCGGTCAGGTGGAAGACCGGGTTGCGCTTGACGTGGCCGTAGTAGCCGAGGTATTCGCCGTACGGGCCTTCGGCTTCGGAGAAGCCGGCGGTATCGAGATAGCCTTCGAGGACGTATTCGGCGTCGGCGGGGACGCACACATCGATGGTTTTGCACCGGACCACCGGGACCGACGAGCCGCGCAGCGCGCCGTTCAGGCCAAGCTCGTCCGAGGCGCGGGAGGAGAAGGTCGCGGCCAGGAAGTCGATCGGGTGCGAGCCCACGGCGAAGGCGACCTCGACGCGCTCGCCGCGCTGGTGCGCGGCCTGGTAGATCGCGCGCAGGTCGCTCGGTGCGTTCAGGTCCACGCCCGCGGCCTGCGGTCCGCGCAGCATCATGCGGCGGCAGCCGAGGTTGGTGCCGCCCGTCGACGGGTCGCGTGCGTAGTCGATGCTCGCCGAGATGTAGGGTGCGCCATCCAGCGCGTGCTGCAGGTGCACGGGCAGGGCGCACATGTCGGCCTCGGCACCGAGCTTGACCACCTGGTGCACGGGGGCCTGGTCCGAACCCACCTCGGTGGGCGGAATTTCCGCCGCGCCGCGCTCACGCAGGATGCGTGGAAGCCCGGCTTCGTCGGTGTCGAAGGCCAGCGCGAGCCGGCGGCGCGATCCCATCACGTTGCCCGCCAGCTCGCTGCCGCCGGCGGACTTGAACCAGACCGCTCTGGGCGTGGACTCGAGCCGTGCGGCCACGTCGACGAGGTCGATGGGTGTCTCGTGCACCTCGCATTCGCCCTGGGCCACCAGGGTGTCGAGAAATCGCCGCAGGCGAAAGCGGTTGAAGTCGATGGCCATGTCATTCCTTGGGGAGGTGGTACGAGCGGATCAGGGCCGTGGCGATCTTGCCGGGGCCGTTTTTGGGTAAAGGTTCGGTCGAGACGACGATGCGCTTGGGCACCTTGTAGGCACCGATGTGCGCGCGGCAATGGCGCAGCAACTCGGCTTCGTCGAGCGGCTGGGCCCCTGGGCGTTCGCCGTAGACGACGGCGCGCACTTCCTCGCCCCAGGTGGCGCTCGGCAGGCCGAATACGGCCGCTTCGGTCACCCCTGGGTGGGCGAGCAGCACGTTCTGCACTTCGGCGGGGTAGACGTTCTCACCACCCGAAATGATCATTTCCTTCTTGCGCCCGACGATCTGCAGGCGGCCGAGCGCGTCGCGCCGGCCGAGGTCGCCGGTGCGGTACCAGTCGCCGTGGAATGCCGCCGCGGTGGCTTGCGGATTGCGCCAATAGGCACTCAGCACGCGGGGGCCGCGCACCCAGATTTCGCCCGGCGCCTCGCCCTCGGCCGGTTGTCCGTCGTCGTCCATCAGCGCGAGCTGGGCATGCAACGTGGGGCGGCCCACGGTGTTGAGCACCTGGTCCGGATGCGGGTTGTCGCCGACGGCCTCGTGGCAGACGAAGCCGGACCCTTCGGTCAGCCCGTAGGCCTGCAGCAGCGCGCAACCGAGCGCCTCGCGGCAACGGGCGTAGACGGCGTCGGGCATGGGCGAGCCGCCGTAGCTCACGAGTTCGAGCGACGAGAGATCGGACGCGGCGGTCGATGGCTCGCGTGCGATACGGTCCAGCAGGGTGGGCGGCAGGCTGGTTTTTGTCACGCGCTCCGCGGCGACCAGGGGCCCGAAGGTCTCGGGCGAGAAGTGCGTGACGATGTGGCGGCCGCCGACCAGCGTCATGGCCCAGATCGCGAACGCGTCCACGAGGTGGAACATCGGCGACGCATGCAGCCATGCGTCGCGCTGGCGCAGTTCCAGCGACACGATGGCGTCGAGCGCGCTCGCGACGAGGTTGCCGTTGGTGAGGCATGCGCCCTTGGGCTGGCCGGTGGTGCCGCTGGTGTAGAAGATCTGGGCAACGTCGTCCGGAGCGCAGCGGGGCGCGCTCCGCGGCGTGGCGCCGGCGCGCTCCAGCAGACGTTCGTAGGGGCTTGCACCGCCGAGCGGCTCGCCGTCGCGCCAGGTGACGACCTGCTCCGCGCGAACCGTGTGGTGCGCTTCGGCGAATAGCATGGCCAGTCCCGCGTCCTGCACGATGAAGTCGAGTTCGGCTTCCGCCAGACGGAAGTTGATGGGCACCAGCACCAGCCCCAGCGCCGAGCAGGCCAGGTTCAGCTCGATGCAGCGAAAGCTGTTGCGGCTCAGCAGGCCGACACGGTCCCCGGCGGCAAGGCCGAGGCGCGCCATGCCGCCGGCGAGACGGTCGACGCGGTCGACGAGCTGCGTATAGGTGAGGCGCACGGCACCGTCGACGACGGCTTCGTTGCCAGCGAAAAGCGAGGAAGCCCGCGCAAGCATCTGTTGGAGAATCAGCATGCCGGCAGTCTGGCAACGGGGTATCAAAGGTCTGTCAAAAAGGCGGGACCGGAAGGCGGATTCAAAGGCAGGCCGCAGAAAGGGGGCTTGCAGCGCGGCCCTCAGGAACTGACGAGCGGCCAGCTGCGCCCGCGCAAGCTGGCTTCGAGCGACGCGCAGGTGCGCGACAGCGGCGCCTGCAGGCCGGCAAGCGCCCGCGGCCCCATGCGGTCGTTCACGGCCGCGATGCTCACGGCGCCGAGCACGCGTCCGAGGCCATCGCTGAAGCTGCGCCCCACGGCCGTGACGCCCGGCGTGATGCGGTTTCGGATCAAGGCATAACCGTCGCGCTGCGTGGACGACAGGGACTTGCGCAGGAACGCTTCGGACAGGTGCCACTCGCGCTGGATAGGCGCGGTCACGTTGCGCAGCACGCGTTCGGATTCGTCCGGAGTCAGGGCTGCGAGGATCGCCAGCCCGCCGGCTCCAAGGCCCAATGGCCGGCGGCTGCCGATCTGGAGCTTGACCACACGAACGGCCGACGGGCCCTCCACGATGTCGACGCAGACGGCCTCGTCGCCGCTGCGCAGGATCAGGTAGATCGTCTCGCGGGCCTGCGATGCCAGCTCCGCGAGCACCGGGCTGAACAGGCTGCGCATGTCGAACTGCTGTGCCGCGGCCAGGCCGATCTCGTAGGCCAGCGGTCCCAGGGCGTAGCGGCGGCTGCCCTCGATCTGCATGGCGAGCCGCTCGTCGATCAGCTGCCGCAGGAGCCGGTGTACCGTCGCGTGCGGCAGCCCCACCGCATGTGCGAGGTTGATGAAGGGCGCTCCCTGGCTCCCTGCCGTGGCCAGCGTACGCAGGATGACCGCGGCACGGCGCAGCAGCCCCGTGCCGGGCAGCATCAAGTCCGTCGGCTCGTGCCCGCCTTTGCCATCGGCGGCCCGGCCTTCTGGGGGAGCGTGCGTCAACATGGCCTGGACAGTCGGCTCAGCGTGGGTCGAGAAATGTCTGGATCGCCCGGCGTCCCCCTATAATTTTCCGGAGAACACAAGAACATCGATTCCCCTTCTGAAATAAAGTTGAGGTGAAGACATGGAGACACGCCCACATTCCGCGATCCTGATCGGCCCTTTCGGGCGGGCCACGGTGAGCGTTGGGACCCGAGCGGTCGTGGCGCATGCGCACGCCGAGTTCAATCTGCTGTTCCACATCGCTGGCGGCAGCGCGGTTTTTCGGGTGGAAGGCGAGCCGCTGGTGCTGGACGCCGAGCGGATGATCGTGCTGAATCCCTGGACGACGCATGCCAAGGAAGAGAACGCGGCCGAGCCGACGACGCTGCTGTCCCTGCTTATCGATCCCGCGTGGCTCGACGCCAATGTCTACGGCCCGTCCGCCACCGAAGGCGCGTTCCCATGCAGTTCGGTGTGCGCCACGCCGGCCTTGCGCCTGATGGTGGACAAGCTCGTCAAGGGCATCCATGGCATCGGCGCCAGCCATGACGAAAGGTTCCACGTCGAGCTTGTGCGCGAGGTCGTGGCTGGCGTGAGTTATGCGCATGCCCGCAGGGACGCGCCGCTGCGTATGGGCTGCGTCGATTCGCGCGTGCGGCGCGGCATCGCCTACATCCAACTGCATGCGGCCGACAACCCGGACCTCGTCACCGTGGCTGCCCATGCGGGGCTGTCGCGGTCGCAGTTCTTCGCGCGCTTCAAGGCGAGCGTCGGGGTGACGCCGCAGCACTACCTGGACTGGATGCGCCTGGACCTCGCGGTGAAATTGCTTGCGGATTCCGATCTCCCGCTCGCCGAAGTCGCCGCCCAACTGGGTTTTTACGCCCCGAGCCACTTCACGCGATTCTTTGCCCAGCACATCGCCATTCCGCCGAGCGAATTCAGGCGATCGCTGGTGGTCTGAAGGCTGTTGTCGTCGCGGGCTGCGATGGCCGGGCCGGAGATGTGCATCGCGCATGGGGCAATGTAGGCACACCAGCGCGTGCCGCACGAATCCAAATGTCCAGCTCCTTACCCAATCGTCCGGAAATTTCGGCAATGCCGGGTGTGTCCTAGGGCTCGTCATCAATTGAGCCAAATGACAGCGGCGCCAGATGGATGGCCACCGAGGAAGGTGGCCGCGGTCTTGTCGTAGTGCGTGGCGATAGCGCGGTACTGCTTGAGCCTGGCAAAGAAGTTCTCGATCACCGGGGCCTGCGCCCCCTTTTGCCCCGGCACTGCGCTGGTGGGCTCGCACGATGGTGGAGTCGATCATGGCGTACTCGTTGTCCGCGTCCTGCGCCAGGCTCTCGAAGACGCGCTCCCACACGCCGGTCTTGCTCCAGCGCGAGTGGCGCAGGTGCACTACCCGGAAGTCCCCGAAGCGCTCAGGCAGATCGCGCCACGGGATGCCAGCACGGTAGCGGTACAGCACCGCATCCACGAACAACCAGTTGTCCCGGGCTGTCACGCCTAAGTGGCCTTCGCGTCCAGGCAGCAGTCCCTGGATGCGCGCCCATTGATCGTCCCTCAGTGCATATCTTCTTGTCATCGACCCTATCTGCCGTCCCTTGCTGCGGCAGAACTACAACCGCACCGCACCCCGGCTGGCCGCACAGGTCGGGCGGTACGCCCACGCCAAACAGTTCCGGCGCATGCAGAAGGCCGTGCGCACCCTGCGCACCCGGGTCGGCCGCATCCTGGCCCAGAAGCCCAAGGACAAAACAAGCTCTACGCCCTGCACGCGCCGGAAGTCGAATGCATCTCCAAAGGCAAGGCCCGCACCCCGTACGAGTTCGGCGTCAAGGTCAGCATCGCCACCACCCTCAGGGAAGGCCTGGTGGTGGGCATGCGCAGCATGCCGGGCAATCGTATGACGGCCATACCCTGGCCGAGACACTGGAGCAGGTGGAAATCCTGGCCGACTGCAAACCCAAGACGGCAATAGTCGACAAGGGCTACCGGGGAATACAGCTCGAAGGGGGCGCATCCTGATGTCGGGCCAGAGGCGGGGCATCATCAAAACCCTCAAGGCCATGATCAAACGACGCAGCGCCATCAAGCCGGCTATCGGGCATACGAAGATGGATGGGCGACTGGGAAGAAACCCGCTCTTTTGGAACCATTCAATGCCAGATGTGGGCTCAGGAAATCCTGGAAAACCGATGCCAATGAATCGGCTCATAACCCAAAGGTCGGAGGTTCAAATCCTTCTCGCGCAACCACTCGACAAGCGGCTCAGCCGCACAGTTAACGCCCACTTTCAGTGGGCGTTTTTGTTTGTGCCCCATGCATGCCCGGCTTGTACCTTTGCCGTGCTGTCCAGGTGGGGCACGCCCCGTCAGATGGGCAGGGCCGTGGTGCTCTTGACGCGGTCCAGCACAAAACTGGTCTTGCAGTCCTGCACGCTGGGATGGCGCAACAGGGTTTCGAGGATGAAACGTGAGTAGTGGGCCATGTCTTTCACCACGACCCGCAGCAGATAGTCCATGTCGCCGGTCAGCGAAACGCATTCGACCACCTCCGGCCAGTTCTGCACCGACGCCCGGAATGCGTCCATCGGGTTGCGCTTGTGGGACTCCATGTGCTTTTCGAGGCGCACGTTCAGGTAGGCCGTCAGCGTGAGCCCGAGTTTCTCGGGACGCAGCAGGGCGGTGTAGCTTTCGATCACACCGGCTTCTTCCAGCCGGCGGACACGGCGCAGTGTGGCCGATGCCGACAGTCCTATCTCCTGGGAAATCTCGTCATAACTCGCCCTGCCGCTCCTCTGGAGCAGGCGAAGGATGCGCAGATCCGCGCCATCAGGTTCCGAATTTGTTTCCACGGCCGGAATCATGCATGTTTCGTGCGTGACGGTCCAGTAATGCGCTCAACTTTGCAGGAAACATGCGTTGTGCTGCTTCTAGGATGACTCCACCGGTGCCTGGGGCATCACCCCTGATGGAGTACCTTCAATGGCCGACCTTTTCGACAATCCCATGGGCCTCATGGGCTTCGAGTTCGTGGAATTCGCTTCCCCCCAGCCGGGCGTGCTGCAGCCGGTATTCGAGGCCATGGGCTTCACCCAGGTGGCCCACCACCGGTCGAAGAAGGTCAGCCTGTTCCGGCAGGGCGGCATCAACTTCATCGTCAACGAGGAACCGAACAGCGCGGCCGGCTACTTTGCCGCGGAACACGGCCCTGCCGCCTGCGGCATGGCCTTCCGCGTGAAGGACTCGCACCAGGCCTATGCGCGTGCCCTGGCACTGGGAGCCCAGCCGGTGGAGATCCCCACGGGCCCGATGGAGCTGCGCCTGCCGGCCATCAAGGGCATCGGCGGCGCACCGCTGTACCTGATCGACCGCTTCGAGGAAGGCAAATCGATCTACGACATCGACTTCGAGTTCATCGAGGGGGTGGACCGCCACCCGGTAGGCCACGGCTTCCAGATCGTGGACCACCTCACCCACAACGTGTACCGCGGCCGCATGGCGTTCTGGGCCGGCTTCTACGAGAAGCTGTTCAATTTCCGCGAGATCCGCTACTTCGACATCCAGGGGGAGTACACCGGCCTGACCTCCAAGGCCATGACGGCCCCCGACGGCATGATCCGTATTCCCCTGAACGAAGAGTCCTCCAAGGGTTCGGGGCAGATCGAGGAGTTCCTGATGGCCTTCAACGGCGAGGGCATCCAGCACATCGCGCTCCTGAGCGACGACCTGCCGCGCAGCGTCGACCAGCTGCGCCAGGCCGGCGTGCCCATGATGAAGGCGCCGCCTGCGGCGTACTACCGCATGCTGGACGAGCGCCTGCCCGGCCACGGCGAAAACCCTGCTGCACTCGAAACCCGCGGCATCCTGCTGGACGGGACCACCGGCGAAGGTGGCCAGCGCCTGCTGCTGCAGATCTTCTCGGGCACCCAGCTCGGTCCGGTGTTTTTCGAGTTCATCCAGCGCAAGGGCGACGACGGCTTCGGCGAGGGCAATTTCAAGGCACTGTTCGAGTCGCTGGAGCGCGACCAGATCGAGCGCGGTGTGCTGAAGGCGGACTGAACACACCGGGCCGCGACGCAGTGGGCACCGGTGGCAGGACCTCCGCCATGATCGGCCCGGGGCCCGCCAGGGCGGGCCGGCCGTCAACTGCCGTCGGCAGCGGGCACCTGGGGTTCGACGTGGAGCTGGCCGCGCTCATAGTCGTGCATGGCCCGGACCAGGTGCCGGCCGAAGGCCTCTACCTGGGGGCTCCGGTCCCGCCCGCTCTTGCTGATCTCGAAGAACTCGATGGGTACACGCGGCTGGACCAGCACGCTGCCGACCCGGTAGCGGCAGGCTGCGGATGCGATGAAACTCGGCAGCAGGGCGCACCCCGCCCGGGCCTCGACCATGGCCAGTATGGTGTGCAGGTGCTGGAAGGTGCGCCGCGCCTCGTTGGCCCGGCCCACCACGGCGAGGTGCTGGTCGACCAGCCGCTGGATCGGGTTGTCGACAGGCAGGGACAGCAGTGGCAGCGGCGCGATGTCTTTCCAGCGGATGCCGTCGGACCGGGGCAGGGCCTCGTACCGCGCGGCATCGAGCACGAGCACCAGCGGCGCCTTGTACAGCGCCAGCCGGCGCACGCCGCTGGCGGCTTCCAGGAATACGCCATAACCGACGTCGAGCGATCCGGCCTGCACGCTCTGCTGGATCTCGGAGCGGTACAGGTCCTCCACCGACACCCGGACCTCCGGATGCTCCCGCCCGAAGGTGGCGCACACATGGGGCAGCAGCGACGATGCGACGAGCGGTGTGGCGCCCACCCGCAGCGAGGCGCTGGTGGCCGACGAGATCTGGTCCAGCGACGCCACACCATCCTCCAGGTCGGCCAGCACCCGCTCGGCAATAGGCAGGAAGGCGGCGCCCTGCGGTGTCAGCGACACGGCCCGGGTCGTCCGGTCGAAGAGGCGGCAACCCAGCTGCGCCTCCGTATCCCGCACCATGCTGCTCAGGCCCGCCTGCGTGATGTGCAGCTGCTCGGCGGCGCGCGTGAAGCTGCGCAGCCGTGCGACGGTGGCAAAGGCTCGTATCTGGCGGGTGCTGAGGTTCATCGACGGATAAATATACAAGCACAGGGAATGAATTCATTGAATTCTCTTGTTTTACTTATGTTCCGTGAAGGAGTGCAATCGGTTTTCCCTCCCTACACGGACAAAGCCATGCATGTGTTTGCGCCCGCGCGCCGCTCCCATTCCCACTCCCGCCACCCCCGCCGCCGCGGCCTCTTCGCCGCCTGCGCCACCGTTGCGCTGGGCCTGTGTGCACCTCTCGCCCAGGCCCAGGCCCAGGGCTCCGGCTACCCGAACAAGCCCATCACGCTGGTCGTGCCCTTCCCGGCCGGCGGCCCGACCGACGCCAGTGCCCGGCTGTTCGCCAAGTCCATCGGCAACACGCTGGGGCAGCCCATCGTGGTCGACAACCGCGGCGGCGCCGCCGGCACGGTCGGCAGCGGCTTCGTCGCGCGCTCCCAGCCCGATGGGTATACGCTGCTCTGGGGTGGCACCAGCACGCTGGCCGTGGCGCCAGGCCTGTACAAGAACCTGAAGTACGACGCCAGGTCCTTCGTGCCGGTCGGCATGGCGCTGCGCGGCCCCCTGATGCTGGCCGGCAAACCCGGCCTGGAGGCCGGGGACCTGAAGGCGCTCCTCGCCATGGCAAGGAAAGGCGAACTGACCGTGGGCACGGCCGGCAACGGCTCCATCGGGCATCTGGCGACCGCCTACCTGTCCGAAGTCGCGGGCGTGAAGTTCACCCATGTACCGTACCGCGGCGGCGGACCGGCCATCACGGATGCCCTCGGCGGACAGATCGACCTGGTATTCGACACGGCCGCCGCGCTCTATCCCTTTGTGAAGAGCGGCAAGCTGCATGCCTACGCCGTGACCGGCAGCGCGCCCTATGCGCCTGCTCCCGACGTACCCACCGTGAAGGCGGCGCTGGGCAAGAACTACGAAGCGTACTCGTGGTTCGGCCTGGTGGCGCCGGCCGGTACCCCGCCGGCGGCGGTGCAGAAGCTCGTCGCCGCGATGGCGGCGGCCTCGCAGGCCAGGGAGGTCCGCGATGAGCTGGCCAACACCGGCGTCGAGCCGGGTGTGCCGACCGCGCGCGAATTCAGCCAGGTCGTCCAGTCCGACTACACGAAGTGGTCCGGGACCATCGCCCGCAACAACGTGAAGGCGGACGACTGATGAAAAAAATCCTCATCGCCGGCGCCGGCCTCGGCGGCCTGACCGCCGGCCTGGCCCTGGTGCGCAGGGGTTTCGAAGTCCAGGTCCTGGAGCAGGCGGCCCGCCTGGGCGAAGTCGGCGCGGGCCTGCAACTGGCCCCCAATTCGACGCGCGTGCTGGAGGGCCTGGGGCTGTCCGATGCCCTGCGCGCCGTGGCCAGCCGGCCGGAAGGCAAGGACGTGCGCCTGTGGAGCACCGGCCAGACCTGGAAGCTCTTCGACCTGGGCGAGCACGCGCAGGGCCGCTACGGGTTTCCCTACTACACCCTGTACCGCCCCGACCTGCACCGCGTGCTGGTCGAGGCGATCACGGAAGTCTCCCCCGCGGGCATCGTGCTCGGTGCGAAATGCGTGTCGCACGAGACAACCGGGAACGGCGTGGTCGTCCACCTGGAGGACGGCCGGCAGGTCGAGGGCGATATCCTGGTCGGCGCGGACGGTGTGCATTCGCGGGTCCGGCAACAGCTGGTCGGCGACGGTGCGGCCACGTTCTCCGGCTGTCTCGCATGGCGGGGTGTCATCCCTGCCGAGCGCCTGCCCGAGCGCCTGCGCCGCCCGGTCGGTGTGAACTGGGTCGGGCCGGGCGGCCACGCCATCCACTACCCGCTGCGCCGCAACGAGCTGGTCAACTTCGTGGGCATCGTCGAGCGCGACGACTGGAAGGTCGAATCCTGGACAACGCCCGGCTCGGTGGACGAGTGCCTGCGCGACTTCAGCGGCTGGCACGAGGATGTCCAGACCCTCATCCGGGCGATCGAGCAGCCCTACAAGTGGGCGCTGGTGCAGCGCGAGCCGCTGCAGCAGTGGTCGTTCGGACCGGTGACCTTGCTGGGCGACGCCGCGCACCCCACCCTCCCTTTCCTGGCGCAGGGCGCGGGCATGGCCATCGAGGACGGCATGGTGCTCGCCCGCTGTATCCAGGAACACCGCGACGACCCGGTGGCCGCGCTCCGGTGCTACCAGGACGCGCGCATACCGCGTACCAGCCGCATCGTGCGCGGCTCCTCGGATGCCGCCAGGCGTTTCCACAATCCCGCGCTCGCATCGAGCGAGGGCGCCGTGGCCTATGTCGACCGGGAGTGGAGCGAAGACCGCACGCGGGCACGTTACCACTGGCTCTTCGACTACCAGGCCGACACGGTCGCCCTGCCCGCTTAAGGCAGGAACGGCCCGACACCACCACCACCGCGATATGACCACCATCGACTACCAGCAGGGCTTCGGCAACCAGTTCAGCAGCGAGTCCGTGCCCGGGGCGCTGCCCCAGGGCCGCAACAGCCCGCAAAAGGCACCCCTGCACCTGTACCCCGAGCTGCTGTCCGGCAGCGCCTTCACCGCGCCCCGCCACGAGAACCGCCGCACCTGGCTGTACCGCCGCCAGCCCTCGGTCGTGTCGGGCCGCTACCAGGCGTATGCCCAGCCGCTGTGGACCACCGGTGCCGCCGGCGGTGTGGCCATGCCGCCGGACCCGCTGCGCTGGAATCCCTTCGCTTTCGGCCAGGCGGATGCGGACCGCGATTTCGTCGACGGGCTGCGCACGGTCGTCGCCAACGGCGACGCCGAGGCGCAGACCGGCATGGCCGCGCTGGTGTGGCTGGCCGGCCGCTCCATGGGCCGCCGTGCGCTGGTCAATGCCGATGGCGAGATGCTGCTGGTGCCCCAGCAGGGGCGCATCCGCGTGCGCAGCGAGATGGGGCAACTCGAGGTGCGGCCCGGCGAGATTGCATTGATTCCGCGCGGCGTGGCCTTCAAGGTGGAACTGCCCGACGCGGGCCTTTCGCGCGGCTACGTGTGCGAAAACTATGGTGCCACCTTCCGGCTGCCCGAACTCGGTCCCATAGGCTCGAACGGGCTGGCCAACCCCCGCGATTTCCGGGCACCCGTCGCTGCGGTCGAAGAGGGCGCGGGCGGCTACGAGATCGTCAAGAAGTTCGGCGGCCACCTCTGGCGCGCCGACATGGCACACACACCCTTCAACGTGGTGGCCTGGCACGGCAACCTCACGCCGGTGAAGTACGACACGGCGGACTTCATGGTGATCGGCTCCATCAGCTTCGACCACCCGGACCCATCCATCTTCACCGTGCTGACCTCGCCCAGCGACACGCCGGGCACGGCCAACTGCGACTTTGTCATCTTCCCGCCGCGCTGGCTGGTGATGGAGGACACCTTCCGTCCGCCCTGGTACCACCGCAACCTCATGAGCGAATTCATGGGCCTGGTCTACGGTGCGTACGACGCGAAACCCGAAGGCTTCAAGCCCGGCGGCGCCAGCCTGCACAACTGCATGGTGCCGCATGGCCCGGACGAGGAAAGCTTCAACCGCGCCACGCAGGCCGACCTCCAGCCGCAGAAGCTCGACGGCACCCTGGCCTTCATGTTCGAGAGCCGCTACCGCTTGGTGCCCACCGCTTTTGCAATGATGCCGGCCAGCCATGGAGGCGCGCTGGATGAAGCGTACGCCGGGTGCTGGCAAGGCCTGGCCGACAACCACAAGCACGACGACAAGCACAACACCCGCTCTGAGACATGAACGATCTGATCGACCACACCCACGACGCATCTGCCACTAGCTGGGTCGCCTCTGCGAATACGGACGGTGCCGACTTTCCGGTCCAGAACCTGCCGCTCGGCATCTTCCGCCGCGCCGGAAGCACCGAGGCCTGGCGCCCGGGTGCCGCCATTGGCGACCAGGTGCTGGACCTGCAAGGCCTGCGTGACGCCGGCGCGCTGCCCGCCGAGGCCGTGGCGGCCCTTGCCGGCACCGAGACGGGCACACTCAACTCCCTCATGGGCCGTGGACGTGCGGCCCGGGTGGCGCTACGCCATGCGCTGTTCGACGGGCTGCGCGAAGGCGCGGGCCCGCAGGCTGCGTGGACAAAACATCTGCTGCCCCAGGCGCAGGCCGAATACACGGTGCCGGCGCGGATCGGTGACTACACCGATTTCTACACCAGTATTCACCATGCAAGCACGGTCGGCCGGCTGTTCCGCCCGGACAACCCGCTGCTGCCCAATTACAAGTGGGTGCCCATTGGCTACCACGGCCGGGCCTCTTCGATCGGGGTCAGCGGTGGGCAGTTCCACCGGCCGCTGGGCCAGATCCACCCCGCCGGGGCCGAGGCGCCGGCGCTGGCGCCGTCGGCACGGCTGGACTACGAACTGGAGCTGGGTATTTTTATCGGCGCCGGGAACGGGCAGGGTGCCCCGATCCCCATCGCGCAAGCGGAGGACCATCTGTTCGGCCTGGTGCTGTTCAACGACTGGTCCTCGCGCGACGTGCAGGCCTGGGAGTACCAGCCGCTGGGACCGTTCCAGTCGAAGAACTTCGCCTCCACCCTTTCGCCCTGGGTAGTGACGATGGAGGCGCTGGCGCCGTTCCGCGCGCCCTTCGCGCGTCCGGAAGGTGATCCGCAGCCGCTGGGGTACCTGGACAGCGAGGCAACCCGGCAGTGGGGCGCGCTCGACCTGCAACTCGACGTCTGGCTGCAGACCGAGGCGATGCGCCAGGCGGGCAAAGCCCACCAGCGCCTGACCCGGTCGAACTTCCGCGACTCGTACTGGACGATGTCGCAGCTGGTCGCCCACCACACCATCGGCGGCTGCAACCTGCAGCCCGGCGACTTCTTCGGTTCCGGCACGCAGTCGGGGCCTGGTGCCGGCCAGGGCGGCTCGATGCTCGAACTGTCGGAGGGCGGCAAGCGCGCCATCCCCGTAGGTGACGGCGAGACACGCACCTTTCTGCAGGACGGCGACAGCGTGCTGCTGCGCGCACGCGCCGAACGCGAGGGTTTTCGCAGCATCGGATTCGGTGACTGCGAAGGGCGGGTGCTGCCTGCGGTCGCGCTGCCCACGTAAGGAGACATCGTCCATGTTGCTACAACTCTATGGCTACTTCCGCAGTTCAGCCGCCTACCGGGTGCGCATCGCGCTGGAGACCAAAGGCCTGGCCTGGGAGAACCTGCCCGTGCACCTGCTGCGCGAGGGCGGCGAGCAGTTCTCGCCGGCCTACCGGGCCGTCAACCCCGAGGGCCTGGTGCCGACGCTGCGCGACGGCGGTGTGCTGCTGAGCCAGTCGCTTGCCATTCTCGAGTACCTGGAGGAAACCCATCCGGCGAGGCCCCTGCTGCCACCCGACGCGGCGGGCCGCGCCCTGGTGCGTGCGATGGCGGCGCAGATCGCCTGCGACATCCACCCCCTGAACAACCTGCGGGTGCTCAAGTACCTGGAGCACCGGCTCGGCGTTTCGCCCGAAATGCGCACGGAGTGGATCCGCCACTGGATCGGGGAGGGCTTCACCGCCCTGGAGGCCCGGTTCGCCGCGCAAGCGTCCCCCGGCCGCTGCTGCTTCGGTGACACGGTGACGCTGGCGGACTGCTGCCTGGTGCCGCAGGTCTTGAGCGCGCGGCGCTTCGGGGTGGACATGGCCGCGTTTGCGCGCATTGCGGCCATCGACGCCTACCTGTGCGGCCTGCCGGCCTTTCAGGCCGCCGCGCCAGCCGCCCAGTGGGACGCGGAGTGATGGTGCGCCCCGCGGAGGCGTCAGGAAAGTTTCGGCAGAACGCAAGACAGGGCAAGGTGTCGGCGGCTCTGCCGGACTGCACCCGGCGTGGCAGGTTCTCGCTGACCGTTACCGGGTCCCGTTCGCCGTAGCAGGGGCGGGGCTTTTCGGAAAACCCCCACGCCGGCTGCGACGCCTGTCGCACGCCCACAGACCCTTGTTCGACGAGCCGGAGATCCGCCGCTGATATTGTTCTCCGTAGTCACCCGTAGATTGTCTCCGTTGTGGAAATCCCGCGGACGTATGCATCCTGTAATGGGCCATCCCATCACAGCGAACATGCCATGGACTACGACTCGCATTTCGACGGCCAGATCGGCCGCACCTACCAGGATTCGACCCCCTGGACACCCCCACCCGCCGGGGCACCCCAGGACGCCCCGGACGTGATCTTCATCGTCCTGGACGATGTCGGTTTCTCCGACCTGGGCTGCTATGGGTCGGAGATCGACACGCCCCACATGGACCGCCTGGGCCACAAGGGCGCGCAGTACACGAATTTTCATGTCACCTCGATGTGCTCGCCGACGCGTGCCTGCCTGCTCACGGGCCGCAACGCGCATTCGGTGGGCATGGGCGTGATCGCCGAGTGGGCCGGAGGTTATCCCTCCTACCGCGGCCACATCGGCAAGCGGGCCGCGACCCTCGCCGAAACCCTGCGTGAATACCACTACGGCACGCTCGCCCTGGGCAAGTGGCATCTCACGCCCATGCAGGAGATCACGGCCGCGGGCCCGTTCACGAACTGGCCGCTGGGCCGGGGCTTCGACCATTGGTACGGCTTCCAGGGGGCGCTGACCGACCAGTGGAACCCGGAGCTGTACCGCGACAACCAGGCGATCGACCTGAGCCCCAAGCCCGGCTACCACCTGACCGAGGACCTCATCGACCAGTCGATCGGCATGATCCGGGACCACCGCGTGGTGGCCGGGGCCAAGCCGTACTTCATGTACCTCGCTTTCGGGGCGGCCCACTTCCCGCACCACGTACCGGCCGAGACCATCGCCAAGTACAAGGGCCGCTACGCCAAGGGCTGGGACGCCATCCGCGACGAGCGCCTGGCCCGCCAGCGCGCCATGGGGGTCGTGCCGGACAACACGGCGCTGCCGGAACGCAACCCCGGCGTGAAGGCCTGGCAGGACCTGCCCGAGGCGGACCGCCGCTTCCTCGAACGTTCGCAGGAGGTCTACGCGGCCTTCCTGGACCACACCGACCAGCACATCGGACGTCTGCTGGCCTACCTGGATGCCAGCGGGCGCATGGACAACACGATGATCGTGCTGATTTCCGACAATGGCGCCAGTCCCGAGGGCGGCCCCATGGGCTCGATGTCCCTCAACATGCGCAAGGCGCTGTACGCCGGCCCGGAAACGCCCGAGCAGCGCGAGCAGGTGATGGAGACACTCGGCGGCCCCACGACCTTTCCCCACTATGCGGCCGGATGGGCGCAGGTCAGCAACACACCGCTGAAGTGGTACAAGATGAACACCTATGGCGGCGGCGTTCGGGCGCCTCTCCTGGTGCATTGGCCCAAGGGCATCACGGCGCATGGGCTGCGCACGCAGTACCACCATGTGATCGATCTCTTCCCGACGGTGCTCGACGTCCTCGGCGTGCCGCCGCTGGAGGTGCACCAGGGGGTGCCGCAGGTGCCGGTGCAGGGGCTCAGCCTGCGCTACACGTTCACCGAGCCCCAGGCCCCTACGCGCAAGCAGACGCAGTACTTCGAGCTGAACGGCGACCGCGCCATCTGGAGCGGCGGCTGGAAAGCGGTCACGCTGCACCAGCCGGGCACGGACTTCGACCGGGACCATTGGGCCCTGTACCACCTGGAGCAGGACTTCTCGGAATGCCACGACCTGTCGGCCCAGGAGCCCGAGCGTGTTCGCTCCCTGGTGGACCTGTGGTGGTCCGAGGCCCGGACCTATGGCGTCATGCCTTTGGACGACCGCAAGTGGGCGCGCATTCCACCAGAGCCGCCGCAGACGGAAACCCGCCGGTACAGGTACTACGCGGGACAGTCCCGCATCGACCGGCTGAGTGCGCCGGACCTGAGCGCACGCTCGTACACGATCACCGCGGACCTGTCGATCCCGCCGGGCGGCGCTAGCGGTGTCCTGCTGGCCTTCGGCTCCATGCTGGCGGGCTACACGCTCTACGTCAAGGATGACCGGCTGGTGCATGAGTACGTGTTCTCGGAGTTCGAGAAGCATGTCGTCGTGTCGGAGAACAAGCTCACGCCCGGACGGCACCTCTGCCGCTACGTGTTCTCCCGCACCGGCGACAGCGGCGGCCAGGGCCGGCTGATGGTGGACGAGGTGGTGGTCGGGTCCGTAGACATCCCGCGCACCTGGCCGCACCGAGCCGTACAGGCCGGGCTCACCTGCGGCCGCGACACCGGCCTGGCGGTGAGTGCGGCCTACCAGTCGCCCTTCGCCTTCAGCGGGGAGATCGCGCAGGTGACGGTAGAGGTCGCGCCGGACGGCCAGGCCGATCCGGAGTTCGCCGGCCGTGCCACAGAGCTCGAACAGTGAAGCGCCACAAGCCATGAACGACGTGTTCGACTTCCTCATCATCGGCGCCGGGTCGGCCGGCTGCGTGCTCGCCAACCGGCTGTCGAGCGACCCGGCGGTGCGGGTCGCGCTGATCGAGGCGGGGCCCTCCGACCAGAGCTTTCCCGCCAACATCAAGACCCGCATCCCGGTGGGCAATATCTTCCTGCTGCCGCACGCCAAGTACAACTGGCACCACGAGTTCCGCGGCGGGCCCGCCATCGGCGGGCGGACCATTGCCGTGCCGCGCGGCCGGCTGCTGGGGGGCTGCAGCTCGGTGAATGGGTCGGTGTACATCCGCGGCCACCGCGACGACTACGACCGCTGGGAAGCCGAAGGCAACCCGGGCTGGTCCTACCGCGAGGTCCTGGCCGCCTTCAAGCGGCACGAAGACCGCGCCGCCGGCGCCGATGCGTTCCATGGCATGGGCGGCGAGCTGCGCGTGGCGCGGCCCGCGGCGGCCAATCCCCTGTCGCGGGCCTTCATCGAAGCGGCCATCGCAGCGGGCCACAGGCCCAACGACGACTTCAACGGCGCCACGCAGGACGGCTTCGGCCTGTGGGAGGTGAACCAGCGCGATGCCGTGCGGCAAAGCAGCTCGCGGGCATTCCTGCATCCCGTGATGCACCGGCCCAACCTGGCCGTGCTGACCGACACGATGGTGGAGCGCATCGTCATCGAGGGCGGCCGCGCCGTGGGCGTGGTCGCCCGCATCGGGCAGGAAAGGCGCCGGCTGTCCGCTTCTTCCGAGGTTGTCCTCGCGGGCGGCACCGTCAACTCGCCGCAGCTGCTGATGCTCTCGGGCGTGGGTCCTGCACAGCACCTTCGGCAACGGGGTATCGCGGTTGTCCACGACCTTCCGGGTGTGGGCCGCAATCTGCAGGACCACGCGTCCGTGGCCGTCACCGTGCAGGACCTGAGCCGCCAGGCCTACGCGCTGTCCATGCGCTCACTACCCGCGATCGCGGCCGGACCTCTTGCCTATCTGCTTGCGCGCAAGGGGGTGCTCACGTCCAATGCCGCCGAATCGGGCGGCTTCATCCGGACGCTGCCGGACATGGACCGCCCCGACGTGCAGCTGACATTCATGCCGGGCCTGAAGAACTCGGCGCTCGCCATCCCGCGCGAGCACGGCATCATGGTCTTCGTGACGCTGCTGCGTCCGGCCAGCCGGGGGCACCTGGAGCTGGCATCGGCACGGCCGGAGGACCGCCCGCTGATGTACCCGGCCTTCCTGGAGCGCAGCGGCGACCTCGAGACGCTGATCCGCGGCGTGCGTGAAACGCGGCGCATTCTTGCCGCCAGCCCGATGGCCGGCAGCCTGGGCGCCGAGGTGTTTCCAGGCCCGGCGGCGATCTCGGATGCGGACCTCGCGCAGGCGATCCGCGCGCGGTTGATGACGATCTACCACCCGGTCGGCACCTGCAAGATGGGGCCTGCCGGCGATCCGCTGTCCGTGGTCGATGCGCGCCTGCGTGTGCATGGCATCGACGGGCTGCGGGTGGCCGATGCCTCGGTCATGCCGAACATCGTCTCCGGCAATACGAGCGCTCCCGCCATGATGATCGGCGAGCGCGCGGCCGACTTCATCCTTTCTGGCCCACCCACGGCATCTGCAGTCACGCAGAGAGCCTTCACCGACGGAAGAAACACACACATGTCCCCAACCATTCCCCAGGAGGTGACCCATGGCGGTTGACCAGGCGCCCCGTTTTCTCGATGGGCAGCCCAGGCTGCTGCTCATCGACGGCCAGTCCGTCCCGGCCTTGTCGGGCCGCACCTTCGCCACCACGAACCCGGCCACCGGCGACATCCTGGCCCAGGTTGCGGACGCCGGTGTCGAAGACGTCGATCGTGCGGTGGCCGCAGCCCGCCGGGCGCTGGAGGGACCGTGGGGCCGCATGAAGCCCTTCGACCGCCAGCAGTGCCTGCTGCGCCTGGCGGACCGGGTGGATGCGCATTTCGACGAACTGGCGCTGCTGGACACGCTGGACATGGGCGGCCCGATCACCGGCACCAGGGCCAGGCGCACGCGTTCGGTGGGGCTGCTGCGTTACTACGCCGGGCTGGCCACGGCGATCCATGGCCATACGATCCCCAATTCGCAGCCGGGCGAGATCTTCTCGTATTCCGTGAAGGAACCCGTGGGTGTGGTCGCTGCGATCAACGCCTGGAACGGGCCGCTGGGAATGGCCATCTGGAAAATGGCGCCGGCACTTGCCGCGGGGTGTACGGTGATCATCAAGCCCGCGGAGCAGGCGCCGCTGTCGCCGCTGCGGCTGGGGGAGCTGTGCCTCGAAGCCGGAATCCCGCCCGGGGTGGTCAACGTCCTGGCCGGCGGCGGCGCGGTGGGCGCAGCGCTCGCGGCCCATGCCGGTATCGACAAGGTGGCCTTCACCGGCTCGACGGAGGTGGGCCGCAAGATCATCGCGGCCTCGGCCGGCAACATCAAACGCCTGTCGCTGGAGCTGGGCGGGAAGTCGCCGAACATCGTGTTTGCCGATGCCGATCTGGACGCGGCGGTGCCCGGCGCCGCGATGGCGGTCTTCGCCAACTCGGGGCAGGTTTGCAGCGCAGGCACGCGGCTGTTCGTCCAGCGCGCCATCTTCGATGAATTCATGGAGCGGCTGGTCGCCTTCACGCGCGCGCTGCGTGTTGGCGATCCCCGCGATCCCGCAACGCAGCTGGGCCCCCTGGTCTCGGGCATGCAGCTCGACCGTGTTGTCGGCTACCTCGCGTCCGGCCAGGCCGAGGGGGCCGTAGCCCTGGTCGGCGGCGGCCGGAAACGGGATGGTGGGTGCGCATCGGGCCATTTCGTCGAGCCGACGGTGTTTTCCGCGGTCCACGACGGCATGAAGATTGCCCGCGAGGAGATTTTCGGCCCCGTCATTTCCGCGATGCCCTTCGATACCACCGAGGAGGCCATCCGCCGCGGCAACGACACCCTGTTTGGCCTGGGTGCTGGTGTGTGGACACGCGACGTGAACAAGGCGATGCAGATGAGCAGCGCCCTGCGCGCAGGCTCGGTGTGGGTGAACTGCTACCAGGCGATGGACCCCGCGGTTCCCTTTGGCGGCTACAAGATGAGCGGGTACGGCCGCGAGTCCGGCATCGAGCACGTGGATGAATTCCTCAACACCAAGGCCGTGTGGATCAAAAGCACGGGGGCACCGCAGTAGCTGAAGGCGCGGTGCCTGGGGAGCGCACACGCCTGCGGTGTGCACGCTCCCCGCCCCGGATCAAAACAGGTGGCGGATGCCTGCCTCGATCCCGCTGGCACCCCTGCCCGCGAGCGGCGCCGGTGCACCGGACACGGTGTACGCCGCCTGCCCCCGGTTGGTCAACCGGGACATCGTGCCGTAGAGCGCCGTGCGCTTCGACAGGTTGTAGACGTAGCCCACCGCCCATTGGCTGGCGGTGTTGCCGCTGCGCGCGCTGCCGTCCGCATTTTTCAGCGTGCTATCGCTGCGATCCGTGAGGCGGGAGTAACTGGCCCGAACCATCCCTAAAGCCCCGACGGGCACTTGGCCGCCGAGGGTGACGGTGTTCTTTCGGATCTTGCCGCCGCTCAGGTCCACGGCCACGCTGTTGACGAGCGCGAACAGCGTGGCCGGCTTCATGCTGTACGACGCGCCGATGTTGGCGTGCGTGTAGTCGCCCACGGTGGCGGTGGACGCGTACGTTGTCCGGACCCCTCCGACGGCGACATTAAACGGGCCCGATGCCCATCCGAGCCTGGCGCCCATGAGCTTGCCGTCGCCCCGGTTCGGCGCGGTGGAGGCGTTTTCGCCCAGTGCATACACCGCCACCCCATACAGGCCGCCCAGGTCTGCCGGCAGCCAGTAGCTGATCCCGTTGCTGTAGGCTACGGTGGTGGGCATCGCGGCGGCGCCTACTGTCGTGAAAGCAAGATTGCCGGCACGGCCTGCCCCAAGGCCACCAAAGGCGTCGAACGAGACATTGTTGTAGTGGTTCGGTGAAAAATCCCGGCCCAGGCGCAGCTGCCCCCAAGGCCCGCCCAGGCCCACGTAGGAACGCCGATCGAACGTCAGGCCGCCCGCGACCGTCGCGCCCGACGCCTGGTTGTTCGTGTTGCTCGCACGGCCGGTGCCCGTGTCCGGGTTGATATTGCCCTCCAGCCAGGCGACCGCGTTCAGGCCTCCGCCCAGGTCCTCGACCGCCTTGAAGCCGAGCTGGCTGCTGTTCAGGCCGCTGCTGCCGACGGCATCCACAGAGCCGGTGCCTTGGGCGCGCAGACGCTGCACGTTCACGTCGACGATGCCCCAGAGCACCACGCTGGACTGCGCGTGTGCGAGCAATACGCAGCCGGAGCCCAGCGCCGCCAGCAGGGGATTCCTGACCAGGGGGAGGTAGTGCGAAACGGTTTTCATTGTCTTGGGTCCTGTTTGTTTTGAAGTGGGTGGGTTGGATGTCGTCGAAAAGGCGCAGGCGAGCGCCTACCCGTGTGGGCTCTGCAAAGTTGGGGGGGAAATAGCCGGGCGCGCCGATGGGCGCCGCCGTATATCCGGCGCGAAGTCAGCCGCCGGCCGTCAAACCATGGGGGGGCGGGCCGTGGCCCGCCGCGCCGCTACTCCAGCGACAGATTCCGGCTCTTGACGACGTCGGTCCATTTGGCGGCGTCACGCGTGATGAACTGGGCGAACTCTTCGCTGCTCGTTCCGAGAGGTTCGAAATCGAGGTCGCGAATGCGATCGGCGATGTCCGGCTCCGCGACGATCTTTTGGATCTCCCGGGAAAGCTTCTGCACGATCGCGCGGGGTGTGCCCGCGGGCAGGAAAAAACCGCCCCAGCCGGACAGATTGGCCAAGGGATAACCTGCCTCCTCGAGGGTGGGCACGTTGGGAAGGCGTTTCAGGCGCTTGCCGGACGCCACGGCGAGAATCCGTGTCTTGTCGCCGCGACTCAGGTAGAAGCCCGCGGAACCGGTCGCCGCCGTGACCAGCCCTCCTGCCAGATCGGAGAAGGGGTCGGCCTCGCCCTTGTACGGGATATGCGTCAGCTTCGCGCCGGACTGCTGGTTGATGGCCTCGATGATGATGTGGCCGGTCGATCCCGTGCCCCACGAGGCGACACTCACGTCCTGCGTTTTCGACAGCGCAACGAGGTCGGCGACGCTTTTTACGGCGCTGTCCGATCTCACGGCTACCACGACCGGGAACAGCACGACCAGCGAGACCGGCGCCAGCTCCCGCAACTGGTAGGGCGTGCGCAATCGCAAAACGGTGTTCTGTACCACCGATGCCTGGCCGAAAAGCACCGTGTACCCATCGGGGGGCACCTTCGCCACATAGGATGCCGCGAGCATGCCGGTGGCGCCCGGCTTCGACTCGACGATCACGGGCTGCTTCAGGTTGGCCGAGAGTTTCTGGGCGATCAGGCGGGCGATCAGGTCATGCGTTCCACCGGAGGGCGTCGGAATGATGAAGCGGATCGGCATCGACGGATAGGCGGGCTGCGCCAGGGCCGGCGCCGTCGGGAGGCCCAGCAGTCCGAGGCACCAGAGCATTGCGGCGGCCCCTGGCGGGCCCAGCTTCCAGAAGCGCTTGCGCCGTATGCCCCAGGTGGTGGGCGGCTGTCGGTTGTTCATTGTGTCTCCATGTCCTGAAACGATGTCAGAGATACTGATTGGAAACACTTGCCTGCACCCGGATCGCCACCATTGCGACAATTTGCGGGTATGCACCAAGCCGGGGCCGTCAGCCGGAGCCGGGCAGCAGTCCGGAGAGCGGGCGCAAGACCATGATGTGGCGATACCCCAGCTTGATGAAGCCGGTCTCCTCCAGCTTCCTGAGCTCCAGGCTCACCCGCTGGCGCGACCCCCCTACCGCAAAGGCCACGTCCTGCTGCGAAAGGGTCAGCCGCACTTCTTCTCCGGCCTGCGCCAGGGGCTGGTGGGCCACCAGCCGCGCCAGCAGGCTCACGATCCGCTTCTCCAACCGGCCCGAAGTGAAGGCAACCAGAAGGCCTACGAGCTCTGCCGCGAGGTGGCTGACCTTGCGGGCGAATACCAGCGCCCCCTCGGCATCGGTCATGAGATGGCGGCACAGCTCGGAGGCGTCGATCTGGACGGCCTCGACCGTTCCCGACGCCACCGCATCCGTCGGGAACGGCACCTGCCCGAGCACGGACGCCACGCCCACGAACTCGCCAGGCACGAACCAGCGCAAGAGGACTTCGTCGCCCTCGAACGTGCTGGCCACCATGCGGACACGGCCACTCAAGAGGATCAGCACGGAGCCGGCAATCACCCCGTTGTGCAGGATGTTCTCGCCCTCCTGCCAGCGTTTCAGATGCCCCAGCCGGCGCAGGGCCTGCGCGGTGTGCGGGGGAAATGTACCCAAGGCCTGGGCCAGCACGTCAGCGGCTGGCCGGCGAACATCTGCGTCTGTGATCATCGCGGGATTTTCGCACCCAACGCAGGCGTGCCCGTACAGCCCGATCAAGGGCCACAAGCTGCTCGCGCAGCCACTCTACAAGCGGCTCAGCAGCAGAGCCAACGCCTATTTTTGTAGACGTTTTTGTTGGTGTCGCGGTGGCCCTGGGTCTCGCGGCCGCACCGCCAGTGCGAAGAGCACCTGCAACTGACCGAGCTGCTGGGACTTGACGAACGAATGGAAGCATCGCAGTTCCTGCGCCCGCCTTTTCGCCCGGAGGTAGTCCTGTGCCACCGGTGTGTGCTGGATTTATGTCAAAAACGGCATTATTTTCCTAAATAGATTGTTCTTGTAATCAATACCCGCACCGGCCTAAGCTCCATGCACACCAATGCAGGAGCCCGTCATGAATGCCGTTTTGCGAGAACCCGATGCGTCCCAGGAGACGGTCGGTTCCACCGTCGACCTGGTCGAGTACTACTACGACCGCGGTTTCAGCGACGGTCTGCCGGTCGTGCCGCCTACCCAGGACAAGATCGATGCCATCGTCGCCCGCCTCGGCGGCGACCCGCAGTTCGTCGAGGCGCGCATCGCGCCACGCTGGGGCGCCATGACACGCGAGATCCTGGCCATCAACATGGTCATGGCCGGCTGCAAGCCAGAGTACACCCCGGTGGTGCTGGCCGCGGTGAAGGCGCTGACCGAGCAGGCCTTCAACCTCAACGGTGTGCAGGCCACCACCCATGTGGCTTCGCCGCTGCTCATCGTCAACGGGCCGATCGCGCAGGAGATCGGCATGAACGGCGGTGTCAACGCCTTCGGTTCGGGCAACCGGGCCAACGCCACCATCGGCCGCGCGGTCCGCCTCGTCATGCTCAACGTGGGCGGTGGCTGGCCCGGCGACCTCGACAAGAGCACGCTCGGCCATCCCGGCAAGTACACCTACTGCGTGGCCGAGAACGAGGCGCAAAGCCCCTTTGCCCCCTACCACGTGGAGCAGGGCTACAAGGCCGAGGACTCGACCGTGTTCGTCATGGCGGCCGAGGCGCCGCACAGCGTCACCAACCACATCTCGAACGACCCCGAGGGCATCCTCGACACCATGTGCTCGGCCATGAGCACCATCGCCTCGAACAGCGCGGTGCTGGGCGGCCATATCGCCGTGGTGCTGGGCCTGGAGCATGCGCAGACTATTGCCCAGCATGGCTGGTCGCGCGCCGACATCCGCCACTATCTCTGGGTGAACCATGGCAACCGTTTCGGCGACCTGGCCTATGGCCACCGCTACGGCAAGGTCTACAACCGCAACATCCCGAAGTACTACAAGCGCGAGGACGACACGCGTATCCCCATCGTGCACAGCGCGGACCACATCCACCTGTTCGTCATGGGCGGGGAGGCCGGCCGCTTCTCGGTGCTGATTCCCGGCTGGGGCCACATGAGCACCCCGGTGCACCGTCCCGTCGATCCGCTGTTGGCCGTGCCCGGTGCCGACGACTGTGCCACCGGCACCTGTGCGCTCTGACGCCCCTTGCATCGCCAACCCAGGAGAGACCACCATGCTCATGAAGACCGACAGCGTCCGTGTGTACGACCCGCGCGGGGTCATTTATTCCGAGAACGTGCCGACGTCGCAGCGCAAGAAGGCGCTCGGCGGCCTGCGGCTCGGCATCCTCGACAACTCCAAGTGGAACGCCAACAAGCTGCTGCGCGGCGCGGCGGCGGCGCTGAAGAGCGACATTGACTTCGCCGCCGTCAACTACTACGTGAAGGAGAGTTTTTCCAAGGACGCAGCGCCCGAACTCATAGCGCGCATGGCGGCGGAAAACGACATCGTGCTGACCGCCATCGGCGACTGCGGCTCCTGCTGCTCGGCCTGCGTGCGCGACTCCATCGCGCTGGAAAAGCGGGGCATTCCCAGCGCCGTGATCATCACCACCGAGTTCGTCCGCGAAACCGAACTGACCCGCCAGGCGCTGGGCATGCAGACACTGGAGCCGGTGGTCATCGCCCACCCGGTGAGCTCGATCACCCAGGACGAGGTGGCGCAACGGGTAGCGCAGATAAAAACCCAGGCGCAGCAGGTCTGGCTGGGTACCAAGGAACCATTGCCCAAGCGTGTGGAGCTGCAATAGGCGACGTGTGTATCCCCGTTTCTTTTCACCGCTCCCTTGCCAACGCCCGGGAGCGTTTTGCATTGGCGCCTCGCCTGCGTGAACCGGCCGACACCCCATAACAAGACGGAGACATGACATGAACCAGAAGCTGAGTACCAGGACCTTCGATACCTCTTTCCGGTGCGGCCGGCGCCAGACGCTGGCGCTGCTGGGCGCCATGGCGGGTATGGCTGGCGTGGCCGGCCTGCCGCGCACGGCGCGCGCCGCGGTGGACTACCCCACCAAACCGGTGCGCATGATGGTGCCTTACCCCGCCGGTGGGCCGACCGACATCGTGGGCCGGGTGCTGGCCATGCGCCTGTCGGAGCTGTGGCAGCAGCCCGTCACCGTGGACAACCGGGGCGGCGCCAGCGGCATGATAGGCGCCGACATCGTGGCCAAGGCGCCGGCCGATGGCTACACGCTCATGGTCAACGTATCGGGCCAGCTGGTCAACCCGGCCCTCTACAGCAAGATGCCGCACGACCCGCTGAAGGATTTCACCCCCATCACCAACGTCGCGTCCACGCCCATCCAGCTGGTCATCGCCGCCAGTTCGCCGGTGCGTTCGGTACGGGAGCTGGTCGAGATGGTGCGGGCCCAGCCGGGCAGACACACCTTCGCCTCGTCCAGCAGCGGCACGCCGGGGCACCTGGCCGGGGAGGTCTTCAAGAACATGGCGAAGCTGGATGTGACGCACGTGCCCTACAAAGGCAGCGCACCGGCACTCACCGACATCATCGGCGGGCAGGTGACCTACATGTTCGACTCCATGCCCTCGTCCATCCAACTGGTCAAGGGCGGCAAGCTGCGCTCGCTGGCCGTCACCTCGGCGCGCCGCGCCGCGGCACTGCCCGACACACCGACCTTCACCGAGGCAGGTTATCCCGACATGAACCTGTCCACCTGGTATGGCATGTGGGCGCCGGCCGGCATGGCCCCGGACCTGGTCACACGCATCAATGCCGACGTGGTGTCCAGCCTGGCCCAGCCCGACATCCGCGCCCGGCTGGCCGACGTGATGGCCGAAGGCGTGGGCGACTCGCCTGCCCACTTCGCGGCCTTCTGCCAGTCCGAGGCCGCGCGCTATGCCGGGATCGTCAAGGCCGCCGGCATCAAACTCGAAGGCTAGGCGCGGCCGGCGCTAGATGACACCGCAGGCCCTCAGCTCTTCCATTTGCACGGAAGTCAGGCCCGCCAGGCGGCCCAGTACCTCGGCGTTGTGCGCGCCGGGCAGGGGGGCCGGACTGTCGTAGCCCCCGGGCGTGCTGCCGAACTTGATGGGAAAACCCGGCGCCGACACCGGCATGTGGCGCTGGGCCAGCGGGTTCCACAGCGGCGCCACCATGCCGCGGTGGCTCAGCTGCTCCCAGGCAATCACCTCGTCGATGGTCCGTACGGGGCTGCAGGGCACCTTGGCCGCAGAGAGCCGCTCCACGATCTGCTGCATCGGCAGGCCGCAGGTCCAAGCCTGGACGATGGCGTCCACCTGGTCGTTGTGGCCCAGGCGCCAGGCCAGCTGCATCATGTCGCCGCCTGCGGCAATGAGGTCCTCGCGCTCCATCACGGCCAGCAACGCCAGCCAGTCGTCGTGGGTGGCCGCGCCCACGGTCACCCAGCCGTCGGCGGCCGGGTATACGTTGAAGGGTGAGAAACGCATGATGCGGCTGCCCTGCTGGAAGCCCAGTCCCAGCCGCCCGTAGCAGTCCAGCGGCTCGTCGAAGATCAGCGAGAACAGGCAGTCGGCCATCGAGATATCCACCGCCTGGCCCTCGCCGCTGCGCTCGCGGTGCAGCAGGGCGGCGACGATCCCGCTGGCGGCGAACACGCCGGCAATCGCATCCGACAGCGGCGAGCCCGTCTTCACCGGTGGTGCGCCGGGGTGGCCGGTGATGCTCATCAGCCCCACTGCGGCCTGCACCATCAGGTCATAGGCCTTCAGGTCCTTGTCGGGCCCGGTGGCGCCATAGCCGGTCAGCGAGCAGGTGATGATGCGCGGGTTCACTGCCTTCAGGCTCTCGTGGTCGATGCCCAGGCGCGCGGCCACGCCGGCGCTGAAATTCTCCACCACGACGTCGGCCTTCTCCACCATCCGCAGAAAGATCGCGCGGCCCTGCTCCGACTTGAGGTTGAGTGTGGCGGACTTCTTTCCGCGGGCCCGTTTCATGTAGGCGATGCCCATGTCCAGGTCGGTCTGCCGCTGGAAGGACACCCCCTCCGGGCCCGCGTAGGGTGGGGCGAAAGCCGTGGGGTCTCCGCCCTTGGGGTCGTCGATCTTGATGACCTCGGCACCCATGCCGGCCAGGAACAGGGTGGCCTGCGGGCCGGAGAAAAAACGCGTCAGGTCGAGCACCGTGACGCCATCGAGGATTTTGGGCATGGTGCGCAGTCTAGGAAGCAAGCCCCCCGCAGCGCCAATACGTTCCGCGCCTGCCCGTATCGACCAAACTTATGGCCCGCTGCTGTCCGCGGCCGCGGTGTCGGTTTCGCCCAGCAGCGCACGGGCGCCGACCCAGGTGCCGTCGTGCACCAGCGCCATGCCCACCTGCAGCACCAGCTCGGACACCCGCACCGCCGCCGAGCTGAGTGCGCCGATGTCGTAGGTGCACA
Organism: Pseudomonadota bacterium; assembly: GCA_040390235.1. GTDB lineage: Bacteria > Pseudomonadota > Gammaproteobacteria > Burkholderiales > Burkholderiaceae_C > Xylophilus. The sequence continues at coordinate 23,534 of JAZJYT010000015.1, read as the reverse complement.
GCGACACCAGCCGGCTCAGCGTGCTGTCGGTGATGCGGCGCGCCACCACCCCCGCGACGGGCGATGCGCCGGCCAGCGCCGAGGCCGACAGGATGGTGGCACCGTGCCCGCCGGCCACCACCGATTTGATGGTGGCCAGCGAATCCAGCTCGGCCACCACGTCCACACGCAGGCCCGCCTGGGCAAAAGCCTCGTCGATGATCTGCCGCGTGGCGTTCACGCGTCCCGGCAGGATCAGCGGCCAGGCCGCGGCTTCGGCCAGGGTCACCGGCGCACCGAAGGGGCCATCGCCGGCGGTCAGCAGGAACAGCTCCTCCACCAGCAGCGGCCGCACGTCCAGGTGGGGAGACTGCTTGCGCAGCGTCACGGCCCTGTCGTTGGCATCGTGGCGTTCGAACAGCAAGGTCATCTCGATGCGGCCGGTCGCCACCTGCTCGGCCAGGTGGCCGCTCAGGCTTTCGGTGATCTGCAGGCGCACGTCGGGCAGGGTGGTGCGCACGGCAGCCACCAGGGGCGCGGCGAGGATGTTGGCCACACTGGTCGGCATGCCCAGCGAGACCACGCCTGCGGGGCTGTCGCCCGCATGCTGCACGTCGGTCCTGATGCGGTCGACCAGGCGCATGGCGGCTTGCGCATGCCGGTACAGGGTGTTGCCGGCCTCGGTCGGGGTGACACCTCGGGCCGAGCGGTTCAACAGGCGCACGCCGAGTTCGGCTTCGAGGTTGGCGAGCTGCTGGCTCAGCGCGGGCTGCGCGATGTACAGGTCGGCCGCCGCCCGGGAGAGCCCGCCCAGCTCGACGATGCGGACGAAATACCGCAGCTGCCGCAGTTCCATGTCGTTCTCTATATTTTTCGCTTATGCCCGAATCGGCATTTGCTATTAGCCGGCGCGAAAACCGAATCCTACACTGCCCTCCAATTCGCCAAACCGGCATGTTTGCAAAAGCAGGAGCACACGCAGTGGACAAGAAACAGGTCGAGATTTACTGGGACATCGGCAGCACCAACACCTATTTTGCGCTGAAGCTCATCCAGCCGCTGCTGGAGCGCCATGGTGCCGAACTGGTGCTGCACCCCTACAACCTCGGCTATGTTTTCCGCACCTACGACTACGAGCTGATGAAGGAGCCCAAGTCCAAGCTGCGCTACCGCAAGCGCGATCTGATGCGCTGGGCCGAGAAGTTCGGCCTGCCCTTCCAGATCCCGCGCCAGTTCCCCATCAAGTCCAGCCGGGTACTGCGGGGCTCGCTGGCCATGCGGCGCAAGGGGCTGGAACTGGAGTTCGTGGACCGCGCCTTCTCCGCCTACTGGGAGCAGGGTGATGCTTCCATCGCCGAATACGCCGGACTGCGCCCCATCGCCGAAGCGCTCGGGGTCGATGGCGACTGGTTCGAGTCGACCAGCGCCAGTGAAGAGATCGGCGCCGAACTGGCGCAAAGCACCGACCAAGCCATCGCGCGCGGTGTGTTCGGTGTGCCCATGATCTTCGTCGGCGACGAGATGTTCTGGGGCAAGGACCGCATGGAATTCGTCGAGGATGAACTGCAGAAGCAATGGGCTGCCGCGCGTACCCCGGCCATTGCGTGAAGCAAGCACCATGATCGATCTGTATTTCTGGAGCACGCCCAATGGCTACAAGGTCTCCATCCTGCTGGAGGAGCTGGGCCTGCCCTACCGGGTCATACCGGTCCACATCGGCAAGGGCGACCAGTTCGAGCCCGGCTTCCTGAAGATCAGCCCCAACAACAAGATCCCCGCCATCGTCGACCCCGAGGGGCCGGGCGGCCAGCCCCTGGCATTGTTCGAATCGGGCGCCATCATGCTGTACTTGGCCGAGAAGGCCGGCTGGCGTTTCCTGCCGCAGGACATGCGCCAGCGCTACGCAGTCGTGCAGTGGCTGATGTTCCAGATGGGCGGCGTGGGGCCGATGCTGGGCCAGGCCCACCACTTCCGAAAATACGCACCCGAGACCATCCCCTACGCGGTGGACCGCTACACCGGCGAGGCCGCACGGCTCTACCGCGTCATCGACAAACGGCTGGGCGAGACCGCCTACCTGGCGGGCGACGACTATTCGCTGGCCGACATAGCCACCTACCCCTGGCTGCGCGCCCACAAGTGGCAGGGCCAGGCAATCGAGGACTACCCGAACCTGCAGCGCTGGTACGCCGCGGTGCGGGAACGCCCCGCGGTGCAGCGAGGCCTGGCGGTGCTGGCCGAGAAGGTCGACAAGACGGCGGCCAAGCCCACCGGCGAACGCTGGGACAACTTGTTCGGCGCGGCGCAGTTCGGCGGCACGCCGGCAGCCAGGCCCTGATACGCCTTTCGTTTCTTCTTTTTTCTCCCAAGGAATACGACAACATGGCCTTGCCTATGCTAACGGGCTACCGCGTGCTCGACATCACCCAGATCGTCGCCGGCCCCACCTGCAGCCGCCTGCTGGCCGAAATGGGCGCCGACGTGGTCAAGCTCGAACTGGGCCCGCACGGCGACCGCACCCGCGTCGGCGGGCTGCGGCCCACCAGCCCCGACTACAAGGGGGCCACACAGAGCACCTACTTCTTCCAGCACAACCATTCCAAGCGCAGCCTGGCGCTGGACTTCAAGGACCCGCGCGGACTCGACCTCGTCCGCCGCATGGTGCCGAAGTTCGACGTGGTGGTGGAGAACTTCTCGCCGGGTGTCATGGCACGCGCCGGCCTGGCCTATGAGGATTTGAAAAACCTGCACCCGGGCCTGGTGATGTGCTCCATCTCGCTCGCCGGGCAAAGCGGCCCGCTGAGCCAGAAGCCCGGCTACGACTACATCGCCCAGGCCTATTCCGGCGTGACCGACCTGATCGGCGACCCCGACGGCGAGCCGGCCCTGGTCACCATGGCCATCGGCGACATGACCACCGGCTGGGCCGCGGCCATGGCCATCGGCTTCGCCCTGCTGCACCGCGAGCGCACCGGCGAAGGCCAGTACGTGGAGACCTCGCTGCTCGACAGCTACATGAACATGCACGAGGTCGCCATGCCGCGTGTCTCGCTGCGCAAGAACTACACCCCCAGGCGTACCGGCTCGCAGCACCCCGACGGCGGGCCGACGGGCATCTTCCGCTGCGCCGATGGCAGTTTCATCACCCTGGCCACGCTGCCCCACCAGTGGAAGGCGTTTGCCGAGGCGCTGGAAATGCCCGAACTGCTGGCCGACCCACGTTTCGCCACCGCTGCTCTGCGGCGCGACAACAACGCCGCACTGAAGGTCATCCTGGAAGGCTGGCTGGGCCGCTTCCCCACCCGCGAGGCGGCGATGGCCCGGCTCGATACCAAACGCATTCCCGTCGCGCCGGTGCTGACCCTGAACGAGGCCATGGCCCACCCGCACATGCGCGACCGCGGCACGGTACGGCGGGTGCACGACCGCACCTTGGGCGACTTCGACATTCCCGGCATGCCGGTGCGGTTCTCCGCCTGGACGCCGCCGGCCGAGGTGCATGCCGATCTGCTGGGGGAGCACAACGAATCGGTGCTGGAGGAACTGCTGGGCCTGTCCGCCGACGACATCGCCACGCTCTATGCCCAGGGGGTGCTGGTGCGCGACCCGCGCATCGATGGTCCCGCGGGATCGCCGGACGGACCGGTGCGGGGAGAAGCAGGAGCACCCGCAACGGCCACCGCCTGAATCGCCAGGCGACCGACACCGGGGCGTTGCGGCCCCTACACCACAAAGAAGGAGACAAAACGCATGAAACAACTACGGGTCCTGCTGGCGACCGCCCTGGCGGCGCTGGTGCCATACGCGGCCTGGGCGGATAGCTATCCGTCCAGGCCCATCACCCTCATCGTGCCGTTCAGCGCGGGGGGGCCCACCGATGTGGTGGCGCGTTCCCTCGCGGTGGCCATGGGCAGCGCGCTGGGGCAGCCGGTGATCGTGGAGAACCGCGCCAGCTCGGGCGGCATCGTCGGCAGCGAAGCGGTGGTCCGCGCCGAACCGGACGGCTACATGCTGCTGGTGCACAACATCGGCCTGTCGACGCTGCCGGCGCTGGCACGCGGGCTGCGTTTCGACCCGCTCAAGGACTTCGCCTACATCGGGCAGGTGGTCGACGTACCCATGACCCTGGTCGGCCGCAGGGACCTGGCGCCCGCCGGTTTCGCCGAACTGCGTCCCTACATCGCCGCCAAGGAGAAGCAGCTCAACATCGCCAACGCCGGCATCGGCACCGCCTCGCACCTGTGCGGCCTGCTGTTGATGAACCGCCTGGGTGTTTCCATGACGACCGTGCCCTACAAGGGTGCCGCGCCGGCCATGACCGACCTGATGGGCGGCCAGGTCGACCTGATGTGCGACCAGGTCACCACCACCACCCCGCCCATCCTGTCGCAGCGCGTCAAGGCCTACGGCACCACCACCGGTGCCCGGCTCGCCAACCTGCCGGAGGTCCGCACCCTGCAGGAGCAGGGTCTGGAGAACTTCGAGGTGAGTGTGTGGCACGGCATCTATGCGCCACGGCGCACACCCAAGGCGGTGGTCGACCGGCTGTCGGCCGCGCTGCGTACCGCCCTGGCCGATCCGGGCTTCAAATCCTCCATGGCCAGGCTCGGCGCCGTGCCGGTCGACGCTGCCAAGGCCACGCCCGAGGGTTTGCAGGAAAAATTGCGGACCGAGATCACCAAGTGGACGCCGGTGATCGAGAAGTCGCAGGCCTACCTGGACTAGTTTTCGCGGCGGGACTCGGGGGCTTTGCTGCTATCGTGCGGCCCATGTGCCCGCCCGCGCCCTCCCACCCTTCCGAGGTACTGCCGTGAACCTCGCCGGCTTCCCGGACCTCAGTGTGCGCGAGCTGCTCGCCGTGTGCGGCGTGGCGCGCAACGGCGGCTTCCTGGCCGCGGCGCTGGAGCTCAACGTGTCCCAGCCGGCGCTGACCCGGTCGGTGCAGCGGGTCGAACAGGTGCTGGGCATGGAGCTGTTCCGGCGCAGCACACGCCGGGTGGAAATCACGATGGCCGGCACGGAGTTCGTGGCCGTGGCCGAGCGGGTGCTGGACGACCTGCGCATCTCCTTTGCCAACATCCAGCAACTGCCCGGCGAACTGCGGGGGCGCATCATCATTTCCTCGGTCATGTCGGTGGCCTATGCGCAGCTGCCGGGCATCCTGGGGGGTTACCGGCAGACGCACCGGCTGGTGGAGGTGCAGCTGCGCGAAGGGGTACACGGCACCGTGCTCGACGATGTGCGCAGTGGCGTGGCCGACCTGGGCATCACCTACATCGACGACATCCCTGCGGGCTGCAAGGTGGTGCCCCTGGGGCAGGAGGTATTCCACGTCGTCATGCCGCCGGACCATCCGCTGGCCCAGCAGGCCGGCGGCATCACGCTGCCGCAACTGGCCGACTGCGCCATGGTGTCGCTGCCCAAGGACTCCCAGACGCGGCGCATGCTCGACGACCTGGCCGCCGCGGCCGGATTCGGCCTGCGCCACGAGGTCACCGTGGCGCAGTTCGCCACGGCCATGCAGTGTGTGCGGGCTGGCGTCGGACTGGCGGTGATGCCGGGGGGCGCGGTACCGGCGGCATTGGCCAGCGGCCTTGCCGCCCGGCCGCTCCTGGAGCCTGCGGTGCGGCGTGCCATCGGTGCCATTGCCCTGGCCGACCGGGCCCTGAGCACCGCCGCGTCGAGCTTCTTGCTGGCCTTGCAGGAGGCGTGGCCGGGGGACCGCGGCACGGCTTGATTTATTCGTTAAGTGGAATTGTTTCGCTGAATAGATTGTTCTTGTAATCAATGGTGGTGCGACTCTAAGCTCGGGCGGTACCTGAACACGGGAGCCGAGATGAACGCCGTTGTGCAAAAGAACCATGCCCGCCAGAGGGCGCACTGAATCCATGGGGGCTCTGTCGCACCTCCGGGTACTGGATCTGTCCCGTGTTCTTGCGGGTCCCTGGGCGAGCCAGACACTGGCCGACCTGGGCGCCGACGTGATAAAAATCGAACGCCCGGGCCGTGGGGATGACACCCGGGCCTGGGGGCCGCCGTGGGTGCACGACCCGCAATGGGGGGACATGCGCCAGTCGGCCTACTTTGTCGGCGCGAACCGGAACAAACGCTCGGTGGCCGTGGACATCACCGACCCACGGGGCCAGGCCGCCGTGGTGGCGCTTGCCGGCCAGTGCGATGTGGTATTCGAAAATTTCAAGGCCGGCGGACTCAAACCCTACGGACTGGACCACGCAGCGCTGCGGGCACTCTACCCACGGCTGGTCGTGTGTTCCATCACCGGCTTCGGGCAGGATGGCCCGTACGCACACCGGCCGGGCTACGACTTCCTGGTGCAGGGCATGGGTGGGCTGATGAGCATCACCGGCCGTCCCGAGGACGAGGCCGGCGCGGGCCCGATGAAGGTGGGGGTCGCGCTGACGGACGTCATGACCGGGCTGTATGCGAGCGTGGGTGTGCTGGCCGCGCTGGCCCACCGGGACCGTACGGGTGACGGGCAGCACATCGACATCGCGCTGCTGGATGTGCAGGTGGCCAGCCTTGCCAACCAGGCCATGAACTACCTGGCCAGCGGACAGGCGCCGCAGCGTTTGGGCAATGCCCATCCCAATATCGTGCCGTACCAGGACTTTGCGGCGGCCGATGGCTACGTGATCGTGACGGTGGGCACCGATGCGCAGTTCCGCGCTCTGTGCGCCGTACTGGGCCATGCCGAATGGGCGGAGGATGCCCGCTTTTGCACCAACACCGACCGTATCCAGCACCGGGCAGCACTGGTGTCCGCCATCGCGGCCGTGATCGCCGGCGACACCACGGCGAACTGGCTGGCCCGCCTCGAGCGGGCGGGTGTGCCCTGCGGCCCGGTCAACGACATCGCGGCGGTGTTTGCGGACCCCCAGGTCCGGCACCGCGGCATGGCGGTGCCGCTGCCGGGCGCTTCCGTGGGCGGCGTGTGTATGGTGGCCAGCCCGCTGCGCCTGTCCGCGACACCGGTGGAATACCGCAGCGCCGCGCCCTTGCTGGGGGGCGATACACGCGACATCCTGACCCGCCTTGCCGGCATCGATGCCGGGATGCTGGCGGAAATGGAGGCCGCCGGCGTGGTTCAGCAGTCAGCCCCCGCGCATCCCCAAGCTTAAAAACCGACGCTGCCCCGAATGCCTACAAACCCTCAGCACGCCCAAGTCCTCATTCTCGGTTCCGGCCCCGCCGGCTACACCGCCGCCGTCTACGCCGCACGCGCCAACCTGCAGCCCCTGCTCATCACCGGCATGGCCCAGGGCGGCCAGCTCATGACCACCACCGAGGTCGACAACTGGCCCGCCGACGTGCACGGCGTGCAGGGCCCCGAGCTGATGCAGCGGTTCCTGGAGCATGCCGAGCGCTTCAACACCAAGATCGTCTTCGACCACATCAACACGGTCGATTTCAGCAAACGCCCCTTTACCCTGACGGGCGATGGCGCCAGCTACACCTGCGACACCCTGGTGATCGCCACCGGCGCCTCGGCCAAGTACCTGGGCCTGCCCTCCGAGCAGGCCTTCATGGGCCGCGGGGTGTCGGGCTGCGCCACCTGCGACGGCTTTTTCTACCGCGACCAGGACGTGTGTGTGGTCGGCGGCGGCAACACTGCGGTGGAAGAGGCGCTGTACCTCTCCAATATCGCCAGGAAGGTCTACCTGGTGCACCGCCGCGACAAGTTCCGCGCCGAGCCGATCATGCTCGACAAGGTGGCCGAGAAGGTCGCTGCCGGCAAGATCGAGCTCAAGGTGCACAGCGTGCTCGAAGAGGTGCTGGGCGACCAGGGCGGCGTGACCGGTGTGCGCCTGAAGCACCTGGTGAGCGGCGAGACCGAGGAGCTGGGCCTGCACGGCTGCTTCATCGCCATCGGCCACCACCCCAACACCGACATCTTCCAGGGCCAGCTGGACATGAAGGACGGCTACATCGTCACCAAGTCGGGCCTGCAGGGCTTCGCCACCATGACCAGCGTGCCCGGCGTCTTTGCCGCCGGCGACGTGCAGGACCATGTCTACCGCCAGGCCATCACCAGCGCGGGAACGGGCTGCATGGCCGCCCTGGATGCGCAGCGTTTCCTCGAGCAGGAAGGCAAAATCTAGCCGTGCCGGTGGCCGGGCGGGCCGCGCTCCGGAACCCCTACAGAAGCGCATAACTGCCGGCGTAATTGGAAGCACTGCCGCATTTTTTACCCGGCACCATTTTGGCCTGACGCAGAGGGAACCCGTGGACGCCGATTGCGCGGTGAAGTGGCCCCTTGGCGTCGATCCATGCGGCCTGCCTTGCAGTGCGCCTCTCCACGCGTTCTAGATACTTAGGTGAGACAAATGAAAAAATACCTGGCCTTCAGTGCGGCCCTGTGCTGCGCGCCTGTGCTTGCGCAGAGCAGCAGCAACGTGACAGTCTATGGGGTCATCGACCAGGGCGTGCGGCGCGCCATCGGTATGACCCCTTCGGGCGCCCCCTTGGCGGGTTCGGTGAATGCGTTGAACAGCGGGGTGGACAGCACCAGCCGCTGGGGGATCCGGGGCCGGGAAGACCTGGGCGGCGGACTGAGCGCAAGCTTTGCGCTCGAATCCGGCCTCGCCGCCGACGAGGGCAATCCGCTCAACGCGACGAAATATTTCGACCGCGCTTCCTGGCTGGGTCTGTCGGGCAACTGGGGCAGGGTCACGGCGGGACGGCAGACCACGCTACTCGCCGATGCGGTGATCGCCACCGATCCGCTGGGCCTGCGTTTTGCGAGCTTGAACCCGAACATCGCTACGACGGCGCTCAGCGCACACGGTCTCGGGATTCAGTTCGGGCCCGCCGGCTCCACCGCGGGCTCCTATCGCCTGGACAATTCGCTGAAGTACGCCAATACCTTCGGCCGTGTCACTGCCAGTGCCATGTACGGATTCGGGGAAGTGAACGGCAGTGGCAGCGCATCGTCTTCCAAGGGTGCCGGGCTGTCGTTCTCGCAAGACGCGCTGACGCTGTCGGGTGCCTACCAGACGTTCAGGGCCGCGGATTCCCGTGCGCTGGACGGCTATGCCCTGGGTGCTACCTACCGCGTCGGTCCTGTCAGGCTCGCCGCGGGCGCGGGGCGCAATGTGGCCGACACCTCTGCAACGGCGAAGACCACGCAGCGGGTCTACTCCGTGGGTGCCACCTGGGCGGTGACCGCGGTGGTGGACCTGACCACGGCCTACTACAAGGTGGACCGGTCACGTACCGCGGCCGCAAGTGACGGTTATGGCCGGTTGATCACCTTCGGTGAGTACAAGCTCTCCAAACGCAGCAAACTGTTTGCGGAAATCGATGTGACGAATTGGCGCAACGGCTACCAGGGCAAGGGGATCGGTTCCCGGGCGACCGGTTTCACCGTCGGCATCAGCCACAATTTCTAGCCGCATGTCGCAGGAATGCCTGGGTCCACCAGGCATTCCAGGGCGGCGGATGGGGCGGTGCTATCGGCCTACAAAACGCGCTGGCCGTTTTTCCGAAAACGATGCTATTCCCTCCCGAAAATCCTGCGTCTGGTGGATCTGGGGCTGGATCAAGGCCTCGTATTCCAGAAAGTGGTCCAGCGGCGGCGACAGGGAAAACTGGAACATCTTCTTGGCCATGGCCAGCGCATACGTGGGCTGCTCCGCCAGCGTATGGGCGAGTTCCTGCGCGGCGGACTCCAGGTCCGTATCTTTCACCACCCGGGTGACGATGTCCATGCGGGCGGCTTCGTCTGCGGAGAAGAATCTCGCGGTGAACACCAGCTCACGCGCGCGTGCAAGACCGATCAGGCGGGACAGGAAAAAGACCGCGCCCGAATCAGGCGCCAGGCCGCGGCGCGCGAAGACACAGGAGAACCGGGAGGTCTCGGAGGCGATGACGAGATCGCAGGCCAGCATCATGCTGAGCCCGATACCCACGGTCGATCCGCGAACGGCCGCAATCACCGGTTTTTCGATATGGTAGAGCGCATGGATCAGCGCGTGGCTGGTGCGCTGCAGTTTGTTGCGTGAGGCCTTCACGTCCAGCGGAACCATCTTGGTGACATCGGCCCCGGCGCAAAAGGTGTCGCCCGTGCCGGTGAGAATCACCGCGCGCACCTCGTCATCGGCGTCGGCCTGGCGGAATGCCTCGGCCAGTTCCTGCCGCATGGTGTTGGCAAGCGCATTCTTGCGCTCCGGCCGGTTGATGACGATACGCGCCACCGCGGCCTCTTTCTGGTATTCGATTTCCATGGGTCTCCTTCGATTGTTGGTCGGCCGCCCGCAGGCATTCATCTCACCACGATCAGCGTGTCCACCGCACAGGCGCCTTGACCAGCCTCGTAGAGCAGCACGGGGTTGAGGTCCATCTCCACGATCCGGTTCCGGTGCGCGCTGGCCATCTCCGACACCCGTACGAGCAGTTCGGCCAGGGCGGGGATGTCGGCGGCGGCTTCGCCGCGCACGCCCTCCAGCAGTGCAAACGCCTTCAGGCGCCTGATCATGCGGTGGGCCTGGTCCAGCTGCATCGGCGCCAGCTCGAAAACCATGTCGCGCAGCACCTCCACGTAGATGCCGCCCAGTCCCAGCATGACGATGGGACCGAAATCGGGATCGTTCACGGTTCCGACCACCAGTTCGCGGCCAGGCGGCATCATCTTTTGCACCTGCAGGCCATCGATGGCCGCGTGCGGTGCATAGGCTTTCACACGCTCCGTCACACCGGCATAGGCCGCGCGCAAGGCTTCGGCGTCGTGGAGGTCCAGTGCGACGCCACCCGCCTCCGTCTTGTGTGCAATATCGGCCGATACGATCTTCAAGGCCACCGGCCACCCCATGTCGCCGGCGGCGACCACCGCATCCGCCGCGTTCCTGGCCAGCACCTGCGCCGGCAGGAGGACGCCCCAGCCGGACAGGAGGGCGCGGGCCTCGTCAGGGCCGAGGCCCCCGGCCTCCGGCCGCAGCACGGCGGATGGCGCTGCCGGGGGCCGCACTGCCGAATGGCGTGCCTCCTGCCATTGCGCCTGGAAAACGCGATATTCATGCAGGGCCTGCACGGCAAAGACAAAACCGCGCAACTCCAGGTGCAGGCTTCCCAGGCGGGCGAGTGCCGCCAATGCCGCTGGTGCGGCAACGCCCGGTGAATGGAACACCAGTGGAATGCCGGCATCCGCCATGAGGGCGGCCAAGGGTTCTTCGATGGAGGTGATGCGGCCCGCCGACGTCATCGACAGGATGACAAGGCATATGTCTATGCCGGGCGCGCCGCGCATGCGCCGGAGGATGCCGAGCAGCGTCTTGCCGCCGTCTTCCACGACCTGCGCCGTGACGTCGACCGGATTTTCCGCCGAGCCGTAGCCGGGCACGGCGTCCGCGAGTTGCGCCTTGAAGGCCGGCTCGAAGACCGGGACATCCAGGCCCCCCTGCTCGCACAGGTCCGCGGCCCATCCACCCGCACCGCCGGAGGTGGTGATGATCGCGACCCGCTTTCCCCGAGGCTTCGCCCCGGCGCTGGCGGCAGCGGCGACCGCCAGCATTTGCTCAGGGTCGTCGACACGGATGACACCGTAGCGGCGGAATACGGTGTCGTAGGCCACATCGGCGCCGGTCATGTGCGCGGTGTGCGAAATGGCGGCACGCTGCCCGGCGCCCGAGCGGCCGACCTTGGCCACCACCAGGGGAATGCCCGCGTCGGCGGCGCGTGCTGCCACCTCGGCGAACCTTTCGGGGTGGTGCAGCCCTTCGATGAACAGGAGAATGGCGCTGGAATCCCGCCGGGCTACCAGGTAGTCCACCACGTCGAGGATGTCCACGTCGGCCTCGTTCCCGGTCGACACCAGGTGGCGCAGGGGAATGTTCTCCCGGTGGGCCCGGCTGTACAAGGCAAAGGCCATGGCCCCGGACTGGGACACGATGCTGATGCGCCCCCGCCGGGGAAGGTCGTCGGCGGCGTGGGGGCGAAACGCATCCAGGGTAGGACTGAAGGTCGCGGTAAGACCGGCGGCGGTATCCAGGAACCCTTCGCAGTTCGGGCCCAGCACACGCACCCCGGTCCGGCGCGCGAACGCGGCGACGTGGTCCTGGAGCCGGTCCCCCACCGGACGGTCGTTGGACCCGGCCGAGAAGATGGCGGCGGCCTTGACGCCGCGCTGCGCGCACTGCTCCAGCACATCCATGACCTGGTCGGCCGCCACCGCGACCAGCGCGAGTTCGACGGGCTCCGGCAGGTCCCGCACGCTGGCATAGGCGCGCAGCCCCTGGATGTCGCTGCGGCTCGGATTGACGGGGTAGATGGGCCCCTTGAATCCTCCCTCGATCAGCAGCTTCAGCAGGCGGCCGCGGATCCGGCCGGTGTCCTGCGATGCACCCACCACGGCCACGCTGGCGGGGGAGAACAGCGGCGCCAGGGCGCCCGCAGCGGGGGTATCGGTTGTCACAGCGCTTCTGCCTCGTCGAGTTGCTGGCGCCAGTGCAGGCGCGCCGAACGGTATTCATGGTGGATGCGGTCCACCAGATCTGGGATGGGCGGCAGGTCATGGATGCTGCCCACGCCCTGGCCGGCGCCCCAGATGTCGCGCCACCGTGTCTTTCCCGTGCCAGAGGCGCGTAGCGCCTGTATGTCGACTGCCGGGAGCTTGTCCGGGTCCAGGCCGCAGTTGACGACGCTGCCCTTCAGGTAGTTGGCCGGTATGCCGGAGAAGTGCGGGGTGTACACAACGTCCGCGGCGGACGAGGCCACGATCATGTCCTTGTAGGCCGGAGCTGCTGCCGACTCCTGCGTGGCGATGAAGCGGGTGCCCATGTAGACGAAATCCGCCCCCATGACCTCGGCCGCGAAGACCGCCTGGCCATCGGATATGGCACCCGCCAGCACCACGGGGCCGTCATAGAACGACCGGACTTCGGCCAGCAGCGCGAACGGGCTCGTTGCGCCCGCGTGGCCGCCCGCACCCGCGCAGACCAGGATCAGGCCGTCCACGCCGGCATTCAAGGCGCGCTGGGCATGGCGCACCGTGGTGACGTCATGGAAGACCAGGCCGCCGTAGCCGTGCACCCTTTCCACGATGGTGCGCGGATCGCCAAGGCTGGTGATCACCAGGGGGACGCGGTGTGCAACGCAGCACTCGACATCGGCATCCAGGCGGTCGTTGGTTGCGCGGATGACGATATTCACACCGAATGGCGCTACTTTCTTCCCCGCATCCTGGCGTGCATGCGCCAGGGCTGCCTCGATACGCGTGAGCCAGGCCTCCAGCTCGGACTGCGGCCTGGCGTTCAGGGCCGGCAGGGTGCCCACGACGCCACTCTGGCACTGCGCGATCACCATCTCCGGATTGGAGACGATGAACATGGGGGAACAGATGATGGGAAGCCTGAGTTTCTCGCGCAAACTGCTTGCTGTGCTCATGTGTGTGCCTATTTTCCGTCCATCGGTCCCATGATGCGTGCCAGAAGTGGCGTGACGGTCTTGAGCTCGGTCGAGACTCTTTGTGTCATCTGCTGGGGGCTTCCCCCCAGGACCACATAGCCATTCGCCGCCAGCATCTCGCGGTTCTGGGAAAGTGCTGCCTCCAGTGCTTTGTTCAGGCGGGTGACGACCTCGGCGGAGGTTCCCGCGGGGGCGGCCAGTCCCGTCCAGGTATCGGAGTCGTAGGCGGGGCGTCCGACGACTTCGCCGACCGTCGGCACATCGGGCAGCAGGGCGAGGCGCCGGGGACTGCCGATGGCGAGGATGCGGACCTTGCCGCCCTTGACATGCGGCAGCACGGATGCCACGTAGGAGAACATGACATCGACCTGGCCGCCGAGGAAATCATTGGTCGCGGGGCCGGCGCCCTTGTAGGGAATGTGCAGGATGTTGACGCCTGCCGCTTCCTTGAACATCTCGCCGGACTGGTTCAGGGACGTGCCGTTCCCGGCGGAGCCGTAGGTCAGTTTCCCGGGGTGCTTTTTGGCATAGGCGATCAGGTCCTGCGCGGTCTTGAACGGAGAGCTTGTCAGCACCACGACGGCCAGTGGCGCCGAGATCGTCTGCCCGATCATGGCGAAACTCCTGAGCGGATCGTAGGGCAGTTTTTTGTAGATGGCCGGATTGACGATGTGCACACCTGCTGTCGTCGAGAGGATGGTGTAGCCATCGGGCTCGGCCTTGGCCACGGCCTCCGCACCGATGATCGCGCCGGCACCGGCGCGGTTCTCGATCACCACCGGCTGGCCCAGTGTTTCCGACATCGATGTTGCGATCACGCGTGTCACGTTGTCGGTGGCGCCACCCGGCGGGAACGGCACGACCAGCTTGATCGGTCTTTCGGGATACGCGCCAGCGGTGGAGGTCAGCGGCAGGGACGCGGCAGCCCAGGCCAGTACCAGTGCGCAGAGCGCGCCACGTGAGCGCAGGCGGCGCAAGGCCTGTGCCAGGCCGTCCTTTTGGGAAAATGAATACATAGAGTCTCCTTCTGCGGAATAGCCTGTAGCTTTGACAATGGGCGGATAAAAATGGCTGCGGTCATGGTAGGACCATGGTGGCCGTGCCAGGCCTGCGCAATACGATTCCTGCAATGAGATTAGGTAATGGCATTGGGCCGCGATGCGGCGCAGAGGCATCCGGAATCCCGTCTGTCTAACGCATCACCCATGCATCCACGGCGCAGCCACCGCCCGGCAGGGCGATGAAGGGATTGATCTCCACGCTGGCCACCTGGTGGCGGTTGGCATAGGCGAATACGGAAAGCTTCACGATGGCCCGCGCCAGGGTGTCCAGGTCGACGGGGGCTTTTCCCCGCGCACCGGTGAGCAGCGGATACCCTTGGATCTCCCGGATCATTTCGTGCGCGGTGCCCACATCCACCGGTGCGCGGCGAAAGGTCACATCCTTGAACACCTCGACGAACACGCCGCCCAGGCCAAACATCACCATGGGCCCGAATACCGGATCGCGCACGACACCCACCACCGTCTCGACGCCACCGCTGACCATGGGCGACACGATGGCGCCCTCCAGGCGCGCCTGCGGTGCGGCCCGGGATACCCGCTGCATCATCGCCGGCCATGCGGCGCGGACGGCCTTGGGATCGGCCAATGCCAGCGCCACGCCGCCCACTTCGCTCTTGTGTGCAATGTCCGGAGACAGGATCTTGAGCACGACCGGGTAGCCAAGCTCCCCGGCCGCGGTGATGGCGTCGTCGACCGAGGCGGCTGCACGCTGCGCCGCAAACGGGATGCCGCAGTCTTCCAGCAGTGCACGCGCGGCGTATTCGTCCAAGGGGCCGTCCGGCAGTGTCTGCGGTGTCTGTTCCTCGTGTTCTCCGCGGGCCGACAGCTTGAAGCCGGCGGCGATCGATGCCATCGCACCCAGGGTTTTTGCGGCCCGGGAGGGATCGGAAAAATACAGGATGCCTTCCTTCTCGAGTTCGAGCACGATGGCGGGTGTCGAGCGCATGCAGATGGCGAACACCTTGGCCGGATATGCACGCCGGAGGGCATGGAAGTCCGCGCGCACCTTGGCGAATTCCGCCTCGCTGCGTCCCATGCTCGCGTTGAAGCTCAGTACGATGTCGAACGCGTCGTGGTCGACCACCAGCTTGAGAATCCGGGTGTACAGGCTCCGGTCTCCCACCGTCTGGGCGGTCGTATCGACCGGATTGGTACCCGTCGCGAAGGGGATCAGGCCGAGGATCGCCTCCTGTTTGTCCGCCGGCAACGGCGGCAGCACCAGGCCGGACGTGGCCGCCTCGTCCGCGGTGATGACACCGACACCCCCAGACGGGGTGATGACACCCAGCCGGTTGCCCGCGGGCAGCGGCGATACCGAGCAGGCATGGGCGATTTCGACCATTTCCTCCAGGGAGTCGGCACGCCAGGCATGGGCCTCGCGCAGGACGGCCGCGTACACGGCATCGGTTCCCGCAAGCGACCCGGTGTGGGATGCCGCCGCCGCGGCGCCCTGCGCGGTGCGCCCGACTTTCAGCACGACCACGGGCTTGCGTGCGGCGCGCGCGCGTGCCAGGGCACGGTAGAGTTTCTCTCCGTCCCGGCAACCTTCCAAGTACACCATGATGACGGACGTGGCGGGGTCGTCGGCCATCCACGCGATGCAATCCGCCACGTCCACCGAGGCCTCGTTGCCCGTGGCGATGAAGTGGCTGAACCGCATGCCGCGGTCGCCCGCCATGCCGTACAGGTAGGAGCCGATGGCCCCGCTCTGGCTCACGATGCCCACGGAGCCGGCGGGGTACATCTCGTGTTCGATCGAGGTCATGAACGTGGCGTACAGGGCCTGTGCGGCGCTGAACACACCGATGCAGTTGGGGCCGACCAGTGCCACCCCCGCTTCTGCGCAGCGTGCGGCCATCCGGTCCTGCGCCCGCCGGCCTGCCTCTCCGGTCTCCCCGAACCCGGAGCTGAACACGATGATCGATCGCACCTGCTTGGCGATGGCCTGCTCGACCGCCATTGCGACCTGGGCGCCGGGGACGGCGATGATGGCCTGGTCGACCGGTTGGCCGATGTCCTGGATGGACGCGTACGCCTGCAGGCCCATGATCTCGGACTGGGTGGGGTTCACCGGGTAGACCGGCCGCGCGAATCCGCCGCGCTGCATGTAGGCGATGGGCCGGCCGCCTATCTTCCGCGCATCGGAGGAGGCGCCGATCACGGCGATCGAGGAGGGGTAGAAAACCGCATCCAGCGGATGCGGGGGACGGTCGGAGGCAGTGCTCATGCTGGAAGGGGCGCCTGGGGGCAGGCGGTTCGGTTCGGGAAAAAAGGGCCTTACAAGGTCGTGGCCGCGCATCAGACCGTGGAGGATCCGCCCAGGATCACCGTGCTCTGGCTCGACATCACGCCGCCGTTGCCATGGGCAATGGCCGTCTCGCAGCCTGGCACCTGCCGCCGGCCGCATTCGCCCCGGATCTGCCGGGTGGCCTCGACCAGCAGCAGCAGGCCGTACATGCCGGGGTGGCAGTAGGACAATCCGCCGCCATTGGTGTTGGTCGGCAGCGCACCGCCGGGGCGCAATTTGCCGTCGGCAATGAAGGGGCCGGCCTCGCCCTTGCCGCAGAATCCGAGGTCTTCCAGGAACAGGAGGGTGGTGATGGTGAAGGCGTCGTACAGGGCTCGGACGTCGATGTCCTTGGGTGCCAGGCCGGCCATCCGGTAGGCCTGCTGGCCGGAGGCCCTGGCGCCGGTGGTGGTCAGGTCGGGCATGTTCGATATCGCGGTGTGGCTGGAGAATTCGCCGCACCCCAGGACGTAGACCGGCGGCTTGCGCAGGGAGCGCGCCCGCTCGGCCGACGTCATGACGATGGCACCTCCACCGTCGGTGACCAGGCAGCAGTCCCGTACCGTCAGGGGATAGCTGACCATGCGGGCTTTCAGTACGTCGTCGATTCCGAGCGCCGTCTTCTCCCACGCCGCCGGGTTCAGCAAGGCCCATTGCCGGGCGGCAACGGCCACTTCGGCCAGGTGTTCGCGGGTCGTCCCATAGTCATGCATGTGCCGGGACGCCGCCAGCGCATAGGCGCTGGCGGGCAGGAACGGCCGGAAAGGCGTCTCGTAGGGATTCACGTCCTTGCCCCGGGTGGCGCTCCTGCCGTCGGACCGCTGGGTGCTGCCATAGGTGATGACCGCCACCTCGCACAGCCCCGCCTCGATCGCCGCCTGCGCATGAGCCACGTGCGTCATGAACGAGGAGCCACCGAGGTAGGTCGAATCTCCATGGCGCGGCTGGATCCCCAGGTATTCGGCCAATGCCAGTGTCAGCATGCGGCTTTGGGTCGCAGCGCCGAACAGGCCGTCCACGTCCCTGAGTTGCAGGCCGCAGTCGGCGAGGGCGCGTGTGACGCCTTGCGCCATCAGGTCGATGGGTGACAGGCCGGACGCTACATGGCCCAGGTCCGATTCGGCAACTCCCACAATCGCGCAGCTTCCGCGTCGCAAGCCCATGTTTTCTCCCATTTCTGTTCTACGCATGGACCGCATCGGCCAGGGGCCGAAACACCGGCAGCGGATCCTCGGCTTCGCCGCCGGAGATGATGTGCAGCGACACCCGTAACCCGATCCGTACCTCCGCTGGATCGGGGCCCTCCACGCGCGACATCATGCGAAAGCCCTCATCGACATCGATGAGGGCGACGTTGTAGGGCGCTCCTTCCCGCGGGTACACGACCGTCGTGGCATGCACGGTGCCCAGGCCGCTGCTTTCGCGCCATTCCAGCCGTTCGCTGCCGGTGAAGGGGCACACCAACCGGGGGAAAAAAACGGCACGCCCGGCCTGGGGGCTGTACTGGTAGGCGAGGTGCCCGAGGCGCAGCTGGGCCAGGTAGTACGCGAGGGGGGAGGGCGCGGTGGCCGCGTCTTTTACAGAAGGCATCGGTTTCTTTCTCAGCGGTTGTGAGGCGGCGCGCGGAGTGTCGTCAGCCGGCCGTGACTTCGGCCCGGCCATTGTCCAGAACCACCTTGGCGCGCGCATTCACCGAGGCCCGGAAACTGACCAGGTTCCCGTCGCGCCAGATCTCCAGGCCCAGCGTGTCGCCCGGCATGACCGCGGAGGAGAAACGGGCATCGAGGCTGCGCAAGCGCTCGGGTTGGTAGCCGATGGCATGTTTCAGCAGCAGCCTGGCGACTATGCCGTAGGTGCACAGGCCATGGAGGATGGGCCTGGCGTACCCGGCCTGGCGGGCCAGGTCGGGATCGACATGCAGCGGGTTGCGGTCCACGTTCAGCCGGTAGAGCAGCGCCGCGTCTTCCCGGGTTGTCGTTTCCACCACCAGGTCGGGGCTGCGCTGCGGCAGCACATGCGGTGTGTAGGTTGCGCCGAACGACCCGGCGAATCCGCCGTCCGCGCGGCAGAAGGAGGTCTGGACGCTGGTGACCAGCAGCGCCGACGAATCCGCATCGTGGATGCGCCTCTCCACGTGCACTAGCGCACCCTTGCCCGGACCCTTATCCTCGACACCGGCGATGCGCGAGCGGGCCAGCAGGCGTCCCGACGCCGGCAGCGGGGCGTGGAAGGTCATACGCTGCTCGCCATGCACGACCTTGCTCCGGGTGGCACCGGTGCGGGGGTCGCCGATCCAGGGCCCCAGGTGGCACAGCGTCGCCGACAGGGTCGGCACGGCCAGCAGATCGCGCTCGTAGACGAATCGCAGCTCCGCCGGGTCCAGCGGATCGGCGCCGAAGCCCACGCTCAGCGCGTACAGCATCGTCTCGCGATCGGTGTACGACTGCTCCCGGTCTTCGAATACCCAACTGCGCAATGCCTCCGGATTCAACGCCATGCCGTTTCTCCTCTCAGATGGCTTCCCAGCCGAAGACATCGCGTGTCCGTTCGGCCGGCGTGAAACTGGAGGCCCAGGCGGGCACCAGTTGCTCCGCCAGTTTGTCGGGCGTCCAGCCCTCGCTGCGGTGCAAGGTCCGGATCGGCCGGGGCTGGCTGTACAGGTACACCTCGTTGCCGCGCGCACCGAAGATCTGCCCCGTCACCGCCCTGGCGGCGTCGGCGCACAGGAACGCCGCCAACGGTGCGATCTGTTCGGGCCGGGTCGTCTGGCGGCGCTTTTCGAGGTACTGCTCCTGCGCCTGCGGCGACAGGCCGGGAACACTCTCGATCATCCGGCTGAACGCATGGGGGGCGATGCAGTTCGAGCGGACCCCGAAGCGCGCCATGTCCAGCGAAATGGCCCGCGACAGGCCCACAATCCCCATCTTCGCCGCGGCGTAGTTGGCCTGGCCGACTGAACCGATCAGGCCGGCGGTCGAGGTCATGTGCACCAGGGCCCCGCTGCCCTGCTCGCGGAAGTGGCCTGCGGCGGCGCGGCTCATGTTGAACGCACCGAAGAGATGGACACGCAGCACCAGCTCGTAGTCGGCCGGTGTCATCTTGTGGAAGATGGAGTCGCGCAGGATGCCCGCGCTATTGACCACCGCGTCGATCCGTCCGAAATGGGCCACAGCTGCCTCGACGATGCGGCTCGCGGAATCCCATTCCGCCACACTCTCCGCGTTGGAGACGGCCTGGCCGCCCATCGCCTGGATCTCCTCGACCACGCTTTGCGCGGGCGAGAGTGCGCTTTTTTCCCCGGTGAGCGACACACCCAGGTCATTCACCACCACCTTCGCACCCTGGCGGGCCGCCTCGATCGCGATGGCCTTGCCGACACCCCCGCCGGCCCCCGTCACGATGACGACCTTGCCTTTGAGCAGGGGGGATGCAATTGTGGCCTGATGGTCCGCCATGGAGTCTCCTTGAATTGGTGCTGAATTCTGCGACCCTGGAGGCCGGCTGAGCTCCAGCTTTTAATGCTCAAGAAGTTCTAAAATGTAATGTCTGAGATTGCGTGGATTTACCGCGTGAATTAATGGAATTTGACGCAATGGAGCCTGAATTAGATAATTTCAAAAATAGAGAGTGGCCACTGCGGGTTGTTCCTAGGCCAGTGTTGCAGGCGGGCAGATAGAATGAAAAGTCCATTCCTGCACAAGCGGGCCAGTTTGTTACACCCGTAAGAATCTTCATGTCAAGACGGCTGCTGCCCCCTCTGAACCCCTTGCGTGTTTTCGAGGTTGTCGCGCGTACGGAAAACCTCACCGTGGCGGCCAGGCAATTGTCGGTGACGCAGTCGGCGGTCAGCCGGCAGATCGGGGTACTGGAAGACTACCTGGGCTTCCAGCTGATAAAAAGAGAGCGGCATGGTGTTGCGCTGACCCAATTGGGCAAGGCTTATTCCGCAAAGATTCTGCCCGCATTCGAAATGATCGCCGATGCGACCGAGAGCCTGGGCGGTGGAGATACGGGCCAGTTGATTCGCATTGGAACCTATACAACCTTCGCTGCCAAATGGCTTATTCCGAGGTTGCCGAATTTCCGAAATAAGTGCCCCGATATCGAGGTGAGAATTATCAACACGGTTCCGGAAGTCGATTTCGACCGCGACCCGGTGGATGCCGCGATACAGTTCGGTAACGGCCGGTGGCCCGGCATGCAGGTAGACCTCATGTTCCATGATGAGATCGAACCCGTATGCTCCCCACAATTCCTGGCGCAATATGCGCCGAACCCACGCTTTCCCACATCGCTCTTGCGCCAGAACTTGCTCGTTTCGCGTTACCGGAAGACCGATTGGGACGAATGGCTGGCGGCCCGTGCCTTGCAGGACGAGGCTGCCGAAGCCGGACGCATGACCTTCAACAGTACGCTGCTGTGCTGGCAGGCGGCCATTGATGGACTGGGCATCGCCATTGGCCAACCGGCGCTTGTCGAAAAGGAGTTGCGCATGGGGCAGTTGGTCCGCCCTTTCAAGCAACCCGTGTTGCGTGAACAGGGCTACTACCTGTTGAGACCCCTGCGGCAGCGCGAAGGAAGAAGCATGGGCCTTTTTAAGGACTGGCTCATGAGTGAGGCGCCTGCGGCGGGTTGAAGACAGGCCGCGTTCTGGCCAGCGCCCCGCTACACCAGGGCTCTCACGCCAAGGCGCTCAGCGGAGCACCTGGTGACCCGCGGGCAGGGGCCGGCCCTCCAGGTGGCTCACCACGTTGCGGGCCGTGAGCAGGGCCACGTTGCGCGCGGAGTTGCGGGTGACACCCGCCACGTGCGGCGTGAGCAGTACCTGCTGCATTTGCCGCAGGGCATGGCCCGCGGGCAGCGGCTCGGTGTCGAAGGTATCCAGGCCCGCGCCGGCCAGGTGCCCGCTGCGCAGGGCGTCGAACAAGGCGGCTTCCTGCACCAGGGGGCCGCGCGCGGTGTTGATGAGCAAGGAGCCGGGTTTCAGCATCGCCAGCGTACGCGCGCCCACCAAACCGCGTGTGCTATCGGTAAGGGGGCAGTGCAGGCTCAGGATATCCAGGCGCGGCAGGAACTCTTCCAGCGCCGAAGTGCCCTCAAAACCATCGGCCCGGCACGCCGCGTGGCGGGAGCCGCTGTGCAGCACCAGCACCGTGGCACCCACCGCTGCAACCAGGCGGGCCGTGGCCCGGCCGATACTGCCGTAGCCCACGATGCCGACCACCGAGCCACGAAAGTCGCGTCCCTGCCAACGGCTGTCCGCCCAGGTTCCCTCGCGCACCATGCGGTCCAGCCGCGGCAACTCGCGGGTCAAGGCCAGCATGAGCGCCAGCGCATGCTCGGCCACCGCATCGGCGTTCGCCGCGGCGGCCACTGCCACCACCATGCCCCGCCGTCCGGCGGCGGCCAGGTCCACACCGTCGATGCCGGCACCGTTCTTTGCAATGATGCGCAGCGCCGGGGCACGGGCCAGTACCGCGTCCGTCACCGGCCGGATGCCACGCACCACCAGTGCCTGCGCGCCGGTCTCGGCAAGCCGTTGTCCCAGCGTGGCCTCGGTCACCGCCCCGTGCATGAAGTGGATGCTGCCACCGGCGGTCCGCACCATGTCCTGGGCTTCGGGGGTCCAATGGTCGGCGGTGACAAGGACGTTGAAGGGTTCGGTCATATGTCTGTCTGCCCGCCTCACTCGATCTTGATCGAGGCTTCCTTGATCAGGCGTGTCCAAACCAGGGAATCCTTGTCCAGCCACGCCTTGTACTGCGCGGCGCTGTCGTGGTGCGGCTCGACTTTCAGCTGCTGCAGCCGCGGGGTCATTTCCTTGCTGTTGAGGAGCTGCGTCACCGCCTCGTTGATGCGTGCCACCACGGGTGCAGGTGTGCCGGCCGGGGCGAACAGGCCCTGCGATATCAGCGATTCGAACCCGGGCGCGCCGGACTCGGCGACGGTGGGCACATCCGGTGCGAAGGAAGAGCGTTCCGTCGACGCGATCGCAATGGCTCGCAGCTTGCCTGCCTTCAGGTACTCGGAAACACTGGGCAGTCCGGTGAAGATCATGTCCACGTGGCCCGCCAGCGTATCGGAGAGCGCGGGGCCGCTGCCCTTGTACGGCACATGGATGAGGCGGATGCCCGTCTCGCGCTGCAGCTTCTCGGCCGTCAGGTGCGGGCTGGCGCCATTGCCCGACGAGGCGATGGTGACTTTGCCCGGCTCCTTCTTCGCCGCGGCAATGACTTCCTGCAGCGAGTGGTAGGGTGAATTCGCGGGAACGATGAGGGTGTTCGCAAAACGGCCTGCCTCCACCACCGGCACCAGGTCCTTGGCGGTGTAGGGGATCGACGGATACAGCGCGGGGTTGGTCGTGTAGGCAGACGAATCCGACAACAGCAGCGTGTTGCCGTCGGGCGCGGACTTGACCACGTACTCGGCGCCGATGAGGCCACCGGCTCCCGCGCGGTTCTCGACGATGACCGGCCGCTTCAGGCTTTCGGCCAGCCCGGGTGCGATCAGGCGGGCGAACAGGTCGGAGCCGCCACCGGGGTTGAAGGGCACAACGATGCGGATCGGTGTGCTGCTGCTCTGCGCCATCGCCGCCAGCGACAGCAGGCCGCCACACAGGGCCAGGCTCCATTGGGTGAGGATTGTCTTTTTCATAGGTGTCTCTTTTCTGTTTTTCAAGTTGTGTAGTGACCGGCCTCGGGCCGCGCTGCCGTCTTACTTCGTGATATCCCCCAAACAGAGAAACTTGATCTCCACATAGTCCTCGATGCCATGGCGCGACCCTT